>JBAYMR010000007.1:0-74928 GCA_041663445.1 Candidatus Micrarchaeia archaeon
GCAAGGAGCTTAACGTGCTCAACATCCTCCGCCTTGCGCCCATGCTCTTCGCTGCTGTGTATTTTGCGAAATACGCGCGCGGAAAGTTCGCAGGCGCGGCAGTGTCGCTTGCCTGCATGGTTGCCTTCATAGCGCACCCGATTGGCGCGCAGGCGTGGATTTATTCGCTCTACTGGCTCATACCCGCGATTGCGCTTGCATTGCCCGAGCACCTGTTCCTGCGCTCGCTTGGAAGCACGTTCACCGCGCACGCCATCGGCAGCGTGGTCTGGCTCTACGCGTTCCCGAGCACGGCGGTGTTCTGGCTTGCGCTCATACCTGTGGTTGCGTTCGAGAGGTTGCTGTTCGCATCGGGCATAAGCATCTCCTACGTCGCCATGAACGCCCTGTTCGCGCGCGTGGAAGCGATTGCAAAATCAGGCTTTGTCCTCGTGGACAGGCGCTACGCGCTTGCGCCCGTGAAGGCGGATTAGTTTCCCTTCCTTTTTTCTTTACTCTTTATTTTTTTGATTGTATTGGAATTTCTATATTCCAATGCTGAAAAACTTCTCTGGAAGTTTTTCATTTCAGGATTAGCGCGAGCCGTTTGAGCGGCAAGCCCACCACTGTTTCCTTCTCGCCATTTATGCGCTCAACCAGCCGCGCGCCCTTGCCGCTCACGTCGTAGCTTCCCGCGCGCCCTTTCCATTCGCCCGTCTCCATGTACCAGTCCAGCATCTTCGGCGTGAGCCTTTTCATCCTCACTTCCGCGCGCACGGAGTAAGCCTGCGCCTTTTTTCCCGGGAAAATGACTGCAACGCCGGTAACTACGCGGTGCGTTTTGCCCGACAGCGCAAGCAGTATTGCGCGCGCAGCGCGCCTGCTGCTGGTTTTCCTGCAGTTCATCTTTCCAAGATAGGCAATCGTGTCCGCGCCTATCACCACCGCGCCCGGGCGCTTTTTTGCGACTGCGCGCGCCTTTTCGCGCGCCAGCCTCGCGCACGCGCGCGGGAAAGGCTCGCCCGGCAGCAGCCTTTCCCTGGTTTTTGCAGGCAGCACGCTAAAGGTGTGCGCGATTTTCCGAAGCAGGCGCTCCCTTCTCGGCGAGCCTGAAGCGAGTATGATGTCCATGCCTCTATTGCGCCCGCCAAGTTGAAAAAGTCTGCGGTCATGCCTATGGCGAAGAACTGGCGGCGCGCCGCTATTGGCACAAATGTTATAAGCTTCATCCGCGTCTATCCGTGGGTGTTCCTATGGTTTTCGGATTGGGCGAAGGGGAGATAGAAATCACGCTCGGGCCCACGACTTATACCCCGAACGAAACCCTCAACGGCAAAATCAAGCTCCACCTGCCAAAAGACATCCGGGCGCGCGAGCTGCGCGTGGAATTCTACGGCGAGATGGAGCGCGGCTCGAAAGTGGAGCGCGCCTACCGCGCAGTGCAGAAGCTCGGCGGCGAGCGCACCTATAAGGACGGGGACGTGTTCGTTTTTTCGCTTGCCATACCAACACAGGCAATGCCGTCCGAGGCGCAGGGCACCTTCGGGGCAATCCACGACCTGTTCGTCCCGAAGCCGCGCAACTGGTTTGTGCACGCGAGCATTGACATCCCGATGGCGCCCGACATCAATTCGCGCATCTCGGTCTACATGAGGCGCTAGAATCAGTCATCAGTCCGTCTTGCCTGCGTTCTTCGCAGCATTTTCCTTCTTTGCCGCTTTCTTGATGCCTTTAGCCCATTCATCTGGGACGTACATTGACGGCTCGTCCATGCACCTGCCGGTGAATTGATTGCGCATCGGGCATTTCGAGTTGCTGCATTTGAGAATCAGCTTCAGCCCGTCTTTCCTGCCTTCCCGCCCGGCAATGACCGACGTTATCTCTATCTCTTTCCTTGCTTTGCTCGCGCCCCTGAACGGCCCGTCTTCCATTTCATCCACGAACTCGCGCGGGTTTGCCTCTGCGCGCTTGAATGTCTTGCTGTGAAGCTTCTGCGTGTCGTTGCGCCTGGCATCGGGCTTCTTTTTTGGATTGTAACTGCACGGGTCCTTGAATGATGCCATAGCATTTCCTCTGAAGTGTAAATTCCTGAAGCATTTTGCTTGCAGACGGGCTGTGGTAATAACAGCGTATAAAGATATGTCTTCTTTTGGCGTTGATTCGCTAGCGCGCGCCGAGAAACACAATATTTGCACCGGCTTATAGCGCCCATTTTGCATGTGAAAAGGCTATTACCACTATTCTACTAGTATTTCCAATAGAGTATTAGTAATGTTAATTGCCCCAGACTGCTCTGGTGAGCAAATCGGGGGCTGAGGCGTAAGCTGCCCCAGTTTCTTTCTTTTCAACCCCACAACTGGGGCAGGCACCCATCAAACATCATGAACTTTGCACAAACCTCATCATGCAATGACTTCTGGGTCCTGCCAAATGTCTCTTCCCCAAACATTCTCTTGAAGGAGGAAATCACTCCTTCTGAATGAACCCACCTCATAGTATAGCCGCTGTCCTTTTTCCATCTGTCATAATCTGCTTGCCCTCTGACCTGCTTTTCCCATGCAAGCTCAATGTCTTTTTTCCTCCTTGCACAGAGATGAGGAGGGGGCTTCCGCATCATGCTCTCAACAGACTTGTCATTAACCCTTATCACTGGCTTTATGTTGTTTTTGGCAAGCCCATATACTAAATCCTTGAAGGCACCAGCCCCATCAATGACTACTGCATCTGCCTTGCTTTTTTCCATGTGGGGCAGCTTTTCCCTTATCATGCTCTTTTCAGAGTCATGTTCATCGCCTATGGAAAAATCCACAACCTTGTCATTTTCATCTGTGAAAAGTCCAATTCTGAGGTATTTTACCTCTGTCTTGTACCTCTTGCTTCTGTAGTAGCCGCCCCTGCCTACTCTGAGGCACATTCCATCAAAGTAGAGCCTTTTTCCATTCAGCTTCTCAGGAGTTATGCCAGATGGAATGGACAGGTCAAGTTCATGCCTTCTTTTCACTATGGTGGAATGGTCAAAGGGCGTAGGCCTTGGGAGAAGAGTGTTCATGAAGGCGCTCATCATGAGCGCCAGGGTCCTGTCATCCATCCTGAAAATCTGCTTCAAAAAATGGAAAAGAAGGAGGACAGACTTGGGAACTTGAAATTTCCTGCCCTTCTTCTTTTTGTTGAGCTTGTCCAGCTCTTTTATTACCTCATCTACTGTCGGTCTGCTGAGGATAAACTCAACAACTTTCCTCTTTCTTTCCAAAAGTTCTTTCTCATACGTCTTCCAGTCCCTTTTTGCCATTGGAGGCACCTCCGTGCCCCCCACGGAGGGATTTGCGCTAAAAAAGAAGAAATACCTTGGGGTGCCGAGGTGAGTTATTCACCACACCAGCCCCAGACGAAAGCGCGCAAAATTATAAACTTCTCCAGGTTAAACACAGCATGGACTTTTTTCCAGCCCTCTTGATTCTGATAAATGCGCTTGCGCTCACCGCCGTTGCTATACAGAATTATCGTGGCTCGGGCACACTTGAGCTCATGAAAGGCTTCAGCAACTATTTCTTTTCCTACATAATTGCCTTGGCGCTTGCTTTCCTGCTTGCATTTGCCCTGCCCGCCAGCGCAAAAACGAGCGGGGGTGGCGAATTGGCAAAAGGCAACCCGGCACTCGGTGCAACCGGCGGCCTTTGCTTACCGCTTGCAATCCCACTGCTTATCGCATTTGCTTATATTTTCACGCGCGTGCCCGGCAACGAAGGCAGGCTTGCACATGTGCTTTTTGCGCTGCTGCTTCTTCAGCAGCTTTGGTATGCTTTTGACGCAGCCAGCCCGCGCAAGGCCATGCTCTGGCTTGCTATCTTATACGCGGTAGGTTTTTTCGCAATACTTTTCGCAGGTGCGGCATTGGCGGGCGGCTTGCTTAGGCGCGCGTTCCCAGGCGCCGAGCGCAGGCACGACGAATGGGTGCGCACAGCCCTCTCCGACCCTAATTTCGGGGCAAACGATGCCATTGCGCGCATGATAAAGACAAACATGCAATCAAGCGGGCAAATGCCGCCAGCAGGCCCGAACGAAACGCAAATAATCAACAACCCGCGCACGCGCCCTCTTTTCAGCTGGAAACCAAGCGATGCGGCTGGCGCGCTCGTGCTGTTCTCAATCTGGAACGTTCTGATGTATGCGCTGCCTGTAATGATTTAACGGGGTGAAATTATGGTATTTGGAATCGCTGAAGGCAGTCTTGAGCTTCATCTTGCCGGGAACACATTTGCCTCTGGCCAGAAAATCACGGGCACAATATTCCTGCAGCCCAACCAGCCGAAAAAGGCGCGCGAGCTGCGCGTGGAATTCTACGGGGAAGTCAGGCGCCGGTCCGGCAAGCATTCATATATTGAGCGCGTTTTCCAGGTGCGCCAGCGGCTTTCCGGCGAGAAAACGTACAACCGCGGCGAGACTTTCCCCTTCGAGCTTACAGTTCCCGACGGCATTGCCTATCGCGAGCCTAAGGGCATAATTGACTCGATTATGAGCTTCGCGGTGTCCCGCCCGACTTTCTATGTCCATGCCACATTGGACGTGCCCAATGAGTTTGACATGAACACGCGCGCGATGGTGAGCATAATCGGCAGCGCGATGAACGCGCAGCAAACCGCAGTTCCCAAAACCGCAAGCGTTTGAGTTGCGCAACTGCGCGCCCGCTTGCTTGGGCAGGTGGCGCTGGAGCTCGCGCGCCAAAACATTAATTCCACTACAACAAGCAAAACCATCAATAGAACTAATCTGCTAGCAAAACCAACACTCTGTTAGAACGAGAAAACCCATTCGACGTAAGCTTTCAACAAAGGGCATTTCTTGCGCGCGAAGGCTAGCTTCCTGGGTGGAAAAAATAGCTTATTCTTCAGGCTGCAAGTTAGCTGGCAGGCCCATCGCTCTTTCAGCTGTGCATTTTCCGAGCAAAGCCCTTTTTGGGCAGCGCGCATTGCTGCACGACAAATGCAATTTGGAATCCTTGCCAATGTACGCAATCAGCCCCACGCCATTGCGCGAGCCTGCTGCGCCATAGAAAGTTTCCCCTTTCGCGCGGTTGTCAAAAAATTCATCTTTCTTAGCTTCCTCAATTGTGCGCGCAAACAATATTTGTGCGTCCCGGCTTCTCCGCCCAATATTGTGTCCTTCGTACTTGCAGGCAATGTTTCCCATATCCATTTTCCTGGTGGAAGCAAATAAAAACCATCAGCTTGCGCCTGCCGCGCGCGAAAATGAATAACCGCGCCACGGTGTGCTACTAAACGCGCGCGTGCCCGTGTCAGTAAACCCAACCCCCCGCGCAAACGCGCTCTCCCCCTCCCTGGTTCATCATATCAGTATTGAGCGGACTTTTGGGATGCCGCAAGCCCGCTTCCGCGCTTAAACTACCTAAAAGAATGATTTTTGCTAGGTTTTGAGTATCTCGGGTATACCAATACGGGATGTGATTTTGCGAGGTACACTAATGTGGTGTTGCACAGCAACAGTAAAAAACGAGAGAAAAAAACTCCATGCTCCTCTAAAGTTGCGGGAAAGATGATGGAAGTCGGAGACTAAATTAGACCTTTCATAATTAGTATTTGAATTATCCCAATTACAAGAGTTATTGCTGCAAGAACTATTATCGCATTTGTCTGATTACTTGAAGCTTTCAATAATTGCTTTACATCATCAAGTCTCTGTTCGGTTCCAATAGAACTTCCTCCGCCCCCTACTCCAGAACCCATTTTTTCACCCTTTCTTGTAAAGTACAAACTTAGGCAGCGCTTTTAGTCCAATATAATTGAACATTTGATAATTTGCCCGGCGCGCTGTTGATGAGAGCGTTCTCTTCTTCAAATGAGTTTTTGGAACAAATGGATAAAACAATATCGACTGTTTCTTTGCACCCTTTTCGTTCCACCTAAAATTCACAATCAGCGCAGGCATCATATAGCCAGACTTGAGGACCTTTTCTAAAACAACCCAACCAGCTCCAAAAATCTCGTCTTTTGGCTTGCAGTTGTTTGTTTTAACCTGGGCCCTAAACGAACAGCCAGTGCATTGAATATCAAAGAGCGGATAGTTTTTAGGAAGTTTCATTAGGTGTTTTCCACAGTTTGGGCAGTGGATCTTATTAATAACTTCAATTTCGCCTGCGTCACCGGAATCTTGGCTTTTTGACATGTGTACCCCCCATCTTGGTTTTCGCGACCATTAATATATTCTTAACTCGCTTATTTCATTTGTGTAGAGGAGATAACTCTATAGTCATCTTTCGTTCAAAACTACAATAATCTAATTGTTTATTGGCTTTTCTATCTTCTTTTTGGTTTTCAGAGTTATTTGTCATAAAATCAACTTCTTTTATTGACTTTAGTCGCCAGTCAATTATTTTACAATAGTACGCGTCTTTTTCGATTAGAATATATTGTCGACCATTCTTTTTTGCTACTGCGCCTGTCGTACCTGTTCCAGCAAACGGATCAAGAACAATGTCGCCTTTTTTGCTCGAGCTTAGGATTACATACTCGAGAAGCTTCTCGGGCTTTTGTGTTGAATGTATCTTTATACCATTTTTATCTCTAAGCCGTTCAGTTCCATTACAAATAGGAATATACCAATCACTTCTCATCTGGAGTCCATCGTTATATTTTTTCATAAGCGAGTAGTTGAATGTATATCCTCGGGCTTGCTCGTTTTTCTTTGCCCATATGAGGGTTTCGGTTGCATTTGTAAAACGAACCCCTCTAAAATTTGGCATTGGGTTTGTTTTTACCCACGTAACATCATTGAGCGTCCAATACCCCAAATCCAGCATAATTGTGCCAACCCTAAAAATATTGTGATAAGACCCAATAACCCATATTGTTCCTGTTTCCTTTAAAATTCTTTGACATTCAGTAAGCCACTGTTTACAAAAAGCGTCATATTCTTTGAAGCTGGAAAATTTATCCCAGTCGTCATCCACAGCATCAACTTTGGTGCAATTGGGCCTCCAAAGTTCGTTTTTTAGCTGTAAATTGTAGGGAGGATCTGCAAATATTAAGTCTACGGAATTAGAAGGCAGTTCCTTAAGCTTAGTTAAGGCATCATCACAGAGAACTCTATTTACAACGGCATCGATGCTTTCCATACGAATGCACCATCAAAACAACCTCAAGTTGAGAATATAAACCTTCACAGGGTAGGATGCCAGTGGAAACTCTCAAAACGACGAAGGGATTATAGTGGAACCTCTGATAAAGTGGACTGGTGGAAAATCAGGTGAATTCAAGCACATAGAGGAGATGATACCCACATTTGACACCTACGTTGAGCCTTTTTTTGGCGGCGGGGGGGTCTTTTTTGCAATAATGCCTAAACATGCTATAGTAAACGACCTTAGTACCGATCTCATGGATTTTTACCGTTTTGTGAAGGGTGAAAAAGATCGCGAGGCGTTTAAAGAAGAGCTGTATAAGTATGTTGAAAGGTGGGGGCTATTAGGTGAGATCACCAATAAAATTTCAAATGACTTTCTCTCCCTTTACCATACCTATCGATCAGGAGAAGCAAACGAGTTAGCAATACGAACTAAGATAGGTAAAATTCTTGAAACAAATAATGGCAGACTACATCTGCTTTCAAATAATAATTTTTGTCTGAATTCAGAAGATTTTTTGAATAAAATTGATGACAACCTATTTTCTAAGATGAAAAGGATAAAGAAAATTGAAGATGATGGAAACAAAACATTTGATAATGATGAAATGAAAGAACACATTGAAACTGCGCTTAGAAGTGGGTTTTACATGTATTTCCGAGAAATCCTCAATAAAAGCGCCTCAGGTGCTTTGAAACTTCCCGAAGCCAAAAAGATGGCAAATTATTACTTTATACGTGAGTTTTGCTATGGATCAATGTTTCGTTTTAGTTCAAAAGGAGATTTTAACATACCTTATGGCGGCATAGCATATAATCGAAAAAACTTCAGAAAGAAAGTTGATGCCATATTCTCAAACGATGTTTACCGCTTATTTCAGAACACTACAATAGAAAATCTTGATTTTGCCGAATTTTTCAAGAAACATAATTTTGGTGAAAATGACTTCGTATTTTTTGATCCTCCATATGACAGTGATTTTAGTGAATATGACCTTAACCCATTTACATCTGAAGACCAAAAACGTTTGGCAGAGCTAATCATTGGTCTAAAAGCAAAGTTTATTCTAATCATAAAAAATACGCCTCTAATTTTCAAACTATATAGTGGACATGATAAAATAAAAATTAAGAAATTTGATAAAAGTTATCTCTATAATGTTCGTGGAAGAAATGTGCGAGAAACCGAACATCTGATAATATACAATTTTTAAGAAATTGAAAGCAATTTCGTCAATCTCTCTTTAACGCTTTCGATTTTCACAAGTTCTTTAAGGAAATACTCAAGATTGGCGGGCTGTTCCTGTTTTCTCTCTTCAATAATTTGTTGATAGTCTAAGCCAAGCAAATCACAAAGTTCCTTTCCACTCATTGCAGAACCGTCTGGCAATAGACCCTTCGCACCACGATATATGTGTTCTTTATCGGTTTGATTAAAGCTGCAAAAATGAATGCTTATGTCTTCTTTCTTAAATTTACCTTGAGCCGCTAAGAAATTTCTGGCAAACTGTAAAGATTCAACTTCGCCAGCTATCTTTTTAACATCAAAAACATCTCCGTCTTTAAGTTCAATCAGTTTAATTTTACTATCTCTATCGATAACTACATCAACGCCAACGTCATGAAATTTTCCATTTGCATCTTTTTTGGCGTTCTTGAAAACACGTTTTTCTTTATTTATTTTACCTATTGCAATGCCTTTGGTATTTGTGATTTTCTTTTCTATAATAGTCTCAAGCTCATTACCAGATGATATGACTGCTGCTTGGCATTTACTAATTAACTGCCCCAATGCAGGTATTCCAAACAGACGTTCATATCCTGATGGCCCGGTTTTTGGATCTCGGCCTCTAGCATTTTCGATTTTTGTCATAAACACACCAAAAACAACCAAGTATCTATAGATTATGGTCTATTTCCACCTAAACCTTTATCTTCCTTGTTTTCCTTATATCCTCTGAGACGTGTGTGGAAAGGCGCGTGGCATGTTCCTTGAAGATGGGCGCCCTGCTATGCAAGCGCCCTAACAAACTTCAGGATAAGAAACTGGGTTTGTACGTAAATAGCTGGCCTATCCAGCCGCCCCACAAACTCAAATTCTGTTTATTCCAATCTCCAAAGCCTTGAAAAATGCGAGTTTTTCCAGTCTCTTACCTAGGCGCTTTAGGTCTTGCATGGCAATGACATGAAGCCCTAGACGGCCTTTTATCAACCATTCGTCGTTGCGAGACAGCCCCCAGCAAAATTCGCTATCCATAAAGCTCTCAAAATCTACCCTTGGCAATATGTAATCAGAGGACGAAGCGACTTTACAATATGCGATTCTGCCCCGCACTGTGAACTCAAAAATTCGATTTATTGCAATGGGATAGATGTGGGTTGGTGCTTTTTTTGATAAAGTTGAGTAAACGAACTCTTCCATTGCCGCTGCAAACTCCTGGGTCATCTCTTTCGTGTCTGCTCCAAAAAGATTAACATGCTGGCCTGAAGCTGTGTGGTGAACGGTCAAGCGGTTTTCCTTGAAGAGCATGGTGGTGTGCGCGCCGTTTGCTGTCCTATCTCCAAAAATAATGCCATCTCTTGAAGTAGCCATGTACTGGGTATCATTGAAGACAATTTTCTTTAGCTTTGGCTCGTCCATAGCTACGCCTTCTTTGGGAGTGTTCGCGTCTCATTGGCGACTTCATCCCAACCATGGGTGCTGTTGACATATGCATGCACAACATACGTGTAGCTCCCATCCGGCCCATCTATGCTGGCTATAAAGTCCTTTACCCGTTCATCATGAACGCTCACAGTATCAGTTGTATCATTTGAAGGGGCGAAATGGATGCTTTCTGAATCCGCTGTAACTCTATACATCATCTGTGTTGCTACGTCTCCCCTGTTCCTAAGGACAACGGTTAATGCGCTCCCGTCGCCTTGCACGCTAAGGTAAGGAGGGTTAGCAAGTGCGTTGACTATTCCGATCGGGTGTATTATGTCCCCTATAAAGAGTGCAATCACTGCTATTACTACCGTTTGTTGCCATTCTTCCATGCTTCCACCTCCTAAATTCTATCCTTGAACATCCATAGCAAGTGGAGCACCACGCCCAAGCCCAGAAGCAGCACACCAAGCCCGCTATAATCCATTGCAGGGCTTATTGCTTTGGTTACTGGGTTTGCCACTAGTAGGAGTATCCCGCCGCAAATAAGTGCTGTGGCAGGGTTTGAGGCTATGAAATGAAATACTGCGTCAACTGCCATGTCATCGCCTCCTGCTCCAGTTCCCGAGGAACTGCCAGCGGTTTTTCCCTTCTTCGCGGTGGACTGACACCGCCACCCCGCCGCGGTCGCGCGCGAGCTGCCTCAGGTCGCGGCGGCCTTCGCTGTCCAGCCGCGCGCTGTTGCTCTTCACTTGAACGTAATACTTCACGCCGTCTTTTTTCGCGTAAAGGTCTGCCGGGCCTCGGCTGCCGGCGCTCTGCCGGATGTTCCCGAACCCCTTGTCAGCCATGTCTCGTGCTACTTTTCCCTCGGCAATCCTGCCGCTGCGGTACCTGTCCATTGTTATTCACCTCGGACCTGTCTCGGACTTTGCTCCTTGGCAAAGAACTTTGATATAATCTGTTTAAGCATATTTATAAAGGTTCCCCTCCAATACAAGTACCATGTGCCCTACCCTGCTGGAACTGGCGGCAGAGTCCAAGGTGATAAACCAGAAGCTATTTTTGCTTCCGCGTCTTCTCATTTTATCTGCCTTGAGCGATTTGCCACCAGCCGAGATTGCCACCTTCAGGGAGCTCAAGGCGTTGCTTGGGCTGAATGATGGCGTGCTTTATTCCAACCTGAAGATACTGGCAAGCATGGGGTACATTCGCGAGCAGAAAGTAGAGCTGTTCAAATTTGAGGAAACAGGATACGGAATCACGGCGCAAGGAAGAGCCGATTTTGCAGCCCTAGCGACCTGGCTGCAAAAATGGGAAAAAGGGAGGGATGGACATGGGAAATTGGGAGAAAGTAATTGCTTGCCTGAAGGAACTGGACATAAAGCCAAAACTGACTAGCTTCCAATCCAAGCTGATTGTCCAGAAGACAGTTTATCTTCTAGCCTCCATGGGAATGAAAATGGAATATCCCTTCAATTTCTATGTCCGCGGTACCTATTCGCCCAAGCTTACTGACGACTTGTACGAGCACCAAAAAGAGTTCGAAGCTCTTTCCGGCGGCGAAAAATTATCTGAGAAAGAGCACGAAATATTGGAAGAATATAAACGAGAGATGGGGCAAACTCCTGACCCCGCCGTGCTTGAAATTGCCGCAGCCTACGCCTTTTTCTTCAAACAGTGTGGCAATGATGCGAAGGTAGCCACATTAAAGACAAAGGACGCTAAGCCATTCTTTTCGGAAACGCAGTTTGTTCAAGGCATAAACCGTGCAAAAGCCTTAGTCTATAAACCGACGCAGGAGGAACTCAAGAAAATGAAAGATGAGTTCAAGCGATGGGAAGGGGCCTGAGGCGAAAAAATGCATCATCCGCTTAGAGGGGAGATTTGGTGGGCAAACCTGCCAAAAGGAATGGGGCATGAACAAGAAGGGCGGCGCCCCGCCATCGTCCTCGCCGATATCGGGCAGGCGGATTTGATCGTTGCAGTTCCAATGACAGGTGAGTTGACTTCCGAGCGGTTCAAATTCACGCTTCGCATCTCCCCCTCTGCAAAAAACAATCTCAAAGAGGACGGAATTGCGCTAGTTTTCCAAATCCGTGCATTGGATAAAAACAGGCTCGTTGAAAAAATCGGGCAGCTTGACGATAAAGACATTGCTTCAATCAACATCATTTTGAAAGATATTCTGAAGCTTCAGGATTCAGAATGAATTTCTTATTTGCACACCATTTCCCGCGTCTCCACCCGCCTTTACGCCGTTTCCGTTACCCTTTTACGCCTTTCTTCCCCTATCTTTCTTGGGTGGTTTGAATGGGCGCCGTCCGCGACTTTTTCAAGGGCATCGGGATAATTTCGTCTGCTGGCACGACTATTTCTAGCACAGGGCAGAAGCTGCTGAATTTGAGAAACGAGCTTGACAGAATTGGTAGGATAAAAAAACGCTAACACATTATTGTAGTATATTTCGAAAACATTTCATCCAGTATCTAAAGAAAATCAAGAATTTGTTTTTGTATGTTGGGGTCGTTTTCTTTTGCCAATCTAAGTGATAAGCTATGAATGTGACTTTGTTTGATGATTTGTTTGTCTCTGGCGTTCTCTTCAGCAACTTTGGGTCGGCAAAGATTACAGATTTTAATTGTCTTTTCGCCTTTTTTAGTTATTGGTTTTAGAAAAATATCATCAACGCATATATGTTCATCATAATTATCAAAATGTGGATGTATAATTAGAAAATGCTGCCCGCTTGTAGGATAAATGGTAACTAGAGGATCTACTAACACCTCCGCATCACCTTTTTCAGTATTACATACCTCGCATGCAACTGCCAGATTTTTTGGTTCAAACATAAACACTGGGTGTTTGGTTTTAGGCACAATGTGTTCGATTGGCAAATAACTGGTAGCTTGAGATATTCTTAATCTACAATAAGGGCACGTGCCATTTTGTTCAGTCATTAGGTGATTTTTTATTTTCTCTTTTATAGTTTTAAATGCTGTTTTACTCCAATCGCCCCCATCAACAATATTGGTGGTTAACTGCAATTCATCACTAGTAAAAATATATGACTGTGTTATCAATGGCATCTTAACCATACCTCTCAATCAGTTTCGTTATAATCTCTTTCATCGGATCTATATCTTTGAGATTTAAATGAATTTCTTTTAGCTCGGATACTGCTTTTTTTATTTTTTCCACGTTCTGTTCTCTCTCGCCAATCATATCCAATATCTTGCCAACCTTTTCGGCAAGATAGTAATTTCTAACTGTAGGGACATCAAAAACGTTGTACAAAATATCTTCCGCAGTCCATCCAAATGTATTTTCACCATATGTTTTTGATAGAATTTTATTCAGATGGTTTCGGTTCAAGACGACTATTGATGAACTCTCTTTTTGCAGATCAGAAACCATAAAATGTGAATGAGTTGCGATAACAAAATGGCAATCTGCATGGTTTTTGAATATTTTTTTCATGATAGTTATGTAATTCATCTGCCAATTAGGGTGGAAACTGATTTCAGGTTCGTCTATTAATATTAAGGATTTATTAGAAATATTTGCCATAATGCTCGTAAGTGTAGCAATAAGATGATATTCGCCCGAGCTGCTTTCTTCGAGATCAAATGCCTTTTCTTTCTTTAACATTATTTGTGGATATGAAACCAAATCCAATTTCATTAATTTTTTTATTAACTCAAATTCGTTTTTTGATTTTTTTGCATCAATATTTTTATGGTCCAACAAATCATAATCATAATAGGATGCGTGCCCGACCATTGATATTCTTGGCCCAACTGTGCCATTGACAAAATCGACGAGTTCTTCGACTTCATTTTTAGAAAGTGTTTTAAAATAATTTACACTAAAAGGCATGGTTTTTCTTCTAGGTCGGCTCGTTTTCCAATCTTCAAAGAACGATCTAAACGTACCTTCGTTTACTTTATTGTTGAAAAATATCTTCTTAAAACGTAAATTAAGCAGTATTCTGAACGATTTCTTAAACTCCAAGAAATGTAGCATTTCGTTTAGATTTTGAAGGAAGATAACATCATCTGATGCCGCGATAATGTTCTCAACCACCCTCCGTATATATGTTCGTGTACTCGCTGAGCCTCGGGTACTACGAATACCAAGATAGTGATAAATGTCAGATTTTTCTTTACCTGCTTCTTTTGAAAATAGAAACTTATCATTTAACATAAACGATGCTGCTAAAATTTTTATTGGAAGTTTTATATTAGAAAGCTGAGCACGTTGGCCATTAACAAACACAAGATGAGTTCGTGCACCAACACAACTCAAGATATATATTCTTCCATTTGTGTTTTTTATAGTATGCGCCAGCTCCTTTGGTTCAAATCTAGTATATTCTGAGTCGTTCTCTCTTAACCTAAAACTGAAAAATTCTTTAGGATTATTAATCTCTTCGATGTGGGGCCAATACGGATAAGTGTTGTTATGCTCCCTGATTTTGGTGTTAACTGAGTCCAGATCTGAATCAAAAAGGAAACGATTATCAACGCAATATGTAACTCCATCTACGACAAATTCAAGATTATATCCATAAATGAGACGTTTCTGTCGTTTATTATTCATTTCTTGGGAGATTTCCCTAAAAATATCTGCAATTGCCCTAAGAATTTGACTTTTCCCAGTTCCATTTGGACCTATTATTAAAGTTGTAAACGGCGCAACTGCTGTCTCATTAATAGTTTGATTAGAAAAATTGAGTACCAGATTACCCAAAAATGGATGCTCAAAAAGTGATAGTTTTGATAATCTAAAAACCATACGATTTGATTTCAACCCAAACCTTTATCAGTCTTCTTTCTATTTCTGAACAATCAAGACTTTTTCTTATTATGTTCCATAATTCGATTAAAAAAATCATTAAATTTCTCTATGTTCTCTTTGTTTCTAACTCCTGATAACGCTCCTTTTTTAACATCTATAAAGCTAAGTTGCAAATCAAAATCTAAATTTTGATCATAAAAATGATGGATTTCGGAGTTTGGTTTGAATGGATGAGGATATTTTTTTCTAACCTGTGTTTTCTCTTTTCGTAAAGGTTTAACTACGTCATTCATCCAGTTTATTTGATCCTCATCTTCATTACTCTCAAAAATAACGGTTTCCCTGCAATATAGATATTGAAGTGCGTTTAGAGCAAGTATATCTTTTTCTGAGTTTACTTCAACCTCCTTTCCATTTGAATTCAGCACAGTATAACATTCTGGATCATAAAACATAATAGCGAGTGATGAAGAAACTGGCCAAAATATCTGAAGACCACGCGACTGATACCCCTTTGTTCCATGCGTTTTTATTGCATTAAAACAGGTGTTGTGTAAAACTACTGGATTATCACTGGTAATAAAACGTTTCTTAGTATTATTAATCAATAATACGGGTGTTAAATCAATTATTAGCGGCGTAGCTGTAAATGCTACTAACATCGAATATAGATGATCTGCGCCCCAAACGAGTTTAAAATCCGTAGTCTTGAATGCAGTAGTAATCATTTCTGATTGTTTGGCTGTCATTTCTTTTGCAGAATCTTTTGCAGCAGCAGTTCTTCCGTGTTGTAGCATCATAAAACTATATACAAAAAATCGATCTTCTAGAGTAGTAGGAAGTGTTTTAGTAGTGATAACCCTACTTATTAATTCTGAAACTTTTGCTTCTAAAGGACCCAACGATTTTTCTATTTCACTATCTTTACTATAAAAATATGGGTCAGCGCAAGCTGTTTGTATGGGTCCGTGAAAAAATTTGTTCTGTTTTATATTAAAGCCATAAATAAAATTTCTGTCACTCGAAAATAACCGTAAGTAGAATCTAGGAACGTAATGCTGTCTTTTGTAGTCTGACATACAACCTGCTCCTGATTCATAAAATAACAAAATTTAAACCCCTGACCTCACCGCTTCCTTATACTCCAAACTCCTCAGTATTCATCCACTCCGCTTTCACCAGCGCCCACCAATCCTGCGCCAATCCCGCAAGCAGGTAATCATACGGCAGCCAGCCGTACCCTTTCTCGCCCCACGCCTCGCCCCAGCTGTTGCGGATGAGGAACGCGCCCGTACTCGCGCCAATTGCTAAATTGTCATCATACCCAACGCAAAGAACCGCGTGCCCGCCGATTACTTTTTCACCGCGCGCGGGATATGGAATCTTGCCATCGTTCGCGTCGCGTATTGATTCGTAAACTTGGAAACCGAACATCACCGGCAATTCCTGCGCGAGAGTGCTTTTTATCTCGGTTAATATCGCGCTTTTGTCTTTCACAGGGATTCCAACGCTCTTTTCATCCAAGCGGAAGTACGAGATGGCCTGGTAATTCTGCGCGAAGGAGTAGCAGAACGCGGGCGGGGCGCGGTCGATGTCCTCATCGTAGCCCCAGTATTTTTCAGGGGGCGCGCCGAAAAGCGCGAGGCTGCCCATTGTGGTGCGTATGTATGCGCCCGAGTCGCCCTTTGCCATCATCAGGTCGCGCGTGCACTTGTAGATGAACATGCGCGAGGTTGGCGTATCCTTTCCTTGCGCGCGCCTGAGGTTGTATTCCAGGAGCGCGGCTGCGGCGTTTGCGGTGCAGGAGCCAATTTGCCCCTGGTTGCAGATTGGCGGGCAGAAGGCGCGCAAATCCACGGTTTTTGGCACGCTGGAGGGGGATTTAAGGAGTTTTTGGACTGCGGGCGTGTCTTTGGTGTAGTCGCGCGCGTCGGGCAAATCAGGCAGCCAGCCGAAAGAGTAGGGAAACACGCCTTTTTCGGAAGAACTAGGCATGAGGGGCACCTCCAGGTTAGATTGGGGCGAAAAGACGTAAAAGATTGGCGGTGGCAACGGCAGCGCAGCCGTATTCATGCCTGCGATGTGCGCCGATTTCCGCCACCCCACCGCCAACTAGGGGTAAGGAAAAAGGCGGCAGCCCCCTCGCGCGTTTGCCACAGTTATAGGTTTTTAAACACTTATTACCCCATTTTCCGTTTATATGCTTGCAGACAAAACCATTGGCGATGGAAGCCCCAACAAGAAGACAATGGGCGTGCGGAACGCCAGGGAAAATGCGGTCAAGTCCGGCTTCAATTACGCCCCGAACAGCGCGTTCACACGGGCGTTTTTCAACGAATTCATAGGCCGCTCGGGCGCGCGCGGCGAAAGGGGGGAAAAGGCCCTGAAACTTGTTTGCGAAACCCCGTTCAAGCCAAGCGAGGAGGATGCGCTGCTTTCGGAATATTATCGGTTTCCCAAGAATGGCTTTGCGTCCCCTTCCGTCTATGTGCGCGCCGATGACCCCTGGGGCACGAGCATGGGGCTGGGCTTCAGCGGTGTAGCCTATGACAGGACACAGTTCCTTTATGCGGTGAAAAGGGTGCTGGCAAGCCAATTCCACCGCGATGTGATTGCATTCAAGGAGTTCAAGGGCATAACCGAGGATTTCGGCATGCTTCTGATGCAGGCGTATCTCGATTTCAAGTCATCCCTTCCCGGGCCCAAAACATCGGTAAATTTCCTTGGGAAAATCAACGGCCAGATGCTCGTCCAATACAGCTACGGGTTCTACAATCCAGACCGATCCAATGGCATGCATATTTCCGAAGAGAGATTCAATTACCCCTGCAAAGACCATGTGCTTTACGGGTTTGACAAATGCGCCTCCGGGCTGGTGCAGCTTGGCGGGCCGTGCTCGCTTGAGGCGGTGCGCAGCAACATCTCTGGCAAGGACACCTGGACGTATGTCCAATGGGAGCAGCACCCCATACAGGGCGTACAGCCGCCCGCCGTGGATGCCAAATCAATATTCTACTTTGGCAATAATGTTGTCGGGACAGCTGCAGCAGTCACGGATAAGACGGTGTTGTGGCAATCCGCGCCTTTCGGAATTGATACGGAGGAATTCGCCAGGAACCAGGGATTCATAGCGCATAACCGCTCCAACAAAGGTTATCTTTTCCTCGCAAGTATAGACCGAATACGGTCCATTGCAGACATCCCGCTTGAAGCGTATTCGAATGCAGGCGCAATCGTCCTCTATGTTTACGATATCCAGCGCGAATTCGCCTCGCACCTGAACGGGCGCATGCGCGCCCTCGGGATTCCAATAATCATAATCGAGGCCGGCACAACAAATGTTTCTGGCGCATGGGAGCAACTAATAAACGGCGGCAAATTCGTGTTTTTTGCGGATGAATTTGGAAAAGATGGGCCTAGCTGTTTTATTGCGCGCGCTTAACCTATTTTTATACTCCGAATTCGCATGTCTCAATCCACTCCGCTTTGACCATGTGCATTTTGCCACGGCAGTTTTGCCCTGCAAAACTGCACCCCTTTTTGCTTCTTCCGCGCGCTAAACCCGCTCTATCGTGATTATCTCGGGCAGCTCGCCAAGAAGCTCGCCCGCGTATTTCTCCACAGTCAGCCTGTACTCGGGCATCGCATTGATTATCGAAAGCTCTGCGCAGTAGGCAAGCGCGGTCAAGCAGTTGATGTCGTGGTAGGAGAGTGCGCGCGCGATTGAGCGTGCCTTGTCGTATTGCGACCCGTGGAGAAGAAGCTCGCCTTCCACAACGCGGCCTTTCCTGATTGCCCTTGCCTTTGTCCCGCTGATGGAATTCGTTAGCAATCGCGAGTAATACTCGTATATCCCGCTTGCGCTCACGCCGGTTTTGTACATCGTGTCGAACTGCCCTTCCATCCACCCCACCATTGCCTTGCCCTTGCTTGCAAGGCTTTCGGCAATATTGGCAAGCACAAGGTGGGGAAGGGCGGTGTACTGGATTGTCTTGTTGGACAGCGCAAGGTCGAATTTGCCCTTGAAAAAGTCGGGCATCATCTCGGCGCTCAGATGGTAGGAATAATCAAGAGGCGCCTGAGTCTCCTGAAAAAGGGAAAGTCCGCGCGTCACTATCTTGTCCCCAAGCCCGCGCTTGAGTTCGTAAAGCGCGGTTCCGTCTCCACAGCCCACATCAAGCGCGTTTATCCGCCCTTTCTTGGCGTCAATAGCCGTTTTGGCAGCCGCAAGGAAGTCCATCCCATTCTCTTCAAATATCATCTGGAGACTGCGGTTCTTCATGCTGTTTCCCACGCTCTTTTCGCATTCGTTCCCTATGCAGGTGCAAAATGCCTTCCTTTTCGAGGCTTCGTAATCGGTGTATATCTCGATTATCTTCTCTTTCGTGGCTTTCTCAAGCTGGCCAGTCTTCAGGTTTCGAAGCTTCCATTCCCCGCTTTTCAGCTTGTCCAGATCTTCTATCATGTCTTTCCAGTGGTTTTCCATGCCAAGCACGGCAAAGTGGGCAATGATCTTCCTTTCTGTGTCCGTGGTATCGATAAGGGGCTTGAGGCAGGAAATGCTTTCTGCCGCCGCGCGGATTTCGGCACGGGGGATCTGCACGTCCATTATTGCCGGGTTTTTTAGGTCGGCAATGAATCTTTCGCGCGGGGAAATGAGGCGCCCGCTAGCGTTGATTAACTGTTTTTGTGATGATGTCATTTAATCCCCTAAATATATATGTGGCTTTTTATGTACAGAAATGCTTAAAAAGAGATGTGAGCTTCAATCGTATTTTTGATATGCAAAAAACGGCGTAAAATCAGCATTTAAAGATTCGTAGGGCAGGGTGCCGGTGGAATATTGGCGAAAAAAATTAGCGGCAGGCAGACTAAACCGCAATGGCCAGGTTGATTTCGTTGCCTGTGAAGACCGGGCGCACCTTGGTCCTTTTGCCAACTTTGTGGCTAACAAGCGTCAGGATGCCCGCATTGGAGAGCATGCGCGCGTCAGTGGAGATTGTCTTGAAGTCCTTTTTCAGGAGCTTGGCAAGTGCGTAAAGGGAATCCGGGCTTTCCTTTCTCACAGTGGAGAGGAATTTTATCCGCTCGGGCGTGAAGAGTTTGCGCGCGTCGTCAAGGCTTTCAATGTAAATTATCTTATCCTCTTTCTGGGGAATCCTGGCCTCGACATCCCTTATTGTCTCCTTGACTATTTCGGGCCAGCTCTTGATTACTATTTTTACCATGAAACCATCTTTTTCTTGTGCGCTTCCAGCAATTCATCGAATGCGGCAAGTGCCATTTTCCAATTTTCAAAATCAACTTCAACTGTCCTTCCTTTTGCGTGGATGTGCGGCTTTCCATGCGAGTTTTCCACGGCAAAAACTGTTTCCTTGTTTTCATCAATGCAGCGGAACGTGTACATGATTCCGCCCTTGTATTTTGCATCCCCGCTGTTGATGATTTCGACGACTATCCTGTCGCCGTTCGAAAGCCATTTTTCATATTTTTTCAGCACGTCGTGCATTGCATCATCTTCTTGGCACCAGCTCCGCCTGTTTCAACCAGGCATATATGGTATGCCATACCATATATTTAAGCCTTTCTACCAATCCTGGACTTAATGGAAATACAGGGGTTTGGTCTGCCCGCTGCCTCTCTTTTGTATTGGCACCAATCCTCATGTTCATCGCTCCATTTCAGCCAAAGAATGGACTGCCGGATCACTTCGCCGGGTGTTTCCGCCCCGCCAGAGCGTATGCGGCTGTTAACAAAATCCTCTTCGGCTTTTGTGAGCTTCAATCGTATTTTCTCCATGCAAAAAACGGCGTAAAATCAGCATTTAAAGATTCGTAGGGCAGGGTGCCGGTGCTTCCAGTGGCTTTTTTACGTCTTGCGCTCACAAGCGCAACCAGTATATTAGCGGTGAATGGCATGAAACCTGACAAGGAACCCGAGAAAAAGAAGGCCAAGGCATTGGAAGAGCTGGCAATGGAAGAGGCTGCCGAAGCCGCCATGGCTGACAGCAAAAAGCAGGAAGAATCGGAACGGTCGAGCTGCGAAGATTGGGATTAGGGCGATGGGCCCCCCTTCCGCACGGCTTTTTACGCCTTTCGCGCGCATAAGCGCCATGGCAGACGGGCAAACCTATTTCATAATCCTGCTGCTCCTATCCATTTGGCTGAGTTTCGCATTTCCCACCCAGGCCGTCATTTATGCCCCATACACTTATTTCGGGGCAATAATCATCGGCTTGGGGTTGGCAATGGCGTTCTGGAGCCGCGCGCTGTTCTTAAAGGGAAAAACAACGCTATCGCCTTACGAGATGCCCACGGCGCTCGTGACAGAGGGCCCTTTTAGCATCAGCCGCAACCCCATGTATCTTGGGATGGCAGCCATATTGTTGGGCGTTGCCGTAATGCTGGGAACGCTGGCCGCGTTTGCATTTCCCGCCATGTTTGCAATGATAATCGGAGCGTTGTTCATTCCAAATGAAGAGCGGAAGCTCGAAAAAATATTCGGGGAAAAGTACAGGAAGTACAAGAAAAAAGTGCGGCGCTGGATATAAGCCATAAGCCGCTCCTTTTGCGCATTCAGCCCGCCCTCACCATTTATAGAGGTTGCGCACGTACCGCGTGCGGGGTGTGTTGATGTCTAGTTTGCGCGCAATTGCCGTTTTCTCCGTTTTGATGTGCCTGATGCTTGTTTTCGGATGCACTGGGCAGAAGGCAAGCAATGGGATTCCGCAGTTCCCGGCTGCGCCTTCGGCGCCATCTGTTCCCTCTGTGCCTTCGGCCCATTCTGCGGCGGGGGTGCAGGGCGCGGCTTGTTCGAGCTATTCGCCCGACACCTGCCCATCGCAGTGCGTGGTGTGCCCGCCGTGCGCAGAGTGCTCATCAATTTCATGCCAGACAGAGGGGCACTGCGCCGGAATCGGTTTCAACCGGAGCTGGTACGACGGGATAAAGCGGAATTTGGCTTCTGCACAGGGGCAGAATGCACAAGCGGCAGGGGCAATCCACCCGCCCACCGATGCGGAACTTGCGCGCGTGGTGGAGAATTTCGATGCTTACGCGGAGAAGGCGCGCAAGGGCTGGAATGTGACGGGCATGTCAGTCGCAATCGTGAAGGGGGACAAGGTGCTCCTCCTGAAGGGATACGGCGCAAAGTCGGCGGGAGGCGAGCCCGTGACGCCCGGAACCGTTTTCTCAATCGGTTCGACATCCAAGGCATTCGCCTCCACGCTGGTGGCAATGGAAGTGGAGAAGGGCGCGATGGAATGGGACGGCAAGATAAAGCAGTACATGCCGGATTTCCAGATGAATGATTCATGGGTGGCCAACGAGATGACGGTGACCGATGCATTGGCGCACCGGAGCGGGCTTTCCGACCACTGGGGCGACGAGTTGATGTATATCGGGTACAACAGCAGCTACATGGCGCACGCGCTCCGCTACGCGCAGCCCGCCACAAGCTTCCGCTCAACGTATGCATACCAGAACACGGTCTATTCCCTGCCTTCATTGATAATCGAGAAAATCACCGGCAAGAGCTGGGGAGAAAACCTGAAGGAGCAGATATTTGCGCCGCTGGGGATGGAAAATAGCTCGGCGGACTACGATTCGCTCATGGCGGCAAAGGATATCGCCACTCCGTACGCGTACGCGCGCTCGACTGACGGCTCGCTTTCGCCCGAGCAGGTCGCATGGGACTCGACAATAATGCGCATGGCATACTGGGAGCCGGGCGCAGGAGGCGTGAATTCGAACGCCGCCGACATGTCCAAGTGGCTCATTTTCCAGATGGGCAACGGCACTTACAACGGAAAGCGGCTTCTCACCGCCGCAAACCTCAATTACGTGCACTCGCCCAAAACGCCGTTCAGCAACAACATGGAAAACGCGGGGTTCTATGCGCAGGGCTGGCTCTACCAGGAAACCAATTTCGGCCCCGTAGTTGCGCACAGCGGCGCAATAGGCGGATACCACACCTCGGTTTCATTCCTGCCCAAGGAGAAGGCGGGAATTGTGATACTCACCAACAACGTGGAGTCCAGCCTTTCTGATGCGCTCACCTCGCAGTTCTATGCCATGTACTTCGGCGATGGCACTGCGGACCTGTCCACGCCAATGCTGGAAGCATTCAAGGCGGAAAAGGCGGCGGAGTCAACAAAGGCCAGCCCGGTCCCCGCCGTTCCCGCGCTCAAGCTTTCCGCATATGCGGGAAATTATGCCAACGTGGGATACGGGGCCATGGTTGTGGCTGAGGAGAACGGGAACCTTACTGCCACGCTTGGGCCCGCAAAAATCAGGCTCCCGTTGGTGCCGATTGGCGGGAACAGGTTCGCGCACCCGGGCACGCCGACGGACGACATGATGTTCACGAGCAACCCGTTCGAGTTTGGCGCGGAAAATGGCACGGTGAAAAACCTGACGCTGCACCTCAACGCCGAGAACGTGACATTTGAGCGGGGCGAGGGCAATGCGGGCTGGGAGGAATAGGCCTGCGCCGCTGTTCTTCGGAAAGGCCGGCTGAAAACGCCAACGCAGGCGCCTGGCCAAGAAAGCCCGCAGCCCGCGCGCGCCAAAATCAACATTCTTAAAGATATCCCGCCCATTTGAGGAAGAGTGCGGGAACCGGGAAGACGGGAGGTTTTAGGGATGCCTTTGACAAAGCTCAGGAATTTTTTTGTGCCTCAGGACACGCTTTTTTTCGAGCTTATGGAAAACCAGGCAAAGCTCGCGCACGATGCCTCGCAGGAGCTGTCTGCGCTGTTCAGCGACTTCCGCGGCGTTCCGGCAAGGGCCGCAAAAATAAGGGAGCTTGAAAACGAAGGCGACCTGCTGATGCGCGACATCTACGTCGCCCTGAACAAGACCTTCATCGTCCCGATTGACCACAGCGACATTTCCTCGCTGGCATCCTCGCTTGACGACGTGCTTGATTTGACCGACCATGCCGCGCACCTGCTCCTGATATACAAGATAGAGAAGCCGACGCCGGCAATGGCAAAGCTGGCTTCCATACTCGCAAGGCAGACAAAGGAGCTCCAAAGCGCGGTTTTTGCCATCAACAGCGCGAAGACGTATGACAAGGTTTCGGGCCATTTCGCGGAAATCAAGAGCCTGGAAATCAAGGCGGATGAAGTGTATGCGCAGGCGCTTGCGGAGCTGTTCACCAAAAAGGACGCCATCGAGGTGCTCAAGGAGAAGGAGATACTGGATTGCCTGGAGAATGCCGTTGACAAGGCTGACAAGACCGCGCATTACATATCCGACATCGTGATGAAGCACTCTTAGGGCCAGCTATGGGCGGGCATGCCTCCAGAGCCAGGCATGATGCATAATCCGGCATGATGATGAAACGCGCGCAGGTTTGACCATGATTGAACTTCTCATCCTGACCATCGCCCTGGCGTTGGTGTTCGATTTCCTGAACGGCTTCCATGACAGCGCGAATGCCATCTCCACTGTAGTTGCCACCAGGGTGATGACGCCGGGGCAGGCAGTCACCATGGCCGCGTTCGGGAACATGATAGGCCCCATCTTTTTCGGGACGGCAATTGCAGCCACCATAGGCACGGGCATCATAGACAGCGTTGGAATCCAGGGCGTGGTGCCGCAGCAGGAGTTCATTATCATCATACTTTCAGCCTTGGTCGGCGCCATAATATGGGATATCATCACCTGGTACTTCGGCATCCCGGTTTCTTCCAGCCACGCGCTCATTGGCGGACTCATTGGCGCCGCGCTTGCCTCGGTTGGCCCGTCTTTCCTGATTGCGGACGGCATTGCCAAGGTGTTGATTTTCATGGTGGTGTCGCCCCTCCTGGGTTTCGTTGCCTCGCTGCTGCTCGCGCTCACGGTGATGAGGGCGTTCCGGAAAAGCGCGCCTGCAAAAATAAACGCGTGGTTCCGCAAGCTCCAGATATTCTCCGCCTTTTTCTATTCGGTCACGCACGGCACCAACGACGCGCAGAAAACAATGGGCATAATCACCATCCTCTTGGTGGTGGGCGGATTCCTGAAAAGCTTCGACGTCCCGCTTTGGGTGATTGTGGCGTGCCAGCTTTCAATCAGCCTGGGGACGGCTCTGGGCGGCTGGAGAATCGTGAAAACAATGGCGCACAAAATCACCCAGCTTCGGCCCTACCAGGGCTTTTGCGCGGAAACAGCCGGAGGGGTGGTGCTGGTGGGCATGGCGCACTTCGGCATTCCGGTCAGCACCACGCACGCAATAGCCGGCGGGATAATGGGCGTCGGGGCAACAAAGGGCGCGCGGAGCGTGCGGTGGGGATTGAGCAGGAACATAGCCCTTGCCTGGATAATCACCATACCGTTTTCAGCATTGGTGGGCGCAATCTGCTTCTTTGTCCTGGGAAGGGTTCTGGCTTAGCGCGAATAGCCGCCTCCCTTTTTACTCCTTTTGACCATAAAAATGCCGGTGATGGGATGGTAGTCGCACTGGCAGATATGAAAATCAAGAAAGTGGTCGCGGGGACAGGCTACAATTCCCGCAGCAATCCAACCGTATTCGGGGGCATCATCCGCTCCGACGGAAAACCCTTCTTCTTCACTGTAGATTCGGGCGCATCCACCGGAACGCGCGAGGCATTGGAGCTTCTTGACGGCGGCAAGCGTTTCGACGGCAAGGGCGTAAAGACCGCGGTTAGAAACATAAAGGAAATCCTCGCGCCGCTTGTCGAGGGGAAGATCACGCTTGCCACGACGCAGGGGGAGTTTGACCGCATCCTGGCGAGCGCGGACGACACCGGAAACTTCTCAAAGATTGGCGCAAACGCCATACTGCCCCTCTCGGCGGCATACGCGCGCATGAGGGCTGACGCAATGGGCGAGACCCTTTTCGATTATCTGAACCGGGAGGTTGGCGCGCCATTCTCATTCTCCATTCCTGTCCCGTTCATGAACGTATTCAATGCGGGCAAGCATGCGGCGCAGGCGAAAGGCGCTTTTCCAGGGCAGGAGCTGATGATTGGCCCCGTCGGCGCGGAAAATGCCGCGCAGGCAATGGAAATGGGCGTCGGCACCTGGAAAATGATGGGCAAGATGCTGAAAGAAAGGCAGCTGCCAATATCAATCGGCGACGAGGGCGGCTATGCGAATCCGTTCGCAACCGCGCGCGAATCGTTCAAGTTCATAAAAGAGGCAGCGGAAAGGGCGGGCTACAGGTTCGGCAAGGACATAGTGCTTGCCGTCGACCCGGCGGCATCAGAATTTTTCGGGAAAGAGGTGCATGAAAGCGACGGGATGGCTCATGGAAGGAAATACCATTTCGAGTGCGGGCAGCTTCTCTCCCCTGCGCAGATGGGCGATTTCTGGGCAGGCATGGCGAAGGAATTCCCCATACTTTCAATGGAGGACATCCACGCCCAGAATGATTACGCGGGCTGGAAATACTCCACGAAAACAATGGGCAACCGGATACAGCTTGTGGGTGACGACGTTTTCTGCACCAACAAGTCGCTCCTCAACATGGGCATAAGGGGAGGGATTGCGAACTCGGTTTTGATAAAGCTCAACCAGAACGGCACGGTTTATGGCACGCTTGAAGTGATGAAGCGCGCGATGGAAAATGGCTACACTGCCATGGTTTCGCACCGCTCGGGGCTAGGGATGGATGATTTCATCTCATATCTTTCAGTCCTAACAGGCCAGATAAAGGCGGGCTCTTCGCGCGAAAGGATGATAATTTACAACACCATCCTGATGCTTGAGGAAACTTACGGCCTCAAATACGCCGGCATCTCGGCATTCTCGCCAGATGTACAGGCATACTGGAATGCCACGTGGAACAAATAATGGGCAAGGGCAATTCGTACGGAAAAAGGCGAGGCAGATGCGCCGAAGCGAAAGCCCACGCCCGCAGAGCCTGAGCAGTACAACCAGATAATGGCGCGCATGCTGGGGCTTTCGATGATGACGGGAAGCTGCGCGCGGCTGGAGAAGCGAGCGGCAGGCTGCTTAATACGGCTATGGTGCGAAATGCAAGTGGTTTATCTTCTCGCATGGCAAGCACAGGGGTCAGGGAGCATTGGTAAGCTTAGGTGAAAAAATGAAATCGTACTGCTGCGGATACTGCTGGCATAAATACAGCTCGATGGTGAAGAAGTGCACTTGCGGCAAAAGCAAGAACCAGATTTTGCAAAGGTAATGTGCGCTTGTTGTTTATAGTGCGCGCTTTTCCGTCACGGCATATTTCTTTATTTTTTCAGCGACAGCGCGGCAACCAGCGTGAAGAACACCGCATAGGCAAGGAGCGCGAGCGAGCTTGCCGCCTGCGGCGTGTGGTAGAGGAGAGTGGACTGCATGCCCACTATCGCCTGAGTGAGCGGGGAGACGAGCCCGAACGCCGAGACCAGGGGCGGCATGAACTCGAACGGGAACAGGAGCCCGCTCAGGAACAGCAGGGGCAGCCCGACCACGAGGCATGCAAGGAACGCGGTTGCCTCGGATTCGGAGTATATTGCAATCACGACCCCCAGGGAAACGAATGCCAGTATGAGGAGCGAGAGCGCCTGGAGGACGTAGAACCACGTGCCAAGGTCTGGCAGCGCGAACATGTTGTAGAACAACGACGCAATCAGCGCAAGCAATATCGCCACCGGCACCAGGAGGACGGAATAGCTCAGCACCTTTATCGTTGCGTATTCGAGCCTGTTCACCTGCGAGGTATAGACGCGCGCGAGCGTGCCGCCGTGCTTCTCCTTCACGAGCGAGGTGGACGCGAGGAAGAGCGAGACGAACATGAGTATGAGTGGAAGGACGCTGGGCAGCATGAACTCGAAGAACGGGCGCTTGCCGAAAATGTAGTCAGGCATGGCAAGCATGGGGGAAATGATAAACTGCGGCGAGCGCGAGGTTATGCTGCTTATCTGGCCCCGGCTGTCCGTGATTATCGCTTCCAAATCGTATGTCTTCCCAACCAGCTCGTCGAGGGACTTGTCAACTTCCAAAAGCGTCCGCAGCGAGTCGGCCCTGTTGCTTTCAAGCTGGCCCACGAACTCCTGCATGCGCCGTATGCTTTCCACGGATTCGTTCGCCCCGATTTTTGCGGCTGCTATGTTCGCCTTGAATTCCTGGATGGTGAGGTTTGCCGCGGCAAGGTCAATTTCAGCCTTCCTTACCTTGGCAAGGCGCTGCCCGACGGACTGGCGGGCGGATTCCACGCTCGCGTTGAGGGAATCGAGCGGGGCGCAGGCTGCGAAAAACACCGGGTTGGTGCAGTTCAACCCGCCCTTTGCGTCGCGGACATAGCCGCTTATGTTTGCAATCGTGTCGTCTATCCCAATCAGGTCAGCCTCGGTCTGGTTGAGCGTGGATTGGTAGTCCGCGAAGTTGGACTCTATTTTCGTGAGGTTGCCCTCCGCGGTGTCGAGCGAAACCATGGTCTGCGCAACCGTGCTGTTCGCAAGCAGAACCTCGTCGCGCACGCTGCCGATGTCGAGGGCGCTGAGCGAGTCCGCGGTTTTCTGGAGGTCGGATTTCATCTGGCTCGCCCTGTCGCGCGTTTCGTTGATGTCGGCGTATATCGTCCCGAGCTTTTCGTTCGCCGCGTCCAGCCTGTCCCACACCGAAAGTATGAACTGCGCGCCTATGCGCTGGTTGGTCGCCTGTATGTTTGCCAGCACCGCCGCCTCTATCGAGGGGGAGACCTGGAACTTGGAATTGTCAAGCAGCATGGATATGTTCTGGGTGTCGCCATGCTCCATCCCGTACCCGAACCCGGCGGGTATCACGAGGCCTGCCGCGAGCTTGCCCGAGCGCACGTCCTGTTCCATGCTGGCGCGGCAATCCGCATTCTGGCTGTAGTCCGCGATTTCGCTGGAGTTCGTTATCCCCGCCACGAAAAGCGCGGATGCGTTGCTGCCGTCCAGGTCGCATATGCCTATCGCGGTTTTCCCGACAAGCGTGGAGTCGCCCGAGAAAATCATTCCCATGGTAAGGAGGACAATCAGCGGCGCGGCTACCAGGAGCATGAGCGTGCGCCCCTCGCGCATGAACTGCCGCCCGTCCTTCCCGATTTCGCTCCACAGGTTCAACTCTGTTCACCCCTCCAATTCTTCTTGACCGCGTCTGCCTTGCCAACTTCGCGCAATTTCAGGCCGGTCATCTTGAGGAACACGTCCTCCAACGACGGGCGGGAAACGGACATCTCGACCACGGTCTCGCCGTGCTTTTCCAGCGCCTTTGCTATTTCCGGGAGCCGCGAGGCAATGTCCTTGCACTCGACCACCACCCCGTGCTCGGTGGCGGTCACGTTGTCCATGCCACCCATTTCCCTGATGATGCGGACCACGTTTTCGGCATTGCCCGGCACGCTTGAAAGCTTGCCGATTTCCTTCCCGACGCGCCGCTTCAATTCGTTCGGCGTGCCCTCGGCCACCACCTGGCCGGCGTTCACAAACGCTATCCTGCCGCACAGCGCCTCGGCCTCCTCCATGTAATGAGTGGTGAGTATGAGCGTGGCGCCAGTGTCCCGCACGACCTTGCGCACAGTCTCCCACATCTTTATCCTTGTTGCGGGGTCAAGCCCGGTGGTGGGCTCGTCAAGCATGATGATTTTTGGCCTGTGCATGAGCGCGCAGGCGAGGCTGAGCCTCCGTTTCATCCCGCCGCTCAGGTAATCGGCGACCACGTCCCTTTTATCCTGCAGCCCGAGCTGCGAAAGCAGGCTGTCCGCCTGCGCCCGCGCGGCCTTGCCGGTGACGCCGTACAGCGAGCCGAAATACAGGAGGTTTTCCATGCAGGTGAGAAGGGGATAGACCGAATTTTCCTGAGGCGCGACGCCGAGCTGCCGCCTGCTCGCTTTCCCCGCTTTTGCCCCGAGAAGCTCCAGCGTGCCGTCATCCTGCTCCTCAAGGCCAGAAACAATCCGTATGAACGTGCTTTTCCCCGCGCCGTTCGGGCCCAGCAGCCCGAATATGCTGCCCTCCTTTACCTTAAGCGAGAAGTTGAAGAGGACGACTTTTTTCCCGTACACTTTTCCGAGGTTTTCCGCCTCGAGCGCGTATCCCATGGTGGGAAATCCGTCTTCCAGCTTTAAATAGGCGGCGTTTTTTTTTTTGCGCGCCAGCCGTCGCCTTTTTATCCTCTCCCGTGCGCCTATTCCACCATGACACGATTCAACAGGGTGCGCGCGAAAGCGCGCTCGAGGAGCGATTCCAAGGCGCCGGGGCGCTCGCGCCCGCGCGGAAAGCCGCAGGAAGAGAGCGCGCCCAAGCCGCGCAGGAACCCCAAATATGCCGAGCGCGCGCGGCGCAGGATGATTCTCGAGGCTGAAGAGGCCGCGAGGCGCATGCCTGAACTCAACCTCCAGATGCTTGCGCAGGACACCATGGAAAAGTACGGCTTTGAGAACAAATTCTCCCTCGTGGTGAATGCGAAGGCAAATGCGCATGACGGGTTCACGGTGAAAAAAGTCGGCGCCACGCTGCCTGACCTGAGGCACCTTCTCTGGTCGTCCATTGACAGCTACTATTCGCATGACCTGGACCAGCTCGAATACTGCGAGCGCGGGCAGCGCAGGGAAATACTTGTGAAAGTGGCAATTGCCGACGTGGATGCATTTGCGCCGAAAGATTCCATACTGGACGAGCGCGCGCAGGTGAATGCCACTTCCGTTTATCCGGGGAAGGAATCGTTCCCCATGCTGCCCGAGCAGCTGTCCGGCGACCTGTCGGCATTCCCGGCGGATTGCGACAGGCTGGCGATAGTGGTGGAGTTCGCCGTGCTTCTGACCGGGGATGTGCGGTTCGGGAAAATCTACCGCGCATTCGTGAGGAACAGGGCGCAGATGGCGTCGGGCGACGTGAGCGCGCTGCTCGGGGCCGCCGGCCCGGATGGCGGGCAGGGGCGCCAGGCGGATGAGGCGGAGGGCGGACAGGGCGTAAGTGAAACGCAGGAACTGTTCGAGGAGATGCCTGAAATCGTCGAGCAGCTCAGGCTCCAGGAAGAAGCGTCGGAAAGGCTCAGCAAACATCGGGCTGAAATGGCCGGCGCGCCCGTTGCGGCGGACAAGACGCTCGGCCTGTGCATTGTTGAGACGGACAGGGCAAAATTGATAATCGGGAATTTCATGGCTTGCGCGAACAGGGGCATGATGGGCCTGCTGGAGGGCGCGCGAATATCGCCGATGCGCAAAGTGGTGGTAATCCCGAAGGACTGGTACGGCATGGTGGAATTTGCAGGGGCAAAAGGCTTCCAGCTGCCAGCCGACCCGGACGCGCATGCGCTTTCGGATTTCCTGGCAAAGGAAAAGAAGGAAGACCCCGGGGGGTTTTCGGATTTGTCGCGGGAAATTGCCGCGCTGCTGGGGCCAGGAGAATATGCGCTGTTCGACAAGAGGGAGCCGGTTGAATACTTCTGCATCGCCGATGCCGACAATCTTATCGGGACGTCGCCAAACCAGAAATATATGGACCTGGTTGTCCAGAGGCTGGTAAAGGCTGCGGCGGCGCACACCGCAACCCCTTACAGCAAGGCAGAGCTGTCCGAGCTTGCGGCATGGTGCACCGAGAGGGAGAATGCCGCGAAAAAAGTGGAAAGGACCATAAAATACGCGCAAACCCCGGAGACGGCGCGGGAAAAGGAAAACGAATGATGGCGATGGCGGGCTAGCCTTCGAACACGTCCTCGATTTTCTTTGCAAAGAGCGCGCGCGTGATGGCAAAGGCAAGGGGCAGTGAAGGGTTGAACCTCCCCTGCTCGATTGCGATTATCGTCTGGCGCGAAACGCCGCACTTTTCCGCAAGCGCTTCCTGCGTGAGATTGCGCGCCTTCCGGAGTTCCTGCACGCTGTTTTTCATGTTGGTCAGTTCTCCTTTGAAAGCTTCCAGTTCGTGATTGCCTTTGCCGCCAGGCCTGCGAAAAGCACAGCCACGAGAATCGGGTCAACGTAAGGCGCCCCGGCAAGCGAGCTTGCCGTTGCCTCATATATGGCTCCGAGCGCGAGCGCAGTCACCATCACCCATGCGGCATTCCTTTCCGCAATTGCCTCGTGGAGAGTTTCGCGCTCGTCCTTTTTCATGCGGAGCATCATGTCAAGCACGTCAAAGCATATGAAGAGCGCCCATCCGGCAGTCAGCGCTGTGCGGGCATCCGCAGCCAGGAAGGAAAGTTCCTGGAGAATGATGAACGGGATGACAATCGCCAGCACGTAGAGCCAGCCTTCCTTTGTTTTCGGCATGAGGCCCCAGCCGCCGTATTTCCTTCGCTCGAACCATTCGGGTTTTCCGAACATAGCAAACACCTTGCACATTTGCGGCGCCTTTCGCTTTTGTATTGGAAATCCTATAAATTTCCAATGCAGGCAAATTTCCCTGGAAATTTGTCTTGCAGGCGCCCTCGTGCATGTCAAGTATTGTTTACATAAGTTTAAAATGCTATGTCAAGCTAGCTTTACATTACGCCGTGGAAATATGCCTGCCAAAAAAAGTGCTGAAGGAAAATCAGGCGCGGGAAAGTCATTGCTTTTCCGCAGAGGAAGGCGCCGGCTTGCCGTTGTCGCCGGCCTTGGCTTCGTTGACCGCCTTGTTTTCTGCTTTGCCATCCTTGTCATTTGCCTTGCCGTTGCCGTGGGCGTCCTTTTCATCGGGGTCGGAAAGTATGAACACCGCGGCGGCGAGCACGCTCGTCCATTCGTCCTGCTTGTCAACCACGATTGACTGGGTGATGTGGGTGGTTTTCACGAATTTCCCGCTCATCTTGAAAAGCGTCTCCTTCTCGTCCCAGCTCTGGTTCACGTCGAACTCTATGCCGAGCGTGGAGGCGAGCATGGATGCCGCCAGGTCCTCGGCGTAGTCGCCTGCCTTGTCGTCGGTCTCGCCGAACGAGTGGTATTCGCTGAGGTAGCCGTACTGCGAGCGGTCCGCGGGCACTGCCGCGCCCACCGATGCGGAGATGAGCCTGTTGTGCTCGTTGGACTCGTTCCTTGAAAGCACCACGAAGACGATTTCGCCGTCGTTGAGAAGCGGCTGCCCCTTGCTTTTGGGGATGACTTCGCAGAACGGCGGAAGGATAGACGACACGGTGACGAGATTGTATTTTGCAATCCCCGCATCGCGCAGCGCAAGCTCGAACGACGTGAGCTTGTCCTTGTGCGTGCCCACCCCTTTCGTGAAAAATACCTTTTTTGGAACGTGGCTTGTTTCTCCCATGCAAGGATACTGCGGGAATTGTTTATTATGTTATGCTTGGCCGCAAAATCCAGCGTCAGGTATTTAATCCTGGCTGGCGCATTTGTGCCATGGGAAACTCAAGGAAGAGGCATTCGCATTCCGGCGCGCAGAAGCGCGGCGGGTTCGGGCAAAGGCGGCAGGGCGGCGATAATCCGGCAGGGCAATTTACATACGGCAGGCCAGCGCAGCCAAGCCGCATCCGGGGCGGATTCGAACAGCCGCAAACGCGGGGGTCCGCGATGCAAAGTGAAGGCGCGGGCCGGCGGCAGGCGGGCTCGGGGCGCACGCAGGAAAAGATGGCGCGCAGGTTCGAGAACATTGACCTCCATAAAATCGCGCGCGACGCGATGCAGAAGTACGGGTTTGTCGCGGATTTCCCCCCGCACGTGATGCGCGAGGTGGATGCGCTCAAGAGCAGGGTGAGCATCCGCGAGGGGAAGGATGTGCGCGACGCACGCGGGCTTCTTTGGTCTTCAATAGACAATTACGACACAATGGACCTCGACCAGATAGAGTACTGCGAAGCCGGCGCGGACGGGGTCATACACGTAAAGGTTGGGGTCGCGGACGTTGACGTTTACGCGCCGAAGGATTCCGCCTCGGACAATCACGCGTGCGGGAACACCACGTCGGTTTACACCGGCATCGAGACGTTCCCCATGCTGCCGGACAGGCTCTCGAAGGACATGTCCTCGCTCCCCGAAGGGCAGGACAGGCTCGCCGTCGTTGCCGAGTTTGCCGTGCTTCCGGACGGATTGGTGCGCCCGGGCGGGATTTACCGCGCAATCGTGAGGAACAAGGCAAAGCTCGTCTATGAGCAGGTGGCTGCGTGGCTTGACGGCACCGGCCCCATCCCGGGGAGGATTGCGGATGTGGAGGGCATGGAAGAGCAGATTTTCCTGCAGGACAAGGCCGCGCAGAGGCTGGAAAGGCACAGGATGAACATGGGCGCGCTTGAGCTGGAGTCCATGGAAGCGCGCGCGGTAATCAAGGACGACCAGGTGCTGGGGCTGGCAGTGGTGGAAGAGAACAGGGCGATGCACATCATCGAGAATTTCATGATTGGCGCGAACGGCGTGATGTCTGGCTTTTTGGAGAAAAGGAACGTGCCTTCGATACACCGCGTGGTGAGGGAGCCGAAGGACTGGGTGGGAATAAGGCTTCTTGCCAAGGGAAAGGGGTTTGCGCTTCCAAGCAAGCCGTCCGCAAAGGCGCTCTCGGAATTCCTGGCGGCGCAGAAGGCAGTGGACCCGGAAAGGTTCCCGGACCTGTCGCTGGCAGTCGTCAAGATGATTGGCGCGGGCGAATATGTGCTGCACGACAAGGAAAAGCCAATCGGGCACTTCTGCCTGGCCGTGACGCATTACACGCACGGCACTGCGCCGAACAGGCGCTATGTTGACTTGATAATCCAGAGGCTCATCAAAACCGCCCTTGCGGGCGCGCGCTCGCCCTATGGCAAGAGGGAGCTTTCAGAGGCCGCGGCAAGATGCACGGACAGGGAGATGGCTGCGAAAAGGGTGGAAAGGTTCATGGTAAAGTCGGAAGCCGCGACCCTCCTTGCAGGAAAAATGGGCGAGACCTTCGACGCGATTGTCACGGGCGCATCCGAAAAGGGGATTTACGCGCGGCTGCTTGCCCCGCCTGTCGAGGGAAGGCTCGTCCATTTTGTCAAAGGCGCGAGGGTAGGGCAGAAAATCCGCGTGAGGCTCGTCAATCTCGACCCGCGGCAGGGGTTCGTGGATTTTGAAAAAATCTGACGGCAGATTTTTCAGCAGTTGATGCGGGATGGGATGCGCCGAGGCGCCGGATTCAACTCAATGAGAGGGCCGGGATGGCGCGTTAGTTGCCTGGGCGCACCCTGCAAAAATCATCGCGCAGCAATCGTACTGACCCTATTATATGCAGTTGCGCGCATATAATTGCGGATTTGCCGTTCTCTTCTTTTTTTTGGGGGATTATCGCTTATTCAGGGGTATTTTTATGGCAGAAGAGAACGAAGTTAGCAGGATGTCTGAATATAGGAAGCTTCGCGCAAGCGGCAAAAGCGACGATGTTGCGCGCGAGGCGGTCTGGCCGTCAACATATGCGGGAATAAAGAGAAACGCTGACGAGAAAGCACGGCTCGACGCCGGAAAAACAGTTGCGGATAAGGATAAGGCAGCTTGATTCTGAATGAATTCGACCGAAGGCGCAAGCAGAACGTCGCAACGTTCTGCTGCGCACCAGAACGGTTCGCCGTTCTGGTCGCGCCCCGCTGCAAGCAGCCCACTTTTTCGCAACAGCGAAAAAGGGGTCCCTTTTTGCCCGTGGCAAAAAGTGGACGGGGTATCATCGCCATTCGGTCGAAATATTGCCAGTTGGGCCCCGCCGCAAGCGGCGGGGTATTGCCCAACTGGCAATGAAAGCAGGGCGGGAACGGCAAAAAAATGAAAAACAGATAAGGCAGAAAAATGGAAGGAGGGCGCCTGCCTAGAAAATCACTTGCCCGCCGTTGGGGCTCACCGCCTGGCCTACCATGAAGTCTCCGCCATCGCCAGCGAGCCAGAGGGCGAGCGTGGAAATTTCCTGCGGCGTGCCGAGCCTGCCCTGGGGTATCTGCGAAACAACGTAGTCAAGGGACGCCTTGTCAAGCCCTTCGAGCAGCGGCGTGTCTATGTAGCCCGGCGCAATGGCATTCACGTGGATGCCGTAGCCTATCACTTCGCGTGCAACTGCCCTGGTGAAGCCGAGCATGCCCCCCTTTGCCGCCGAGTAATGGGGCGCGGAAGCGCAGCCGGTCAGCCCGCATATCGAGGCCATGTTGATTATCTTGCCGCTCTTTTTCGGAATCATGAGCTTGAGCGCCTCGCGCGTGCAGAAGAAGGTGCCGTCAAGGTGGATGGAAAGCATCTCGTGCCACTCGTCGTCGCTCATTTTCACGGTGGGCACGGTCTTGCCGATGCCGGCGTTGTTCACGAGAATGTCCAGCTTCCCGTGCTTGCCTCCGACTTTGGAAAAGAAGCTTGCCACCGCCTTGCTGTCCGCGACCGAGAATGCCTCGCCCCAGCAGCCCTCGGGAAGGGTTTGCAGCGCAGCCTGCACTTTTTCAGGCCGGGTGCCGTTGACTATCACCGTAGCCCCGGCTTTTGCGAAATCCTGCGCGATTGACAGGCCTATGCCCGATGTAGAGCCGGTTATTGCCGCGACCTTGCCTTCCAGAATCCCGCCTTTCATGGCATTCCCCCCTGCCGCCACGCACATGCTGCCCAACGCCTGGCAAGGCGCTGCACCGGATGCAATGGCTGGCAAGATTGCCACGCTGCCATTGTTTTTAATTCAATGCGCCCGCACCCGCGCCGGGGCTGGCGGGCAGGATAAAGGCAAAAAGCAAAGACAATGAAAAACTTCCAGAGAAGTTTTTCAGCAGTGGAATTGTAGAAATTCCACTACAATGAAAAATAAGGAATAAAAATAAGGACAAAGTCTGCGGACAGACTTTGTCCGCATATGGAAATCCGATGTGCATTTTGCGAAGCAAAATGCATCAGACATCGAGCCGCGGCTCGATGCCGATAGGATTTACATATACAATAAAAAAAGAAGAAAGAAAAAAAAAGAAAAAGGGAAAAAACTCAGCCTGAGACTTCGTAGGTCGCACTCACCTGCGCGGTGACTTCAACCGTGCCTGCGGAGACGGATATCTCTGCAGATGGCACTGCCCCGCCTACTGCTGCGTCCATGGTCCTGTAGTTCACGTTTGACTTCGCAGCGTAGTAGCTGTAGCCTTCGTTCATGGATGAAAGGCTGACTATGCTCACGCCTGCCGCGGATGCCATTGTTTCAGCCTTTGCCTTGGCCTGCGAGGACGCGGTCTTCAAAAGCGCGCTGTATGTGCTGTCGCGCAGCTTGTCTGAAAGCCCGAAGCTTATGCCGGAGACGTCGTTTGCGCCGCCAGCCACCGCGCTCTTGAGCATGGTGCCTGCCTGCGAGACATCATAGCTCACCACGCGGAGCGAGTTTGAGAGCTGGTAGCCCTTGTCGTCGTAGGTTTCGCGGGACTTGTTGTATTCCTGCCAGCGGTCAAGCGAGTAGCCCACCGTCTGGATGTTTGCCGCCGGGATGCCGAGCTGCAAAAGCGACGCCTTTATCGCGCTGAGCTTTGCATCGTTCTCAACCTGTATCGCTGCCGGGTCTGCGCCGCGGCTCACCACCGAGAAAGTCATTTCCACCTTGTCAGGGGAAATTTCCTTCTGCGCGTCCGCCGACACCGAGAGCACGTGCGTTGCGGATTGCGAGGTTGAGAGCATGGTCTTCTGGGGCGCGAAATAGAACGCACCTGAGAAAAGCAATGCTGCGATTATCAACGCCAGGGCTATTGGGCCCGTTTCGACTGCCTGTACTTTTTCTGCCATTCAAATCACCTGTCCTTGATGGAATTGCCGGAGTTTATAAACAATGGCACTTTTGTTCGGCTCGCCGCGCAGCTGGCAATGATTAAATACTTTCATGCAGAAACTGCGTCATGCAGATGAGAAACGTGCGGAATCGCGTTGTGCTGGCGGCAGTGCTTGGGCTCGCCGCGCTGCCCTTGTTCTATTCGTGCAAGAAAGAGTCTATTGAGAATATCCTTAGGGAAAAGGAGATGCGCGTGGCAGACACCACGCATTGGAAAAATGAAAAGGCGGCGTTTGACTCAAGCAAGGCATTGGGGGCGCCAAAGAAGCGGGCGGATAGCGCCGTTGTGAAGAAAGACACCGGAGCCCTGCCAAACATGCTGCTCAAGGAAAAGCCGCTTGTTTCGGCGCCAGGGAGCGATTAGGCAAGCACTCGAAACGGGCTGACGCCGATGGCGCACGAAAGCTATTTAAAGAAAGCAAGAGAATTAGCCTCGGGCGACATATTGAAGGCTTGTCCTGATGACGGCATGTAGTGGAGCCTTCGACAGTAGGCCCGGAGGAAATTTTATGGGATGCTGCATGTGCAAGAACGCTTTGAAGATACTGGCAGGATTGGGGCTCGTTGCTGTAGGCCTGAACATGCTTGCGTACAGCCCATGGCTGATATTCGGCCTTTACATGCTCCTGCGCGGCGCCATGCCCTTCGTGTGCAAGTGCGACAGCTGCGGGACATGCGAAAAGAAGAAGTAAGCTTTTCCGTTTTTCCTTTTTGTTTTTTTTTCTTTTCCTTGTTTTTCCTTCCTTTGATTTTTGCAGGCGATGCTGGTGTTTTATAAACATGTGGCAGCAGAATAACAAATGGGAGATGAATGCCGCCTGTTTTCCAGCATGCTAAAAAAGAACGTCTTGTGGCCCAGGGCAAGAACTGCGCGACCCCCTGCCCGGCGGACTGCCGGAAATGGCAACGATTGAAAATGCCCACTGGACAGCGGATAACCCACGCGCTTCTGTGCGCATCTGAAAAAATCGGCCAGCAGGACAGCGGCAAGTGCGCGTTTGCCGCCAGCTGCCCATGCGCGAAGGAAGTGCTCAACATCGTTGCAGACAAGGACGGCAAATTCCGCTTCGGGGCGATAATGCACAAAAGAGGGAAGAGAAAGCTCGTCATTTTCAAGCGCTTTGCAGAGGCGCTGAAGCTCAAGAGATTGCCGATATATCTTGAACTGGACATTTACAATGTGAAACCGTCAAAAATAGCCTCGCTGTTTTCCAAGCGCCTGCCGGTGATAAGCGGGCATCTCGGCATGCACACGCTTGGCTCAGACCTGAAAAATGCCTGGATGGCTGCGGCGAGTCTTTTTGGCATAGCGGCGATTCAGCTTGAGAAGCTCGGATTTTTGGCGACGGGCATTGGCCAGTTCTTAAGCGAGCACGGGATAAGCCCAAATGCGGTTAGCGCCGCTTTTGGCACACTGCTTGCCGCGGCGTTTATCGGGGTTGCCGTGAAGGACCGCCAAAAGCAGCACGATGCCAAGTGCGCCCTTTATTACGCGGTGGAAGGCGAACGTGCCCGGCAGGCGGATAAGAAAAATGAAAAGCCGCATGCAAAGGAAAATCATGGCGCGGTGGCGGGAGGGCAGGGGGCTGCAGCCGAAACGCAGGGCACTGTGGCTGACGGCTCCAAGATAACGATAAGCTTTGACTGAGAAGCAGCTTCTTTAATTCTTGCGCGCCTGAAACAATGAGGTGCAACCATGCGTTTTGAATTTGCCGCGCTTTTGCTCACGTTTTCGCTCCTGCTTGCAGGATGCATAGGCAACGGCGGGACGACTGGGTCGGCCAGCATCATTCCGGCGGGCAATGGGAGCGCGGTTGCAGGGCAGGGCGAAGCGTCGCCTGCCCAGCCGGCAGAGGCAGGCACGGAGATGCCAGTTGCTCCGTCTGGGGGGCAGCCGGCGGTTTTGCCAAACGGCACATCTGAGGGGGCAAACGCGAGCGCGCCAGCCGCCCCACCCGGCAATGCCACGGCCAATGCAACGCCCGCGTACGTGGACTATTGCTATCCGACTTACTGGAAAGGGATGCTGGAAGGCAGCGCGCACAACGGGATTGAAAACGGGCGCTGCGGCGATTATAATTATTCGATGGAAATCAGCGTGCGCTTCACAGTGCCGTTTGACTTGGCTGCGTACTTGGAGGGGAAGGATTTCAATTTCAAGAACTGCCCGAACCTGCCAGCCGGCGCAGAAAACGGCAGCCGGGACATGAGCATTGACGGGCGCTTCAACAGCACACGGACGATAACTTCTCCCATAAGCGGCCTGATAGACATGCGGCCCGACACCCAGGTTACCTCGGAGGGTGCGATGTACATAAGCGAGGCATATGGGCTGGAATTTGCGGCATACCCGCGCCAGGACGCAGATGCCGTGGCAAACGGCGAGAAGCAATATCCCCATCTTGTGGCGAGCAGGTGCACATGGGAAGACGGGATAGATGTGCGCGGCTATGACGAGGCGGTGCTCCTTGGCGCGGATGCGGGCGGCTCGAACGGCGATAGGGTAGTTTCCGGAAAATGGACCATGAACGGGACAATGGCTGGCAACTACACTCTGGAAAGGACGAACTAGCCCGGGTGCGCCTAAGTTGGCAGGGCGCGAGGGCGGCTGTTTTTAATTGTTGCAGGGACAAATTTCTAGAGAAATTTGTCCGCATTCGTAAATTATCAAATTTACGAATACAACAAAAAAATGCCCAAGAGGCGATGAAATGAAAATAAGGAAACTGCAAATGCTATCGATAGCGCTGGTCGTGCTTTCATTCATCACTGCATATTATTTTTGCCCTATGATGCCGGACAGGGTGGCGTCGCACTGGAATTTTGAGGGAAACGTGGATGGCTACATGCCGCGCGACATTGGGATATATTTCATGCCACTGTTGGGGGCTGTGATGTTCGCCCTCTTTTATGTGCTCCCGGCGATAGACCCGAAAAAGGAGAACTACCTGCGGTTCCAGAAGGAGTATGACGGGATGGTGGCGGTCATAATCGCTTTCCTATACTATATTTACTTGCTAACAATAGCATATAATTTGGGCAATTCGTTCAACCTCGTCCAGTTCCTCGCCCCTGCCTTTGGCGCGCTTTTCCTATATGTAGGGATGGTGCTCGGCAAGGCAAAGCAGAACTGGTTCGTCGGCATCAGGACACCATGGACGCTTTCATCAGAGCGGGTGTGGAACAAGACGCATGCGCTCGGCAGCAAGATGTTCATGGCGGCAGGCGTGGTCGCGCTGCTGGGCGTGCTCATGCCGCAGATGTTCGCCGCGTCAATTGCCGTCGTGGTTGCAGCCGCGGTTGCCACGTTCGTGTACTCGTATGTCGAATACAAGAAGGAAAAAAGCCAGAAGGAGAAAAAAGGGAAGCGCGCGAAGAAGCGCTAGGCTTTGCACGGACAGCTAGCCATTATCTCGCCTTCCTTCCTTGAAAAGATGCGATGCCTGCCCAATGCGCAGCGCAGTGCCGCTTGGCAGCTAGGCTTTCTTTTTTGCAAACTTCGCCTTGAGCTGTGCGATTTGGTCAAGCACTGCCTGTTCTGGCTTGTGCAGCTGCCCGCCCTTTTCATAGTACCTGCCGAACGAGTAGAGCAGCGGCTCCTTTGCCTGGTCGGTGCTGATTGAAACGACCTCCCCTATGAACATCGTGTGGTCGCCAAGCTCCTTTGCCTCAACCAGCCTGCACTCGGCATTCATTGCAGCCCCTGCAAGCATGGGCGGCTTGATATTTTTGGCAGGATAGAATTGCACACCCATTTCCCGAAGGACGGCGATTTTGTCCACCTCGCGCCCGGTGGAGCCGCCTGCGATGCTGGCGATTACGTTCTGGCCCGACGATGCGAGATTCACGCCGAACTCGCGCGCCGCCATTATGTTTTCAGAAGTTGCCTTTGCCGTCTTTCCGCCGCCAAGGTGCACCGCGATGAGCGCAGGCGACCATGAGACATAGTAAGTCCATTCCGCAGCCATGATATTCTGCCCGTTCGGGCCGTCGCTTGTGATGAGCCCGACGTTCGTCACGAACTTGCTTGCCTTCTCGTTTCCCCAACCCAAATCCATGCGCTCACCTTTTTGCCATCATTTAGAATTTGCATATGGCGTTGGGCGGTGCATCATTAAAAAGGCAAAGGCGGAGCAAGCGGGTCAACAACCACGGGCTGACGCCCGTGCGGCTTTCGCGCACCCGTGATTGTTGTAAGGCGGACGCAGCAGGCATTCGAGGCGCGGAGCCCTGCCTTTTTGGAAAAATGTTTTTGCCGCCGGGGGCCGCCTGCAAAGTGCCGGGCTGAGCGCAAGCCTTATTTACCTTGGCAGGGAATCACCTTCGGGGTGGTATGATGAAGGGTCTTGTTCTGGTGTCGCTTGCAATAGCATTGCTTCTTATGTTTGGCTGCGCCGGGCCGCAAACTCCTCCCGTGCAGCAGCCCGTGCCCCAGGAACCTGCACAGAATGTTTCGCAGCCTGCGGCGGAACCTGTGAAAAATGCCACTAATGCAACGCCGATGGCTAATGCGACCAAGGCTGCGGAACCGCCGCCTTTCAGGCCGATTCACCTTTCCTACCTGTTTTCCAATCCCATGCAGCAGGGGCATGCGGAGCAGAAAATAAACTTTGATTACTATTTCGACGAGAAGACCGAGTGCGGAGGCAGGCCGGCGCTCAACGGCTTCATGACCGCGAGCCAGCAGGGGCAGATGGGGTCCAATTACATGAAATTGACCGCCTATCTGGATACGGGCGAAGTGGTCTACTCGGACAGCCTGAGCGGGCCCGACATTGCCTTTGACACCGCCACGCCAAAGGTGAGCGACTTTGACCTGGGGTTCATGGCGCAGACGCTCGCAGCCAGGGGCGGCAAAAAGCTCCTGTCAGACGAGATATGGAATGCGACCAAGCCAGTGCTCCTGAAAAACGTCGCGGTGTCGGGCGGCAATGGGGACTACTCGATTACAGCAGGCGGCGTTGACAAGGTCGCAGGGCTGGAGTGCAAGATTTTCACGATTTCCGCAAAAGCAAGCAACATGGAAGGGCAGATTGTCGTCTGCGCCCACCAGCTTGACGACGTGCCATTCTCATTCGTGGCAAGCGGCACTTTCCCGGGCCAGGGAAGCACCAACTGGCAGCTCACGGGCATGACGCGCGAGAAGCCCACGATGGCATATTATTCGCAGTGCCTTGCGCCGGTTTCCTGCCCATCGGTAACCCCGCCGACGCAGCAGGAACGCGATGCCTGCAGCATGAAAGGCAACGTCATTGACACCGCAAAGGATGGCAGCGGATGCGCGACTGCCTACAACTGCATCACCCTTAATGAGCAGGCAGGAAAAAGCATGGCGCAGAATCAGAGGCCGGGTTGCACAGTGAAGGACGGGCTTGTGCAGCAGGCGGTAAGCTGCTGGGAGCAAAACGGCAACGTCAACTACCAGAGCGGCTCTGACGGCTGCGTGGAAAAAGTGGACTGCTCAACCTAGAAAGCGCGCCGGGCGGATTCCGAATTCCGGGAACAAGGCCTGCTTTCTTTTTTTTCTTTTTGAATTTTTGAATAATTAATATGGCTCTCCGCTTCAGCCCTGCTAATGCGTGTCGGTGGTGTATCCCATGCACGAGCTGCGCGACTCGTTTTCCGTTATCTGGCTGCAGTAGGACGCATCATGCAGCACCATCCCAAGGCAGCGGTTGCGCAGGTCGCCGTCCTGCACCTGGCGGCAGAGCGCCTCGTTCCCGTCCGTTATGGCGAAATTCTGCAGGCATATCTCCCTTTGCTGGTCGCACGACCAGTAGATGTCGCACTCGAAAGCATCGCATTCGTGGTAGTTATCAAGCACTTCGGCGCGGCAGAGCGCCCTGTCAATCGCGCGGTAGCGCTTGGCGCAGAGGGAGAGGTCGCTTTTGTTCAGCGCATAGTCGCCCATGCAGCCGTCAATGCCGAATATCGAGCTGTCATTGACGTAATTGCTGATTCCCTTGCAGATTTCCACGTCGTTCTGCGAGATTGCAAGGTCGCGGATGCAGTCTGACAGGTCGCGCGCCCCGGGCGCATCCATGGACGCATAGGCGCCATTGCCGGGCGGAAGGAGCGCGGAGCAGTTTTTCGATATGACGCCGATGTTTTCCTCCGAGGCACTGTAGGGCCGGACAACTGAGATGTTCGCCCTCGCCACCACGGCCCCGTGCATGTTCTGGATATCCAGCTTCACAAGCTCCAGCGTGTATTTGCCCTGTGAAAAGCCCTGGTATTGCTGCACTCCGAATTGGAACTTGGGCTCGTCGGCAGCGGCAAGCGCCGTGAAGTTCTCGTTTGCAGGCACGACGACGCTTCCGTAGCGGTCAAGCAGCCTGAAAGTGTAAATGGTGCCTGGCGGCAGCCCGCGCTGCACAGGGTAGAACCACGAGCCGAAGTTGACTGAGGAAATGCGCGCGCCGTCCTTGTCAACCGCGTAAAGCGAGAGCGACGGGTCGAGCGCAACAGAGAACGTGAGGTTCATGGGCGGCGGGATTTGCGGCTCCGGGAAAATGCAGCAGCACCCGGCCAGAAGGAGGGCGGAGAATGCGATGGCGAGCGCGGCAGGCATGGGAGGAGAAGGCGTATTTGCAGCATGCATGGGGGAATTCCACCCCTATTGCTTATATCGTTTGCCTTCGTTTCCGTTCCGGTGGTGCGGCATGGGCGTAGTCGAATGCGGCAACGTGGACTATACTACTTATTGCGGGGAAATAACGCTGAAGCGCAAATCCGGCGGCACGCTGAAGTTCGGGCAGGCAAAAAATTACGACGAGGAATTCGCGCTGAAGGAAAAGCAGAAAATAAGCGACGGCGACACGGTTGCCACCGGCAGGAAGTCGTTCATCACCATAATGGGAAGCCCGAAGGACGGCGGCATGCAGCGCGTGTGCGCCTATCCTGAGAGCGAGCTTGTGCTGCGCACCAGGGGCTGGGAAGCGACTGTGAAGGGCGAGGCGCGCAAGGGAACGGAAATAAGCAAGCTTACGCTTGTCAAGGGCGCATTTTTCATCCACCCGGCCACTGCCGAGGTTGAAATCCCGATGGTGAAGCTGGAGGACAGGCACACCGCAAAGGAAGGCCAGTTCAATTATATCGCGGACATAGCCCCGGGCATGACGGTGGTGGTGCCAGGCTGCACCATGCTCATTTCGGGAGGCGGAAGGGGCCATGTGGCAAAGCCCTGGTTCGGCATGATGGGCATGACCGAAGTGATGGTGACCGGAAGCGGCATTTTCGAGAAGAAAACCGAAGTGGACGCGCGTGTCACCATGCTCAGCCAGTACGCGGGCTTCAGCCTCGCGCCCGGCGGCATGATGTCTGGCCCGGAAAGCATGATGGAATATTCCGCGCGCAAGAACGAGGAGAACAGGAAGAAAGGGGAAGAGGCGATGAAGAGCATGCCCACCGAGGCGGACTTGGAAAGGATGAAGAAGGAGGGCAAGGTGAATCCCGCCCAACTGGAGATGGCAAGCGCAATGGCCAAGGCAATGAAGGCGTCGGGCGGCGCAGGCAGCCCGGCTTTTGGCATGAACATGCTTGCGAACATGGACTTTTCAAAGCTGAAAGACATGCCGGGCATCACGCCCGAGCAGAGGAAGCAACTTGAGGAAGGGCTGCCGCAGATGGCGAAGATGCAGAAGGAATTTGCGGAAAGCGGGCAGATGGAAAAGCTCGCCGCGCAGGCGAATGCTTCGGCGAAATTCATGGAAGCCGCTGCGGGCGACCCGGCGATGAAAAAAAAGATGGCGAAGATGCAGACGGACTTGCAGGCGAAGCTGGACGCGTACGAGCTTCCGCCCTACCCCGCGCCGAAGGAATGGGCAAGGGTGAAATGAGCAGGCGCGGATGGAAACGAGCGGCTGGCGCAGGGGCGCGGGCGTATGAAACGGGCTGATACTATGGCAAACAATGAATTCGAAAGCGAGGCTGCGGAATATTTCCTTGAGCGCGTTGCAATGCTTGCGCAATACTTCAATGACACCAAGCTGAAGGAGTTCGAGGACAGGGCCGGCGGGTTGGCGGCAAAATTCGGCTCGCTGCGGGCAGGGGCGGGCCATGCGCGCGGCTATGATGCCGCGGTTGCCGCAACCGCGCAGCTTGAGAAGGAGCTGGATTCATTCGAGGCCGCCTTTGAAAAATGGTATGACGACGAGGCTGACGACCAGTCGTTTTTCGGGCATGTCGCCTCGCTTTTCCTGGACATCAGGCTGAGGTTGGAGGCCTACCGCGCGGCAATTGGCGCGCTTGGCGAGGCAGGCGGCAATATTGAAAAAGCGAAAGGGATTTGCAACGAGTGGAACGGGGAATTCAAGTCCGCTGTGCAGAAATACGGCGCGCTTGCGCAGCAGGAGGCGGGGAAGGCAGGCACCCCGCAGGAAAGGGAAAGGGCGGAAAGGATTACAGACGCCGTTTCCACGTTGCTTCGCTACCTTGACATCCACCATGAGATGATGATGGCTGAGTTGCTGGGAAAGCCGGGCAACGAGGCGCCTTTTGCAAAGGCGATTAGGATGGCGGGAAGCTCGCAGGGAGAGGTGTCCGGCCTGCGCGCGCATGCATTCCACGCGAAGAGCGGGGCAATGCAGGAACAGGCTGCCGCGGCATCGTTCGCTTTCTTTGCATACGTCGGCGCGGCGGGCGCGGCGTTTGCAATCCATAACGCAGGATAATTGGGGGAATTTGCATGGCAAAGCAAAAAGTTGGAAAAATCATGGCGATGACAAACAAGGGCGGGCAGAAAACTGAGGAACTGCCCGTTGAATACACCGCGGTTGGCGAGGCATACGCGGTGCGCGCAGGGCGGAAGATAAACCTGGTGGATGCGGCATCGGCAAAGGACGGCGACGTGCGCGTGGCGCTTGAGGACGGAGACATGCTGGCAGCCGGAAAGGGGTGCATCATCGGGATCCAAAGCGGCATCGCCGGCGCGGCTGAAGACGAGAAGGAAAGGGTAACGCTCACTGTTTTCCCGGAAAGCGAGGCAAGGATATCCATAAGGAAAAGCACCACGAACGAATCGGGCAGCCCGGTGGTGCAAAACAGGCTGTCGTCCGTGGAGCTGGTGCGCGGGCTTTTCAGCGTGCTGGTGGTGACAGAAGGGAAAATCGAGGACAGGCTCATCATCCCTTCAGGCTATCCCCGGCTGGAATTCAAGCCCATGCTCGGCGAGTTCCGGGGGCAGAAAACCGTGGCGGGCTACATCGAGCTTTGCGGAGGCGGCACGCTCACGCTTTTCGGAATGATGAACAGGGTGGCGCACCGCGCGCTCGGAGTTGAGGCGGACGCCATTGTGGACGGCGGCGTGAAAGTGACTGCAACACGGGATGCGCTCTATTCCACCCATCTCAACAAGCACCCGGACGCGCGCGTGGCAGCCGTGCAGAAGCACTATTCGGAAATCGGCGGCGCTGCGCTGCTGACGGGCACAAGGGTGAAGGCGAAGAAGGAAAAATGGAAAGCGCCGGTTCTTGTGCAGAGGCAAAGCAGGGAAAGCATGGCAGCAGAGGCAAAAGAACAGCTTGAGGCTGCGCAGGAAAGCGGCGACGAGGACCTGATTGAAGCTGCAAAACAGCAAATGAAGGCGGCTGAAACCTATACTGGGGAGCCGAGCGGGGCGGAGATGGAGGCAATCCGCGAGGCGAAGGCGCGCGGGGAGAGGGAGATGGCTGCGCAGGCGCAAAAGGCGCGCGCGCTCCTTTCCTCGCCCCTGCCTTCGTATTCGCCGCCATCCGACGATGAGAAAATCGTGCGCAAGGACGTGAAGCGCAAGGCGAAGAACTACGACATGCTGGCGGGCGACCTCATCACGCGGGAAGCCGAGCTGAAGGAAAAATACATGAAAGGGAAGCCGACCGGGGCGCAGGCGCTTGCCTATGAAATGGAGATGATGAAGGCAAGGCAGCAGCTTGAGGACGGGGTGAAGGCGGCTGCGCAGAACAGGGGGCTGGCCGCCGAGACGGCGTCAGCCGAAATCGGGGAAACGCTGGAATACAGGGGCATGACATACGAGATACTGCGCGCTGAAAAGGGGACCGAACTCGGATTCTCGAAAAGCCCGCAGGGCAAGGAATTCCTGCTGGTGCACATGCGCGTTTCGAACAATGCGAAGAGCGATGCATACATGGACCCGGACAACGCGTGCAGCCTGGCCGCGGACGGCGCGCAGGCCGCCCCGGTGAATTATGAAATCAAGACGGATTTCGCACCCGGCGCAAAAAGGGAGGGTTTCGTGGCGTTCGTGGTGCCGCAGGACGCAAAGGGCTTCACGTTCCAGCTGGGCATGAAGGGCGAGAAGAAGCTTGCCGTGGGTTTCAAGCTTTAGGCCGGGCGGGGAAGGCGCGGGCACAACGGCGGCTGGCGATTAGGCACGAGGTGTTATGATGGGCGGAGGGAGCGATGGCGGGGCAGGCGCGAAAAGCGGGCCTGCGGAAGTGCCGATAAACTACGGCTTTTCAGGCGAGGCGTGGCTGGTGCGCAGGGGAAGCAGGATGCAATTGAAAACGGGCGGCAAGGAAAAGATAAAGCTCCAGGACGGCGACAGGCTGGCCACCGGCAACGGCTACATCTGGGACAGCGACACCGAAGCCACCCCCTACGACAAGGGGCGCGAGTCTTCCATGTTCGCGATTTTCCCGCAGAGCGAGCTTGAGATTTCAATACTTGATTTTGAAAGGAAGGAAAGCGGCGGAAAGACGCTGGGGCAGCTCGTCACGTGCCTGTCGCTTGTGCGAGGCCTGTTTTGGGTGAAAATCACGAGCGCGGACGCGATTGGCAGGAAACTCCGGCTGCCTTCCAGCGTGCCGCAGGTGGAATTCAAGCCGGGCCACGGCGAGTATGGCAGGGTGAAAGAGCTGACGGCGGCAATCGGCATAGACGGGGGCACGCTCACGATTTTCAACACGCACGAAAGGGTAATCCACAAGGGGCTGGGGGTGGAGGTGCGCCCGGACAGCGTGGGCGACGGCAAGATAACTGCAACGCAGTCTGCGATTTACCTCACCAACATGGTGGAGAGGAAGGACATGCGCGCGCTCCTTGCGCGCAAGGTCCTGAAGTACTTGATTGCGGGCGCGATAAGGCAAAGCGCGGGCGACGGCAATCGTGCTTCGCACGATGGCGCCCCTTTGCAGGCAGGCAATGCTGGGGACGGGGATGCTGCGCTTTATTCCCTGCCGCAGTTCACGGCGCCCTCCGAGGACGAGAAGGTCGTGAAAAGGCAGGCAGGCCGCGAGTCCCCCGGCATGGACGGGCTTTTGGACGAGCACAAGACCAGGCTGCGCGCGGCGGAAGACGGGATGGTGGAGAAAAGGCTTGCGAGGGAAAAGGCATTCAACGAGGAATACGAGGGCGCGCCCGAGAAGGTGAAGGCAAAGGCGCACAAGGCAATCGAGAGGCAGAACAGCGATGATTACAAGGCATACTCGCTCCTGGAAAGGCAGCTGCGCGAAAAGCACCTGGAAGACGAGAAGAAGCTCATTGAATCGGGCAGGCACGGCATGACCGCAAGCACGAAAAAGGCCGGCATTTCGGGGAGCGTGGAATACCACGAGGTGCTGTTCGAGTTTTCCAGCGCCGAGCGGGGCATTGAGATGGGCGCCGTGAAGGCAAAGCCCGGCACGGAATACCTCATGCTCAGGTTCAGGGTGAAAAACAACTCCAAAAAAACGGCGTACATGAGCCCTGACGAGGAATTCGCGCTGGTGTGCGGCGGGAACGCCATCCCGCTCAAGAACTACAAGTTCGAGACCGCGATGGACGCAGGCTATTCCGGCGAGGGGCATTTGCTGTTCGTGGTGCCTGAAAACGAGGGCAGCTTCACGCTTCGCGTTGGGAAGAAACTGGAGAACAAGAAGGAAATCGGCTTCAGCGCATGATGAATTCGACCGAAGGCGCCCCACTGCAAGCAGTGGGGTATTTTCGCCATTCGGTCGAAATATTGCCAGTTGGGCCTCGCCGCAAGCGGCGGGGTATCGCCCAACTGGCAATGAATCAAGGAGGGGATGGCATGGCAAAATCCGCGGCAAATGTGAAAATCGGGAAAGTTGTGCAGTACGGCGCAATCTCATTCGAAATCAAAAGCGCGCAGAAGGCGGCGGAGTGCCATAATGGGAAAAGCCAGCCGGGCAGCCTGTTTTTGGTGATTGAGCTGAAGGCCGAGAACACCAAAAGCCAATCCACCGCGTTCATTGTGCCCGACGAGGAAATGTGGCTGACCTGCAAGGAAGGGGAGCTTTTGAAGCCTGAAAACTACAAGTTCGAGACCGCGCTTGACGCGCGCAAGCCGTCGGAGGGCGCAATCTGGTATGCCGTGCCAGAGGGCGCGAAGAAGTTCAGCCTCATGTTTGGCAAGAGAACGCTGCCGAAGCTCCCGGTGGATTTTGAGATGTGAGCAGCCACTTGCCAAGCCAACAGCTAACTAAGCTAACTGACGAGTTGCGCCTAAAGCCCGCTTGCATGTTTTGCCCGCTAGCCAAGCTTTGTCCCGCAGCCAGTGCAGAAGTTCGTGCCCGCAGGGTATTCCGCGTTGCACTTCTTGCACGTTACCATGAGCGCGGCTCCGCAGCTCGGGCAGAATTTCGGGCGCGGGTCGGGCACCGCTTTCTTGCATTTCGGGCAGGCGTTCGCCGCTGCGGGCGCGCCTTTGCCCTTGTTCAGCGCGCCAGCCGCGCCTTTCACCACGGTGTCGGTAATTGTCTGCCCTGCCTTCCATTGCAGGTCCGACTGCACCTTGCTTGCGATTCCGCTGAAAATGTCGTCCATAAATCCACCGCAACCGCTTTCGCGCGGATAATATTTAAGTTTGACGGCATGCCTGCCATTGCGGGCAAACACGCAGGGGCGCAGCGCAGGCTTGGCTTATCCGGATGAAAGAAGATAGGCGACAAACTCGCGCCAGATGCCCTTCAGGTGCGCGCGCTTGACCCTTTGCAGAACCGCCTTGCCCTTGGCGGTGGTGGAGTAGAGCCTGCACGGGCGTTTTCCCTCAAGGCTCATCTTGCTTTTCACCAGCCCCGCCTTTTCCATGCCGGAAAGCAGGGCATACACCGTGGACGGCTTGCACTGCACAAATCCCACGTCGCGTATGTCCTTCATGAGGGAATAGGCGTGGCCGGGGGCGTCCAGGAGGCGCCAGATGAAAAACAGCGTGACTATGGGCGCCCTTTTTATCTTTGCCGCAGGAAGCTGCTGCGGGCGGCAATTCAAATCTGCCATGCAGATGTGTTGCTGCCAAGGTTTATAAGCTTATTCCATAAAATGGAATAGTCCAGAAAATAGAATATATAATGCCAGGGGTCTTCGCGTGGGAGAGAACAAGGGGCAGCTTGCGATAAAATGCATGGGGATTACCCGAAGGTTCGGCAGTTTCACCGCCGTGGATGGGCTGACCCTGTCTGTGAAGAAGGGCGAGCTGTTCGGCTTCCTGGGCCCCAACGGCGCAGGAAAGACGACGACCATTTCCATGCTCACCACTCTGCTCAAGCCGAGCGCAGGCAACGCGATTGTGGCTGGCTTTGACCTGAAGGATGAAAGCGCGATGGTGAGAAGCAGGATTGGCGTGGTGCCGCAGCAATTCTCGCTTTTCGAGGAGCTCACCCCGCTTGAGAACCTCTGGTACATCGGCGAGCTGTACGGGATGGACAGGGAAATAGTGAGGAAGAGGTCTGAGGAAATACTGAAGATTGTGACTCTTTACGACAAGCGCAACGTGCCCGCAGGCACGTTTTCAGGCGGCATGAAGCAGAGGCTGTCCGTCGCCGCAGGCCTGCTGCACTCGCCAGAGATAATATTCATGGACGAGCCCACGACGGGGCTTGACCCGCAGTCGAGGATTGCACTGCGCGAGCTCACCCTCACGCTTAACCAGTCCGGCATGACCGTGATATACACCACGCACGACATGGCCGAGGCGGACGTGCTGTGCCAGAGGATAGGCATCATGGACCACGGCAAGCTCATCGCGCTCGGCACGCCCAAGGAGCTCAAGGCGCTGAAGGGGTACGGGCACAAGATAGTGCTTGAGATAGGGAAGCACCAGCCGCACCTCGTGGACGGGCTGAAGGAAATCAGCGGGGCGACCTCGGTGTCAAGCGACGGGCACCGCGTGGAGCTGCGCGTGCAGAAGATGCGGGAGGGAGTGGTGCAGAAAATCGTGGAATACCTGGCGCGCCATGGGCTGGAGCTTGTGGACATGAACATATCCGAGCCCACGCTCGAGGAAGTTTTCATAAGCCTGACCAAGAAGGATTTGAGGGACTGATTGCATGGCATCTACAGTCAAACTCACAAAAATGCACAATGGCGCGGTTGAGCGCCTTGTGGACATGCGCAAGATTTGGGCAATCGTGATGAAGAACTGGCTGGTGCTCAAAGGGGACAAAATCAGGCTGGTGCCGCTTTTCCTTTTCCCGATAATAATGATAATGCTGTTCGGCTATGCCTCGGGCAACATACCCAAGCACCTGCCCACGGCAATAGCCGATTATGACCAGACGCCGTTTTCGCGCGTGGTCGCGGACCAATTGTCCGGCGTGGAGATTTTCGCCGTGAAGTACCATGTCGGCACGCAGGACGAGGGCAAGCGCCTGCTTGATTCCGGGCAGGTGAAGGTGCTGTTCATATTGCCATCAGGATTGGAAAGCAAGGTGGCTGCCGGGCAGCCGGCGCAGATTGAATTGATGGTGGACGAATCAGACTCGTCCGTCGCGCAGACCGCAAAATCCACGGCGCAGTCGTTTGCCGGCAAGCTCTCGTCCATGGTGGCGCAGAGGAGATTGGCAGCGGTTTCCGCGCAGGCCGCGTCGGCACGCGCAGACCTTGCAGCCGCAAAAGCCGCGCTTGCAGGCGCCACCGACGCATCGAAAACCGGCGCGCTCCTGGCATCGAGCAAAGCGTATTTCAGCGACGCCGGCTACCAGTTTTCGCACGGTTACAAGATGTCGTCGGACAGCGCGCAGGGGCTGAAGAACTCGCTCGCATACCTGGTGGACCAGAACGAGATTGCGGACAGCTTCACGCCCGCATCCATGACATCGGCGACACTCGCGCTTCTTGCGTCAGGGGACAGCCAGCAGTCCACGCTGCAGCAGGCGGGGATATATTCGCTGCTTGGCGCGTACCAGGCCAGGATTTTTTCCGACGCCAGGGCAGTTTACTCAAACGCAGCGCAGCTTGCAGGAATCGCCGGGGGGCAGGCTGCCGCGGCGCAGGTATCGGTTGCATTCATCGGCTCGGCAGACGCCAAGCTGGAGCAGGCTTCGGAACAGGTTGACCAGGTGCCCAGCCTTATCGAGCTTCTGGTGCTTGAGCCGTATGGCTACGGCAGGCGCGCAATAGACTTCCTGCTCCCGAGCATGCTCGCCATGATTGTTTTCCAGGGCGCGACAATGGGGCTTGGCAGGGCGATTGCAGGGGAGCGCAAGGACGGCTCGCTCACGCGCGTCTTCCTCACGCCGACCTCGAATACAACGATAATATTCGGCACGCAGCTGTTCTACATACTGCTTGAGACATTCCGCGCCAGCCTGATAATCGTCGCGGCGATAATGCTGTTCGGAGTCACGGTGACGGGCAACCCGCTGGACATCCTCATAATAGTCACAGTGTTCTCCATGGGCGCAACCGGAGTGGGAATGGTGCTGTCCGTGCTCACGCACAGCCAGGAGCAGTACATGGCAGTGGGCATGCTGGTTTCGCTGCCGGTGATGTTCCTGTCGGGCGTTTTCTTCCCGATACAGACCATGCCGGAGATATTGCAGGGCCTGGCGCAGGTGCTTCCGATAACCTATGCCGCGGACGCGCTGCGCGGCGTGATGGTGAAGGGATTTGTGCTCGGGCAGGTAATGCCTGACATGATAATACTGTTCGCATTCGCAAGCTTGATGCTGGTGCTGTCGGTAATGATGTTCAAGAGGGAGCTTGCATGAGCCTGTGCTTGATTGACAGGGATTGACAGAAGTTGAATTTGACATTAACAAGATGGATGGGTGGTAATATGGTGAACAGGACAACATTCGGGATGCTTTTGCTCGTGGCGCTTTTGCTGTCGGGCAATGCGTTCGCGTCAATAAACCCCAAGGTGCAGCTGCTGAACTATACGCTGTCCGAGGTTCCGGCGCAGCCCGGGCAAACGCTCGCGCTCACGCTGCACTTCAAGAGCATGGAGCCAGACAACTGTGCCGAGCGGTTCTCGGTGACGCTGTCCGTCGCCTACCCGCTTTCAATACTGGGCAGCGACACACAGTACATCGAGCTTTTGTGCTACCGCGACCCGGACGCGAAAGGAGACGTGACATTCTACCTTCCTGTTGACAACCTTGCCACAAGCGGCACCTACCCAGTCTCTGTTTCAAGCGCATATGAAAAGAGGTTCACCAAGCTCACGGAGAGCAACACCGTGAACGTGCAGGTGGGCGGCGCACCTTCCTTCAACGCGTCAGTCACCTCGTCCCAGCCTGTTGACATCTACGCAGGCGACACTGCGAGGGTGACAGTTACCTTCCAGAACACGGGAAGCAGCATGGTGCAGTCCGCGCGCGCAACCGCAACATCGCGCGGCATAGAGGTGAAGTGGGCTGGCAGGACGCAGGACATTGGCTCCATTGCAGCGCGCGGAAGCGCGGCAGCGGCGTTCAATATCGAGGCGCCAAAGGACATTGCATCAGGCAGCTACCCCCTTGACGTGGTGCTGGACTATACCAGCGAGAACAAGAGCGCGGGCAGCACGTCCTTCAGGTTCATGGTGCCAATCTCGCCCAAGGCTGATTTCGATGCGGCGTCCGAATCCCCCATCCTGGCTTCGGGGGAAAAGAAGGAAGTGGCAATCGTGCTTTCCAACACCGGCACGGATGAGGCAAGGAAGCTGAAGGTGAGGATAAAACCCATGTTCCCGTTCTCAACTGACGGGACTGTGCGCTACATTGACTCGCTCCCTGCGGGCGCATCCACCAACATCACATATCTTGTGACCGTGGACAAGGATGCGACAGCTGGCGAGCAGATGCTGAGCTTCCAGGTTGACTTTGAGGACCCACAGGGCAAGCAGATGTCCGACACCGCGGACTTTGCGCTGCCGGTGCGCGCGTCCACCTTAGTCGACCAGCTGGCGGGCGTCTGGTACGTATGGGTGGCGCTTGCGCTCGTGCTTGCCTTTGTGGCAAGCAAGAGGATGACAAAGAAAAAGCAGCCGTAGCTGTCTTTTCTGATGTGGAACGCACAGTTCCACACTGACAAAGAAGGCTGCGTAAAGCCCTGATTTTTTCTTTTTTTTTCCCTGAAGGGCAGGGCGCCTTTTTCGCTTGCGCCCGTTCTTTACTTTTCCCCATCCAAAGCGGCGCAAGCCAGGCGCCTTTTTTACCTTTCCTTCCATATGACTGGCATGAGGCTCTACACCCATACTGACTTGGACGGCGTGATGTGCGCGGTGCTCATTTCCTGCGTGGAGGAAGTGGACGAGTTCCGCTTCGTGGACCCCGGCACGGTGCAGGCTGGGAAATTGCCTTTCAGGAAAAGCGACATTGTTTCGGATTTGCCATTTGACAGGCACTGCGGGATGTGGTTTGACCACCACGAGTCTTCGCGCCCGAAGGAAGGCAGGGAATTCGAAGGGGCGTGGAGGCTTGCGCCGTCTGCCGCGCGCGTGGTCTATGAATATTATGATAACCCCTACCTTGGGAAATATGCCGCTGCGGTGGAAGCCACGGACAGGATAGACTCAGGCCAGGTGGGCCGCGAGGAGGCGGAAAACCCTTCGGGCTGGTTCCTTTTCTCAAACACGCTGGAAACGAGCGCGGAAAAGCAGGAAGATGACGCCTACAGAGTGCATGTGATTGCGCTTATCAGGCGCACGCCGGACATTGCAGCCATCCTGTCTGACGCACGGGTGGCGGAGAGAGTGAAGAACGTGAAGGCTGAGCTGGACAGGTTCGCGCAAATACTGCGCGAGCACACGGTGATGATAGGGCGCGTTGCCTATTCCGACCTGCGCACGCGGCCCGACCTTCCGCGCGGCAACAATTACCTTGTTTATTCCCTGTTCCCGGACGCTATCACTTCCGTGCGGCTGATGCCGGAAAAGGAGGACAAGGAAAGCGTGAAGCTGTCGGTGGGGCATAATATTTACGGCAAAAAATGCGAATTCGACGTGGGCGCTGCGATGAAGAGGATAGGCGGCGGCGGGCACCGCTCGGTTGGCGGCGCGAGCGTGAAGAAGGAGGAGGCAGAGGCGCTTGCGAAAAAAATCATCGGCGACATTAACGAATATGCAAAAAACGGCTGAAACGCGCACTTCTTTTTTGCATCAGCAGATTTTCTGCTCCACGCAATTGTTCCCAGCCACGAGCAGCCGGCACTCGTCGCTCATTGAGCCTGGCGAAACCAGCGGGCAGTTTATAGGCGTGCTGTTGCCCGGCTTGTAGAATGCGGCGCCGCCCCCATCAAGCGAGCTTACCACCTTGACGTATTCGCCGCAGATTGAAACCGATTCAACGTTTGGCTTGCCGCAGTTTTCCTGCACAATCGCAAGGTAAGGCGATGCCGCAGGGGCAGTGCAGTTCTCAGAAGATGGAAGCAGGCACTTTGAGAGCCCCTCGCACCACACGTATCCTGAAGGCTCATCGCAGCCATGGCTCCCCGCGCCCGCCCCGGTAAGCTCGGTGCACTGTTCCCCGGAAGAAAGTATGCACCTCTGCTTTTCCATGCACCATACATACCCGGCGGAGATATTGCATCCATGCAGGACGCTGGCGTTTGCCTGCGGAGCCGACACATTCGTTCCTTCGCCAGCAGCGCAGTTCTCTTCCCACTCGCGCAGGCACTTTTGCTTTGCGGCACACCACGTGTAGCCTGCAGAGCCTATGCAGCCGTGCGCATCGGAGTCGTTGCCCACCATCGTGTCGTTGCTTGCTATTTGCGTGGGCTGCTGCGCGCAGCCGGAAAGAAGGAGCACGGCAACGGCAAATGCGCAAAACAGCGCGGGCTTGGTATCCATATTCCCAGATGCGCGCGCCATAATTATAAACCATTCGCAAGTAGTCTGGGCATGAGAAAACATGCGCTTCCGCCAATGCCATCCGCCCTTGCAGCAGGGCTTTTGGAGGACGGCGAGCGCGCGCTTTTCCTGGCGAGGAAGAATGAGCGCGGCGAGGAATTGCTGGAAATCCCCTGCGTGGAAGTGATGGCGGGCGAAAATCCCGTCGCAGCGCTTGCCGCCGCGTTCCGCGAGCAGGCGGGCATTGATGCGGAAGTGCATGAAATCCTGTTCGAGCGCAAGCACAATGCTGGGACGCGAAAGAGAAGGGTGCGCATCCCGGTGCTGGTCTTCGAGCTTACGGCAAAAAGCCATGCGGTGAAGCCGGCAAGCGGGTTCTGTGGCTACAGATGGCTCGCGCCTGCGGACATGGGCGGGAAAAAGCTGTCCAGGAAAACCGAATGGCTGCGCTAGCATCCATCAAAATCAGCAGATAGAATGCATACATGCTTGGAAGATAGAATGCGCACAGGCCAAGGCGCCTGCATGCAAATCATAGTATGGCTTTCAGAGAATAGCGTTGCGCGCTAACGCACAACATCTGCCCTGCAGCACGCCTGCCTCGCCCCTGTTTCACTGAAAACTTCTGCAATGGGAAACTCCCCCTCAGGGCATAGCGTCTCGCCCGTTACATCAACCACGTGCCCGCCCGCGGAAGGGCATACGCTGGCGTGCATGGCGTTCGGAACCGTGCCTTCAGGGAAAACCGTCTCGCACTTTTCTTCCCAAACGCGCAGGCACTTTTGTTTTGCTGCGCACCATGTGTAGCCTTCACTGCTCTTGCAGCCATGGGAATCCACGGCATTGCCACCTGCCTGCGTTGGCGGCGGCGCGATTGCTGTGCAGTTTTCCTCCCAGCTTCGGATGCACTTTTGCGTTGCATTGCACCAGGAGTAACCTGCGCTCCCTATGCACCCATGCGCATCTGCGTCTGAGCCTGGCGCCGCGAGATGACCGACATAGCCGATGCCGACGATTACAAGCAAGGCTGCCACTAGGACAACAATAATAACGGAAGAATTGTTCATATCATCCCACCGCATGGGAAACGCATCATTAATATATAAGGTTTCTGCCGTTTCGCACTTGCCGTGCCATGGCATATCGGGGAGTTGCTGTTGTTTTGCAGGCAGGCAGCCGCTTATCCCGGAACTGCCGGCAAGGATGCGTCGGCATTGACATTTTCAGCGGTGCAGTTCTCTTCCCACTCGCGCAGGCATTTTTGCTTTGCCTCGCACCATGTGTAGCCTGCAGAGCCTATGCAGCCATTCGCGTCAGCGTCCCCGCCGGGAATGATGGCCTGTGGCGGAACATCAGGAATGGCAGGCAGGACAGTGCCCTGTGCCACCCCTGGAAGAGGGTCGGGCGGGTATATGGAACCTGCAGATGGCATTGCCGGAGGAGGGGCTGCGCCCACGTTCTCCGAATCAACGCTCTTGCCGCAGCAGAAATTCTTGGCGCTGGAATTGCTTTCAACTTCGCCAAGCAGATAAAACCCGCCAGCGCAGTCGTTGCCCATTACCACGCCAGAGGCAAGCCCGCAGCTTTCCGCGGTCATGAGGCTTGATGCGGATGGAAGCGCGGCTTGCCCTGCGGGAGACCGGGCGAGGGCAGCCTGCTGTTGCATGAATATGAAAACCAGCAAGAGGGCAAATACCACGGCTGCCGCGGCAACATATGGGAGAAACTTGCGGCTTGCGCTGGCCTTGGCAACCTCTCCGGATTTGGCTTCTCCATTGCCAGCCTTGCCAGCATGGACGGCTGCTTTGCCAATATCGCCGCCAGCTTTGCCAACATTGCCGCCGCTTTTGGTAATCTTTTTCCTTGCATTGCGCATACGCCCCACCCGCAAGACAAATTTTTGCAAAAATTTGTCTGCTATTGTAAATGATATGCCCGCAGGCATAGAATTTACAATACAACAAAAAACGCGTCGCGAATATATAAGGTTTTTGGCAAAGTGCCGAGGCAGGGCGTGCAGTAATTTAAACTCTTAACTTCCCTACACGCGCGATAGCATGCAATCCGTTGTTACCCTGCCAAGCAGCTCCCTTTTCCCGCACCCCAACATGCGGGACGGGCAGCGGGACTTTTACAACGACGCGCGGGAGGCGGCGGACAGTGGAAAGATACTTTTTGCGAACGCGCCCACGGGCATCGGGAAGACCGCCGCCTCGCTTTGCGGCGCGCTTGAGTCGGCGCTTCCTGCCGGAAGGAAGGTGGTTTTCCTCACGCACCGGAATTCGCACCACATACAGGCGATGATTGAAGCCCGCGCGATAAATGAAAAACGGAAGGGGGCGCTTGCGCTCCTCCGCCCGGGCATGCCGATGGGCGGGAAGCTGCGCGTGATAGACAAGATATCGAAGCAGAGGATGTGCCTTCTGCGCGCGCAGGACCCGTCGGACGATTCGCCTTACCTTTTGTGCGAAATCGCGCACTGCAAATTCTCGCACCCGGCGCTGTCCGTCCCTGAAAAGCTCCTGGAAGACCCAATCAGCGCGGCGGAGAGCGTGCGCCGCTCGATGCTTGAGGAATACTGCGCGCACTATGGCGCACTGGGGGCGATGAGGGATGCGGACGTGGTGGTGTGCGACTATTCCTACCTGTTCGAGCCGTCCATCCTCGGCCTGTTCCTGATGAAGCTGGGCAGGTCGCTTGAGGAATGCGACGTGATAATTGACGAGGCGCACAACCTGCCGGACAGGATAATGGACATCAATGCGCGCCAGATGGGGGAAAAGACGATGAAGAACGCGCTCCGCGCGCTTGCGGACGCGAGGAAACAGGCCGAGGGCGCGCCCGAGATGCTGTCCGGGATAAATCTCGTGCTGGGCTACTTCAAGAACTCGCTTGAGCCGTCAATCAGGCGCCTGGCGGACGGGAGCGACGCCGCCAAGGAAGAGAAAAAGCTGTCGCGCGAGGAGCTGGCGCCTTTCCACCCGAGCCGCTTTTCAAGATACGGGTTGTCCAACCTGTTCGGCGGCGACAATGGCGAGCCGCTTTCGCATGTGCTCATTGGCATCGTGGAGTTCCTGAGGATGGAGGCCATGAAGGCGGGAGAGGGGGGGCACCTGGACATTGACGGGCTTTCCAGCCTGTCCGAGCTTGCGGCGTTCCTCGATTCCGCGGAAAAGGCGGCATCCGGCGACCCGGCTTACGGCGCGTTCATCAAGACATCGGAGGACAGGGAATTTTTCCGCGTGAGGACCGCGCTGTTCGACCCGTCGCTTGTCGCGGCGCGCGTCTTTTCCGAGGTGCATTCCGCCACGCTCATGAGCGGCACCCTGATTGGCAAGAGGGGCATCTGCGACCTGCTCGGGATTGACGCGGGAAGGGCGATGAAGCTCGAGGAGAGCGCATACGAATCTCCGTTCGGCGCGGAGCGAAAGCGCGTGAGGATTTGCAACTGGGTTTCCTCGCGCCAGAGGGAAAGGCTGGACGGCAATCGCGTGAAGGTGATGGCGACCATAATTGACGAGGCTGCGCGCGCATGCGCGCCGCACTCGCTCGCCATATTCTATCCGTCCTATGAGTACCTCCGCATGGTGAAGGACGAGCTTGTGCTGCACGGCTTCACGCATGAAACTGAGATGAGGAGGGAAAAGCACCCTGCCATCGAGGAAAGGAAGGCGAGGATAGAGGCGCGCACGTTCGATGAAAAGCCGGTTGTATTCCACGGCGTGATTGGCGGCTCATACTCGGAAGGCATGGACTTCCGCAACAACCCGTTCAAGCTCATAATAATCGCGGGCTTCCCGTTCCCGAAGCCCGACGCGCGCCACGAGGCGTATGAGGGCTACCTGAAAAGGAAATTCGGGAGCGGCGAGCGCGCAGCCGAGCTTTCGTCCGTGCTGCCGGCATGCATCAAGACGGTGCAGGCAATGGGCAGGGGAATACGGAAAGCTGAGGATTACTGCTATTGCCTGCTGATTGACGACAGGTTCGCGCGCTACCTCCCCTACTACCAGCCGTCCTTGAAAGGCGGGGTGGAAGTGATTGCCGGGAACGAGAAAAAAAGGATTTACGACGACATCACGCGCTTCATGGAAAGCATGGACGCCGAATAGTTTATCCCTGCAAATATGCAAAAATAACTGTTTTTGAATAAATGTGGGGGTAAGAAAAAAGCGATTGAAACTCCAAAAATCAGCCCTTGCCGACGCCAAACAATTCCTCGGCAAGCAAGAGAACGTCGTGCACGTCCCCTTCAAGGTAGCGCTCGAAATTCGGGTCGTGGCTGCGCCACAGGTTGTAGATTACCTTGCCCTTGTTTTCCGTTGCCAGCGAAGCGGGCGGATTGCCGCCCGCAGGCGGCAGTTGGCCTGTGCCCGCCACCAGATGTTTCCTCCTCATGAGCGCGACCTTTTCGAAGCGCGCGTGGGAAACGACATCGGACAGCGACTTGTATTTCGGCGTGAGGTTGTCATGCGCTGCAATCGCGTAGCGCAGCGGATGCATCATGTCAAGGACGTATGAGCGCGTGAGCGCATCCTTCAGCGCCCAGTATTCGCGCGGGAAGTGCGGCTTCTCCCCCTCGGGCACCGAGGCGCGGAGCAAATCGTCGTGCCATTTGAGTTTCATGTTCAGGAGGGGGTAGTCGTAGCCGGCAATGTTGTAGCCAAGAAGGATGAGCGGGCGGACCGGGGCGAGCCAGCGCGCGGCCTCGTAGAGAAGCTCTATCTCCGCACCGTCGCTCTCGTCCTTCAGCGTGAATGTCCTGATTTCGACGTCGGAGCCTGCGCGGCGCGCAAGCCCTATGGCAAGCAGCCGCTCGCCCGTGAGGAAGTCGGTTTTCTTCTCTATTTTCGTCTCGAGGTCTATCGAGACCACGCGGTGCCATGCATTGTGCGAGCGCACAGCTTCCACGGCGGCAGCGGCAAGCTCGTTGTAGTCGAATTCCATGCAACCAACAGGGCAATTCGCGCGGCGCATAATATATAATGGTTGGGTGCGAAGTGGCAGGCATGGATGCGACCTTTGAGTTTTTCATGACTTCCCTGATTTCGATGGTCGTAATCATCAACCCGTTCTCCACAATCGGCACGCTGATTGCGCTCACGCGCGGCGCAAAGCCGTCCGAGCGAGACCGCGCGGCGTTCATGTCCAGCCTGGTTGCGTTCTGCGTGCTCGTGTTCTTCGCGCTTTCGGGCTTCCTCGTCTTCCAGATTTATTCAATCACGCTGGAGGCGTTTCGGATTGCGGGGGGGCTGGTGCTCCTCATCATCGGCCTGAGGATGTTCACGCCGGGCGAGAGGAAAAAGGAGCGCACGAGGTTCGACGGGCATTCATACGTGGTGCCGCTCGCCATCCCCATGACTTCGGGCCCCGGGGCGATAACCACCGCAGTGGTGCTTGCCAGCCAGGCGTCAAGCGCGTGGCAGGCCATCGCGCTCTGGGTGGCGATATTCGCGGCATGTGCGATAAACTATTTGGTGCTCAGGTTCTCGGAACGGATTCAGAAGGCAGTCGGGCAGGACGGCACCGAGGCAATGACGAAGATAATGGGCCTGCTCGTGTGCGCGGTGGGCGTGCAGTTCATAATCACGGGCCTGAAGGTCGCGTTCCCGCTTCTTGCCTAGGCGCACGGGAATCCAAGTCAGGGCGCAGCGCCGAAAACGCCCGCCCATTTCGCGCCGCCGTCGCTTTCCAGAAATCCCAGCCCCATGAATTTGCTTTGCTCGGCGTATTTCCCGCCTGACCTGTGCGAGTAGAGGAAGGTCGGCAATTCCGTTTCGCGGAGCTTTGCGGAAACCTCCTCATAATAAGTGAGCCCGCCGTTGTATCTCTTCACGTCCAGGCTGTCCTTCTGCAAAGCGCCCGGTATGACCACGCAGCCGAGGCTGTCGTTCAGGTCGCCGGGATGGAAAGTCGTGCCGGTCATGTACGCCTGCTTGTTGCAGGACTCGAGCCCGTGGAGGTCAAGCCCGTCCTTGATGCGCTTGCCGATGTGATTTCCATAGACTGCCATCACGCCCTGGAGCGAGCCTTTGCCCGAGCCGGAAATCGAGGCGTCTTCCACCGCCCGGGTGGAGAGGTTGATGACGAAAAAACGCTTCTCCCGCTCAGGCTTGTCGAGGTCAACGATGACCAGCCGGGTTGCGTCGAGCTTGCCTTCCCCGCCGCCAAGTATCGTGCACTTGGCATCCCGCGTGCCGTTTTGGGCGTTTATGAAGGCGACCATCGCCTGCCCGAAAGCCTCCTTGCCGATGCCGTTCTCCTCGCCTTTTATGCCGTTGTAAAGCTGCTGCACGTTCCATGTGAAAAAGCGGAGCGATTCGTCGCTTATCGCCTTGTTGCGCGGCGAGTTGCGGAGCGCATCATAAAATCCCTGGAACTGCGCAATTTCCTCCTGCCTGACCTCGCGCTGGGGCTGGGGGCTGGAAAGGAAGGTTTGCGGGATTTTTTCCTGGGCAGGGGGTTTTGCCGCCTGCTGCCCGGATGAGACTTGGAATAACAGTGCCATGAAAACCGCACTTATTGTGCCCAAGCCTCTTAATAATCCTGTCTTGCCGGCAGTGCCATCACCGCCTGCCGGCAATGGCAGGCCTTGCCCGAGGCCATGGCTATGGGGATTGGAAGACGGGCGCAGCCCGGCATGCGCTGCGTTGCCCGTGCCCACCGTTGCTCATTCTAGCTTGCCTGAGAGGTACTTGTCGTAGCCTGCCAAGTCCAAAAGCCCGTGCCCGCTGAGGTTGAACACGATTGTCTTTGCCTCGTTCTTCTTCTTGCAGTCGAGCGCAACGTCAATCGCCGCCTTGATGGCGTGCGAGCTTTCAGGCGCCGGGATTATCCCTTCCGTGCGCGCGAAGAGCACGCCCGCCTCGAACACTTCGTTCTGCCCGTAGGAAATGGGCTTTACCGTCCCGTCAGCCACGAGGTGCGAGACAGTGGGCGCCATGCCATGGTAGCGCAGCCCGCCCGCGTGTATCGAGGGGGGCACGTAGTCCCTGCCAAGCGTGTACATTTTCATCAGGGGCGTCATTCCAGCCGTGTCGCCGAAGTCGTACTCGAACTTGCCTTTGGTTGTCGAGGGGCAGACGCTGGGCTCAACCGCGATGAACTCGGCGTTGTTCTTTCCCTTCATCTTGTCGTAAACAAGCGGGAAGGAGATGCCTGCGAAGTTGGAGCCGCCGCCGATGCAGCCAATCACAAAGTCGGGAACCGCGTCCTCAAGCGCGAGCTGCGCGCGCACTTCCTGCCCGATGACAGTCTGGTGCAGCATGACGTGGTTGAGCACGCTTCCCAGCGAATACTTGGACTTGTGCGCGGGGTCGGTGACCACTTTTTCTATCGCTTCGGAAATCGCAATGCCCAGGCTGCCACAGTGGTCCGGCTTTGCCGCAAGCACCTTCCTGCCGTACTCGGTGTGCTGCGAGGGCGAGGCGTGCACTTTCGCCCCGTACATCTCTATCATGGACTTGCGGTAGGGCTTCTGCTCGAAGCTCACCTTCACCATGAAAACCTCGCACTTCAGGCCGAAGAGCATGGTGGAATAGGAGAGCGCCGTCCCCCACTGCCCTGCGCCGGTCTCGGTGTAGAGGGTCTCTATGCCCTCCTTCATGTTGTAGTAGGTCTGCGCAATTGCGGTGTTGGGCTTGTGGGAGCCGCACGGGTTGAGCCCCTCGTGCTTGAAGTAGATTTTCGCGGGCGTTTTCAGGTATTTCTCAAGCCTTGTCGCGCGGAAAAGCGGCATGGGCCGCCCGGAGCGCAGCAACGCCTCGCGCACCTCGTCGGGAATCGGGATGAAGCGCTCGGTGGAATATTCCTGCCTCACCACTTCCTTCGGGAAGAGCGGGTAGAACGCCTCGGGCGGCACAGGCTCGCGCGTTGCCGGGTGGATGGGCGGCGCAAGCGGCGTCTTAAGGTCCGCCGCGATGTTGTAGAAGTTCTTGGGAACGTCATCTTCAGTCAGCAATATTTTCACTCTTTCCATTTTCTCACCAAGCGGTTTATTTCCTGAAGGTTTTATAAAAAGGTACATAAATGAATATTTTTGTACAAATGAGAAAAAGGAGAAAAAGGCAAAAAAAAGCCGGCAGGGCGGCGCGGCAGGCAGGGATATAAAGCTTATTCGTGGATGACGTTTGGTGATGGGATGGCTGCAAAAAAAGCAAAAGTTTCTACTCAAAAATATGACTGGAAGCATGATTGGACGCTTCACAACCCGGAAGACTGGGTGATGCTGGTTGTCGCGCTTTTGGGCTTTGCCAACCTCATGCCAAATGTCAATCTGGGGCCGAATTTTGAATTTGCCTGGCCGATAATTATTACTGCGATTTTCCTCTACAAGTTCGGGAAGAGGAAGCTCTGAGGGGCAAGCTCCATCCCTTGCCGCTTTTTCTTTCCCCCCCCCCCCGTTTTTCCCTTCTCAGCTTATTCCCTTTTGGGAATTATTTTTTCTCCTTTGAAAGGAGCGGCTTGAAGTTCTCCAGCCCGTAATGGGAAAGCGAGTTCCAGAGCGTGAGGCGCCATTTCTTCCCCTCTTTCGAGAAGATGCACAGCCCGCAGTTGCCAAGGCGCAGGTTGCGCCAGTTGGAAACGGGCATGCCGAGCATCTCGCTTGCGAAAAGCACGATGGGGCCGTGGTGCGAGACCACCAGCACCTTTTCCTCCTTTGCTTCCATCACCCTCTTCCTGATGAACGAGACGGCACGCTTCTGCACGTCCACGCTGTTCTCGCCGCCCGGGGCGCGCGCATAGGCATCGGAATGGTACTTCTCGTATTTTTTCTCCTCGCCGACCCAGGACACGCCTTCCAGCTTGCCATAGCTTTTCTCGCGCAGCTCCTTTGCATATTCGGTTGGGCAGTCCAGTCCGATGCATTCCAATGTCTGCCGCGCGCGCAGCAGGTCAGAGCAATACGCCCTGCCGATTCCCTCGCGCGCAAGGCGCCTGCTGAGAAGGGACGCCTGGCGCCTGCCAAGCGGGGTGAGCGGCACGTCCATCCATCCGCCGAAAAAGTCGCCCGTGTTCGATTCGGCCTCGCCGTGGCGCACCAGGAATATTTTTCTTGCCATGATGGCGGGTTGCGGCACCATATTATTTAAATGCCGGGTGCGCCTGCATTGCATGGCAAAACTTCCCAAGAGGTCGGATTTCGATTTTTCAGGCAAATGGGCGAAGAAGGATGTGGAAGGCTGGCGCAAGCAGCCCACCATCTACCTTTTCCGCCACTCGCAGACCGTGTTCAACAAGAACCATTACTTCACCGGATGGCTCGACTCGAAGCTCACGCCGTTCGGGCGCGTGCAGGCAAAGGTGGTCGCGCGGAAACTGGCGAACAAGGAAATAGACGTTGCCATCCGCACCTCCCTCTCGCGCTCGCGCGACACGCTGTCAGCCGTCCTCAAGCGCCACCCGGAATGCCGCGCGGTCTTCACCGACGACAGGATGATTGAGAGGAGCTACGGGAAGCTGTCGGGCACCTCACACGCGAAATACGAGCGCGAGCACTCTTCCGGCGAGCTGCACAACATCCGGCGCAAGTACGACTACCCTCCGCCCGGCGGGGAGAGCGTGAAAATGGTGGAGAAGCGCGTGCTCCAGTTCGTGCGCGACCTGATAAAATACATGAGGAAGAACAGGGTGAATGTCGCAATCTCCGCGCACGGGAATTCCATGCGCCCGTTCCGCAGATATTTCGAGAAGCTCACCATAAAACAGATGATGGCGCTTGAAAATCCGTGGGACGACTACTTTGAGTACAAAATTAAAGTGTCAACAACCCACGCCTAAAGGCGTGGGCTTGCTGATGAGAATAGGAAAATGTTTGTGCGGAAGATTAGCTGCCTTTACCCATGCCTGAAAGGCATCCCACTTTTTGCGTTGCAACGCAAAAAGGGGCCCATTTGCGCAAAGCGCAAATAGGGGGGCTTCGGGCGTGGGTTGTTGTGAAGGTTTAGCGGGTGGCAAGCATTTTAAAGAAGCCCAGCCATATCCCTTCAGAGGGTGGCAGAAATGATATCCGCAGGCAAGGCAAGCAACATCATGATGGGCATTGATTTGTCCAGCTTTAGCGGAGAATGGGTTGCACTGGAGGGCGCGAAAATAATCGCGCATGGAAAGGACCTCAAAGGCGTGCACTCGCAGCTCAAGGGCATTTCCCTTTCCAAAATCCTATTTACAAAGGTGCCGGGCAGCGAAACCATGATTCTATGAGCTATACCTTCAAGTACCTGACAGTTGAACGCATCGGTTTTCCGCCAGCAAAAGTTCCGCATCTTGTTGTTACGCTTATCGGCAAGGAAAACCGCATTTTCAATACTGCCGCGCTCGTGGATTCCGGCGCAGACACCTGCGCCATGCCCAAAAGCGTGGCGGAAATACTTGGCTTTGACCTTGGCAAGGCAGAGGAAACCAAGATTGCATCGGCAAGCGGATTTATAGATGCGCGGAAGATAAATGTTACAATAGTCGTTAATCTCATGCGCGAGAAAAGGACAATCCTCGCGCCTTTCAATGTGATAATGGGGGACTTTGAACCGCCGGTCATCCTCGGGCGCGCGGGCTTCTTTGAGAATTTCCACATCTGTTTCTCGGAAAGGGAAAAGAAGTTCAGCCTGAAGCCGGTTTGACGAAACGCGCACAACCCATTTTTAAGTTAATCCGGTTTAAATAGGGAACGACGGAGAAGGAAAACCATGTCAAAGACCTACAGGCTGGTTGCTACCGCAACCCTCGCCGCGCTCGCGTTCGTGCTGCAGTTCGCCAATGGCGCGCTGGGGTTGCAGACCGGCTTTGGCATGACAATCGACCTTGTTGCAGTCCCAATCATACTTGCGCTTTTCATGTTCGGGGTGGAATCCTCAATAGAAGTGCTCGCGGTTTCCACGATTTTCATCGCGCTGTTCGCGCAGACCGGCCCCATTGGCGCGGCAATGAAGTTTGCCGCCACCGCCCCGACCATCGCGGTTTTTGCAGCGTATATCATCATGCGCGGCAAGGGCACGGGCGCGCCGGCGATTGCGCTTGCGGCGCTGGCAGCGATTGTTTTCTCGATTGGATTGTTTGCAGCGGGCGGCATGATGAACAGCGCGCTTGGTAGCGCCGGAGGGATTGTGTTCGGCCTGCTGCCCATCCTTCTCATGCTGCTCATCATTTACGCGGCGCTGAAGTACTTTGAGCGCGAGAGGAGAATCAGGAACGCCATGCACAAGCCCTCGGCATTTGCGGATGCGCGCGTGCTGGCGCTTTTGGCGGTTGCGGTGATAGTCATACGCGGCGTGGCGATGGTGGTGTCGAACTTTTACTTTGCAGGCCCGTTGTACTTCAAGATAAGCCCCGAGCAGTTTGTCTCGCTGGTGAATTCATCGGACCTGCTCTTCTTCGGCAAGGGGGCGGCATGGTATGTCGCCATATTCATTTTCAATGCGGTGCAGGCCGCGCTTGAGATTGCAATCGCGTGGCTGGTTGCATACAGGTTCGGCTTTGCCAGGAAATATTCGTCGTAGGGAAGATATATGGCAAAAAAAGAGGTGCTTCGGCTTGAGGGCGTTTCGTTCTCCTACGCAAGCAAAAAACACAAGGCGCTTGACGGGGTCTCCCTTGCGTTCAATGAGGGGGAATTCGTAGGGATAATCGGCCCTGTCGGCTCGGGCAAGTCAACATTGCTTTACTGCTGCAACGGCCTTGCGCCCAAGGAAATACGCGGAAGGCTCTCCGGAAGCGTGAAGCTGCTCGGCAAGGACGTTGCAAAGATGGGCTTCCCGGAAATCTCGCGCGCGGCGTCCATGGTCTTCCAGGACCCGAACGACCAGATATTCAACCTCACCGTGGAGGAGGAAGTTGCGTTCGGCCTGCTGAACAGGGGGATGAAACGGGAAGATGCGCTTGCGAAGGCGGCTGAGGCGGTTGCGCGCGTCGGCCTTTCGGAAAGGCTGCACGACGACCCGAGCGAGCTGTCAACCGGCCAGAAGCAGAAGGTGGCGATTGCGTGCGCGCTTGCGGCTGACAGCAGGATGATATTGCTTGACGAGCCGGTGTCCAGCCTGGACTGGCGCTCCTCGCAGGAAATCTACGCGATGCTGGATGCGCTGGTGCGCGAGGGCAGGGCGGTGATTGTAACCGAGCAGGACACATGCCTGCTTTCCAGGCATGCCACGCGCATAATCGTGATTGAAGGCGGCAGGGTGGCGGCGGACGGCGGCGCGGGATTGCTGTCATCCGGCCTGATTGAGAAGCTGGGGCTGAGGCCGCCCGCCATGATTTCCAAAAGAAAAAATGGCAGGGCGCGGCGCGCAGGAAGAAAGGCGCCGCGCAAAGGAACGGAATGAATCCGGCAGAAGGCGCAGGAAACGGCAGGCGCGCCGCAAATGGGCAGGGTGCAACCATGCTGGGATATGTCAAGAAAAAATCATTGGCGCACGCGCTTGACGCCCGGGCAAAGCTTGCGCTGCTCGCGGTTTTCATGATGGCGCAGATATTCGCGCCGCTCTCATTTGCCCTGCTTTTTTTCGCAGCCACGCTGGCGCTCTACGCTGTTGCGCGCATTGACTTCCTGGAAGTGGTGCGAAGCAGGAAGGCAGTCCTGCTCCTGCCGCTCGTGCCGTCGCTCGTGCGCGTGCTGTTTGAAGGCGGGGCTGTGGAAGTGGCGGGCATGATGATGCCCGCCGGCATCGTAAACGGAAGCCTGAATTTCGTTTTCCTCTGCTCGCTGGTCTACACGCCCATCCTGTTCGCGCTCACCACCGCCCCGTCGCAGATAAGTTCCGCGCTGAGGTTTTACGGAATGCCCCGGAGATGGGCGTTCATCTTCTCGATTGCGTTCGTCTCCATCGCATACATCAGGAAAAAGGCAGAGCGCACCATGGCAGTGCAGCGCGCAAGGGGATGCAGGCGGAATGCGCTTGCGCTCATGCTGCCCGTGCTGCATTCGTGCTTCAGGCGCGCGAGGACAATGGCGTGCTCCATGGCGGCGAGGGGATTCGACGCGGACGCGGCATGAATGGCAGCTGCCGTAAAATCCGCGCGCAAGCATACACAATTAAAATCCCGCATGGCAAATTGCAGAGCATGGATCCGATGAAGCGCCTTCTTTACTGGCTATTGGAAGGGACAAAGGGCGGGCCCACGCGCGTGCAGCTGCTCTCCATCCTTTCTAAAAGACCGATGAACATGAGGCAGCTTGCGCTCGCCGCAAAGCTCGATTACAAAACAGTGGAGCACCATGTCGAGCTTCTTGTGAAGAACTCGGTCCTCGAGCACAGCGGCAACGGGTACGGGCAGGTGTATTTCATAACGGACATAGCCCTGGCGCAGGACGGTTTCGGAAAGATGATAACGGGTGGTAATGATGGCAAAAAGAAAAATTAAAAACGCGAAAAATGAGAAGAAAAACGCCAGCGGAGGCAGGGGGCGGGCCATCCTTTACACCGCAGGGCTGCTGGTCGCGGCGCTCGCAATCATGATAGCATCGTCGCTGCTCATACCGAGCTTTGGCCCGGGCATGCCGAACGGGATAGGTGGCGACAGGTTCGGGTCTCCGCCGAAGCCCGAGGAAGTGGGGAACGCGATTGAAAACATGGCCACGCTGCGCTTTGCGCTTGCCTTTTTCAACGTGGCGATAGTCATTTACCTGCTCTATATCCACGTAAGGGATTACCTGCGCCTGAAGTCGTCCTTCACGCTGGGGCTGATTGCGTTCCTGTTCTCGTTCCTGATGTACGCAATCGCGAACGTGCCGTGGCTCCATATGCTTCTGGGCCCGTTCGGAAGGGCGGCGATGCTTTCGTCCGTGCCGATGATGTTCTCCGCGCTCGGCCTGATAATATTTGCAAAGCTGAGCAACGAGTGAACGGTTTTTTCTTCTTTATTTTTCTTTTTTTCTTTTCAATCGCTGCGCAGCAAAGGCGGGTTTTTCCATTGCGCCGCGGAGCCGGGCTTTTTCCAGCAAGCGGGCTTTCTTTTCCTTTTTTCTATTGTGCAGAGTTTCAACTGCGCGCGCAGCCCCAAATCAGGCGTAATTTGGGAGTGATTTGGGGGCGATTTCGGGAAATCCACTTATAAGAAGCCAGCGGAGGCTTCAGTGGTGATGGAGATGGACCAAAGGATAATTTTTGTAGCGCTGGGAATAGCCGCGCTCGCATTTGCAAGCATTGCCTTCGCAACAGGCGGATACGGGATGGGCGCAGCAGCCGCATGGCAGGATGGCCTGAACAACACGCGGATGGCTTCGCCTGGCAATGATAGTTGCGGCGGGCATGCGCCGCCTGAAGGATGGAATGCGACTGCTGAAGGGCGCGCCCGGGAAAACGATGGCGAGAGGATGGCCCCGCCCAACAGGACGAGCGTGAAGGGCAGGCTGAACATGACCGAAATGGCAGAGGCGAATAAAAAGTTCGAGCAGGCCGTGCTGTCGGAAGACTATTCCACGGCAAAGAGCCTGGGCGGCGAATATGGGTTCGGCGGCCCGATGTTCCCGAAGCTGAATGCCACCACGTTCGCGAAATATTCGCAGATTGCAAACCTGGAAAGCCAGCTGAAGCAGGAGCTCGGCATGAATGCCACGGGCATGCTTGCGCCGATGGCAGATGTGCAGGGCTTTGAAAGGATGAAAGGCGGCCCGATGGGCGGGCAGGAATTTGAAAACGGTGACAGATGCATGCGCCATGGATTCAACCAAGGCACCAACCAGACAGCACAGCAGTAAACACACCCCATATGCGAAGGCCGGGCGCCCACACGCCCGCCTTCTTTTTTTTCTAGCATTTTCCCGCATTCTCATTATTTCATGGCAACGAGGGATTGGAATGGAAAAATGGATGGAGATAGCGCTGATAACCGGCCTTGTGCTGGCAATTGCATGCAGCGTGATGCTTGCCGGCTGCACGGCAAGCGAAAGCGCGGCAGAGGACGGCAGTCCGCTGGCTGCGGCAGGCACTGGGAGGCAGAACACAATCAACAATGGCGGCGCAGGCATGCAGCCGCCCCAAAATCCCTGAAATACGGGATAATTTGGGCATGATTTGGGCATGAAACAGGGGATGGAATATAAAGGCTGGCAGGGAGACTGTAAATATGGGCAAAACCGATGAGTCAGTGCTTAGGCTGGAGAATATTTCCAAGCTCTACGGAGGCGAAACCCCGTTCCTTGCGCTTGACAGCGTTAGCCTGGACATAGAAAGGGGGGAGCTTGTATCCATAATAGGCCCGTCAGGAAGCGGGAAGTCCACGCTTTTGCACATGCTGGGCTGCCTGGACAGGCCGACAGGGGGGGAAATTTTCATTGACGGGAGGGCGATTTCCAAAATGGGGGACGACGAGATTGCAGACGTGCGGCGGGACACCATCGGCTTCGTGTTCCAGGCGTTCAACCTCGCGCCCACGCTGACGGTATTCAAGAACGTGGAGCTGCCGCTCATGATACGCAACATGCCAAAAGCTGAGCGGAAAATAATAGTGGACGGCAACCTCGCGGCAGTCGGGCTGACGGACAAGGTTAACAACCTGCCCTCGCAGCTTTCGGGCGGGCAGAAGCAGCGCGTGGCAATCGCGCGCGCGCTTGCGAACAGCCCGAAGATAATACTTGCGGACGAGCCCACGGGCAACCTGGATTCCAAGTCAAGCAGCGAAGTGATGGACCACATCATCGGGCTTTGCAGGAAACACGGAATCACGGTGATATTGGTGACGCACGACCCGCTGATTGCGGCACGGACGGACAGGGTAGTCAGGATAATGGACGGAAAAATTGAAAGCGACAGGGAAAGGGAAAATGTGAAAAAGGGCAGGAAAAGCACGCATGGAGGCGAGTGAAATGAAAGGAAAAATGGTTTTTGTTCTTGCGCTGGCAATGGCGCTGGCAGGCGGGGCATTCGCAGCCCCCATACTGCAGATTATGAACTACTCCACCGTGCCAACCGACGTCTATCCGGGCACCACGGGCTACCTGCAGATAAAGCTGTCAAACACCGGCGATTCGACCGCACAGGCAGTCACTTCGCACTATGTGATTGACGGACTGGACAAGACGGATTCGCTTGGCGAGATAAGCTCGGGCTCATATGCACAGGTTGTGGTGCCGTTCAAGATAAGCCAGGGCGCTGTCGGCAGCATCCAAATCCTGAACATTGACATATACTATACCGCGCAGACTTCCTCGACAGGCAACACGGCAAGCAGCTACACGTCGAAAAAGACCTCGCTTTCCGTGCCGCTCATGGTGAAGCAGTACAAGCCGCTTGAGGCAAAGATAGTCGGGAAGACGGACGCCTCCATATCGCCAGGCGAGACGCTGCCCCTCACCATCCAGGTGACGAACACAGGCGGCGTGGTGAACAACCTCATGCTGAGCATGCCCGTGAATTCGACTTTCATCATCGGAGGGGAAACTGAAAAGCAGGTTGGGACAATCCCCCTCAATTCTTCGGCGAACGTCTCATTCACGCTCGTTTCATCGTCCGATACTGCGACGGGTACGTATTCCGTCCCCATTGTCCTCACGTACCAGGATGCGCTGAACCAGCCCACTGAGGAAACGATGTACATCGGGCCGATAAGCGTGCTGGACGCCTCCACGCAGTACAGGCTCACGCTCGTGCCGCTGGAGTCGCCGGTTGAAATAGGCTCTGAAGAACTGTTCCTGCTCACGCTGGAAAACGCGGGCAACGCCCCGATTTCAGGCACGCTGGAAATCAACACCACGACGGTCTTCACCCCGCTCGGCGCGCAGAGGCTTTACTTTAACGACGTTCCGGCAGGCGGCTCGAAAAGCATGAACGTATCAATCGGAGTTGCCTCATCGCAAAGCGCGGGCTACTACACGCTTCCAATAAAGCTCACGCCAAACGCAGGGCAGACGGTTTCCTACAACATGGGAATCTCGGTGAGCGCCACGCCCGAGATAACCGTGACCTTGGACACTTCGGGCACAACGCCGTCCGTGCAGGTGGCAAACACGGGCAACTCGCAGATAAGGAGCGTGTATGCGTCCGCAAAGGCAACCGGCGCGCAGACGGCGACTGAGGGCTTCCTCGGCACCCTTAACGTTGATGACTTTGCCTCGCTTTCGCTCGGCTCGGGCACCACGGGAAAGAGCGTTGACGTCGAAATACGCTTCAGGGACAGCAACAACATCGAGCACAGCGTGAAAAAGACGCTGGACGCGGTGGCGGGCAACTCGTCGTTCGTGCAGAGCGGGAGGAACCAGAGCGGCACGCTCACGGCAGGCAATTCAGGCAACTTTGCATCGCGCAACAACAACCCGCTGGGCATGCTGTTTGGGGCGGGCGGAAACTCCGCCGGGGCGGGCGGCATCGGCATCGTGCCGATGGCAATAGGCGCAGTGGTGGTGATTGGAGCGGGCTACTTCGCATACCGCAAGTACATCGCGAAGAAGCCGGTTTCCATCCGCATCCCCTTCATCGGGAAGAAGGAAACGCACCCCAAGATAAAATAAGGGAATTTTATGAACAATCTTGAGCTATTGGAGCTTGCGATGAACAGCCTCCGCTACCGGAGCCTGAGAAGCTGGCTTGCCGTGCTGGGCATTGTGATAGGCGTAGCCTCGATTGTTTCGCTGATTTCAATCAGCACGGGCATGAACCAGAACATACAGAAAAGCCTGAGCGGGCTGGGTGCGAACATAATCACCATAACTGCCGGCGGGTCAAGGGCGGGCAGCATGGGCTTCGGAGGGGGCGCGCCGCCAGGCGCACCGGGCGCAACCACGTCCACAACGGAAAAGAAAATTACTTTCAATGAAGCAGCCACCCTCAAATTGGTCAGCGGAGTGAAGGCTGTGGATGCCCGCGTACAGGGAAACGGGAAGGTGTCATTCAAGAACAAGAACACCACAGCCACCATAATAGGCGTGGAGCCGTCGGCTTTTCCTGAAAGCTCCGTTACATCAATTGCTATGGGCAGGACGCTCGGCACAGGCGATCTGACTTCAGTGGTTATTGGCTACTCGGTCATGTTCGACACATTCAACGACAGCAACATCCTCAACAAGCAGATAAAGATAAACGGCGAGCCGTTCCGCGTGGTGGGCGTGCTCAACAAATCCAGCACCACGTTCGGCGGGCCGGACAGGAACATCTTCATAACCCAAAAGGCTGCAAAGACGCTGTTCAACCAGACCGACAAGGTGAGTTCAGTCGTGGTAATAGCCGCGAATGAAAGCGACCCAGACACCGTGGCTGCAAGTGTGGCGGCGAAGCTGCGCAGCCTGCACAGGGTCACCAACACCACGCAGGATTTCACCGTGACAACTGCGTCATCAACGCAGTCCACCATATCAAGCGTTACCGACACGCTGGGGCTTTTCCTGGGGGGCATTGCCTCGATTTCGCTCATCGTTGGCGGCATCGGAGTGGCAAACGCGATGTTCACGTCCGTCCTCGAGCAGACGCGCTACATAGGCCTCCTCAAGGCATTGGGCGCGCGCAGCAGCACCATACTCAAGCTTTTCCTTTTCGAGGCGTGCATGGTTGGCCTGATAGGCGGCGTGCTGGGAATTGCGCTTTCCTACCTTGCCTCCGCCGCGCTTGCGAGCTTTGGCCTGCCGTCGGCAATCACGCTGGACCTTGTCCTTCTCGGGATGGGCTTTTCAGTGGCAATCGGCGCGGTTGCAGGCGTCATACCGGCGCGCAATGCCGCATCCGTCGCCCCGGTGGAAGCGCTGAAGTACGAGTAGGGGAACCTGCGCGCTTGCCAGAGGGGCATGGCTAGGCATATGCTGTTTTTTTTTTACAAAAGCCAGAGCCTAGTCTTTTTTCTCCA
>JBAYMR010000008.1:0-64803 GCA_041663445.1 Candidatus Micrarchaeia archaeon
AGCTACGGCATCTACCTCTCCTCAAGCTCCAACTACAACACAATTGCCAACTCCAATGGAACCTCAAACTCGCAACCCGGCATCTACCTCAACTCAGCCTCCAACAACACAATCACCAGCTCCACCGGAACCTCCAACTCAAGCCAAGGCATCGTTCTCGCCTCAAACTCCAACAACACAATCACCAGCTCCACCGGAACCTCCAACTCAAGCAACGGCATCCTCCTCTCCTCAAGCTCCAACAACACAATCACCAGCTCCACCGGAACCTCCAACACAAGCGTCGGCATCTACTTTGCCGGAGCCTCCAACAACACAATCACCAACTCCGCCGGAACCTCCACCTCAAACGTCGGCATCCTCCTCTCCGCAAGTTCCAACTACAACACAATCTCCAACTCAACAGGAACCTCCAACTCAAACTACGGTATCTACCTCTCCTCAAGTTCCAACAATGCAATCACCAATTCAGTCGCCCGTAATCTGGTCTCCGGCGCAACAGGCTACGGACTTTACATAACATCCGGCGCACACAACACGCAGGTGATAAACACCACGGTATCGTCCAACCTCTCAAGCGCAATCTACATAGATGGCGGCAGCAACGTTTCCATTGACTGCCAGGGCAAATCAATAGTAGGCACAAATACATCTGCCACATACGGCATCTATTCCGACGAGTTCAACACAACAGTGAAGAACTGCAACATAAGCAACTTCGCAACTGGCATATACTTCAACGGAGCGACGAACGGCATGATACAGAACACGAACACAAGCACAACGAAAACCGCGAGTGGAACAGACGGATATGCGATATATCTTCTCCAATCAAACAACATCACGGCAATGGGCTCAATAGCAAACGCATTAGACGGCATTGGAATTTACGTCTCATCGACAAACAACAGCATAATAAGCGGCATCACCGCCACAATTGCAGGAACAACGAGCGATTACAGAAATCCAATCATCTTGTACTTGACACGCAACAACATAATAGCAAACAATACCTTAAGCAACACGGGAACAATGCATAGCATAGGAGTACTTTCAAGCTCAAATAACACAGTCATAAACAACACCTTTTCAAGCAGAGGCTCGCAGGCATATATAGATTCAGGCGCCTCAGGCAACACCTTCTGCCTGAACAACTTCACCAGCATCGGCAACCCGACAACATACGTCCAAGACCTTAACGGCTCCAACTACTACAACTGCACCTACGCAACCAAGAACCAGGGCAACATGTATGCGAACGTGATGAACGGCAGCATCCAGGTGCTGGGCACGACAGTCTCATCATTCCCAAGCCTTTACATCGGCTCTGCGGGCGCGGGCTTCCCATACAACAATTCGTCTTCCGGAGGCAAGTTCGTCTGCAGCTTCGCAGGATGCGCGGACTTCGCGCCCCTCACTCCAGTCTTCCTTCTGCTCAGCACCCCATCCTCATTGGCAGTTTCATCAGTCACCGACCAGCCGCTAAACTCGCAGCTCGGTGAAATGAGCCTTTCATGGGGCGCGAACAGCAACCCCGCCGGCACTGTCTACGAAGTCAACGAAACAATCTCCGGCCAGACCGTCTCTTCCAGCACAGCGCTCAACTTCACGCACACCGGATTGCTTGACAACACTCAATACTGCTACAAGGTGCGCGCAACGCTTGGCGGGCAATATTCCAACTACACATCTGCAATATGCAACATCACGTTCGACAGGACCGCGCCTGCAACTCCCAACCTGCTTCCGGGCAAGCGCGGGCTAGTCGCCTACTACAAGCTCGACGACGGAAGCGGCACGAGCGCGGCAGACAGCGCGTACAACAACACGGGTGCAGTGTCCGGCGCCACCTGGACAAGCGGCAGGGTGAACGGCGGGCTTTCATTCAACGCAGTTGACAACTATGCGTATGCAACTGTGCCTGGCATACTGACCGACCCAACAATTTCCTATACTCTTGAAAGCTGGGTGTCCCCAAGGGTAAATACCAACTCCAGCGAGCACATGGTCGTTGGCAAGGTAGGCAGGCACGGCGGCATACTGTCTACTTCGAGCAGTGGCAGCACCATTCAGTTCAGATTCCAGTATGTGAACAATGCCAGCGGATGGTTCAGCATCATAAGCAGCGCAGTTCCGCTTGACAGCTGGCATCATGTCGTGGCAACATACAACGCTACAAACAAGGAAATGAAGCTCTATGTTGACAATGTGCTCGCAGGCAGCGCCAACTTCACCGGAACTCCAACTTCATACGGCTCAACATTGTACCTGGGCGGCTATAGCGGGGCCACCAGCAAATACGGCTTCAACGGCTCGATTGACGAAGTGAAAATCTACAACCGCGCGCTCACCGCAACCGAAGTAGAGGAAGACTACAACAACTCCGTGGCGTACGTCAGCTTCACGGAAGGCGACAACGGCCTGCAGCTTTACATGCCGTTTGAAGAGGGCGCGGGCGCAACGACTGCGGACTGGTCGCCAAACGCGAATGACGGCACGATAACGGGCGCGACTTGGACAAGCGGCAAGTTTGGAAACGCAATGAGTTTTGATGGCAGTGACTATATTACTGCACCAAACAGCAGCATCCCGGTTGGAAACGCAATCACAGCCAGTTTCTGGGCATACGGCGCGGATGCCCTGCCTGCCAACACTGCGGCAATAACCAGTTCAAACGCAGGCGGATACGTCATAAATGTCCATCTTCCTTGGAGCAATGGATTCGTATATTGGGATTGCGGTAATAATGGGGCAGCCTATGACAGAATCTACAAAGCGGCAAATGCTTCCGATTACAAGGGAAGATGGACCTACTGGACTTTCACAAAAGACGCATCCACGGGAGAAATGAAGATATACATTGATGGCGTGCTCTGGCACAGTGAAACCGGCAAAACAATGCCAATTCCCGCGGCAACATACCTAAGGATAGGGCAAGCATACCAAGGCAAAATAGACGAATTGCGCATCTACAACCGCTCGCTTTCCCAGCACGAAATCATAACCGACATGCAGTCCGGGCTGATAAGCAAGGGGCTTTACAGGAGCAACACGACTACTGGCATCTACACGCCGGTGAATGGAACTTTCGAAGACTTCTCCTCCGGCAGCGACAGCGCATGGGTCAAAAACGGCGGCACCTGGAATGTAAGCGGCGGAAGCTACATATCCCCCACTTCTGGCGAAGTGGTGAGCGTAACCGGCGACCCTGCATTGGCCGACTACGTGGTGGAATCCGACTTCGAGATAGTGAGCGGCAACCATGCCAGCCTCATCTTCCGCTCCCCCAACATCAACCAGTTCTACCAATATGAAATATACGGCGGCACCAACTCCCTCAATGGCGGCAACATCAACCTCTACAAGTATAACTCCGGCTACTCCAACCTTGCAGTTACCGACATTGCCGACCTGAGCTACAATACCTGGTACCATGCCAAGGCAATCGTGAGCGGCAATGTCATCAAGCTGTATCTCAACGACGTGCTCCTGATGACCTATGCCGACTCGTCCTCGCCCTATCTTGCCGGCAAGGCGGGCGTGGGCACGCACTCGGCTGCCAGTATCTTCGACAACTTCAAGGTCACCCCGTTCATCTCCTCGCCCAATTACACCGACAATGGCGCGCGCGACGTTTCCGTGCCAATGACGCCAGCGCAGCCCACGCTCGCAAGGACATCCACTTCCACGCTCAACCTCACCTGGCTGCCCGTGGACGACACAGGCAGCACCTACTATTACTATGCAAACGCAGTTGACAGCAATGGCAACGAGGAGGATCTGCTCTACGATGGCGGGTTTGAGAAGGTATCATTGCATGGCTACTGGCTGAATGCTTCCCTGATCCAAGATGGCGCTTCGTTTGATTCCAACACAACATATTCCGGGGCATACTCCCTCAAGCAAACCGCCACCAACGGCACAAGCTGCGGAAACTGGGCGGACTGCAACAGGTACTGGGGCTCCAACTTCGGCATCGGCACGGATGTTGCGCCGAACTCGCTCTACCAGCTCAGCTGCATGGCAAAGACGCAGCTTTCCACGGGATTCGCGACGCTCTACCTTGAACAGAACGGCACGCGCCTCTACTACGACAACCTCAACGGGACGGCGGACTGGCGCCCCATCCGCGAGGTGTTCAGGACAGGCACTACTGGCACGGTGCGCCTGCTCGCATACACCATAGGCGGCACCGGCACGGTCAATTGGGACGGCTGCGAGCTCCACATGATAAAGAACCTCACGCTGCTCTCAGGCACGCGCGACTACTGGATAAACGGCACCAATGCGAACGTGTGGTATGCCGGCACGAGCGTGACAATCTCCAACCTTGCATCCCACACCTGGTACTGTTACGCCGTCGCCCCGCGCGACATTGCGGGCAACCTGGGCGGTTACTCAGTGCCAGTCTGCAACATGACCATGAACAACCCGCCCAACATGACATCGGTAACGCTGGTGCCCTCAATCGCATACACTTCCGACCAGCTCAACGCATCTGCAACTGCTACTGACACGAACAACGATACGCTCACCTACACCTATAACTGGTACCTCAACGGCGCGCCCTATGCCTCGCTGCTCATGCCGTTTGACAACAACGTCTCGGTCAACGACACTGGCGCAATCCAGGATTACTCCGGCAACGGCAACAATGGGACGCTCGGCGCAGGGAACGCATCGAGGATGCCCACATGGACAACTGCCGGGAAGATTGGCGGCGCGTATGCATTTGACGGGGCATCGTCATACATTTCGGCGCCAATATCCTCAGTACCGCAGGTATTCACCATCACTGCATGGATTAAATTGAACCAGCTTGGAAGGGAGCAGCATTTCGCAGAATTCACAGGCACCCAATTCTATGTAAGCTCGGGCAACAAACTGGGCACATCTGCATGGAGCAATGCCGTTGGAACAACTTCATTGACTACTGGCACATGGTACTTTGCAACCCTTGTAAGAAATACGACCAACGTGAGCCTCTACCTCAACGGTGTATATGAAGGCGCTGGCTCGCTCGGGGCAAATGCCACAAGCCCGTTCTCAATAGGCGACTATTATGCCCACTCCGGCAACTACAAATTCACCGGCACCATTGACCAGGTCGCAATCTACCCGCGCGCACTTTCTGCGCAGGAAATCGCGGCGCAATACGCGCTCAACTACAATGTCATGATGCCTGACGAGCTTGAAGGCGGGCAGAGCTGGAAGGTGGAAGCCACGGCATCGGACGGCTTTGACAGCTCCGCGCCCATGAACTCCTCTACCTCAACAGTGAAGGCCGGCTGCGGAGTGCTGAAGGTGGCAAACAGGGTGGTCACGCTCGTTGAGAACCTGTCCTCCTCTGGCACATGCTTCAACGTCACCGCGCAGAACGTGACGATAAATTGCAACGGCTACAGCATAACCGGCACGAACACAACCAACACATCTGGCATCTACAGCAACCAGTTCAATACGACAATCAAGAACTGCAACATACGCAGCTTCGGAGCGGGCATCTACTTCAGCGGGGCGACGAACGGGACAATAATCAATGACACTGTGAGCGAAACCCTGGCATATTCCGCCCCAAACGGGATGGGAATATACCTTGATTCTGGTTCCAACTACAACACAATCACCAACACCGTGAGTTCGGCGATTCGCCCGCTATTCGTCCGGTTATCTCATCACAATGCGGTTACCAACGTAACAGCAACTTCTGTCACAGACCTTGGAATATACTTTGATAACTCCCAGTACAATACTGTCACCAACTCCACAGCAATCACTGGCTCCGGTTACGGCATCCGCTTCTCCTTGAACGCTCATAACAACAATCTCGTTGGCACAACGGCATCATCAAACACATCAAGCGCCATCTACATAAACGGCGGCTCCAACATCACGATAGACTGCCAGGGCAAGTCAATCATCGGCACGAACGTTTCCAACACCTACGGCGTCTACTCTACAGAGTTCAACACAACCGTGAAGAACTGTAATATCAGCAACTTTGATGTCGGCATCTACTTCAATAGCGCGGACAATGGCACAATGGAGAACAACACCGTGAATGTCGGGCGGAATAATTATGTGGTGCCCCTATATTCATCTGCAATCGCTGTTTACAATGCATCCAATTACAATATGCTGCGCAACAATACAGTGTATTCCGCTTATGGAGTAGGGATTATCATATCCACCTCAAGCACAGGCAACACAATCATCAATGCAAATGCAACTGCTGTGTCAAGAGGTGCCATATCATTTGATAACGGTGTCACTTCAAACAGCATAATCAATTCCACCGGCACTTCAGTTTCCGGCGTTGGTCTTGGTTCCTGGTACAGCTCTAACAACAACGTATCTGGCAGCACGTTCAGTTCAGGTTCGAGCTACGGAATATATCTTCTTTACAATAGCAATGGCAACATTTTCACAAATAGCACTGCCAAATCCGATTCAAACAATTCCATCCGCGTTGAGACGACTTCCAACAACAACCAATTCATCGGAACGACAACTGTGACTGGCACAAACGCCGCCAGCACCGCTTACAATATCATCGGCGGCTCCAATGTTTCCATTGACTGCCAGAGCGACAACATTGACGACCCGAGCCTGAAGCTTTACATGCCGTTCGAGGAGGGGAGCGGAACCGTTGCGCGCGACTGGTCAACGTACGGGAACGATGGCGCGCTTACGAGCGGAACATGGGCAAGCGGCAAATATGGCGGCGCGCTTTCGTTCAACGGGAACAACACGGCGGTGAGCGTCGGGGCGCCAGCAAGCCTGGAAGCGACTGGCGGCGTTACCCTCTCTGCATGGATTTATCCGCTGCCCCGCAATTTCACCAATAAATACTTCGGGCTGATGGCGCCCATAATATCAAAGGGCACATGGAGCACAGTCAACTATGAATTGCAGCTATCCGAAGCCAACCAGGTTTCATTCGTGCACAGGAACAACGGGAACCTAATATATGAAAACTTCAACCTGCCGTCATCCATCCTGAACGGCTGGCACCATGTGGCTGCGAGCGTGTGCAACAGCGTCGCGTGCAACAACACGGTGTATTTCTACCTGGATGGCGCCCTGATTGGAGGTGCGAGCGTAGCCGAAGACGGCGGCGTCCTCCCGACTGCAGGCCAGACATTCCTGGTCGGAGGCCTGGGCGGCTATGGCTTCAACGGCACCATTGACGAGGTGCGCGTGTACGACCGCGCGCTCAGTGCGGACGAGATTGCCAACGTCATGGCCGGAAGCAGGATGCTCCTTGGCACCAACACGTCCGGCACGTACGGCGTCTACTCCAACCAGCTCAACACAACCGTGAGGAACTGCGCAATCAGGAACTTCGCGTCCGGCATCTACCTCTCGGGTGCGGATTACGGCACTATAGAGAACGTGAGCGCGAAGACAACGCGCGCGGGCGGGTATGGCGTTTACCTCAATGGCGCGGACTATGCCTCCATAAGGAACAGCAACCTCTCAAGCGCGAATGCATCCGCGCTTTACAGCTACCTCTCCAACTACGGCACGGTGTCCGGAGGCATCTATGGCGCGGCATCTGACGGCGTGGGAATCTACAATGCGACGGGCAATTCGATTTCCAACCTCACCATCTCCGCAGGCGGCTATGGCATTTACCTCTCGCCCTCCAGCAACAGGACGGCGGCAACAAGCAACATGATAAATTCAACCAGCCATGGCATATTCCTCGACCAGGGCGGCAACAACAACATCTCGTTCAACGCAATCACAAGGTCTGATGCAAACAACGGCATCCACCTCTCCTCCAGCGTGAACAACACGATTTCGAGCAATGCCATCACCGTGGCAACCGGCAAGGCAATATACATATACTACCCCGACTCCACGGCAGGCAGCAACAACGTCACCAGCAACATTGTGACCGCCACGGGCACAGGCACCGGCATAGCGCTCGTGAACGCAAACACAAACAGCTTCAGCAACAACTATGCATCCGGCGGCGGCTACGGGATTTCGCTTGGCGGCAGCACGAACAACTCTTTCATAGGGGACACCGGCGTGGCATCCTCAGGCTCAGCCGTCGGCTTCTTCATCACCAATTCCCCTGCCAACCGCTTTGCCAACATCACGGGCATCGCCTCTTCGGGCACTGCCATGCGCCTGCAGCAGGCGTCGGACAACAACGTGATTGAGAACGTCACGACGACCTCGACAGGCTCGGGCACAGGCATTTACGTGGACGGCGTGTCAGGCACCAACATAACCGGCATGAACCTGTCTGCCCACGGCGGCGACGCGATTTACCTCTCCTCCCTCGCGGTCAACGCGCTTTTGCAGAACGGGTCGGTTTCATCGAATGACGGGAACGGCATGACTGTCTCGGACGGCGCAACAGGCACCATAATCGCCAATGTGTCCGCATATTCCGGGCAGAAATACGGCATTTTTGTGAAAGGCAGCCCGTCGCACACTTCAATCATCGGCGCCAACGCATCAACCGCCAGCGGCGCGGGCATCTACCTTGAGGCCACGCGCGCCAACGTCTCTGGCTCGTCGGGCACGAGCACGGGCACGGGCTATGGGCTCAGGGTGCACGGGGGCGAGATGCTGGACATTGCGGACTCCAATTTCACATCTGCGGGAACGAGCGGCACGGGCGCATCCGCCCTATTCGAGGCGGCTTCAATCAACAACGTTGTCCGTGGCAACACATTCTCTTCGTCATCTTCCGCAGGCGACCTGCTTGTCGTATCCGAGTCGTCGGGCAACACGTTCTACTGGAATACGTTCGGCGCCACCACCGGATACTATGCAAAGGACGACGACGGGCAGTCCAACCGCTACAACGCCTCGATAGGCGGCAAGGGGGAAGGCAACAGCTGGTACAACGTGATTGCCAAGGAAGTCTCCATCTGCGGCGCGCTGAGGTCCAACAAGTCCGACTGGGCTTCCTACTACGTCGGCGCAGACTCGGTGGCCGACCCCAAGCAATACCCGTACAACGAAGTGAACGCGCGCGGCAGGCTTTCAGGCACGATTGTGGATTATGCGCCCATGAGCACGGAGCGCTGCTGGCTCCCGCAGCCCATACCCCAGAACTACACCGCCCAGGGCTGCGCCCTCAAGTCCTGCAACATTGACGATGACTGCATGAGCGGGAACGCGCCCTATTGCGATGCCGGCTGCAACCAGCTCACCCATACCTGCTACCCGTGCGTCACCTGCGAAAACGCGTACTGCCTGCCGTCAGGGCAGCCTTGCGGCGCCACGAGGGTGCTTTCAGGCTGCGGCGTTGCCACATGCAACGCAGGCGTCTGCACGAGCAGCGGCGAAACATGCCCTGGCGCATCCGGGCTCGCATGCTGCCCGTCGTCCTATTGCTCGGACAGCGGCTCTGCCAGCGTGTGCATTTCCAAGAAACTGGCCGGGGCGCCATGCGCATCCGCCTCGGAATGCGCGCCGTCCGCGCCTTATTGCACTGGAACTCCTGCGGTCTGCAGGGCGTGCCTGCCAACCGGGACATACGGCTGCACTTCCGGCTCAGAGTGCTGCGCCAGGGCGGATGGCGCAGCCGGGCTATGCAATCTCGCGCAAGGCACGGCTGGCGCCAACACATGCGTTGCGCTGCTGCCTGTAGGCGGCAAGACCTGCTTATCGTCCGATGACTGCGTTTCGGGCTCCAACCTCACATGCAAGGAAGGCATCTGTGCAGTCAACCACCCACCATCTGCCCCTCCAGCCCCGGTGCTGGGCATGTCTGCAGCCAACGGGACGATAACGTGCACGCAGAACTGCGTCTCCACCAACATGCCTTCAGACCCTGACCGCGACACGCCGGTCAAGATTGAATACAGGTGGGTCGCGTCTGATGCGCCTGTCACGGGCTTCTGGCACGACTCCACCACGTTCAACTGCGAGCTCATCCCGGGCGGCTGCCAGCCAAACACGGCGATAAAGATACAGGCTCGCGCATGCGACAAGTACAGGGCATGCTCGCCTGCCGTCAGCTCCCAGTCAATCAACATCACGGCACTGACCGGGGCCAGCTGCAGCAGGACAAGCTGCTCATCCGCCTCCAAGTGCTGCTCGGGCTTTGCCTGCAAGTATGACACCGCGCTTTCCACCACCGGAACGTGCCTCATCTCAAGCCCCATGCTCAACTGTTCCAATGACGCGAATTGCCTCTCGGGCATATGCAGGGCAAGCGCCCAGAACGCGAGCGTGAAAGTGTGCGTGAACGAACTTTCAGCCGGGCAGGCCTGCAACGCTTCGCAGCAATGCCCGGCAGCATACCCGTATTGCGCAAACGGCGTGTGCACCGCGTGCATTCCTGTGAACAGCTCGGCATCGTGCGCATCGGACAGCCAATGCTGCGTTGCAGGCACCACGGGCGCAGTTTCAGGGGTGTGCAGCGCAGGCCTGTGCAAGGCATGCGCGCTCCAGGGTGCAATTTGCACGTTGGATTCCTACTGCTGCTCGGGCAGCTGCCAGGAATCGCTTGGCACCAATGCCGGGGTGTGCGCGCCCTCCAGGCTTGCGCGCAACCCGATTGGCGGCGCCTGCCTGAACAACTCCGACTGCGCCGTCGGCCTGTTCTGCGACACGCTGAACAGGGGAAGCAGGATAGGCATTTCGGCATATGGCGCCAACCGCACCATAATCTCGGACTACGGGCAGTGCACCAATTACTATGCGCCCTACACCAAGTGCGACATAACCCGTGCGCAAAGCCAGCGGTGCTACGACGAGCCATCGCAATTCGCATGCACCAAGCTTGAAAACAGCGCCGACTACTACTGCATACGCACGGGCGGGACCGCAGGCACGCAGTTCAACAGCTGGGTGAAGACTGGCGGAATTGACTTCACGCCCTCTACATTGTACCACTCAGGCACGTCCTCCGCTTCGGTAAGCGGCGGGGTGGGTTCATATGCCTACAATTCGGCGCTCATGGGCATGCTTGATGGCGGGCAGAAGTACGTGGTCGAGTTCTGGGCGAAGGCCAGCGTTGTCGGGACGCTTGCGCGCTATGCCCTCTTTGACACTATCAACAATGCCTACCTCTCGGGCAACGGGTCGTGGCTCTACGCAACTTCGGACACCGTGCCCTCGGGCGGCATAATCGAGCCGGTCACATCGAACGCGGAATGGAAGCAGGTCGTGACGGCATTCAAGGCGCTTCCGAACGCCAAGATACAGTTCCGCTTCTACCCATTGCCCGACGGCAAGACGTACAACGTGGATGACCTGTCGGTCGCCAAGGCAAACGACTTCTCCATGCTGGCATGGGTGCGCGCGGACGCATCCCAGCCCGGAGGCATCCTGTTCTCGCAGATGTCCACCCATGACGGCAGCCCGCAGGGCATCAACTGGACCGTGAGCACGGCGAACGTTCTTTCCATGGGGATGTACAGCTCCAGCTCGCAGGTGCCAAACGGCCCGCTGTCCCTGTCGCCCAACGTTTCTCTTGCCGACGGCAAGTGGCACCAGGTTGCGCTCTCGGTTGACCGCACGGGCGACTACTCAGTCTATCTTGACGGTGCGCTTTCGCAATCCGCACCATTCACGCTCGGTGGCCTGGAGAGCAACGGGACGTTCTACATCGGCAGCCCCGGGGCTAGCGGATTCTCCGGCGAGCTTGGCGAGGTGCGCTTCTACAAGCGCGCGCTCACCCCTGCCGACGTGATGGACCACTACAACGGCTGGTTCCAGCAGCAGTGCACGATAAACCTCGCATTCTCCTACTCGGGCACGGCGGCGCAGAACCTCACGGCTGCATACAATGCCGACCTGAGGGTGAGGAAGCTCCTGCCTGAAACTGTCCTTGCGATGCCATTCGATGCCAACATCAGCTCGGACGCGCGCGGCATGATTGTGGACTACTCCCGCTTCCTGGGCGCAGGCACCAAGACGGGCGCAACCTGGACGCCATACGGCAAGGTGGGCGGCGCCTACAACTTCACAGGCACCACGGACAAGATACTGCTGCCCTCCGCCCTCATCACAGGGGCCGGAGACTTCACGCTCTCCGCGTGGATATATCCTGTTGACGGCAGTCCAAGTGTCTATTACATCATGGGCAACTACGCCCCCAACAACCTGAACGGCGTTGAGTTCTTCACCTACAAAGGCGGGCAGCTGGGCCTTTACATCCAGGGTTATGCCAAATCGGCGCAATCCGTCCCGCTCAACACCTGGACGCACGTTGCAGCCACAAGGAAGGGCGGGGTGGTGCGGCTCTACGTCAACGGAGTGCAGTCCGGGAGCAGCACTGCCCTCAACGGCTCAATCACGAGCCTCAAGAACTTCGCAATCGGCAACGGGCCGGACTACACGTCCGAGCGCTTCGTGGGCGCCATTGACGAGGTGCGCGTGTTCAGCCGCGCGCTCACCGCCGACGAGATTGCCTCGCTTTACACCGACAACGCGCTCGCGTCTAGCCAGGCGCTGCCCCTTTCGCAGAAGTAGCTGCCAGCCCAAACACCCCGTGCAAAAGTAGCATTAATAAATTCAAATGAGATGCATTTCCATGATTGAAACAAAAGCCGACCAGATTGTCTCCCTTGTGCAGAAGCACAAGGTGCTGGATGTCGAGCGCGTCGCCAAGGAAGTCGGCATGCCGCCGCAGAAAGTCGAGGCAATCTGCTCTGTTTTGGAAAAGGGCGGCGTGGTGGACCTTGTCTACTCCCTCAACATCTCGGAAAAGCCCAAGGTATCGTTCCGCCTCCTTCCTGCCGAGCCTCCGCAGCCCGAGGACGTTGCAAGCAAGGGCAGGGTGATTTCCAGCTATACGTTCGTGGCGGACGGCGTGCCTGCCAGCGTCGTCATATCCGACACCGAAAAGGACAAGTACTACACCATCACCCTGGTGGAATTCGGCACCGCGACGAAGATTTTCCTCGACCTTATCCGCGACGAAATGCTCCGCCAGATGCCTGTGAACGCGCAGCTCGACGTTTCCGACGTGGAAAAGGCTGCGAAGGTGAGGAAGGATTTCCAGGGCCAGATAAAATCATACCTCTCGCAGTTCGCATTCGGCAAGGAGACCGAGGACCTGCTGGTCGGCGTGCTATTGCACAAGCTGTTCGGGCTTGGCGAAATCGAGCTTCTCGACCAGGACGACTGGCTGGAGGAAATCATCATCAACAACAGCAAGTCCCCGGTGGGCGTCTACCACAGGAAATTCGGGTGGCTCAAGTCCAACCTGTACATGCCGGACGAGGAGTCCATCTTCAACTTCGCATCACAGATAGGCAGGCGCGCGGGAAGGCAGATTGCCACGCTCACGCCCATACTGGACGCGCGCTACGAGAGCGGCGACCGTGTCTGCGCCACGCTTTCGCCAATATCCGCGCACGGGAACACCATCACCATCCGCCGCTTCGCGCGCAACCCCTGGACCATCGGGAACCTTGTCGGCGACCCGGGCTACTCCATGACGCCCGAAATGGCAGGAATGCTCTGGCAGGCAATCCACTATGAAATGAACATCATCGTCGCGGGAGGCACGGCGTCGGGAAAGACGACTGCGCTCAACGCGCTTGCCGCGTTCATCCCCACCAACCAGCGCATCATCACGATAGAGGACACGCGCGAAATCATGCTCCCCGTCTACCAGTGGAACTGGGTGCCCCTGCTCACGCGCAACCAGAACGCGGAAGGCCTGGGCGAGGTGTCCATGCTGGACTTGATGGTCACGGCGCTGCGCATGAGGCCGGACAGGATTGTGCTGGGAGAAATGAGGCGCCAGTCCGAGGCTGAAGTGCTGTTCGAGGCGATGCACACCGGGCACTCGGTGCTCTCCACGCTGCACGCCGATACCGCAGTGCAGGCGCTGCGCAGGCTCACTTCCCCGCCCATCAACCTGCCTGCGTCCGACCTTGACGCGGTGCACCTTCTAGTGGTGCAGTACCGCGACCGCAGGAGGAACATCAGGCGCACGCTCGAAATCGCGGAGCTAGTGGGCGGCGCGACGGAGAATGACATCACCGCCAATACAATTTACCGCTGGCGCCCCAGGAACGATTCGTTCGACATGGTGGGCGAGCCGAACAAGTACCTCAAGGAAATCAACCTGCACACCGGCATGACGAAGGACGAGATTTACCAGGACATCGCCAACCGCGCGACCATAATCAAGTGGCTCATCAAGAACAAGATGACGGACATCGAGAGCGTGGGCAGGATAATGGCGCTTTACTACAGCAAGCCTAACGAGATACTCGAAATCGCGAAGAACGACGTTTCCAGGAAGAAGTAGCGCGGCAGGGCGCGGGCGCATCGCGCCCGCATGGCAATCAGGCGGGGTCATCCTGCCTGCCAGCATGGCTGAAGCAATCAAGCTGCAATGCAGTCCGCGCAGGCGCGGCAATCCATGACAGCGGGGCGCATCACGCTCGCGCGGCAATCCGAGGCAATCAAATGGCAATCACACGCATCCCCCTCATGTTCTTCTCTCTCGCCCAGGCGCAGAAGATAGGTCCGCGCTTCCATGCAATAGGCGTGAGGATAATCCCGTTCTACCCTAACGTCCGCTATGACCTGAAAAACATCGGGGTGGATTTCCCTGCCGAGCACTATGGCACAGCCGCCTTCCTCTCCGCAGTTGCCTGGGCGCTCGTGGCATGCATTTTCCTCGGGATTTTCCTTTCGGCTGTCCCGTCCATTCCCATTGCGCTGCGGATTGCGCTTCCGCTGTTGCTGGGCATCGCCTCCTTCTTCATTTCAATGGTTTTCTACCTTTTCTACCCGAAGATGATGGGCAAGACCATCGGCACCACGATAGACCGCGAGCTGATATTCGCCATGCGCGACATGCTCATCCAAATCTCGTCCGGCATCCCGCTTTTCACGGTGATAGAGAACATCGGCTCGTCTAACTACGGCTATGTCAGCATGGAATTCAAGCGCGTCTCCACCAACGTGAAGGGCGGAAGCCCGCTCCTGCACGAGCTTGAGGTGATGGCAATCCGCACGCAGTCGGAATACCTCAAGAAAATCTCCTGGCAGCTGGTCACTGCAATACGCTCGGGCGCCAACCTTACTGCCACCCTCAAGAGCGTGGTCAAGGTGCTGGTGGACTACCAGTTCTCAATCTCAAAATCTTTCAACGCCGAGCTCAATTTCATCATCCTCATATTCATGCTTGTATCGGCGGTATTGCCCACCATCGGCACCACGGTGCTCGTGATATTCTCGGTGTTCGGGATGTTCGGCATCAGCTCCGAGGTGCTGATGGGCGTGGTGGCCATAAGTTTCTTGGCGCAGGCGGGCATCGTTGCCTATGTTTATACGAAACGCCCGAATTTCTTCAACTGAAAAGTGGTTGTCATGGTGAAATACACGATAGACCGGCGGTTTTCCCCCTTCTTCAGGGAACGCGGAAAGGACAAGCTGGGAAAGCTCCTCGGGTATGCGGGCATAGACACCAACCCGAACATATGGTTCGGCTCGCGCCTCCTCGCAGTGCTCCTATTCGGAATAGTGGGCGTGCTCATCCCGTTCTCCCTCTTCCCATATCTTGACCTCAAGGATTTCGGGCTGCTTGCTGACACGGCGTTCACTACGCGGCTGCTTGTGAGCTTTGCCTTCGGCCTGGCATTCTCCCTCGCCACTGCCCTCCTCTTTTACATGCACCTGTATTACCTGATAAACGAGCGCGCGCAGCGCGTGGATGCCATACTGCCGGATTTCCTTCTCATAGTTTCCGCAAACCTGCGCTCGGGCATGACGCCCCAGGCGGCGTTCCAATCATCAGCGCGCCCGGAGTTCGGCCCTTTGCAGACGGAAATAATATATGTCTCGTCAATTTCCATGGGCAACGAGTCGTTTTCCGAGGCATTGAAGGAGCTTACCACTACGATTGACAGCGCCATCCTGCGCCGCGTCGTGATATTTTTTGAAAACGGGCTCAAGGCCGGCGGCAAGCTCGCCTACCTGCTTGAGACGTCCGCGGACGAAATCCGCGAGACCGAGGAGATGAAGCGCCAGATGATGATAAACGCGAAGACCTATGCCGTGTTCGTGGCGTTCATCCTCATCCTCGGGCTTCCGCTGCTGCTTGCCATCTCCACTCAGTTCATGACGGTGTTCTCCAAGGTGCAGGGGAGCATCGGCAACACCGGCTCGACAGCCTCGATAGGAGGCATCTCCTCGCCAAAGATGAACATTGACGTGAAATTCATCAACCAGCTGTCCTACGTCCTGATAATCGGGAACTCCATCTTCACCGCCATCCTTGTGGGCATCATCTCGCGCGGGAAGGTGCTCTTCGGCCTGAAATACGCGCCCCCGCTTGCGTTTGCCGCGCTGTTTTTCTTCCTCATATTCAAGACATTAATCGGCGGGTTCCTCTCGGCGCTGGCATAAATGGGTTATCACCCGGTGCGTTTTCAGTGCAGCCTTAACAGCATTGCAATAAGATTTCCTTTCACCAATCTCCAGTCTGATGGGCGCAGCGCCACTGGGATGAATGGGTTGGTCAGGCTTTGCAGCTTTTTTGCGTCAGCCTTTTCCACGGCAGCAATCGCCTTTTCCAAAAATTCATCCGGCGTCATTTCCTTGCCTTCGGATTCCAGCATGTGCGCGATGGGCTGGCGCATCCTGCCGCAAAGTGGCAGCGCGGCATGGCAGTCATAAACGTCCTTTCCCTCGCACCTGTCTGCAAGCGCGCAAAGCTTCCGGGAAGTCAAGTCCTCAAGGGAATAAATCAGGAAACCCGTCACAGAGCGCTGCGAGAACAGCGAAGTTGCGGTGCCAATCGATGGCTTGGCGCTGGAAATGATTTTTTTCGTTGAAATGTCAATCCTCACATTGTCCATGCCGCCAAGGGGCGTTTTGTAGCGGCAACAGAATTGCAGCGTTTTCCTCACCTTTCTTGCAGGCTCAACTGAATAGCCCTCAAGCGAGGATGCAATCTCCCCGCAGCGCGTGTTTATTTCAGCCAAATCCGCGCCCATGTCAAAATCCAGGTCCTCTGAGAACCTCTGCACCCCTCCTAAGTACACCTTGCTCAGCGCAGTGCCTCCCTTGAATATCATATCCTTCCTGAATTCCTCGCGCGAGCAAAGCTGCGCCAGCACGTCCATCACGTAGAATTCCTTCACCACGAACTGCAGCGGCAGCCCATGCTGCACCGCAAGCGCGCGGCAGGCATCAATGTTTGGCGAAATCACGGATATCCCTCCTGTTTGGCGCAAGCTTTTTTGCATAGCCTGCGAATTCCTTTTTCTCATCAGGCGAAAGCGCGCGCCACGCTTCCTCCAGCTTTTCTCTCTCCACTGAATATCGCGGCAGGTACAAGCAGTCGAACAGCGTCTTTGCCCTAGTGGAAACTACATACGCGCCCTTTCGCTCAAAGTCAACTGCCCGCTTTCCAAGTGCAACCGCCCGAAACTCAAACTGCCCGAATCTTTTTGTTTCCGAAGTCGAAGCGGTGGCAACAATGATGGTGAATGGCATCTCAGAAACCATGCCGTGCAGGTAAAGCGCCGATGAAAACGCGAGGTAGCCATTGTAGGTTGCCTGCGCGCACGCGAATGCATCCTTCATCGGGCTGGCTGAATAGGTGCCGCGCTTGAGCCGCACAATCCTGCCCGTCTTGTTCAGGCGCGAAAGCGCAACTTTCAGCGAATCGCGCCCGCACAGGCGAAGGCTTCCCAGCATTTCCAGCGTTGCAATCCCGTTGGGGGAAGCCTCAATGGCAGAAACCACGCGCGAAACAGCCTTTTCAGAGAACATGCTATAATAAACAATTTGTTTATTATAAGGCTTTTGGTCAAAAATGGGAAAATCGTGCAACATCGTCCGAGCCACGAGTCAGTATCGTCTTATTTATTAATTTTGCCGCGCGAACCCCATCATGGCAAAAGTAACTCTTCCCGACGGAAAAATGCTCGATGTGCCCGCAGGCTCAACGGCAGCGGACGCAATCGGCAAGATTGGCAAGCGCCTCCTCGCGGCGACATACGCGGCGTCAATCAATGGGAAGCAGGTTGACCTCTCTTACAAGCTGCCTGACGAGTGCACGCTCAAGGCATTCACCTACGCCTCGCCCGAAGGCAAGGAAGTATTCCTCCATTCGGCGGCGCATTTGCTTGCAATGGCGGTGAACCGCCTTTACCCTGATGTTCTTCCGACAATCGGCCCGGTTGTGGAAGAGGGCTTTTACTACGACTTTGCCAACGCGCCCGCATTCACTCCCGGCGACTTGGAAAAAATAGAGGCAGAGATGGCGAAAATCGTTGCTGAAAACCTCCCCTTCAGGCGCGTGGAAGTGGGCAAGCAGGACGCGCTTGGGCTCTTTGCCGGCAACAAGTTCAAGCTCGAAATGGCGAACGACATCGCGGACGGCGAGCACTCCGTCTATTACACCGGCGACAAGTGGTTCGACCTGTGCAGGGGCCCGCACGTCCCGGCGACAGGCGCGATTGCGGCATTCAAGCTCACAAAAGTCTCCTCCGCCTACTGGCGCGCGGACGCAACGAAGGACAACCTCCAGAGGATTTACGGAATCGCATTCCCTGAAAAGAAGCAGCTCGACGCCTACCTGTCGCTGCAGGAGGAGGCGGAAAAGCGCGACCACAGGAAGCTCGGGCGCGAACTCGGGCTTTTCACGTTCCATGAATGGTCCCCGGGCAGCCCGTTCTTCCTTCCCAAGGGCACAATCATGGTGAACGAAATACTCGCCTACCTCCGCGAGCAGTACATCAGGCGCGGCTACCAGGAAGTGGTGACGCCGCAGCTTTACAACAAGGCGCTCTGGGAGCAGTCGGGCCACTGGGGCTATTACCAGGAAAACATGTTCATCCTGAAGGTGGACGATGCCGAATACGCGCTCAAGCCGATGAACTGCCCGTCCCACATGCTCATCTACAACATGTCATCGCACTCATACCGCGACCTTCCGCTTCGAATCGCGGACTTCTGCATGCTCCACAGGAACGAGGTGAGGGGCGCGCTTGGCGGGATGACCCGCGTGCGCAAGTTCTCGCAGGACGACGCGCACATCTTCCTTGCGCCCGAGCAGATTGGCGACGAAATAGACAGGCTGATAGACTTCACGAAATTCATCTTCATCAGCACCTTCAAGTTCGAATTCACCGCCAAGCTTTCCACCATGCCTGAAAAGCACATGGGCGAGCTGGCGCAGTGGGGCGCGGCGGAAAAATCGCTCGAGGACGCGCTCAAGCGCAACGGGATAAAATACATCATAAATGCCGGCGACGGCGCATTCTACGGCCCCAAGATTGACTTTGACGTGAAAGACGCGCTCGGGCGCGGCTGGCAGCTTGCCACCATCCAGGTGGACTTCCAGATGCCCGCGCGCTTCCACTGCGAGTACGAGGGCGCTGACGGGCAGAGGCACACCTGCGTGGTGCTGCACCGCGCGCTCATCGGCAGCGTGGAGCGCTTCATGGGAATAATCACCGAGCATTATGCCGGCAAGTTCCCGGTCTGGCTCTCGCCGGTGCAGGTCTCGCTCCTTTCGGTCTCCGACCCCTACAACGAGTTCGTTGAATCGCTTGCCGCGCGCATGCGCGAGGGCGGCATCCGTGCAGAGGCGAACTGCAGGCAGGAGACAATCGGCGCAAAGATACGCAGCGCGCAGCTTGAGAAAATCCCATACATGCTGGTTGTCGGACAGAAGGAGAAGGACAGCGGAAAGCTCGCCATCCGCACGCGCGATGGGAAAGTGGAAGAGAACGTCTCAATAGACGACTTCATCGCGCGCGTGATGAAAGAGATAAATGAGCGCGCGTGCTGATTACAGCTCAATATACATTGGCACTGTTTCCATTTTTGAAGGGTCTGCAATGAATGTCCTGAAACCTTTGTGCATGTACCATTCAATCTTGTCAGTGTAAACATGTGCCATAAGATAGGCACAACCGATTTCATTTTGCATCTGCAGGGCTTTGCTTGCAGCATATGCAAGAAGAAGCGATGCCCCTCCTCGGGTTTCCTCTCGCTTGTCTGTTGCCAGCTTGCCAATAAGAAGCGCCGGGAAATTCCTCGGAAACTCTTTTGGATATTCCTTTAGCCGCTTTCCCCTGAATTCAAATTCATCGCCTTCAGGTATTTTCAGTGCGCCCATAGAAAGTGTGATGTAAGAGATAAGCCGGTTCCCTTCCTTGCTGAAAAGGAGATATGTCGCGCCAAGGTTGAGATTTTGGTATCCAAGGGCGTCTTTTGCCAGGAAGTCATTCAACTCCTCTTTGTCAGATTCAAAAGCAGAGACAGCTGTGCAATGGGGATTGCCCAGTAGTGATATGTAACAATCCGAATCGCCATACCTTGCGCCCGGCATGGTTCCACCTTACCGTAGCTGAAGGTTAATCCTTCTTGCCTCGGCAAAAAGCCTGTCTTTTGCCGGATTGGGTTTTGGGCTGAGGATGTCATCAAGGAAGCGCTGGGCTTCCTCCTTGCTCATCTCAATGACTGTTTGTATTGGCTTTGCCATTTTCCTCTCCGTTAATTTCTTCGCGCCCCATCTATATAAAGAATCGCGTACGGTTTTATAAACTACAAAAAAGGGATAAAAGAAAGAGCATGCTGATTACATCTCGCTTGCCCCGTAATCCTCATCAAAAACTGCGCCTGATTTTTTCTTCTTAGCCTTTGCCTGCTGCTTTTCAGATGCGCCTTCTGTTTCCAGCTGCTTGCTTCTCTTCCAGAATTCCTCAAAATACGCCTTGAACGAGTCCGCAATCTCCTGATTTGTTATCTCGACGGTAATAGGCACTTTTGCCTGCAAGCCGATAACTGCAACATCCTTGTAGCCCATGAACCATGCCGGCGTGTCTATGCTGTTCGGCATGTACCTTGCGTCGCAAAGCGCGTGCCTGTTCCTGCTTCGGAGCACGCTTATGTCGGTATCCGGGTGGAAAAGCATCCTTGCCTTTATGCCCAGCTTCGCGCGCCTTGCATGGTCCTGAAGCCAATATGCATGGAAATGCGCCTCCTGCTGCGCTGGCACGCCCATGTAATAGTACCCTTCCCCGCGCGAGAGCTTCTGGTATGTGCGCTCATGCGCGGTTATCATGCCTTTGAAGCCCATGTACACCTTTGCTTCGCTCTCCTTCGCAGAGCATTGCAAGCCGTACAATTTCGGCAAAAGTTCGTCCATTTTCAGCCGGTTTTCCCGGAATTTCCTTTCTTCCTCTTCAAGGTATTCCCTTATCCTGGAAGGCTCGGCTGCCTGGAAATATCTTGTCTTTTCCTTAGTGATGTGCGACACCAGCCCTTTTTGCGAAAGCCGGTCCAGGAGATGGTAGATTATTGACCTTGAAACGCCTGACTTTTCCACAATGGGGCCGGATGTGGAAGGCCCAAGCTCCAAAAGCGCGAGATAGACCTTGCTTTCGCCCTCGGTAAGCCCCGCCTGCCTCAGCATCCCGGTGTCCATGCGCTCATTTGCGCGCTTCCCATATATAATGCTTACTATTAGCACACCACCCCTGGTATGCAAGTCTATATATACTCCATAACCACAAACAACAACACAGAACAACAAATGAGGTGGGACTATGATTATGAAGAATGGAACGGCAACCGGAATGAACAGGCATGCCCGCGCAGCAGTACGCTTCGCAGGTGCCGCCCTCCTGGCGGGTACGCTGATGCTTTCTTCGAAGCCGCTTCTGGCGCAGGCTGATACTTCGGCAACCGGCAAGACGCAAAAGAAGATAGCGCTTATGTTCCAGCCCAAGGCAATCGCGCGAGTTTACGGAGCAGCGCAAAAGCCAGCATTTGGCGCGGGCTTGGAGGCGTCAGCTGATTTTGGCAAGGCAAGCGCAGGCGCCAGCGGCTCGCTTGTGCTGGAGGGCAATAAACCTATTGTGGAAGAGACGCAGCTCTGGGTCGGCGTGCCAATCGGCAAGACATTTGCCATCTGTTACGCATACACTGACAAGTTCTACAATGTCGACGTGAAAGACCCAGCCTTTGGCATGCTTCTCAAACACGGCATCGTGAAGGCAGGGGTGGAGATGGGCAAGGACTTCACTTGCCAGTACCTCAAGGTGGCGCTGCCCGGGAATGTCACGCTTGGAGGCGTGTTGCTGGAGTGGGGTGGCAAGACGGGCTACTTCGCCCCGATAGGGGGCGTGCAGCGCGCAGGGGCGAGCCTGGGCATTGACGCAAAACTTCTGGGCAAGCCCCTCAAGGTCGAGGTGCAGTACACCCAGCCGACTGGCGTGGGAAAGAACGGGCTGCAGCTAAGGCTGGTGCTGACGCCTTAAAAAGACGAAAAAAATAAAAAAAGATAAAATGGGGCGCGCACCGCCCCTTCTTTTGCCCTACTTCTTTTCCTTCCTCCCGGCCAGCTTGTCAAGGATTGCGCGGTGCGCCATGAGGCGGATTGCGTTTATCTTGATGAAGCCGATGGAGTCCTTCTGGTCAAAGCCGCCCGCCTTGTGCATCGAGCCCAAATCCTCGTCGTAAAGCGAGGTCGGGGATTCGCGCGCGCGGGTGAAGCAGTTGCCCTTGTAAAGCTCAAGTGTCACTTTGCCGTCAATGAACTCCTGGCTCTTGTTGAATGCCGCGGTGAGGAAGTCCATCTCGGGCGAGAACCAGAAGCCGTTGTAGATTATTTCGGCATAGCGGGGCGAGAGCATGTCGCGGAGCGTCATCACTTCCCTGTCCATTGCGATTGCCTCGATGTCCCTGTGCGCGGTGAGCAGTATCGTGCCGCCTGGCGTTTCATAAAGCCCGCGCGACTTGATGCCGACGTAGCGGTTTTCCACCATGTCAATGCGCCCCACGCCGTTTGCAGAGCCCACCTCGTTTGCATAGAGGAAAAGCTCAAGCGGGTCCGTCTTGGTGGTGCCGTCGTTCTTGTTCACAATCTTGACCGGCGTGCCGTCCTTGAAGTAAACCTCTATCCAGGTGGATTTCTCGGGCGCCTTCCAGGGCGACACAGTCCTCGAGTACACGCTGTCGTCGGGTATGAAGCCCGGGTCCTCCAATATGCCCGCCTCGTGCGAGATGTGCATGAGGTTCTCGTCCTCGGAGTACGGCTTCTTTTTCGTAGCCGACACCGGGATGTTGTGCTTCTTCGCAAAGGCAATCATGTCGTCGCGGCCCTTGAACTGGTCCAGCCATTCCTGCATCTTCCAGGGCGAGATTATCTTGATGTCCGGCTTGAGCGCGTAGTATGTGAGCTCGAAGCGCACCTGGTCGTTGCCCTTGCCCGTCGCGCCGTGCGCGACGTATTCCGCGCCTTCCTGCTTCGCAGCCTCTATCTGGTATTTTGCAATGATGGGGCGCGCGAGCGAGGTGCCGAGAAGATAGCGGTTCTCGTAAATCGCGTTCGCGCGCACTGCGGGGAAAATGTAGTCGGTGACGAATTCCTTCTTCAGGTCCTTGATGATGACTTTCGTTGCGCCAATCTTCATTGCCTTCTGGCGCGCAGCCTCGAAATCCTCTTTCTGCCCCACGTCCGCCATGAAGCAAATGACGTCGTAGTTCCTGTCTATGAGCCACTTGAGTATGACCGAGGTGTCCAATCCTCCAGAATAAGCTAGCACAACCTTTTCTTTTGCCATTTTACTACCTCCTTGCCACTAAAAGCGTTGGCATTCCTCACCGTTGCAGCATTAAAAAAGCCTATGTTACATTTGGGACAAAACGTCTCGGAAACTAGGCAATTGCTTCCGCCTTCGTCTTTGGCTTGCGCGCCGAAGTCAGGCAGAAGCTATCGCTTCCGCCATCTGCGTGAGCAGATTCTTCGGGTCTTTCGCCTTCACGTACGCGCTCGCAAGCAGCACGCCTTTCGCGCCAAGCTCCACTGCCTTTTTCACGTCCGATGCGCTTGAAACGCCTGCGCCGCAAAGCACCGGCGTGCCATTCACCTTTGCAACAGCCTCCACTGTCCCGCTCACCACTTCGGGCTTTGCGGTGGAAACCGAGATGCCGCTGCCGATAAGCTCCGGCGGCTCCACGGCTATGTAAGTGGGCCCGTATTTTGCCAGGCGCGCGCTTTCCTCCGCGTCCTTCGTGCAAAGCATGCTCTCCAGCCCGGCTCCCTTCAGGCGCTCAATCGTTTTCGCAATCAGTTCCTCGGGCAGCCTGTGCTCGGAGTGGTTGACAAGCGACCCCTTGCAGCCTGCTGCCTTTATTGCCTCGACGGTGAGCGTGCCCGTGAACGCGCCCTGCTCATTCGCATCTACATGCTGCGCGAAAACGTCCGTGCACGTCTGGCATGCCTCGCGTAAGTCCACCGATTGCGGCGCAACGATGATTCTCACGCCGGTAAGAAGCGACACTTCCACGGCATGCCTGCAAAGCTCGGCGCCTTTCTCGCCCAGCGACTCTGGGTAAGCCTTCAAATTCAGGGCAATTATCGGTTTCATGCTCATCACCAATGACATGCCGAAATAACCTTATTAAACAATTGCCGTCTAACTGACGTTGAGGCGCCCTCCGGGCTCCAATGACCTGAAACAAGATTTGCAGATGCCGCTTTGCGGCAATCTGAACACGCCGACGTGGCAGAATCCGGTATCGCGCTAGACTCGAGATCTGATGCGGGGTTTTCCACAAGAAATCTAGTGCCCCTCGGGGCTTAGGAGTTCAAATCTCCTCGTCGGCGTTTTTTGCTTCCAAAAAAGCCTCCTCGGATTTTGAGCCTCCGGCTCAAAATCTCGCCGGCTTCGCCGTCGATTTCCTCGTCGGTGTTCATTTTCATTCGCGCCTCCTCAGTTTTGGCGCTTTCGCGCCAAAATCCGTCGTTGTGCTGTGGCACAACTTCGTCTCCTCGTCGGCGTTTTTTGCTTCCAAAAAAGCCTCCTCGGATTTTGAGCCTCCGGCTCAAAATCTCGCCGGCTTCGCCGTCGATTTCCTCGTCGGCATTTTTTATTGTATTGGAAATTCTATAAATTTCCAATAGCAGACAAAATCTGTCCGCAGATTTTGTCTTTTCCAAAAATGGCGACCATTTTTCCAGCGGGAAAAATAGGGCGGCGTTTTTTATTATTCCCTTTCAATACTCCATTGGTGGTTTCATGCAATCCCGCAAGGAAAAAACAGGATACTGGCTCATGCTCGGAAAAGGCGACGACGTGGTCCCCTCCATTTCCGAATGGGCGCGCAAGAACCGGATTAAGGGCGCGCAGGTGTGGGGCGTGGGCGCGGTAACCGATGCCAAGCTCGCTTGCTACTACCCGCGCTCGAAAAAATGGAAAACCATGCCATTTTCAAGTGAAAGCTACGAGCTCCTCTCTTTCATGGGCAACATAAACGAGGACGGGCTCCACGCGCACGTCTGCATATCCGATTCCGGCTTCAGGGTATTCGGCGGGCACTTGATAAGCGCAAAAATATCCGTCTTCGGCGAATTTTTCATCCTGCCGACCTCCAAGCTTGGGAAAAAATCAGTGCCAAGCGTCGGGCTAAGAGGCATCAGCCTGGAAAAGTAGCGCGCGCTCACTTTTTTATTTCTCCAAGCACGCCGACGTAGTTCTTGCCCCTTTTCTTCGCGCATTTCGGGCACGTGGTGTACCACATGTAAAGCTTGCCGATTTCCATTCCCTTTTCCTTTGCGTATTCGTAAAACTCCTTGCACCACTTGCCCGTCTCCTTGAAGTCGCCCTCGTAGATTTTGCAAAGGTACTTGCCTGTCAGGCGCGCCGACTTTTCGCCCGGCACATCCTTGCCGCACGGCACATAAATGTCCATGTTGAACATCGAGGTGTGGTCAGAGAGGCACGGGCCATTTCCCCACGCTATGCCTGCCGCCTGCGTTTTCCTGAACAGGCGCGAAATAACGCTGCCAAAGTTGATGGGCATGTAAAACAGGCAAAGCACGCTTGCCTTGATGAAAGGCTCGTCGTTCCATTCGATAACCTTGCCGTCCCACGGCGCCGGGTCGAACTTCGGGCAGCATTCTTCCATAAAATCCCTCCGTACACAGATTCAAGCCCCCGACGGGCGTCAAATGCGGGGCATTTGGCGCGATTTTGGCTCAATGGGCCAAAAGTCGGGCTGGCTTTCGGATGAAGTGGGAAAGCCCCCGACGAGATTTGGACTTGCGAGCATCAAAACCGAAGGTTTTGGTGCGATTTTGCGCCGAAGGCGCAAAAGCCCCCGATGGGATTTGAACCCATGACATCCAGTTTACGAAACTGGCGCTCTACCGCTGAGCTACAGGGGCGCACTCTCCGTAATTATTTTGAAAGCCTTTAAAATAGTGCGCCGTCAGACCGCTTCCAGCCCATGCAATATCGGTTTTCCGTCCTTTATCCATGCGAGCGCTTTCTCGGCGTCGGTTTCCTTCGCGCCCTGCTTCTTGAAATAGCGCGCGATGTTCTCGACGTCCCTCCGCAGGAATTCCTCGGCGTGCGGGTGCGCGAGGAGCACCGCCTGCGCGCAGTCCAGTATCTTGAGCCCGTCGTCCGTAACCAGGATGTTGTACTCCGACAGGTCGGCATGCACGAATCCCGCCTGGTAAATCCTCTTTATCTGCTCGATTATGAACTCGTAGTCCTTCTGCGGGTGCGCGCTTCCCACCTGCGAAATCTGCGAGAACGCAATGTTTCCCTCGCCGAAGAATTCCATCACCACGATGTTCCGCAGGAACCCGAGCGGACGGGGCACCGCAACGCGCGCCTCGTGGAATTTGGCCAGGTTGCTGTACTCCTTCCGCGCCCAGGCAAGTATCGTTTCATACCTTTTGCGCGAGGTGCCGGCAAAGCGCGGGTCGCCGTCCAAGTAGTCGTGCATGTGGACAAAATTGGAAGTGTCAATGCGATAAATCTTGATTGCCACCTTGCCCCCTTCTTTCGTGGTGGCGAGGAAAACAATGGCCTCCTTCCCCTTGGCAATGGGGTATTCCATGGAGTCGAAGTGCCCGGACTGGCGGAGCTTGGTGATTGCAAAGCGCGTCTCGCGGTCAAACACCTGCTCTTCCAGCGGGTCCTCCCTCTTGATTTGCTTGGTTTCGCGATTCGGGCGCTTGCGGTTGCTCTGTGTTGCCATTTTCAATACCTTTTCACTCAACAAAATGGCAATAAGCCGCCGTCAAGTCCGAAGGCGGCTGTGTTGCCATACTATCACTTCAGAAGACGCGGTTAATATGGCTTGCTGTCGGAGCCCACGGGCGCGTGCTGCACATTGCGGCTCGGTGCCGCCCGCTTACTTGATGTGCCCCTTGTTCCTCAGCCACTCTGCCTGGTACTTGTTGTAGCGCCAGACGATGTCCGCTTTCTTGTCCCCGCCGATTTCCCAGGGTTTTATTATTACGATGTCCCCGTCGCGCACCCAGATGAAGCGGCGTATCTTCCCGGGTATCCTGCACATCCTCTCCTTCCCGTCCTTGCACTGCACGGTGAGCCTGCCTCCGCCCACGTTGCCGATTACCACGCCCAATATTTCCCCCTCTGCCTCGTTCGGGAGCTTTACCCAGCTTATCTCGGGCGGCGGTTGTGGAGTTGCCATAATGAACACCTAAATCCTCACTGGCGCGCGTGCGCCGCACGCTTCGCATACAAGCATCTTTACCCCGTCCTTCTCGATTATCTTGGTGTCGGGCCTCTTGCATTCCTTGCACACCACCGCCGCATCCACGAAAGCCTGCAGCTTGTCCTGCAGGTTCCGCGTATAGAATTTGCCGTTGAGCACCAGCTTCCCGCCCTGTATCGTGACCGGGACGGCGAGCTCGCGGCTGAAGTACTTGGACAGCAGCTCCGGCGGCCTCCGTATCTTCTGGAGTATGATGTCAAAATTCCTCACGAGCGTCTTGCTGCCCTGCAGGAATGATTCCACCTGCGGCGTCTCGAACCGCTCGAAGGCGAGCGTTTTTTCGGGCAGCGCCGCGCGCGCCCTGTCAAGCATTTTTTCGTAGTCATCCATCCAACTAAACCTCGTAATGGGAGGAATTTGGTACGAAAGCTTTAAAGGGCATTGGCGCATCATTGCCGCCATGGCAATGGAAATCAGCCGCAAAACGCCCATTGGCGAGCTTGTGCTCAACCACCCTGTTTCAGCATCAATACTCCTTGAGCATGGCTTCCACTGCATAGGCTGCGGCCTGGCAGCTTACGAGACAATAGAGGAAGGCGCAGCCGCGCACGGCTTTGACGACGCGGCAATCAACGCGCTCGTGCAGGAAATAAAGGACGCGGCAAGGAAAGAGGAAGAACTGCTCAGCAAGGTTGACGATTCCCTCGGAACTGGGGGTGCTGCAAGCCCCCATGCAAAAATGCCTGCGGCTAAAGAGAGCCAAAAGCCTGAAAAGGGCGGAAAGAAGAAATCAAAATCCGGCTAGTTTTACGAGCAGGAGCGCAGCTAAAGTCCGCCTATTGCATTGAGAAGCTTCCTGTGCCCATCCACAATCTTGTTGAAGCTCGCAATTTCCTCTGATACTATTTTGAGCCTAGAGGCTTCGCTTGAATTCCCTGATTTTGCCATGCTTTATCCACTCCATTATTTCTTCATTCGAATAATAATCTTCTCGTACTCCCTGCATTACCCTTGCATAATTAGGGTCATCAACTATCTTGAATTTGCCTCCATTTGAAAGCACGAATGATTTTGCTGCGATGAACGCAGTTCTCCGGTTTCCGCTTGCAAAAGCGTGTTTTTTCACAAGCGCTTCTAACAAGGCGGCTGCTTTTTTGTATATGTCTCCTTCGGCGTTTTGGCATTCCTCGACCGCTTCCATTATTTTTGGGTAGCTAAGCACGCGGTGTGAATCGGCTTTTTTCACTTTTATCAACGTGAGCACAAGGAAATTGAATTCAACTATCCTCTCAACGCTCGGATATGCCACATCACTTTCCATGAGGTGAATATGCCGAAGGCTGTTTATAAATATGCTTTCTCCCGGAAAAATTGTGCTCAAAATCCGGCTAGTTTTACAAGCAGGAGCGCAAGCAGTCCGCCCAGGCAGATTGGCGGGAGCGCGGGAAGGAAAACCCTTTGCTTGGACACGAACTTCAGAAGCGCGTAGAGCGCGATGGTGGAGCCCGTGGCAACAGCAAGCGAGTAAATCAGGCCGTTGGGGCCAAGCGTATAAGCCGACACTGCAACCATGGCGGGGACGGACAGGTCGCCGGTCCCAAGGTCCAGCCTGTCCCCGTCCCTGTTCGCGCGCTCCACGTACGCTTCGGCGTTTTCATCCTGCTTCCTTGCAGGCGCCTCTTTCGCAGTCACCGCGAATGACAGGTCCCGCGTGGAAAGCTCGCGCGCCATCTCCACCATATGCCTTGTCTTGAAGACCGCGATGTAGTCGTATATCGAGAGCAGGATTGTGAAAATGACCGCGGGCAGGAAACCGAGCGAAAAGCCGAATATCGCCCCCACCCCCGCGCTGGATATTATGGCGGCGGCATTCTTTGCCCCTGCCCAGGCGAATTTTGCGGCTGCAAGCAGCGCGCCCAGCACGCCGCCGAAAGCAAGCGCCTCCAGCAGCCCCATGTTAAGCGGGAACAGCGCGAAGGCGAAGAAAACTATGCTTGACGCGGAAAATATCACCATCGCCTCGAGGAGCCGGAACATCATCATTCCCTTGTAGTAGCGCGCAGCAAGTATCACCGCGACTGCGCCGAAAAGTATGTATCCGAGGAAAAACAGCGCGTTCATGGGGTCGTTGGCAGTCGGCATGGGCGCAACGGAAAGCGACTGGATGTCCGGGTTCGTCATTGCGCCCTGTATGAGCACAACTCCGGCGTATATCCCGATTATCTGCGTGAGCGCGAAGAACAATGCGACCTGGAAGTAAGTTTTCATTTTTTCACCAATGTTTGCCCGATTGCTATTTCTTCCTCTTGAGCTTCTTAAGCGCGTCCTCGAACGAGTCAATGTCCGTGAACGAGCGGTACACGGACGCGAAGCGTATGTAAGCGACGTCGTCCACCTTGCGCAGGCGCTCCATCACAAGCTCGCCGATGCCGTTTGTCTCAATCTCCTTTTTCCCGCTCTTCCGCAGCTTCCCTTCCACCCAGTTCGCCATCTCCTCAATCTGCTCGCGGGAAACCGGGCGCTTTTCGCACGACCTTTCCAGGCCGGACATGAGCTTGCGCCTGTCGAACTTCTCGCGCCTGCCGTCCTTTTTTATCACGAAGATGTCCTCCTTGTCCACCTCCTCGTACGTGGTGAACCTGCGCTTGCACTTGGAGCACTCGCGGCGGCGCCTGATGCGGAAGTCGTCGGTGTCGCGGCTGTCCACGACATCCGTTTCGCTGTGCGCGCAATAAGGGCATCTCATGGGAAGGGATGGCGCAAGTAGGATTAAAAAAGCGAGTGGCGCCTTTTTAGGCGGGAGGATGCGGCGGCATTCCGCACCAATAAAAGGGTTGCCGTGCTATCCTTCGCGTGGTAATATGCTATACGACATAATCGTGGTCGGGTCGGGCGTTTCCGGGCTGGCGGGGGCAATGTATGCGGGCAGGCTGGGCCTCAAGACGCTGGTGATAGGCGAAATGCGCGGCGGCTCCATCACGCTCACCCACATGGTGGAAAACTATCCCGGTTTCATCTCGATTGGCGGCATGGAGCTTGCCGACAAGATTGAGGCGCACGCGCGCGCCTACCCCAACGTGGAAATAAAGGACGGGAAAGCCTCCAAAATCGCGCGCAAATCCGACGACACGTTTTCCATCGAGTCAGACGCCGGCAAGTACGAATGCAGGACGGTGCTTTACGCAACTGGCACGGAATGGAGGAAGCTCGGGGTAAAGGGGGAAAAGGAGTTCGCCAACAAGGGCGTGCACTACTGCGCGCTTTGCGACGGCGGCTTTTACAAGGGAAAAACGGTGGCGGTAATCGGCGGCGCGGACTGCGCGGTGAAGGATACGCTGCTGCTTACGCAGTTCGCAAGCAAGGTCTATGTAATCTACCGCGGCGACAGGATACGCGCGGAGCCGGCGAACTACGACGCCCTCGTCAAGCACCCGAAAATAGAAATCATCTACAACACCAACGTGCTGGAAATCCTTGGCGAGAAAAAGGCAAGCGGCGTCATTCTTGACAAGCCCTACAACGGGAGCGGCAGGCTTCCCCTCGACGCGGTTTTCGTGGCGGTGGGCCACTCGCCCCTCTCCGCGCTGGCAAAGGAAGCCGGCGTGGAAACAGACTCCAAAGGCTACGTGAAAATCAACCGCAACTCGGAAACATCCGTGCCCGGCTTTTTCGCGGCGGGCGACGTGTCGGACAACCGCTTCAAGCAGGTGATAACCGGCGTTGGCGAGGCAGTGAACGCGGCATATTCCGCTTATTCATATCTTGAGGAAAAGAAAAAATGAGCCTGCATACGGCTCGAAAACCATCAAGGGCTACGCATGGAAATCATAACAAAACCCGGCCAGCTGAAAAAGGAGCTAGGCCTCCTGGGCAGCTTTTCCATGGGCTTTGCCGACGTGGGCGCTGACATTTTCCTGGCGCTCGGCCTCATCGCGGCGTATGCGCACGGCCTCATGCCGTTCGCCATCCTCATTGCCGCCATAGTCTATGTGACGTCTGGCCTGTCCTACGCCGAGCTTGGCTCGGCAATCCCGGTTTCAGGCGGCTCGTCATCGTTCGGCAAGCGCGCGTTCGGGCCGCTTGCAGGCTTCATTGCGGGCTGGGGCCTGATGCTCGACTACACTATAGACATCGCGCTGTTCGCCGTGGCGTCGGCAGGCTACCTCTCATTTTTTTTCCCGGCGATGTCCGTGCCGCTTGTGGCGTCCGCGCTGATATTCATCCTGTTGCTTGTGAATCTGCTCGGCATACGCGAGTCCTCGTTCGTGAACTCCGCGCTCACCGTGGTGGTGATAATCATCCTCATAGCCATTATTGACCTCGGCTACACTTCCGCGTTTTCAACCGAGCGCTTCCTTGCCGGCGTGGTGCCGGTGGAGGAAGGCCCCGGCTGGCACGATTTCCTCTACTCCATCACGCTTGCAATGGTTGCGTTCGTGGGCATCGAGAGCATCTCGCAGGGCGCCGAGGAGACGCGCCGGCCTGAAAAGATAATCCCCCGCGCCACCTTCATGGCGCTTTTCTTCGTCCTGCTTTTTGCCACGTTGCTTTCCGTCATGGCGCTCGGCATCGTCTCGCCCAAGGCGCTTGCAGACAACATGAGCAGCCCCCTCGTGCCAATCGTGCAGGCGCTTCCGTTCGCCAACCTGCTCGTGCCAATCGTGGCGTTCGCGGGCTTCCTTGTCTGCTTCGTGTCGGCAAACACGGGCATAATCGGCGTGTCGCGCGTGGCGTACTTCATGAGCAAGGTGGGCATGATATCCCGCAGGGTAAACTGGCTCCACCCGAAGTTCTGCACGCCCTGGCTCACCATAATAATTTTCTCCCTTATCGCGATGGCGCTTGCCTACAGCGGCGACATGATTTTCCTGGGCGAGCTTTACGCGTTCGGCGCGCTCACCGCCTACACCATGACGAACTTCTCGCTTCTCAAGCTGCGCATTTCCGAGCCCGACCTGCCCCGCCCGTTCAAGGTGCCCCTGAACATAAGGGTTGGCAGGGCAGACATTTCCATCATCACGATAATCGGCGCGGTCTCGTGCGTCGCCATCTTCGGGCTCGTCGCGCTCCTGCACGTGGAGGGCAGGAACTTCGCCGCGCTCTGGTTCGCGGCCGGCTTTGCCTACTTCTTCCTCTACCGCGCGTACAACGAGAACAGGAACTTCCGCGAGGCGGTGGAGAAAGTCCAGAAAATCGTCTTTTGATGCTGGGCTGCCTGCAAAGCACCCGCTTTTTGCAGTCAACTTTATTCAGCCCAACAGTCAAGCGAGCGGGCCGCTGTAATTTTTTGAAGCTTTCGCTGTCAATCTGAAAAAATAAAGAAAAAAGAAGGCAACTTACAGGGTTACCTTCAGGTTGAGTTCCTTCTTGAGTTCGCGGTAGCGGTTCCTGATTGTCACTTCTGTTACGCCAGCGACGTCAGCCACTTCCTTCTGCGTGCGCCTCTCGCCGTACATTGCGGATGCGATGTAAACGGCTGCCGCGGCAACGCCTGTCGGCCCGCGCCCTGAGATGAGCCCTTTCGCAATCGCCTTCTTGAGAAGCGAAATCGCCCTCTCCTGCACGTGCCCTGACAGCTTGAGCGCTGCCGTGAACTTCGGCACATAGTGCGCAGGGTCGGTGAGCGGGACGTCTATGTCGAGCTCGCGCCTCACAAAGCGGTACGCCCTCCCGATTTCCTTCTTCTCGATTCCTGAAACGCGCGAAATCTCGTCCAGCGTCCTCGGGATGCCCTGCATCCTGCATGTCGCGTAAATCACGGCGGACACCACCGACTCGATGAGCCTTCCGCGGATGAGCTCCGCCTTGATGCACTTCCTGTAAAGGAGTGCTGCCGACTCGCGGATGGAGTCCGGCAGGCCGAGGTAGGATGCAATCCTGTCAAGCTCGGAAAGCGCGATGGCAAGGTTCCTCTCCATTGACGATGCGATGGATGCCCTCTTGTGCCACTTCCTCATGCGGTACAGCTGCGCCTGCTTCTTGGGCGAAATCTTGGCGCCGCGTATGTCGCGGTTGTACTGGTCAATTTCAGTGACAAGCCCCTTGTTCGGGCGCATGAACTTGATTGGTGCGCCGCCTCTCGCGCGCTTCTCGCGCTGCTCGGCGTCGAACGCGCGCCACTCGGGCCTCGGGTCCTCTAGGTTTTCCGCAATGATGAGCCCGCAATTTGAGCAGACGATTTCCCCTTTTTCGTAGTCCCGCGTAAGCCTTGCGCTTCCGCATTCAGGGCATTTCTCGATAGCCAATCTCCCACCTCGATATCCACTAGCATCGCTGATAGTTAGATTTTAAAAAGTTGTTATCCCGTTATTAATAGAAGAGTTTATAAACTTTTCTAGGGCTCAGAGGGAAAAAACTAGCGCGAAAGCAGGTAAACCACTGCAACCACGGCGATTATCATCACGCCTGCAAATATCAGCCTGTCAACCATGCATGGGTAATGGATTTCTCTTTTTATAAAGCTTTCATGCCCAATCACAAGCATGAAGGTCGCCTTCGTAACAGACACACATTTCGGCTACCGCCGCTTTGAAACGGACGCGCACAATCAGGGCAGGGAAGCCATCCTTTCAGCCGCGCGCGAGGCAGACCTCCTCATACTTGGCGGGGACAACTTCGACACGCCGCTGCCCCGCATGGAAACCCTCGCCGACGTGACCACCATCCTCTGCGAGGCGCTTGCCATCTTCCATTCGCGCGGCATCGAAGGCGTGCCGATATACGCAATCCATGGCAACCACGACAGGCGCGCCAAGGGGTTTGTGCACCCGACCGGGCTTTTGGCGCAGGCCGGGCTTCTGCAGAACTTCCACAACCACACCATCCTGCACAGGCACGGCGGCGAGCAGGCCGCCATCTCCGGCATGGGCAGCGTGCCCGAGGACATGGCGCGCGCAGCGCTTCCGCAGGCAGCCTGCAAGCCGGTGCAAGGCGCATTCAACATCTTCGCGGTGCACCAGTCCTTCCAGGAATTCGACGTCTCAGGCAACGACTCTTTCATAACGTTTGACGACCTTCCGGGCGGCTATGACCTTTACCTCTGCGGGCACGTGCACCAGCCCTGCCTGTCAGGCAAGGTGCTGAACCCCGGGAGCACCGTGGTGACCCAGATGCGCAAGGACGAGGTTGGCCCGCGCGGCTGGCTCCTTTACGACACCCGTTCGCGCAAGGCGGAATTCCGCCCAATCTCCTCCCGCCAGCTTTTCCATTCCATCCTTGCATTCGACGCCGCAAAGCCCGACGAAATAAGGGCGAAGGTCGGGGCCGAAGCCTCGCGCCTCCTTTCATCCGCGCCCGCAGGCGCGCCCGCCCCGCTCATAAAAATCGTGGTGAAGGGCACGCTTGCACAGGGCTTCGGCGCTGCCGACCTTTCCCTGCCGCATTTTGGCGAAAACGTCTTCATTGACAACGGCATGAACTCGGAGAACCTGAAGGAGAGAATCGCGCAAATCAAGCTCTCGCGCGAGAAAAAGCTCTCCGCGCGGCAGCAGGGCATGGAAATACTCAGGCGCAAGCTGGAAGACGCGCATTTCACGCTCGGCGACCCCGAGCAGGTTTTCGAGATGCTCCTTGAGGGGAACGGGAAGCTCCTTGCAGAGATAAAGGAAAAGATAGAAAAAGAGGGGGGCGCGCCTGCAAAAGGCTAGAACTCCGCCCAAAAAAGTCAAGGCTGCTCTGGAAAAAGACCGGGCTGACTAGAATTCCACCCTGTCGCAGCGCATGTAGTCGCGCAGCGCCTTGGGCACTTCAAAGCCGTTCTCGTCCTGGTAATTTTCCATGATGGCAATCATCGTCCTGCCCACTGCAAGCCCGCTGCCGTTCAGCGTGTGCACGAACTCCGGCTTTCCCGCGCGCCTGAAGCGTATGTTCGCGCGCCTTGCCTGGAAGTCCGTGCAGTTCGAGCATGACGAAATCTCGCGGTACTTGTCCTGCGAGGGCAGCCATACCTCGATGTCATAGGTTTTCGCAGCCGAAAAGCCAAGGTCGCCGGTGCAAAGCTCAATCACGCGATATGGAAGGTCAAGCTTCTGGAGCACCGACTCCGCATCCTTTGCGAGCTTCTCCAGCTCGTGGAACGACTCTTCGGGCTTGGTGAATTTCACAAGCTCCACCTTGTCGAACTGGTGCTGGCGCATTATGCCCTTGATGTCCTTCTGGTACGAGCCTGCCTCGCGCCTGAAGCACGTGGAATACGCGCAGAAGCCCATCGGGAGCTGCTCCTCGGCCAATATCTCCCCGGAGAACATGTTCGTGACCGGCACTTCCGCGGTTGGTATCATGTACAGGTCCTCTTCCTCTATCTTGTACTGCTCCACCGCGAATTTCGGGAACTGCCCCGTGCCGACCATCGCCTTCCTGTTCACCATGAACGGCGGCAGCACTTCGGTGTATCCGTTCATCACCTGGAGGTCCAGCATGAAATTTATGAGCGAGCGCTCAAGCCGCGCTGCAAGCCCCTTGAGGAAAACAAAGCGGTGCCCCGACAGCTTCGCGCCCCTCTCGAAATCAATCAGCCTCTTGTCCGCGACCTCGTAGTGGGGCTTGGCGTCCTTGCTTGTGGGCCTTGGCATGCCCCACTTGCGCACTTCCGGGTTGCTTGCCTCGTCCTTGCCAACCGGCACGCTCTTGTCGGGGATGTTTGCAACGGTAAGGAGTATCTCGTTCATCTGCGCCTCGAGCGCATTTGCCTTCTCATCGGCTGCGGAAATGTCTGCTGCGAGCTTTTTCGTGGTGGCGAGTATCGCATCCGCGCTTTCCCCCTTTTTCTTCGCCTCTGAAATCTTCATGGACGCGGCGTTCCTCTCTGCCTTCAGGTTGTCCGCCTCGTTCTTCACCACGCGCCATTTCCTGTCAAGCTCCATGAGCGCTGATGCCGGCGCAGTGTCTGCCTGCCGTTTCCTGAGCGAGTCCTCCAGGATTGACGGGTTTTCACGGATAAGTTTCAACGAAAGCATTCAGCCCAGCTCCTCGCGAAGCCTCGCGACCAGTTCAGTCCCAATCCTCGCCTGCGCCTCCTTTGTGCTGCCCGCCATGTGCGGCGTGAGCAGGGCGTTTGGCAGCTCGCACAGCTTGCCGCCGTACGGCTCCTGCGGATAGACGTCGAGCGCAGCGCCGCCGATTCGCCCTTCCTTCAGCGCGTTGTAAAGCGCGTCCTCGTCAATAAGGCCGCCGCGCGCGGTGTTCACAATCACCGCCGTCCTCTTCATCTTCGCGATGTTTGCCTCGCCTATCATGCCCTTTGTCTCGGGCGTGAGCGGCACATGGAGCGAGATGTAATCCGAGTTTGCGAACAGCTCGTCAAGGGACACTTTCCTGCCCAGGGTGGACGCCTTGTTGTGCGGGTCGAAATAAACCACCCTCATGCCCAGCGCCTGCGCCTTGATTGCAAGCGAGGCGCCAATCCTTCCCAATCCGACGATGCCCAGCGTCTTGTCCATGATTTCCGTGCCGGTAAGCTCCTTTTTCAGCCACTGCTTCGACTTCATGCTGGCATCCGCCTTCGGAAGCCTGCGGCAAATGGCAAACATCATGGCGAGCGCAAGCTCAGCAACGGAATTGGTGGATGCGCCCGGCGTGTTCACCACCTTTACGCCGCGCTTTTTGCACGCCTCCTGGTCCACGTTGTCCAGCCCCACCCCTGCGCGCGCAACCAATTTGAGATTGGGCGCGTGCGTGAGAAGCTCCTCCGTGACTTTTGTCGCGCTCCTTACGATGAGCGCATCTGCGCCTGAAAGCGCGCCTTTCAGGTCAGCCGGGGACACTGATGTCTCCCCAAGCTTTGAAATCGCCGCGACCACGTCGGGCTCCATTGCATCAGCAATCACGATTTTCACGGGCAACTACCTCCATTTTTTCATTGTATATGTAAATCCTATCGGCATCGAGCCGCGGCTCGATGTCTGATGCATTTTGCTTCGCAAAATGCACATCGGATTTCCATATGCGGACAAAGTCTGTCCGCAGACTTTGTCCTCTGCGGGCGAAAAGGCAGAAGGGCGCAGCCCTTCCGGATTTTCATCTTATCCCGATATTCACTTGCTTCACTTGCCAAGCTCCTTCCTTATCGCGGCAAAAGCATAATCCAGGTGCGCGTCGTCAAAATTGCCGAGGTGGCAAATCCTGAAGAACTTGCCCTTCAGGTCGCCGAAATCGCGCGCAGTGACAAGGTCGTACTTCTCGCGCAGGCGCTTCCTGAAGCCGTCCGCGTCGTCCATGACAAAGCCAGTGATGGACGGCGAGTAAAAGCCAGGCTCGGCAAAAACGGCAAAGCCAATGCTTTCCACAAACTTCCTTGACTTTGCGGCTGCAGCGGCGTGCTTCGCCCTGTGCGCGTCAAACCCGCCCTGCTCGTTTATGTATTCAATCGCCGCCTTCACGGAATAAAGCACCGACACCGCCGGCGTGGTGGGCGTCTGGAAGCCGTCCATCTCTTTCTTGAATTTCTTCATGTCGAGGTAGAAGCTGCGCGCAGGAATCCCTTCCGCGCGCTTCATCGCCTCGTCCGTGCAGGCCACGATTGCAACGCCCGGCGCCGCGCCAATTGCCTTCTGCGACGCCGTCGCCGTGAAATCCACGCCGAAATCCTTGATGTCAAGCGGGGCGGACGCCCATGCCGAGACCGCGTCCAGTATCGTCACCATGCCCTTGCTTTTTGCGTACCTGCAAATCGCGCGCGCGTCGTTGAGCACGCCCGTGCTCGTTTCATTATAGACCATGCCGAACACCTGCGCGCCCGAGTTGTCTATGAATGCTTTCGCCCGCTCAAGGCTCCATCCCTTGCCCAGCGGCAGCTTTTCCACCTGGGTGTTGGGGCAGTAGATTTTTGCGCACGCGGCGAGCTTGTCGCCGAACGTCCCGTTTGCCAGGACGAGCGCCTTGTCGGTTGGCTTTGTGAGGCAAGCCCATCCCATCTCAAGGCCCGCCGTGCCGGAGCCGGTCACCAGGAAAATGTGGTCCGCGTTGAAGTCCTTTTTCATTGCGGAGACTATGCCCTCTACGAGCACCTTGATTTCAGGCCCGCGGTGGTATATCATTTCCTTGCTCTGGGCAAGGCGTATCGGGTCTGCAAGCGCCACGGGCCCGGGCGTAAGCATGTGCATTTTAGCGTCGGTCATAAAAATCATCCTCTCCATGCCGAATTAGGGAGAATAGAATTATAAAAAGAAGGGGGCAAAAAGCAGAATGGACGCAAAATATTATATATACGACCATTGTATATCTACACAGGTGATTCCGATGAAGTCAACCATGCTGCAATACGATGATTTTGTCTCTGAAGCAGTCGAGCGCCTTCTTCAGAAAGGAATATTCAAATCCAAGGCGGATATCTTCCGCGTCGGGGCAGTGGAACTTGCCGCAAAGTACGGCGCGGTGAAAACCAAGGAAGAAGTAATTGAAGAGATGATGTTCAAGGATGCCGAGTCGGAATATCGCAAGGTCAAGGCAGGCAAGGCGCGTTTATACAAAAGCAGTGAAATCTAAGTGAGTGGATGGTTGTCGATGCTGGCAAGTACAAAGTTCTGTATTCTGAAAAGGCAGCAACAGCACTCAAGAAAATGGACAAGGCAGTGTCAGACATGATAAAAAAGAAGGCGGATGCGATGGCAATCCGCGCACCCACTCGCTCATTGAAAGAGCATCCCGACATCCTGGTTCTCGAGATTGGGCAATACCGCGCGCTTTACACGATGGACATGAGAAAGAAAACAAAAACAGTTTTTTTTGTCGGGGACCACAAGGAATACGAGAGACTTTACGGAGTAATGTTCTGACGCTGTTCTGCATGGCGATTTGCCGCTGTCTGGCGATGCATCTGCCGCGCGCCACCATGCTTTAAAATCGGAGCGGCGCGAAACATCTACATGATGGAATATCATCTAGTGGCACCATTTTCACTTTCCGGCGACCAGCCGGAGGCAGTGGACAAGCTTGTGCAAGGGGTGAAGAAAGGCGGCAAGCAAACCTTGCTCGGCGTGACGGGCAGCGGCAAGACTTTTGCCATCGCCAACCTGGTCGCGCGCACCGGGCGCACCGCGCTCGTCATCTCGCACAACAAGACGCTTGCGGCGCAGCTTTATGCCGAGTTCCGCCAGTTCTTCCCGCAGAACAAGGTTGGCTATTTCGTTTCGTACTACGACTACTACCAGCCTGAAAGCTACATCCCGGCGTCGGACACCTACATAGAGAAGGACGCGCAGATAAACGAGAAAATCGAGAGGCTGCGGCTCCAGTCCACCGCCTATCTCCTTTCGCCTGGGCCGGCAATCATCGTTTCCACAGTTTCCTGCATCTACGGGCTCGGCTCGCCAAAGGAATGGCTCGAGATGGCCGTGGACATACGGAAGGGCGAGAAGATAGACCGCTCCGCGCTCCTTTCCTCGCTCATCGCCATCCAGTACGAGCGCAATGAGATAGACCTCAAGCCCGGGATTTTCCGCGCAAAGGGCGACACCATAGACGTCGTGCCGGGCTACCAGCAGGAAATCATCCGCATCATCCTTGACGGCGACATTGTTTCAAAAATACTGGTCTGCGAGCCAATCTCATGCGCGAAGCTTGACGAGCTTCCGGAAGTGCGCATCTTCCCGGCCAAGCATTACATCGTGCCGCAAAGCGCAAAGGAGAAGGCGCTGCGCGGAATCCGCTCGGAGCTTGAGGCGCGCCTGCCCGACCTGCAGCCGATGGAAGCCTACCGGCTGAAGCAGCGCACCAACTACGACCTGGAGCTCATCGAGGAGCTCGGCTACTGCAAGGGAATCGAGAACTACTCGCGCCACTTCGACGGAAGGCTGCCCGGGCAGCCGCCCTACACCCTCATGGACTTCCTGCCGCAGGATGCGCTCATCGTGATTGACGAGTCGCACGTCACCTTGCCGCAGCTGCATGGCATGTACCACGGCGACCGCACGCGCAAGAAAAACCTGATTGACTACGGGTTCCGCCTGCCGTGCGCATACGACAACCGCCCGCTTCGGTTCGAGGAATTCGAGGCTCACATGGGAAAATCCCGAGAGGATTTTTCCAGAAGCGGAAACGAAGTTTCCGCTAAGATGAAAAACGTCGTGTTCGTATCGGCAACGCCCGCGGAGTATGAGCGCAACACTTCATTCCAGATTGTGGAGCAGCTGGTGCGCCCCACCGGGCTTCTTGACCCGCAGATTTCCATCCGGAAAACCGAAGGGCAAATCGAGGACCTCATGCGCGAGATACAGGCGCGCGCTGCGAAGAACGAGCGCACGCTGGTCACCACGCTCACCAAGAGGATGTCGGAGGACCTCACGGATTACCTGGTGCAAAAGGGCGTGAAAGTGCGCTACCTCCACTCCGAGGTGGAAACGATACAGCGCACCGAAATCATCCGCAAGCTCCGCCTGGGCGAGTTCGACTGCCTGGTGGGCATCAACCTGCTGCGCGAGGGGCTGGACCTCCCGGAAGTTTCGCTTGTCGCAATACTTGACGCCGACAAGGAAGGGTTCCTCCGGAACGAGACCTCGCTCATCCAGACCATGGGCCGCGCGGCGCGCAACGCAGGGGGCACGGTCATACTTTACTGTGACAAGGAGACTGACGCGATAAAGAACGCGGTCGCGGAAACCTCGCGCCGCCGCGCCGTCCAGGAGGAATTCAACAAGTTGCACAACATCACGCCCAAGACGATTTTCAAGACCGTGGGCGTCTCGCAGCTTGCGCCCGGCATGGACGAGGAAGAGGATGCCAAGAAGCGCGCAATGTCGGATGCCGAGCTCCGCGCGCTTGCCATCAACCTGGAAGCCGAGATGCAGCGCGCGGCGGAGGACCTTGACTTCGAGCGCGCGATTGAGTTGCGCGACCAATTAGGCGAGCTGTCGGGAAAAACAGATAGTGCAATGAAAACTAAACAAAAGGCACGCACGAAGAAGGCAAAAGAAAATACACATAAAGAGAAAAAAAGCATGGCGCGTTGAATAATGGGCATTCACATTTGAGTGCGATTGGCGTTGAAAGGGGGCAGAAAAAGTGAAAAATCTACCGAGGAAAAAACTTGCATATGTTGCACATTACTATCCGTATATCGGTGGTTATGGGAATAGGGTCATTAGCCAGTTAAAATTCCTAAGCAAGTATTTTGACATATATTTCTACTACTTCTTGAAAAAGAACGGCGATTGCATTGAAATCAGCCATCTGGTAAAACAAGAACGATGCGTTTCAGGGTTGACCGTTTCCCGTTCCTCGTCTGAAATGGCGGATTTGCCCGGAACCATACGCACGCTGGGTGCAAACCGATTTTTTGAATGCATGCAAAACACGCTGTTTAAGGGAATGCCGTTTTCCATATCTGTATTTTATTCTGAAAAAGCAAAAAAAGCGCTTGAGGAAGAAATAAAACATGCCGAGGTTGACAATATCTGGGCTTATTGGGCCGCTGCAGGCGCACTTTGCGCAGATATTCCTGCCAAAAAGAAGGTTCTCGACTATTGCGATTCGGGTTATTCACTGTTTTCGTCCTTTGAGAATGAAGAGTCGCGCCCTATCCATAAATTATTATTCGCACTTGAGAAAACGCTCTACAGGGGCTTTGAACGCAGACTTTCGAAATCCTTTGCGCGCGTAGCATATATTAGCGAATCGGACCTTAAAACGAGCGGCATACAATGTCACGGCGCCATCGTTCTTCCAAACATAAGGGCAGTCAATGCATTCCCAACCGCCAAAAAGAAGGGCGGCCTGATAATGAGCGGGCGATGGGATTATTATCCGAACAAATTAGCGCTTGAATTTGCAAAGCGGGATATTTTTCCTCTTTTGAAAGGCATTTCCATCACAGTTCTTGGGGCGGGAAATTGCGGCAAAATAGGCGGTGCCAAATATTTAGGAACTGTGCGCCATTATAGCCATGCAATTGCAAACGCAAAGGTGTTCTTGGCCCCTATAAAATGTGGCGCAGGCATCCAGAACAAGGTGCTGGACGCATTGGAAGCTGGCGTGCCGGTTGTAACGTCCAATTTTGTAAAACAAGAAATAGACCCTGCGGCTGAGTGTGCAGCAATAATACCATGTGAAACTCCCGAAGAATACGCGGAAAAAATCATCCAACTTATGGGTGATAGCGGCAAGGCAGCTGCGCTTGGAAAGATTGCAATGGCATTTTACACAAAAAAATACGCCCATGCTGAAAAATCATATATAATGTCGTTGAAATGGTTTGTTGGAGATGGGGCGAAATGAGAATACTGATTGCCACAAACAGGTTTCACCCTGCGATAGGAGGGGTTGAGACATACACATATCTGGTCGGAACTAGGCTTGCCGGGCAAGGGCATGCCGTGTCCGTTTATTGCTCTGATTATGCTGAAACATCCAGCAACAGGAAGTTGAATGCGTTTGCAACCAATGAAAACGGGATTGTTGTTTCGCGCCTGCGCTCATTTAGGATATTTTCTATTGATGCACTGACAATTATCCCTGCGCTTCCATTCAGGATGTTCTTAAAGCCTGATTTTGACGCGGTCTTTGTGAATGGTTATGGGTATTTTGTTTCTTATTGTGCAATCGTGGCCGCAAAGCTGGGAGGCAAACCTGTGCTTTTCACACCGCATTATTCCGAAGAAACAACGCATCCCGCATTTGTAAAAAAGATTTTTGACCTGTCTTTTGGAAGGGTTTCGTTTGGTCTGGCGGACAAAATAATTTGCCTCACCAGAACTGAAAAGAAAAAGGTATCCGCAACTTTTAGGGTGCCGCTTGACAAGATAACTATACTGCCTAATGGGATTGAAGTGGAAAAATACTTCCATCCTGCCCTTGGAAAAAAAGCGGTCAAAAAATATCGCCTTGGAACTGGAAAAAAAATACTTTTTGTTGGCAGGCTGGCAAAAAACAAAGGGCTAGAATACCTTTTGCGCGCATTTCCAACGGTGCTTCTGGAATATCCTGATGCCCGTCTGTTGATAGTGGGCGAAGATAATGGCCAGCTTGCGTTTCTCAATCGCCTTGCCCGTGAATTGCGCATAGATAAGAACACAAAGTTCCTTGGAAAACTAATGGACGACGACTTTTATGGCATTTTTAACTGCGCAGATGTTTTTGCTCTGCCATCTTTTGCGGGTGAAGCGTTCGGGATAGTGCTTCTGGAAGCGATGGCATCTGGCTTGCCCGTCGTTGCAAGCAACGTGGGCGGAGTGAGGTGTCTCATCAAAAAACAGAACGGGGCTGTTATACCTCCAAAAGATAGCCGGGTATTGGCAGCTGCTCTTATATCTGCGCTTGCTGCTGGAAAAGAGCGCTATGGCGAAGCAAATATTGCCGAAAGCAGAAAGTATGATGCAGATAAAATCGCAGGGAAAATAATGGCTGAAATGGAACGGCTTGTACGTCTCTAATACTTGCTTACATTTTTGCGGTTTCCTTGAATGCCTTTTCCATTTTGTCCAGGAATATCTTCCATGTATAGTTCTGCTCCACCCGTCTCCTGCCTGCCTTGCCCATACGCTCGCATATGCCTGGATGGTTCGCAAGGAAATGCATCTTTTGCGCCATTTCATCAGGGCTATTCACAAGGAATCCCGTCTTGCCATCAATAACCGATTCCGTGGGGCCGCCTTCATTTACGCTGATTACCGGTTTTGAGGATGCCATGGCTTCAATCGGCGTCAACCCCCAGTCCTCGTTGATGGCGCAGAATAAGCCTGCGTAGCAGGTAGAATAGAGGTCGAATAGCTGCGTTTTGCTTGCGTTGGTAACAAATTCGACATCTTCATTGGAAATCGAGCGAAGATGATTAAGGTAGTTATTCTCAACGTCATTTTGAACAAAACCCGCGATTACCAGCTTCCAACTCTTTGGGAGCCCGGCTTTCCTGAATGCAGATATGGCATATTCCATCCTTTTCTCAGGGATAAATCTTGATGGATAGAAGAAGAACTTCTGGAAGTCTTTGCATGTGTAGTCTTTTATATCAACACCGGGGTTGATTATTTCAGCATCGTCTCTATGGAGATATTTTCCTATCCTTTTTTTCACAGTGCCTGAGTTTGCGCATATTTTTTCGATTTTTGGAACTGCGCCGCCATCAAGCACTTTGGCCAATCTGACAAAAGCGAGCCGGGGTGCCTTATAATAAACAGGCGTATTTCTTTGGGTATATCCGCAAAGATCATATGCACCTCTATAAGGGCTGTTGCAACACCAGCATACCCGTTCATTTCTGTACCTAAGCCATTGGCTTGGCGGGCCATGGGCATTCAATACGTCATAACTACCTGGGATCTTAAAACACGGGCAAGACAACCAAAACGCGCCGGAGCGAACATTGTTGAGAAACTGCGAGGAAAACTTTGGTATGTGTACCCAAATAGGGCGTATGTCGAATTCCTTCAGTTCAGGGAGCATTTTGGACGGATCATAATGAGTTGTATAAATTATCGGATTGAACCGCTCAGCAATTTTGCGGATTACCTCCTGTCCGCCCCCGCGATAACTGAGTTCCGGTTCACAAATCACAACATCCATCAATAACACCTGGCGCGTTCATCAGATCAAATCTTGCAAATATTATGATGTCGGCGCTTTCACCGTATTAGCTGTTGATAAACTAGATGAACCGATACTAAACAACATCGCATTGGATCACACCTTTGTTTCATAGTCTTTCGTCCTTAATAGGGATTCTGCGCGTGCAATTTCCGCGGGTATCTCCTTCCTGAGAAACTCTAATTCTGCCTTATTTGGCGCAATATCTCTTAAATTAGGGTGGACTCTTCGCAAAACCTCAAAAAATATGCATAGGAACGCCTTTGCGATGGGGTTGCGCCTTATCTGTTCCATAATTCTCATTGCCAAAACCATATTTTTTTTGCCAGAACGTTTCAATGATTCTGTGTGCATAAGAAAAATTATCTGATGGAAACTTTCAAGTGCTGGCTCCTCGGAAGCGATTGCGGCTCTTGTAAGATATGATCCAAATGTAGATGCTATCGGCCGAAAATTGAACCACGGATAATGCGCATCCATCTCAAGATTATATCGTTGTACTATTGCGTCCATATATAGCCTTTTTTCAAATGAAAAAATGCCGCCATCTGAAATTATACGGACGCAGTAATTTGGTTCGACACCGATATTTTTTGATCGGAATGCACACTCCAAGAACAGGCGTGTGTGCGCAAACGCACCAAGCTTTAACCCGCCTGATTTTATGGATAAAAGCGTCTTTAATGCAGCTTTTCGCCTTATACATACCGAACCTATAAAAGACGGGTCAAGTGGAGGGTATCTCTTGGAGTTTATAGAGACTGAAACAAACCTGTCAAACAGAACTTTATTGAGCCCGCGTACATTTGAAAAGTAGTTTACCATTATCACATCAATTTTTTCACAATCTGCCTCTTCTAAGTCATTCAATATTCGCTTTATAGCACCCTTGAAGAAAATATCATCATCCCCGCTATACCATATGAAATCCCCGTGGGCGATTGTTGGCAGCAAAAAAGCATTCGCATCAAATCCAAGATTTGTATGATTCCGGCTGCTGATAATTGGCATTTTCTTCATCCATGTTGCCACAATTTCTTGCGTATTGTCTTGCGAAGCATTGTCCGAAATGCACACTTCAACAGAATCGTTCAGCCCACTGGTTTCTTCATATAAATTGCCCAAAAGTCGGTTGAGCTTGCTGGCCCTGTTGTAAGTCGGGATGCAAATTGAAAGGCGCGGTTTTTTCCTATTATTTTTTGCCCCCATTATCTGCTCCCTCTCGGCATTTTCTTCCAAACCCACTGGCATATACCTGTAGCCAGCCATTTAAAGCTTCCTTAGCCATAAATACGCGCCCGGACAGCCGTCGGCAAAATTATTCATGGTTAGATGTGAAAACATGCAGGACAAAATCATCATCAGGGGCGCCAGGGAGCACAACCTCAAGAACCTCTCGCTTGAGATTCCGCGCAATTCCCTCACGGTCATCACCGGCATGTCCGGCTCAGGCAAGTCCACGCTTGCGTTCGACACGCTTTATGCGGAAGGGCAGCGCCGCTACGTGGAATCCCTCTCGCCCTACGCGCGCCAGTTCCTTGGTGTCATGGGCAAGCCGGACGTGGATTCCATCGAAGGGCTTTCGCCCGCCATTTCCATCGAGCAGAAGACCACCTCGCGCAACCCGCGTTCCACAGTGGGCACCACCACGGAAATTTTCGACTACCTCAGGCTCCTTTACGCGCGCATCGGCGTGCCTTATTGCCCAAAATGCGGCAAGCTCATCACGTCCCAGACAACCGAGCAGATTGCAAACGCGGTGCTCTCGCAGGGCGGGGCTGAAGGGAAGAACGTCCAGGTGATTTCGCCCATAGTGCGCGGCAAGAAAGGCACTTACGAAAAATTGTTCGACGACTTCAGGCAGAAAGGCTTTTCGCGCGTGCGCGTCAACGGGAGCCTCATGGAGCTTGACAAGCCCATCCCGCGGCTCGACAAGGCAAAGCGCCACACCATCGAAGTGGTGGTGGACCGATTCACTGCCACGAACCAGAACAGGCAGAGGCTGCTCGAGGCGCTGAAAGCAGGCCTGCGCGAAAGCAGCGACGGGCTCGTCATAGTCGCGATAGAGCACGGCAAGGAGCTGCTTTTCTCGCAGAAAAACTCATGCCCCGACTGCGGCATATCCATCGGCGAGATGCAGCCGCGCATGTTCTCCTTCAACTCGCCCTACGGCGCGTGCGAGGAGTGCAAGGGCATGGGCGTGAAAATAATACTCGACGTTGACCTGGTGGTGCCCGACAGGCAAAAGACGCTGCGCGAGGGCGCCATACATCCGTGGCGGAACACCATAATGGGCGGCTACTATTCATACCTGCTGGAAGCCTTGGGCAAGAAGTTCGATTTCTCGCTTGACACGCAGTTCAACGCGCTTTCCAACGAGGCGCGCGATGCCGTGCTTTACGGGTGCGACGAGAAGCTGCAGTACCATATCCAGTCAAGGAGCGGCGATTCATCCCACCAGGGCTGGACCCGGTTCGAGGGCGTGATAAACAACCTCGAGCGGCTCTACAAGCAGACGCATTCCGAAAGCCGGCGCGCGGAATTGGAAAAGTACATGCGCGAGCTTCCCTGCCCGTCCTGCAAGGGCAAGCGGCTGAAGCCAGAAATGCTTGCGGTGAAGGTAAACACCCTTTCTGCTTCGCAGAAAGGTGCCCCTTTTTCGCAAGGCGAAAAAGAGGGCGGGAAAGACATCATTGAAGTGACGGATTTGTCGGTGGAATCCGCCTACGGATTTTTCAGCTCGCTCAAGCTCACCAAGACGGAAGAAACAATCGCGCGCCCGGTTCTGCGCGAGATACAGGCGCGGCTCGATTTCCTGCTCAACGTTGGCGTGGGCTACCTTTCGCTTTCGCGCGTGACCGGGACGCTGTCCGGCGGCGAGGCGCAGAGGATAAGGCTTGCCACGCAGATTGGCGCGAACCTCATGGGCGTGCTTTACGTGCTTGACGAGCCGTCCATCGGTCTCCACCAGCGCGACAACGACAAGCTCATCGCCACCCTCAAGACGCTCCGCGACCTTGGCAACACCATGGTGGTCGTGGAGCACGACGAGGAAACCATGCGCAGCGCAGACTTCGTGATAGACCTCGGCCCCGGCGCAGGCGTGCACGGCGGCAGGATAATGGCAATCGGCACCCCTGAAGAGGTGGAAAAGACGCGCGACTCGCTCACCGGCGCCTACCTGCGCCACGAGCTTGTGATACCCGTTCCGAAAATCCGCCGCCAGCCCGCCCGCTGGTTCACGCTGAAGGGCGCACGCGAGAACAACCTGAAGAAAATAGACGTGAAATTCCCGATTGGCTGCATGACGTGCGTCACCGGCGTGTCGGGCTCGGGCAAGAGCACGCTGGTGAACGAGACGCTCTACCTCGCGCTTCGGAAATATTTCCACCAGTCCAAGGAAGAGCCCGGCAAATTCGACAGGATAGATGGCGCAGGCGCATTGACGGACGTGATTGAGGTGGACCAGTCGCCCATCGGCAGGACGCCGCGCTCCAACCCGGTCACCTACATCGGCGCTTTCACGCCAATCCGCGAACTGTTCGCAGGCGTGCCGGAATCCCGCGCGCGCGGCTACGAGCCGGGGCAGTTCTCATTCAACGTGCAGAAGGGCAGGTGCCAATCCTGCGAAGGCGACGGCGTGAAGAGGATTGAGATGGCTTTCCTTGCCGACGTCTATGTCACCTGCGAGGAATGCAACGGCAAGCGCTATGATGCCGAAACTCTGCAGATAAAGTACAAGGGCAAGAACATCCACGACGTGCTTTCCATGAGCGTGGAGGACGCGCTGCAGTTCTTCCAGAACATCCCTGCCGTGAAAAACAAGCTTGAGACCATGGTGGACGTCGGCTTGGGGTACATTTCATTGGGGCAATCCTCCACCACCCTTTCGGGCGGCGAGGCGCAGAGGATAAAGCTCGCCACCGAGCTTAGCAGGCGCGAGAACGGCTCCATGCTCTACATACTTGACGAGCCCACCACCGGCTTGCACTTCGCCGACGTTTCCCGGCTTCTTGCCGTCCTGCAGCGCCTGGCCGACAAGGGCAACACCGTGCTGATAATCGAGCACAACCTCGACGTGATAAAGACCGCGGACTGGGTGATTGACCTGGGCCCGGAAGGCGGCGACGAGGGCGGGGAGATAGTCGCGCAGGGCACGCCCGAGGACATCGCGCGCAATAAGAACAGCTACACTGGGCAGTACCTCAAAAAAGTGTTGTAGGCTTTTTTCAGAAGTTGTGCGAACAAAGCGGGCTCTGTTCCAGTCAGGAAGGCGCTTTAGCTGTACGAGTTATCAATTTTATATACAAATGATTATAAATCCTATATAAAATAAGTAATATGGTGAGCAAATGCACATGACCGTGAATTTCCAAGGTTATCTTTCCGACATCGTGGACGAGGCAATAAGCCGCGGGATAGTGCAGACAAAAACAGAGGCTCTGCGTGCCGGATTGCTGGAACTTGCCGACAAATATAATCTAGGGCAGAAAGGGCAATCTGATGATGAAGACGACAAGGAAGTGATTGCTGAAATGGACAGGATGGAGGAAGGAATACGCAAAGGCAAAGTCAAAACATATACGCAAAAGGAGTTCGAAAGGCGCGCGGGGCTTGACTGAATGGCATACCGCCTCATTTTTACGGAAGATTTCCTGAAAGATATATCAAAACTTGACCACTCCGTGAAAGTGCACCTCAAAAATCTCTATGACAAGATAAAAGAAAACCCCCGCAGGTTCAAGCCCCTGCACGGCGACGCCAATTCATATCGCTTGAGAATATTGAATTTCAGGCTGAAATACCGGGTGGTCGGCGAAGAAATCCACATGTATCGTTTTGAAAACCGCGACAAGGTCTATCGGCGCTAGAAGCGCAAACCGCCCTGCGCAAGGGGGGTTGTGCGGGAGAGCACCTTAAGAAGGTGTTTTTGCTTAAAGCCCAGAAATCAGCTTTTGCATTTCTCCATCCAGCTGGCTTGAAAACAGGGAAAACAGCGCGAGCGCGAAATATGCCAAGCCAAATGACGCCGAAAATGCCGGCGCGCTGCCGGGTGCAGCAGCGCCGATTGCAACAACCACCAGCAGGAATAGCGCAAAGCACGCCGCAAGGTTCAGCGCAGAAACCTTCAGTGCGTTCACGTACCACCACACATCTGGCGCGTTTTTCTGGCTGTCAGATGGCGATGCCGCGCGGACGCCTACGAAAAACGAGATAAAAAGCAATGCGATGGATTGCAGGCTCATGGATTCAGTGATTGCCTGGGAATCAATATACGGCGCCAGCCTTGCACCCAGGAAAATCATTAGCAGGGCAAAGCACAGCGCAACCGCGTAAGGCGCGTAGCTAAGTTTGCCATGCTCGATTTTGTCGAGCATCATCACATCTTCCTGGGAATATTTGTTGGAAGGCTTCATCATGCCCTTCAGGTTGGGAAGGAACAGTGCAATCGAAATCCCGAGGAAAAATACGCCTATAAATGGCGAAAGCGCATAGGCACCAAGAGAAGTGCTCCTGCTGAAAAGCTGGTAAATGCAGAAACAGCCCATCAGTACATAGAATGCAGCTCCCATGTAGTCATTTTTCATGCAAACACCTCATCATTTTGCCATTGTTTTTTTCCTCAACAGCCTATGGTAGGCAATGCCGAACCTGTGCGCCTCGTCGCGCGCGTACTCTAGCACCCTAAGCGCGGGGGAAGAGTGCGGCAGGCGGATGGGGATTGCGCGCTCCGGCGAATAGATTTCCTCGAACTCCTTCGCAAGCGAAACAACCGGCACCTCAAGCTGCAGCTCTGCCAGCGCGCCAAGCGCAGCCGAGAGCTGCCCCGGCCCGCCGTCTATCACGATGAGGTCGGGCATTTGCGCGCGCTCCATTTTTAGGCGATAATAGCGGCGATAAACGATTTCGCGCATGCAGGCGAAGTCGTCCTGCCCCTCCACCGACCTGATTTTGAACTTGCGGTAGTTTGATTTCGATGGCTTGCCGTTCACAAACTGCACCATGGAGCCCACTACGTTGGTGCCCATCAGGTTGGAGATGTCAAAGCACTCAATCGTTCTCGGGATGGCGGGGAGCGAAAGCTCGTGTTGCAGCTCCACCAGCGCAGGGTCCGCAGTGCCGGATATTTCCAGCAGGATGTTTTTGCGGAGAAGCTCCAGCAGCCCTTTCTTGTCGCCCCGTTCAGGCACCATTATGTCCACTGCCCCGCCCCGCTTTCCGGCAAGGTATTTCTCCAGCGCCGCGTGCGACTCTGGCTCGGCGTCAACATATATCCTGCGCGGGATGCCGCCCGCCTCGTAGAAGCGCGGCAGGAACTCGGAAAGCGCGTCGCCTGAAAGCGGCGTGAACTCGTACTTGCGCCTGTCGCGTATCACGCCCCCAATCTGCCTGAAGAGCTGCATGTATGACTTTCCCGAGTGCGAAAGCATCGCGATGAAATCCTCGTTGCCCTCGCCCTCCCTCTCGAATTTCTGCCTTTCAAGCAAGGACGAGAGCGAATGGATGGAATTCCTCAATTCCAGCGCGCGCTCAAACTGCTTTTTCCCTGCCGCCTCGCGCATCTCCCCCTCCATCCCTTCCATCACTTCCTCGAGTTTTTTCCCGCCGGAAAGCGCGTCCTGCAGCTTGTTCACCTGCGCCATGTATTGCGCGCGCGTCACAAGCCCTGCGCACACGCCTGTGCAAAAGCCCAAATGATACTGCAGGCAGGGGCGTTTCTGCCCAAGGCGGCACGTCCTCAGCTTGAAAATCTTCCGCAGCGTGGATGCTACCAGCACGTAAGCCGAGCCTGACATGAAAGGCCCGTACAGCTTTCCGCGCGCACTCACCTTGCCCGCCCTGTTCCTGCGGACCAGAAGCATGCGCGGGTATTCCTCGCCGGTAATCAGGATGTAGGTGTATTTGTCATTGTCCTTCAGCTCGATGTTGTATTTCGGGTAATATTGCTTGATGAGGTTGCTTTCAAGCAAAAGCGCCTCGGCTTCGGTGTCCGTCATCACGAACTCGAGCGTTGCCGCGGACGATACCATCTGCGCCGTCCTGTCCAGCAGGTCGCGCGCAAAGTAGCTCGCAACGCGGTTGCGCAGGTTTTTCGCCTTGCCCACGTAGATGGGGGCGCCGCTGCTGTTCCTGAAGATATAGACGCCCGGCGATTCCGGCGCGGTTTTGGCTGTTTCAGCGGGGGATGGCATATGCACCAACTTGCAGGAAGGGATATAAAATAGGCTGCTGGCATGCGCGCAGCATTCCTTCTAAGGGTTGATAATAAACGCCCGAGAGGGCGTTTGTTGGAAATCGGGCGCAGCTCCGACTTGTGCAGCAGCACAAGTGGAGCACTTGTCGGAGCGCCGACAAGTCGCTCGATTAAGAAAATAGAGGGAGATGGTACACCCGAAGGCTCCACCTCGCCTCCCACACTTCTTGCGAAGCTGGCTAAATCCCCTGCTAAAATTTATATAGGCAGATGGGCGCACGCCGGAAAATTGCGTCAGTTTTCCGCTCCATCCCGCGCGAGCGGCACCCATATCGTCATGGACGTGCCATTGTACTTTATGCTGCACCCCATGAGCTCCAGCGCCGATTCGATTGCGCCCGGCGTTTCCTTGCCCAGGCATTTTATCCCGCTGCCCGATATGGTGGCGAGCTGGTGGCTGCCGTCTGCCGTCTTGCAAAGCATCAGGCCCAGCTTGCCGCCCTGCCGCTCATTCATCATGTAAAGCGCGGTATTCAGCACGGCGCCAAGCTCGGGGCAAAGCACAGGCTTCCCGTCCTCCACCCGCAGGTCAAGGCTGAATGCGCGGTTCTGCACCACGATGTCAAATACGTCGTCCTTGGTGTATTTCCTGAACGCAGGCTCGGCTCCGCTGCGCAGGCCCGTGATTGTTTCACGGAGCGTTTCAAGGCTTTTCTTGAAGCCCTGCTCGCGCGCCCCGAAAAAATAATCCATCTCCAGAAGCCTATTCAGCGTTTCTACCGCTTTCTTTGCCTTTTCCACCGCCAGCGGCGAAATTTTTTCCCGAAGCGTGCCCTGGCTGGCGCAAAAAATCCTCGTCTGCTGCCAGCACTGCCCCGCGCCCGTCCCTGGTGCCGCCTTAATCCCAACCAAACGCATTCCAATCCCCCCTATTTTTCGGATTTCCGGCCCGCAGCGAGGGGAAAAAGAGCCATGCTGCGGGGAATTTTCAGGAGGCTTTCCGACCCGCCAAGCCGGAGGAGCCAAGGCCGTCAGCCAAGGATGGCGAACCTGGCGTCAAAATAAGAGCTAATCGCAAAGAAGCTTCCGGATGCGAAGTTAGCAAATCCCGCCATGAATCTCAGTTTCCAGTTTAATGGGTGCCATATAAAAAGCAAATGTCCCAATTGGGACACGAGTGCGCCGATTCCGCCTTTCCGGGCGCCCGCCGAGGCGTTTGCCCCCCCTTAGCCGCGCCTTAAGGCTTGCTTCCGCGCGCCTATTCTTCGTCGCCCTTCAGGCGAATGATTGCTTCGGCAATGTCCCCGTTCGTGTCGCGCAGCGCGTTCTGCGCCTCCTCGCGGCTGCAGCCCGCGGCCTCCATCACCATCTTTATGTCGTCCTCGCCTGCGTCCTGCTCTTCCTGCACCTTGCCGCTTATCTGGAACGACTTCTGCCCCTTCATGTCAATCTGGACGACCTGCGGCTCGAAAACCACGAGCCTGCCGCCTTCCTTCAGTTCAATTACGACTTTGGCGGCGTCAATCTCCTCGGTCTTGATTCCCATCTGCGCCATCATTTTCGCCATTCCTTTCGGGTCCATTCCAGGCATCATAAAAATCACTTCTCCTTAAGCAATAGGTTTGCCCTTACCAATTTCACCATTTTGTCAACGATAACCTTTTCCATCTTCCTGCCGCGCGCCACGCTTTCCCCGCCGACCTTGCCGGAGTATCCGTATTTCGTGAACTGGCCTTTCGGCATTGGGATGACCCTCCCGAAATAGCGCTGCGAAGGCGCCTGCACGGCTTTCCTGCGCTTCCAGCCCGTGAGCGACATCACGATGGATGCCTCGTTCTCGTCCGCATGCCCTGCCTCGGCGCCAAGCTCCTTTATCTCCCACCAGGAAACCACGCACGCCGTGAATTTGAGCTCGTCGGACAATTCCTTGAGCACGTGCCCCGCCACTGTCGCGTTTGCGCCGTGCCCGTTCATGAAAAGTATCCTGTCGAAGCCGTTCCGCACAAGCTCGCGCGTGATGTCTTGTATTATCGCGGCAAACGTCTGCGACTTGAGGGAGATTGTCCCCTTCCACGGGCGCAGCGTGTAGCAGTAGCCGTAAGTTATCGGGGGCAGCACCAGCGCGCCGGTCCTTTCGGCGATTTTCTGCGCAAGCTTGTAGGGCGTGATGGAATCGGTCCAGAGCGGCAAATGCTCGCCGTGCGCCTCAAGCGCGCCCATGGGCACGATGACAATCGGCCTTTTCCTGCGCTTTGCAATCTTTGCAATGTCGGATGAAGTGTGCTCTCCGAAAAGGATGCTCGCCATAAAATCTCCCGCAATGAACAAGGGCGCGAAGAATAAAAAGTGTTCGCATGCCGGGGCGCAAGCGCATTATGGGCGCCCCCGTGCAAACGGCTATTCCAGCCGGGCGATGCCCAGCCGCTTGCGCCTTCGGCCGAATTCATTCCAGCCGGAATCCATCCAGCCGCACGAACCCGTAGCCCTGCCCCAAAAGCCCTTTCACTGCCCCTTCCAGCGCCTCGGCGCCCTGCCATTCGGGCCTGTTCATGTGCATTATTATGATTGCGCCTGGCCGCGCGCCATGCAGGATATTCGCTTCCACTTCCGCCTTGCCTGCGCCTTTCTCGGCGTCGCCTGAAAGCACGCTGAAGTTCACCGCCTCGAACCCGAGCGCGGCGATTATCGCCACGGATGTTTCGTCATAATATGCGGTGCCGGAACGGTAGCGCATCGGCGCCCGCCCGGTAAGCGACTCGATTTTCCGCGCGTTCATCTCGACTTCATCCACAAGCTCCGCCGGGCTTGCCGTTCCTGTTGCGCCATGCGCGATTGCCCCGCTGACCGACGCTGGCTTGTGGCGCATGCCGTGATTCTCAATCTCTATCAGCGGGCATGCCGCAAGCTCCCTGAAAATCCCCGGGTTTGCGTCAATCCACCTGCCGCTTGCGAAAACCGTGGCGGGAATGCCGTTGCGTTTGAGGAATTCGAACATTTCCCTGTCGAAGCCGTTGCCTTTCCCTTCCTTCTTCGCCGACCCGCACAAGTCGAACGTGAGCGCAACCACTTTCTCGCCCGTGGCGAGCCTGCGCTTCACGCCCGGCACGAATTCCGCGAACTTTCCGGGCGCCACCCCTGAATATCTGCGCACCACGCTTTGGCAAAGCGAATCGCGCGTGATTGCGGCGGTTTCGCAAAGCGGCTTGGCAAAGCGCAGGGGAAAGGGGCGTTCGCCGGGGGATGGCAGGGCGAATAGCGAGGCTGACAGCAGGAGAGGCAGGACGGTCTTCCCAAATTTTCCGGCGTTCATTTCCCCACCGCGCGTGCGCGCGCATTTTATGTTGTCTTTTATGTAAATAGATGCTTATAAATTTATGCCAGCATATTTTCCCCTTATGAAAAACCTGCTGAGAGCCAACGGCATAATGATGCTTGCTGGGGGAACGGAAAAAATCCGCTGCCATGTCAATACCCCCGATTCGCAGAAAAAGCTTTTCCGCCGCTACGGGAAAGCGGCGCCCCACCAGCGCAAGGAGCTCGCGAAGCAGCAGCGTTTCTACCATGCGCTGCACGGGAAAGCGATGGATGTTGTCTGGGCAAAAATGCGGAACGAGAACGATGAAAGGAAGAACGGCGCCGAGCCGGCTGGCAATGCCAAAAGGAAAGGCAATGCGGAATGGAATGACCATTTTGAACGGATGGGCAATGCCGGGCAAAACTGCGGCAGCTGGAGCGAATTTTTCACCGACCCCCGCATTGATGACACCGGGAAATACAACGGCGTAAATTGCAAGTTCCTGGGGCACATCTCCAAGTTCATGAAAAAGCCGATGGTAACCGACATCTTCGCTGTTCGCCGCAAAATGTGGGCAATCGCGCTCAAAATGAAGGACGGCAGCATTCCGGCGAGCGCCGAAAAGACATTCAACCAGCTCATGCAGCTTTCCATCCGCGTCAAGCACTGGCTGCTTGAGGACAAGATAACGCTTTACTACAAGGAAGTGGATGGCAAAAAGATACTCGGCTTTGATTTTGTGAACCATGACGGCTCAAAAGGCGGCTTTGTCAATGCGAAATGCCATTTCCACGGCGCAGGCAGGATATGGATATCCGAAAAAAGCCTGGTGCTTGGCGAAGCGGTATTCGCGGGCAATGTTACGCTGCGCTGCTCCACAATCCATAGCGGCCGTTTCGAGGATGTTGATGCCTATGCTTCGGTGTTTTCAACAATAGATGCGCACGCCTGCAAATTCGACCATGTAATTTGCCACGAGGTTTATCTTACGGATTCGAATTTTGACCATTGCACTGTCAAGAGGTCCACCCTTGCAAGATGCTCCGGGGACAATTCCGTTATCCTGGACACAAAAGACCACGACAAGAAGTTCAGGGATGTAACCCGGGAGTGGAATCAGGTCAGCGCACGCCCCCCTCGGAAACTTTTCCGGTCTTTACAGGGGCGCCCGCCACAAGCAGCTTCCTGCCATTCGCAAGCGCATGGAAATCCTTCACTTCCAGCTTCACAGTGAGGAACTGGCCAATCGTTATCATGGGCAGCGCTGCGGCGCTGCAAGAAGGGAGGGGAAATGCGGCTGGCTGCGATGGCGCAGGCGCATTTGCGCCCGCCTCCTCTTCAATCGTCACTTTATCGCCGGGTTTTGCGCCCGCCGGCGAGAGCACTTCGAGCACGCCGTTTTTTTCAGCCGCGAGCAGCATGCCTTGCGACTCCACCCCGCGCAGCACCGCGGGCTTGAGGTTTTTCACAATGACGACTGTCTTGCCGAGCAGCTCTTCCTCTTTCAGGAACGGCACCAGTCCCGAGACAATCTGCCTCTCGCCATCGCCCATCTGCACGGTTTCAACGTAAAGCTTCTCGGCGTTGGGGTGGCGGCGGATGGCGGTGATTTTGCCGACTTCAAAGTCAATTGCTGATGCCGCAATCGGCTCGACAGGGGCCGGCGCGGGCTTGCTTGCCTGCTCTGGCTTTGCGCCTGCGGCGCCCTGCGCTTTGCCTGCGGGCTGCGCCGCCTTTTTTCCATCCGCTGCAGCCCCTTCTGTCTTTACCTGCTTGCCCGAAAACTTCTGCGCAAGCGCGTCAATCTGCTTCTGCTCCAGCTTCCTGAAAATGATTTCCGGCTTGCCGAGCTGGTGCCCGGCTGGCAGTGACAACTTTCCGATGTCGTCCCATTTCTTCGGCGCAATATTGAGCTGCCTGAAAATCTCCGCGCTGGTGTTCGGGATGAACGGCTCGAGCGCGATTGCCAAATCTTTCACCTGATGCAGCAGCACGTAGATGGAAGCTGCGCACTTCGCGCGGTCCTCCTTTGCGGCCTTCCACGGCTCGTTCTTTTGGAAATATGCATTCGCTTCCTTGCCGCAGTGCATTGCCAGGTGCAGCGCTTCCTTCAGCTGCACTCTTTCAAGCAGGGCGCCGACCTCGGCAAGCTTTGCGTTCTGCGATTCCATGAACGTTTTGTCGTCGGCGCAGAACTCCGGGGACGGCACCTTGCCGCCAAACTCGCGCTGCGTGAAGACAAGCGTCCTGTTCACCAGGTTGCCTATGTTGGCGAGAAGTTCATTGTTGTTTGTTTCCACAAGGGTTTTCTCTGAGAAATCCCCATCCTCGAACGTGGGCACCGCGCTCAAGAGACAGTACCTCAGCGGGTCAATTCCATATTTTTCAATTAGGTGATTCGGGTCGACGACGTTTCCCAGGGACTTGCTCATTTTCTGCCCTTCCACGGTTATGTAGCCATGAACAAACACCATTTTTGGAAGCGGCAAGCCGGCAGACAACAGCATGGCTGGCCAATAAACGGCATGGAACCTAAGTATCCCCTTGCCGATTACATGCGCATTTGCGGGCCAGAACTTTGCAAATGTCTTTTCGTCAGTGCCATAACCTATGCCTGTGATGTACGTCCCAAGCGCGTCAAACCACACATACTCTATCTGCTCATGGTCTTCGGGAACAGGCACGCCCCAGCCCTTTGCACGTGCAACTGACCTTGAAATACTGAAGTCCTTCAAGCCACCGCGCACGAAGCTGAGCACTTCGTTTTTGCGGGTTTCAGGGACTATTTTCAGTTCATCCGCCTCAATCAGCCTTTCAAGCTCGCTTTGATATTTTGACAGCCTGAAAAAATAATTTTCCTCCTCTATCTCTTCCGGCTTGGTCTTGTGCTCCGGGCACACCCCGTTCACCAGTTCATCCGGCTCATAAAAAGCCTCGCAGCCAACGCAGTAGAGCCCGCGGTATTTCTTTTTGTAGATGTCCCCCTTCTTGTCGCAAAGCTCCCAAATCCTCTGCACGCCCGGCCAGTGCTTTTCCCTGTCCGAAGTTCTTCTGAAGCTGGTGTAAGAAAGCCCGGCTTTCTTCGCTATGTCCTCGAAAATTGCCGAGTTCCTGCGGCAAAGCTCCTCCACGCTGACGCCCTGCTTCTCGGCAGCCTGCACATTTTTCAGGCTGTTCTCGTCAGCCCCAGTCACCAGCGCAACTTCCTTGCCTTGCAGACTCTGGTATCTTGCAATCGCATCCGTCTGGATGAATTCCAGCACATGCCCCAAATGCGGTGCTGCGTTCACATATGGGATGGCGGTTGTAATGTAAAATCTTTCCACTTAAATCACCTATATCTGTTCCTCAGATTGATATTTCTCAAAGCTTTCTTAATATCATCGATTCTTTTTTTGTGCCGCATATGCGGAAGCAGCATGCTAAAGAGTTTCAGCAACTGCTCTTTTCCATTGATTTTTATGTGCCAATAAATGCTTCTCTGTTTGTAACCGCCCGCGACTGGATATTTTTTTCCAGCTTTATATAAATGAATTGAACTCACGCTGCGTTTCTCAAGCCCCGTTTTAATCAATTCAAGCAATTCGTGGTCATAATTCCCCAACGAATATGCCGCCTTGCCGTTGCTTATGAACACGCTCCCTTCGGCATCGGTAAAACCTGCAAGGAACGGGGCAAATGCATCCCCTTCCAAAGCCCACGCCACATTATCCCTGCCATTCAAGAGAAAGAGAAAGGAATCGTCTAAAAAAGCTTCTATCTGCGTTTTTCCTAATCCGGTTGGCGCACCAACCCAGACGTGCCCATATTTTGAAAATAATTTGCGAATTAGGTTTATCTGATCTTTTTTTGTGCTTCCGCAGTCAATCTTAATGGTTTTGCTATTCCGCCCTATCTTTCTTACCCTTAAATCTCCAATGGCAAATCCCAGCATATATGCCATTTCAGACCGATCTCCCGAAAAATGGCGTCTGGCGTATTTTATGTGCGCAGTTGAAATGTCTCTTGTCAGCCCCATTTTTGCAAGTTTTCTATGGATGGTTGACCTTCCACAACCCAGCAAATCGGCTATTTTCCACGTAGACATCTTTTTGCTGATGTACAGCGCCCTAAGCTCATCGTCGGTTAAATTCAGTTTGGGGCGCCCGGGCTCGCGTACCCTTATTTTTGCCATTTTTAACCGTTTTAAGACTGTAGCCTTGCAGCACCCGTGCATTTTTGCGATATCTCCGCTGCTCATTCTCTTGTTGACATACAAGTCTAAGATTTTATTCATCGGTATCCTTTGCACGCCTTCATTTCACCAGAAAAATTTTTAAACAAATGGTGCGGCAGACCAATCAGGATGAAAATACGGTTCAGGGTATTTTCGCCGGTGCATCGGATGGGAAAGCTATTTATATCATTTCCCACCCTAAGGGTGTCCCGAGTGGTCGGGCGGGCGTGTGGGCCTATGCCATCAGACGTTGACATTTCATCTTACGTGGAAAGATTCGAGTCGTTTTACTCAGACGCACAGCGGGAAAGGATAAACAAGCTTCTTACCGAGTACCCCGCGCAGAAAAGCCTGCTCATAGACTACGAAGACCTTGAAAAATACGACCGCGAGCTTGCGGACATACTGGTGAAGCAGCCCGACACGCTGATAAACGCCGCCGAGCTTGCGCTCGTCCAGTCGCAGGAAGTGGTTTTCAGGAATGCGCAGCCGGACATCGCGTTCGAGCCGCATGTGCGCTTCTTCAACCTGCCCGACAACGGATTGCTCATACAGGACATAAGCTCGCGCAACATACGCGAGCTTGTCTCGGTGAAGGGCACGGTGACAAAGCGCGGCCCCATCCTCCACAAGGTGAAGGTCGCGGTCTACAAGTGCCAGATGTGCGACGCCACCACCAAGGTGCCCATGACCAAGAACGCCGCGGTGCCGCAGGTCTGCAGCGAGTGCAAGCGCCGCGCGCTCAAGCTCGAGGAGGACGACTCGTATTTCGTGGACGTGCAGAAAGCCGAGGCGCAGGAGCTCCTGGAGCGCCTGTCGGGCGGCTCGCCCGCCGCGACCATCACGCTTTGGATGGAGGACGACCTCGTGAACAAGGTAACGCCCGGCGACACCATCGAGATAACCGGCGTGATGAGGCTCATCCCCCCGGTAAAGCCGCGCACCGGCGCCAGCGAGGGCACGCAGATATACACCCGTTACATCGACGTGGTCTATGCGAAAAAGACGCAGAAGGACTTCGAGGAAATCGAGACCACCAAGGAGGACGAGGCGCTAATACGCGAGCTTGCGACGGACCCGAAAATCTACGAGAGAATGTACGAGTCGGTTGCGCAGGGCATCTACGGGCACAGCGAGGTGAAGGAGGCGCTCACGCTCCAGCTTTTCGGCGGCACAAAGGACAAGTTCATCCCGGGCGGCGCGCCAATCAGGAACGACATCCACATCCTTCTCATCGGCGACCCGGGGTCGGCAAAGACCCGTTTCCTGCAATACGTGAAGGACCTGGCGCCAAAAGGCATATTCGTGTCCGGCAAGTCCGTGACAGGCGTGGGATTGACTGCGTCCGCGGAAAAGGACGACCTGGGCGACGGCGGCTGGACCCTGAAGGCCGGCGCGCTGGTCATCGCATCAGGAGGCATCGCCTCGGTGGACGAATTCGACAAGATAGACGAGAACGAGCGCGCCGCGATGCACGAAGTGATGGAAAGCCAGACGGTGAGCGTCGCCAAGGCGGGCATTGTCGCGCAATTCAAGGCAAAGACATCCATCCTCGCGGCGGCAAACCCGAAGTTCGGGCGGTTCGACCCCAACCAGCTCCCCGGGAAGCAGTTCGACATCCCGCCGACAATCCTTTCGAGGTTTGACCTGATTTTCCCGATTATTGACGTCATGGACGAGACCAAGGACGCCGCGCTTGCGGATTTCATGCTGAAAACGCACCGCGCCGGCTCGGAGTCTGCCGACAAGGCAAAGGTTGACCCGAACATCATCCCCAAGTCGCTCCTGAGGAAGTACATTTCCTACGCGCGCCAGAATTTCCGCCCGCGCCTCACCGACGAGGCGATGAAGAAGATAAAGACATTCTACGTGGAACTGCGCAAAATGGGCAAGGCCGAGGGGGCAGTGCCAATCACGCCGAGGCAAATCGAAGGGCTGGTGAGGCTGTCCGAGGCATCCGCCAAGCTCCGGCTTTCCGAGTCCGTGGATGAAGCCGACGCCGACCGCGCCATCCGCCTGACGCAATACGTGCTTGAGAAGGTGAGCCGAGACAGGGAAACCGGGAAGCTTGACATTGACATCATCACAACCGGCAAGCCGAAGAGCCAGGTTGACAAGATAAACGCGATAATGGGCATTGCCATGCGCATACAGACGCAGCTGGGCGCCATCGAGGTGGCGCGCCTTGTCGGGCAGGCAACCGACGAGGGCATTGCCGACGAAATGACCGTGCATCGCATCGTGGACGACCTGATTTACAAGGGCGAGCTCTACAAGATAAAGCCGGGGTTCGTCAAAATCGTCAACCAGGTCGGCTAGGCAAGCGGCATTGCGGTTTTCGTCGGGCAGAAGGCAAGCTTTATAAACAGCTTAACACTAATTACAACTAGTGTGCCATATGATGCGGAATATACACTTTGCAGCCGGAACATCTTCATTGCCCTCAGATGGCTTCGGAACAAAAAAACCAATGACAGGCGGCGCTGCCCTGGGCAGCGTTGCTTCCCGCACAACCGCGTCGCTTTTCCCGAAATCATACCCGTTCATACGCGTTTTCACTGCCTACAAGGAAAAGCTGCTGCTCGAGGTTGCGCGCGAGATGTCGCGCACGTTCCTCGAATCCGGCAAGCTGCCTGCAAACGACCTGAAAGTCATCCTCATGCCCACCCACGGCAAGAAAACCAGCTTCATTTTCCCTTCAATATACCACGACGACATCCTCGGCATCAAGCTCATAGAGGGGCAGAAGGACGGGCAGCCCCTCACAATCGCCTCCATGCGGCTCAAAAAATCATCGTCCGCCGCGCAGAAAGGGATAATGCTCGAAGGCGGCGCCCCGATTCTCTCAGTTGAAATACACGACGACACCCTGGATAACGTGGATGCCGCCCTGAAACTCGCCGCGAAGCACGCCACTCCCGCGCAGGCGGAAACCCTTGCAAGAATACGCTATTACTCGGACATCGAAAGGGCCGGCAGGGAAAAGATGCTCCTCGAGGCGTGCGGCCAAAACGCCGACAAGGTGAAGCAGGCGAAAGGCATCATTGCCAAGATAGGGGAGCTGTCGCAGAAGCTCGAAAGCGAGAAATCCAAAATCGGCGCATCGCTCTTCAACTATTCCGGCAAGGCAGACCTCGGCTCGCTCGTATGGGCTGCCGAAAGCTGGCCCTTCTACGGCGACCAGCAGGAATCGAAGGCGTTTTTCGAGTCGCTTTCCCCGGAGTCGCAGGCGTACCTTGGGAAATGGTCCCGCACTTACGCGCTTGAGACGCTCCCAAAGGTCTTCGGCGTTTCCCTCCTTGAGCACACCGCGCTTGACTCCATGAGCTACATCCAAAGCATGCTCAGGCTCATCCATTCGAACGCAACGCCGTTCAAGGAGACCGCGCTTCTTGAAAAGATAAGCCAGTTCGACGACGAGTTCGTCCAGCTCGCGGAAATCGTGCGGGGCGTGTCAAAGGAACAGGACGAGCTCATGCTCAGCATATCCGCAGAGGACAGCGGGCGCTGGTTTTCCAAGCTTTGCAGCCTGGGCGGGAAAAGGAAGAAAATGCTCTCCATGCTGCAGAGGCTCGAGGGCATTGTGGGCTGCATTGACCATGTTCCGCCGTATTCCGAGCACATAAAGAAAATGCTCTCCAACATGGGTGTCAACCTGTGCAGGATAAGCGGCGAGGAGGCCGACTTATGGGCATCTGCCCTCCTGCACATCGAAAAGGATTTCAAGTCCGACTCATTTGCCAAAAATTCGCACCTGGCGCACGTTCCGAAAGGCATGCGCAACTTCATAAAGGCCGCAAAAAACGAGGCCAAGGCATCCGGCCTGGCAAGCCTGCGCACGGACATCAAGGCGGACAGGGACAGGTTCAAGAAGATAAAAGCAAGCATAGACAAGGGGATAATTTTGCAGCTGAACGCGCTTAACGGCATCTCGCCGGTGCTTACGGATATCATCCAAACCGACATGAACCGCGCAAAATCGCACATCGGCTACAAGCAGGGCGAGCGCCTGTCGCCGTCCATAATGAACCATGTCACCCGGCTGAGGATTGCGGAGGGGCTCGCGCAGGGCGCCACCGGGGAGAAAAAAGCGGAATATGCTGCGCTCACGGAGAAATACCTGCTTGAGACTGCGGAACTTTTTGCCGCGCTTTGGGGCGACAAGGACGTGCAGACGGACATGGCGCGCATAATGAAGCCCGCACGGCACATACAGACCAAGGCGTTCGACATAGTCGGCGACCCGCAGAAGCACATCGCCGAAGGCAATACCCACACCGAAATAGTGGCGCGGTACGAGTTCTACAGCGAAGGCGGCCAAAAATACCTTGGCCTGTCGTTCGAGGGCATGCGCTGCAGCATACCGATAAACACCGACCAACTCTATGACGCGGGGCATGTCCACGCCTCCGAGGTGGAATCCCAGAAACAGCTCATACAGGACGTTTATGGCAAGGAGCGCAGCCTCCAGGAAATTGTCCCGGAATACCGCGATGGCGTGCCTCCGTCCGAATTTTTCCGCAAGCTCTACGGCGTGGCAACAAACGATGCTGGCTGGTTCAACAGGACAAGGGACATTTTCCTCAGCACCAACTACGATACGCCCCAGGTCCTTTCAAGCCTGAGCAAGCTGAGCCGCAACAGCGGAGTCGCAGTCAGTTTTGGCGGCAGGATTATCGAGAACAAGGCGCTCAAAATAGACCCTGGCGCGGCAAACGAGCTTAAGGAATTCGTCAACTCGGCATATCCGGGCGGATATGAAGAGGGATATTCGGGCGTCATGAGATTTGCATACCAGCAGATTGCGCGCCGCATGGTCTGGAGCCTTACAATCAACAAGCCCTATCTCATGGGGCAGATGATTAAGTCCGCCATGCAGCAGTGACGGCTTGCAAACCGTTTTAAACCAATTAGCTGCAATGTGTTAAACGTCTTCTAATGCCTTCAGTGGCAATCGTGGGGTGTGACAATGAAAATAGGAAACGTTCTCTCAGCCAAAGGACTCGCATTCGTGATGCTGTTCTCCCTTGTCGTGCTTGCTGCGGACAGCGTAAACTTCTCGTCGGTGCTTGGCGCGGCGGCCAACCAGTCATTCACCCTTTTCCAGTTCATCGGCCCGGTTGCCGGAGGCTTCCTTGGGGCCGG
>JBAYMR010000009.1:0-61470 GCA_041663445.1 Candidatus Micrarchaeia archaeon
CCAAAGCCTGCGTCAGGGGTGCCGGAAAAGAACATGCCGACTTTGGCAGCCACACGCAGCGCCTTGCCTGCGGCAGTTCTCTTTCCCAGAACAACAGGCCCGCTGCTCCGCTCCACCAGGTTGACCTTGCCCACGCCGCCGGAAAGCGGAGTCATTCTGCCAGGGGATGTTCTTGCGTCTGCCCCGCCTTCAGATGCCTTTCCCGCGCCGCCAGAAGCAGGGGATTTTCCCGAGTCGCCTTTTTCTCCCCCATCCTTCTTGTCCTTGCCAGTGAGCTTGTTCACTGTCTTTTTCACTGTTTCGCCCACTTTGTGGATGAATTTCCCTACGGCGGTCTTGTGCTCTTTTTCTGGTTTCTTCTCTTTCGGCTCCTTGGTTTTGCCATCTTTCTTCTTCATCGCGCCTTTCGCGCTCGACACCGCAGTCACCGCGCCCATGATGTAGCTGAGGTAGTCGAAGCTCTTGTTCTGCACGCGCATAGAATACTGCCTGCCCCTGCCCATGCGCGGCGAGGAGAAATCGAACGAGTGGAACGGGTTCTTGCCGGCTGCGAAGTTCGCGCCAAGAAGCAATCCGAGGATGAGCATGAGCGGCCAGCAGAGCCGCGCATAGTCCGAGGGCACCTTGTTGCAGAGGTACAGCTCGTTGTGCGAGAGGATGAAGTCGTGGGATTCGATGGGGGTTGCCGGCTCGCCTTCAGAGAAGCGGGCAGGGTTGTTCTTGATGAACATGTCGTAATTGAGCTTGGTGCTGTTGAGGCACATTTCTCGCTCAGTGAGGTTCCAGATCGCGTTGCCAAGCGGGCAGAAGATAAACCAGTAGTCAATGCAGCCAGACACGTTGGGGTCGTATGGGAAGGGCATGTGCCCGTTGCTGCCGGTGACATCATAGTAGATTTTCATGTTCTCCTTGTCGGACATGTTCACTATGAAGATAAGCCCGTTGCCAATTGGGCTTTTTTCATATGTTTCCATCGATTGGTTGAAGAGGGACACGCTTATCACGCCGTTCGCAGGGTCGGGGGTGATGTCCACGTAGGTCGGGATGGTGGGCGTGAAAGGGCAGGCCGCTGGCTTGCACACGTGGCGCTCGCAGATGCCCTCGCAGCAGTCCGAGGCAAAGGTGCAGCTCCTGTTGCTGCCCGTAGGTATGCAACAACGCTTGTCCGGGATGGCTTCCGGCGAGCCGCACACCATCGCGCTGCAGCAGTCGGAATCATGGGTGCAACGCTGGCTGGCCGAGCAGCCACAGTACACGACTTTGCTTATGATGTTGTTGGTCTCGTTGAATTCGACTATGTTTTTGTTCTCGTCCACCTCCATGGAGAAGAACCGTGATGCGTCGACAAGCGGGCAAGTTACGCTTCTTACTGTGATGTTTGATTGACCGGACTTGAGGGGTGACACGCTCACCCCCAAAGAGAGAGCTCCGCTGACATACGTCAATGAACCTGAAGAGGCATCTGTATCGCCCGCATTTGTCGTGTTTATGATTACATTAAAGACATCGCCAAGCTCCACCCGCGCAGGCACTTCAAGCGCTGGCACGTAGTCCACACCTGAAGGCATCCACATGCAGCCGACCTTGGTGCACACTGTTTTGTTGTTGTGGTATGAATTGCAGTGGTCGCCGCCAAAAGGAGACTGCCCGTCGCATGTGAAGCCGTTGTGGGCGGGGTAGCACCCAATCGCTTCGCAACATGCACCGGCATCTATTTCCCCGCACTCAGCAACCGGGCCGTCAAGGCAGTTCCCGCTTGAGCTGCCAAATGCACAGCAGCTGCCAATGTCATGGGAAAGGGGGCAAAGCACGTTTCCGCCACAGTGCACGGTCTTGCTTATGAAATTGTTGCCCTCGTTTGATTCGCTTATATTGTTCCTGGAATCCACTGTTACATTGATGGCCAAGTCAGTTGCAACGGCAGGGCAGCTTATGGACCATACCCAGGCATCAATCACGCCGGGTGCAAGCGGAGGCACGACACGGGATTTCCAATCAAGCGTGCCAGGCCCCCATGACAGGTTTGTCGTTGAGGATTTGGATGGCGTGCTGCTGCCGATGTTGGTAGTTTTTATGGTTGCCTGGAATGTGTCCCCTACGTTTACGTCGGAAGGTACCTCGAGAGTGGGTGTGTAGTCTGCTGTGCCGGCCGCAGCCTGCCATTCGCAGTCGCCTAGCAGGTCGCATGCCGACTTGTTGTTGTCATAGCCCCTGCACTTGTTGTGGTTGCTGGTTGGCGTTCCCTTGCAATCACCAGAGCAGTAATCGAAACTGCAGCCTGGTATCTTAGAGCAGCAATCGGAGTCGGTTATGCTGCTGCAGAAAAAGGCGGTGTTCTGGCATCCGGATTGGCCATTGGCGCAGCACTGCCCCAAGTCTGGCACGGATTGGAAAACACACGACATTGGAGAGTCGGGGCATTCGTCTACGCCGCAGCACACTGAAGAACCGCAGCAAATCTGATTAGGATTGCAAACAGGGCAACCTGCCCACGCAGTATTGGAGAAAATAACAAGGGCAAGGCTGAAGAAGAGCAGCATGGAAACCAATTGCATCCTTTTCCTTCCAGCCATATGCTTACACCGCATTATACGAACCAATTGCTAAAAACTTCATTTTTTGGATGTCGTTTTATCGCCCTCAGTCTCACCCGGAGGAGACGCCATGCCGCCGTGCCATGTGCAAGGCGAGAACGCATTGCAGCCAGGCTGGTTGTTGTCATAGCTGCTGCAGATTACGTAGCGCGAAGACCCAGCCTTGTCGGTGCATCCAGATGCACCCCATTGGCAGCCGGAAATGGCTTCGCAGCAGCCCTGGCTGCCGATGTTGCTGCAGGTCACGCTGCCAGCCCCGCTGCAGGTTCCCGCGCCTGAATTCGGGGCGCCGCACACGCTGCTTCCTCCAGATGGCACCCACACGCACCCCGGACTGGTAAGGCTGAACGCCTCGCAGCCCAGCTGGTTGTCGTTGTAATTGCTGCAGATGACAAATGAACTGCTGCCCTGTATTGAATGGCAGGTGGCGCCGTCCCAGTGGCAGGAAGACGCGGCTTCGCAACACCCTTGGTTGCTTCCCAACGCATTGCAGTCGGTCAGGAGGCCGCCGCCATTGCAAGTCCCGCTGCCCGTAACCGTGAGGCCGCACGTGCTGCCCCCGTCGCTTTTGCTTATCTTCATGCACGCTATCTCCTTCTGCGAAATGTGCACGCGTATGTTGCAGTATGTAAGCACCGAGGTGTCGGGCGCCCTGCCGCAGTCTATGTCATACTCTCCGCGCGTCGGGTACTGCAGGAACTCAGCCTGCTGCTTCGTGCCAGTCAGGGCGACATAGGTGTATTTCACGTCGCTTCCGGACGTGTTGACGGTCAGGCAGCATTTCTCGTTCGGGGAAAGCCCGGTCAGGAATTCCCAATAATCGTCGGATATGTTCTTGAAGTTCCAGCTATAGCCCCGAGTCGGGCCTCCGGAAATGGAAATCCTGCAGAACGATGCTGAGCCCGCAAGCGAGCTGTCGTTGCAAAGCGTGCAGGCGCTGGCGTTCATGCAGGTGGACGGGCACTTATACAAGTAGTAGTCTTTGATTTCTATGGAGCTTCCATCATTGTTTATAGGCATGGCACAGGGCGCCCCGTCATTGCAGTAATGCTGGGGCATGTTAGCGCTGCTTGCGCCAACTGTATTGTCGCACACGCCCGTGGCATAATCATAGCTGCTGCAAGGCTCGCAATAGCAGGTGTGGTTCTCGGCATAGACTTTCTGGCCGTATGTCATCTTCATGTAGCCCACCGTGCGTATGGAATAGTCTTCAAGGGCACAGAAGAGATCGCCCTTTTTCGACGTCCCCAGCTCTTCGAGGGTCTGTATGGGTTTGCCTGTGCGGGACAGCGCGGGGGACATTGTGAGGCCCGTGGACAGGCTGCCGGTGAAATTGTGCTCTCGGATTACTGAGTTGGGCCAATATGAACCACCTCCATGCGCCGGGTAGGCGAATGTGTCATTATAGAACCTGCTCTCAGGCCCGTAGCCCTTTCCGTCTTGTGTTTCCCAGCCGCTGTAGATTACACCGATTATGCCTGCATCCACCATGTCTGCGGTGTGGTTGAACATATAGTCCAGGAAAATCGTTTGGTTGCAGTTGGAATCCACCGGGAATGCGAAGCTCCAGATGAGGGAGGGTTTGGAGAAGTTGGAAAGCAGCGCGCGCGAGAAATCCAGCCTGCGCTCAAACTCAGCTATCTCGTTTTCAGACACGTTCCTTCCGCCAAGGTTGCACATGGGATACCAGTCTTGCAAGAGCATATCAACTTGGTCGGGATATTTGTCGGGAAGCCCGCGCACCACCATTTGTGCGTAGTTGATTGTCGTGTCGCTGTAGAAGAACTTGTGCAGCTTGCCCCTGCATGTCGAGGACGGGTCTGTAAGGTCGCATCCCGGCGTGCCTATGAGCGTGGTTTCGGTTTCATCCGGCATTATCTCAATCCCCACGAGGGGAGAGGCATCGCACTTGTTCTTGAGAAGATAGGTGCGGATGAGGATGGCATTTTTGCCGCCGGTGCCATTGCTGATGTTGAATGTGAAATCCGTGTCGCTCATGATACCTGTGTATTCCTTAATGTCATTTGAGAGGATGTATGGCGAGATGTTGCCATAATTGCCATCTTCTGGCAGGGCGCCGAGCATGGTGGAATTCCCTATTGCATGCACCACTGCGCCGTCGCCTTGCAATTCATTGCAGATGGAAAGGGGGGCATATACCTTCTGGTTGGCTGGGTCAGAGCACATAGCCGCGCAAACGCCTGAATAACCATGAATCTGGTCGTCAAAAAATTGATTGGTGTAGGGGCACACCAGCCCGCTCAATTTGCCATCATCATGCTCCTGACTGGAACAAAGACCATCGCTACAGTACAGCTGGCAAAACCCCAGGTCAATATAGGTTGTATTATCCTTTTTACAGTCGTATGTCTTGGATATGGAGCCATACTCAGTACATGGCAGAGACCACATAGGAATTGTTGTCTTTTCATCTATCTCGTCGAGGATGGGCATCACGTTGGACTGGAGATAAGAGGTGAGCTTTTCCTTCATGTAGGGCGCGGAAGGAGTGGGAATGTTCTCGGGAGACCACCAGCCTTTTGAGTTCCATTTGTCCCTGCACCAGAATATCGGTTGGTCCCATATTTCCTCGATATTTCCGTTATTATCATGCTCATAGCTGCTTGGATTGCTCGTCATTCGTACCGGCTCAGTGGAAGGAGTGGCAAAACCATCCTGCCATCTGCCGATGCCATCATGGCTTGGCATCGGGGTTTCGCCCACAACTCCGCCGTAGGGATACGTTCCGTTGGGAATGTAGTTGAAGTCGCCGCGGTACTCATAGCAGCTGGAGGCGCGTGGGGAGCCGTTCCCGCCCGGGTTTGGCAGCCCCCAGTCCACCTTCTGCACTGCGAGCGTGGTATAGGTGCAGCCCGCGCACCAGCCATAGTCATTTATCTTGACATATGGCGGCTTTTGCGACGCCCAGTCGCAGTCGCCATTCTCACACACGCCTGTCCCGACGCATTGCGTGCCGAACTGGCCCGGGATCCATTGGCCCGACCCGCCTTGGACATACTGATTGCCCCAGGCGTAATCAAAATAATATTCGTAAAAGTCCTGCGGCAAAGATTGATCGAGAGAACAACTACCATAACCGACATTATTAAGGGAACAGCCACCGTTTATAGGCTCTGTTATTATGTGATAAACTGAATCGTCGTATGAGCATGTCACGAAGCATTTGCTTACTTTGTAGTCATAGACTGGTGGCACGCCACACGTGCTAAATAGGGGAATTTGCTCTTTGGAATAAAAGTGGAATATGCCGCTTGGATAGAAATTGTCTCCATCAATGTAGTGGACTGATTGTTCAGGTGTCATGAACCAGTCACTATTGTTTATTAAGCCAACAAGCGGCCAGTCAAGAGGCCAGCCGTCGGTCAAGCCGATTGCGTAATAGATGGGAAAACTGCTGCTGAAGTCGCAGTATGGATAATACCCCTGGTAAGGATTGGCGCCGTCTGTCACAACCTTGAATTTTGATGAGCAGCTGCATGCCATGGGCAGGTTAGTCGTTTTGTTCACGCACAATGCGCGAGAGTGATATGTTTTGTCGCAAGTGCCAGATTTGCAGTCCGCGCCGCTTTCGCACTCGAAAGGCAGGAGATGCGACTGGTCAGCGCTGCTGTATTGGGCCATGAGGTTCTTCTCATAGTATTCATAGTCATAGTCAATAGTGGAGTAGGCGTGATTGTCAAAATAGGTGCGGAGCTCGCCAAGGTAAATGTTGTCCGCGCTACTCTGACCGGGGACATCGTCGTAGTGAATACTGTTATCGGAACTTACATTTTGTGTCCAGAACCATGGACCGTCGCCCCAGTCGGCATAGTCATTGCACACCCACCCGTTTTCAGTCTTGGCTACCCAGTCGCCGAATGGCACATCTCCAGTCGGCCCACCATACATGTAGCAGGCTGGCCCGTTGCTGTTGTGTGAAAAATCCGCGTATGGGTCGTCCGTGTCCACCATGTAGTCAGACACGTATTTCATCCTGAAGCGCGCGGCGCCGCTGCCGTCGCTGTCAAGGAACGGAAACTTGGTTGTGTCGTTTGCGCAAGCACGCGTGTCGTCTATCCGGCTGCATTTTTGCTCGCAGGTTGCTCGGGTGCTATACGAGAAGCCATCCGACTTGCATGCATAGCCGCCACCAGATATTTGATTGCAACTGTAGGGTGCCGTGCCGTTGCCGCAGTAAAGCTTGCAGGTATCAATATTGCTGAAGTTAGGCAATGCTACGGGTGAACTGCCCTTGTAGCATTGGAAGAGCTGGCCTGCTACACAGTATGTTGTCGAGACGTTGAGGTACGCCGTATAGCGGTCTATCGTAGCGTCTGGGTTTGCCGCGCACCCGATGTCCGTTGCCGGGAAGAAGTTCCTTGCCTGCTCGAAATCAGCAAAGCTCTGCCCTACGCCGAAGCGGAAGGAGTTCACCCACAGGTTGCCGCGCGCGGCTTTTACCTTGTCGTAAAGCTTCTGGCTCATCTTGTTAAAGTCGCAGGTCACGTGCTGCAGGCCGATTGCGGGGGTAGACACCATGTCCTGGACAGGTATCACTGATGATTTCGCGCTCCTGTTCATTTCATCCTCGGATTTGTTTGCGTCCCAGTCCTGCGACGCAGGCGGTGGGGAGGGGCGGGTGTTGGCATAGCCGCATATCATGGCGGTGCACCGCTCGTTCACGCAGCTTGCAGGCACGCGGTCTGCGCAGACAGGCAGCAGCCAGCGCGCCTGTGCGCCCGAGCATTTCGGGGAGAGCGACTCGTTCCACACGCAGGAGGACGTCTTGGTACACAGGTCCTCGGATTTTATGCTGCCGCAGCTCGTGCCATCGCCGCAGCTTGCCACCCCGCTGAAGTTCTCGTCAAGCATGCAGCTGCCGAAGAGCGTCCCGTTCTGGAAAGTGCATTGGGGGTTGGATTGGGGCGAGCCGTCATCCGCGTATATTCCGGTGCGCACGCAGCAAGGCACGTACTTGTTGCTCGTGCAGCCGGGCATGGAAAACGCCGCGGCTAGGAGAAGCGCAACGCACGCCAATGCAAATGCATCTTGTCCCATCATCATAACCTCTATATCATCGCAAAACCATCAACCCAATTTCGACACCATCTTCATGAGCTCGCCCATGTCCCCGCCGAGCAGCGGCGTCATCGCGCGCACGAATATCAGCGTGAGCACGAGGGCTACGAACGGGTAGAACATGGTGGCTATCGTCATGGTGTACACAAGCTCCTTGCCCTCCACCACGGAAAGATCCGAAGGCTCGCCGTCCACGGTTGTTGTGACAATGCCCGCAAGCAGCACCGCGCTTCCGCGGAAGCCGGAAAAGCATATGCCTTCCTGCAGCGGCTGGCTGGCAGGATTGCTCGCCTTCACGAACGTCGGGTCAGACAGCAGGAAGAATGCGGGCCAGACAAAGTAAAAGCCCACGCCCAGCGCGATGAAAAGCCCGCCTACCCCGCGCGTGAGCGGGAATATGCGCAGCACCAGGCCCAATGGCAGGAAAACAGTGAGCATGTTCTTCTGCACGTATTCGGCGAGCACGAACTGCGCGTGCAGCGACACGGACAGGTCCACGATTTTTGACGCTATGAGGTGCGCCTGCTCCACCTCTTTGTGGATGGAAAGGTCCCAGTCCCCGCACCACACAGGCACGCCCAGTAGGTAATATGTAGTAGATGCTAGCCGCTCCGTCTTCTGGTTGTTTTTCGCAATCTTGGCATATGCGTCGTCAAGCGCGGAGATTTTCTCCTGCAGCTTGCACTTGAACGCCGCCAGCGGCCCCTGGCCGAACTGGGAATCGCCCTTCCAGAGATAGAACCGCCCTCCGTTCGCGGCAGTGCAGCTTATGCTGCTCGCGCCGTTGCCGAGCAAGTCGCCCATGAATCCGAATGCCGAAACGTCGTTGCTGCCGCCGTCGGTGACCTGGAACAGGAGCGCCACCGCGAAAAATATCATCAGCGAGCTTGCGCTCACCTGCAAAAACTCTGCTTTGGCATAATTCTTTATCTCCTGGGACTCAAGCGTGGTGCCGAGCATGTAGACAAGCGTGTTGAAGGCGATGCATATCAGTATCGCGGTTATTGCCATTGACCACCAGCTGTCCACCCGGTTCTGGAAATATGCCCGCTGCTTTGAGGCATAGCCGTCAAAATCGCTTTCAGCAAAGGCGAACTGCGCAAGGAAAAGGAACACGAATGCTGCCAGCAGGACGATTGCGGAGAGACCGCGAGGCACGCAGGGATTCTGCGCCGCGTCGCCAGGCTGCTGTCTGTGTGGCGCGCTTCCGATTGCGTTGCGCGAGCAGCCGCTGGATGAGTGCCTGCTTTCGCAGTAGTGCGTGCTGCGCATCTGATGCGGGCTACCGGGAGCTGTTTTTCCGGCATGGCGCGCGTGTGTGGAGTTGCCTGATGGCTTGCCGCCGAATGGCGCAGGTTTGCAATTGTTGCCTCGTGCCATCAAATCATCTGCCCGAGCCTTGACATGTCAGCCTCTTCGCCCAGGAAGCGCGAAAGCTCCCTGCCGAATGCGGCAATCACTATGAAGTTCAATGACGAGAGGAATACTGCAGCCAGGAATAATAATACATTCAACCTGATGGCGGCCGGGAGCGAGTTTGGCTGGAGCTTGTCCATGTCGTGCTGGGTTATGCCTACGCCTTCCATGTCCCATTCCTTCCGCAATGTGCATTGGGAATCGGCTGTTTCATTTATGCATGTTACGCCATGTGTGGTTGCCGTGCTGAAAATGCCTGCGCCTGCGCAGTTCCTGCCATCGCGGTCGCACATCTTCACGGGAGAGGAGCTTGCGGCAAAGCCCGGCGCGATGTAGGCATCGGCCACCAGCATGAGCGGATAGAGGATGTAAAGCGCGACAAATATCGCGATGAGCGACCCGCCGAAGTGCCGCATGAACGGCACCGAGCGGATGACTATGGCAAGCGGGAGGAAGACCGTGAAAAGCCCGCCGTATATGTAGACAAGGATGAAGTACTGGAAGACTGCCGAGAGGTAAGTCACCGTTCCCACGCCGAGAAGGTTGTTGGTGATTGCGAGGTTGGCGCTCTCGCCTCCGAACATGGAGACTGAGGTGCTGGAAAGGGAATACACGCAGCTGCCATGGCAGACGAATTTGCTGTATGAAGTCCGTATCTCGTATGCGCCCAGGTCATAGCGCAGCGAGTTCACATTTGAAAGCGAGACTGCGGCGAGGTTCTCGACATAGCGCATCGCCCCGTTATAGAGCGTGTCGTTCCCGTTTGCGGCAGTGCCCGGGGCAAGCTTGTAGATTTGCGGCATCGAGGACGTGGAGTTTACCAGCGACGATATCTCGCCCACCCGGAAATCGCACATTGTGGAGACCACGAAGAGCACGATGGAAACGATGACCAGCGAGGCGAACGCCTGCATCGCCTCGGTCTTCGCCCAGGTCAGCATGCGGGGATTCTGCGTGGCTTCCCCGCCGATATAGACAAGGGCGATGAGAGCGAACATTGCAAGCGCGGCGATTCCGCACAGCTCCATGGTGCTGTTGAACTGGGTCTGCTCGCAGGTGAAAGGCGTGGCTGCAAAGACCGGGTGCGAGAATGCAAGGACAAGGAACATGCTGGCGAAAAGCGCGAGGCGGAATGCCGATTTGACGCTGTCTTGTGTTGCCATCAGGATATCCTCGCAAGCGATGAAACATCTATGTCGCTCCCTATCATGTGCGCGAAGGCGCGGATGAACGAGAGCGTTATTATGAGGTTGAGTATGGACATGAAAAGAACCCTGACGAGCACGAAATACTCTATGCTTTCAGCCTGGTCATATGCCACCAGGCTGGTGCCGTAGTCAATGAAATCCCCGCGCGCTGCCGCGGCGTTGGTCTCCATTGGGTCGCACGTGCCCACAAGTGGAAGGGCGGAAGGCAGGGCTACCGAACTGTCTTGGAGAAGGTTGTCGGTGGCGAGGATTACGGCCGGGAAGACCGTGTAGAAGCCAAAGCCTATTGCGATGAGCGAGCCGCCCGCCGCCCTGCTCACCTTGAAGCAGCGCAGGAAAAGCCCGAGCGGGATGAGGATGGAGAACGCATAGTTGCGCGCAAGCGAGAGCAGGTATTCCTGCGCGTACGTGTCGGCAAGCGCGGTGGATGTCGTGAACATTGCTGCGGTGAGGCTCCCGCGGTAGGCGTTGAACGGGCCGCAGTTGCCTATTGTGAAGCCCACGCCCATGAAGTTGCAGAACACTGATTTTGACGCCTCCTTGCCCAAGGCTATGCTCACGGTTGCCAGGTTGTCTTGCACTTCGATTGTTTTTGTTTCAAGGAAGGTGAGGACGGATGATGCGGCATCCATGGTGCTGGTTATGTTGTTTCCAGTAGCGTTTGCGCCGTTAAGCACTGCCACGGTGTATTCATCCACCACAAGCTGCGTGCCCGCCAGCGTGAGCGCCACCGCGCCGGTTGCGATTATCTGGAGCGCCTCGTCCTGCAATATTGCACGGATGTGCGGCACGTTGAAGGCATAGCTTGCCATGTAGGCGATTGCCACTATCGCGAACGGGATGAGGAGCGCAAGCGAGGCATACTGGAAATCAAGCGCAAGGAGGTAATGCGGGAAGAGGGAGGACGGGGCATTGCCGGGAAGCGCGGCATTGCCAAGGGAGGCGAGGATGGCAAGGGCAAAGCTGGCGAAGACGAGCATGCGCGGAATTGCGGTCTTTTCCATGTTCCTCATATTATCTTGCCCAATCCGGGTATTTCTATGTCGCCGCCCAGTATCGGCGAGAACACCCTTATGAATGCCACCACGATGACTATGCAGAACAGGGGTAATAGCACCGCCGGGATATAGAGCACGCCGATGTTCCTTTCTTCAGGGAAGGCGGTTTTTGCGCCTGGCAGCGCCTTGATGAAATCGTCAGGCGCGATGTTCACGGGCCCTGCAAGCGCCTCGTCAGTGCATATGTCCGCGCAGTCAGACCTTATTGCTGGATAATAGCTGCAGTCAAGGTCGCAGTCAAAGCATCCTGCGCACGCTTTGGTTGGCGGGTCCTCCAGCCTGCACGAGTCGCTGCATCCCGTGGCAGGGTCAGAGGAGAGCATGCATGAGGCAGTTGGGCACCCCTCCACGTAAATGCCGGTGCTGCGCCTGCAAAGTGCCGGGCAGTCCTTGCAAGAGGTGCCTGTGCTGTCGCTCTGGGGCGCCAGGCATTCCATGTTTTTAGTGGCGGCGGGCAGAGCCGGCGCCCTGCATGACGATGGGCAGCTTGCGTCGCTGCAGTCCACATAGACATTGTTGCCGTTGTTTTCCACCCCGCAGTCGCCATAGTACCCGTCAAGCCTGCACTGCTCGGGGCATTGGCGGCAGCCGGTGCGGTCTTCATAAGGCGAGGCACGCTCGTCTATCGGAATGGCATTTGCAGGCGCGGCGCCGTTGCCAAGGTACTCGCTGCATATCTGACCCTGCGGCTCTCCGCTCAGCGTCACGAAGCATAGGGGGCTCATGGCAGAGCAATTAAGCCCGCTGACGTGGTTGCTGCAATAGGATGAATCGAAATACGTGTCTATTCCGCGCACGCGGCAGCCATAGGGGCAGGAACCGCCAACCACGCCTTCAGGCACGCACGTGGGGTCGGTGTCTTCGTTCGGAAGCTCTATGATGGTGCTCTTGCAGCCTGCGCTGCAGTTGGCGTTGCTGCATTGGTAGGAGTTTTTCAGGAGAGGGATTGTCAATTCGTCTATGGAACCGCTCTTAAAGTGCAGCATGACACGCGCCTCCTCGGGGCATTTGCGGCAATAGGTTGTATTCGTGTCCGAGGAATTGAAGGCGCGGCATATGAGGGGCAATGCCGTTGCCTGGCACGATGCAGAGCAGGCAGGAGAACTCCCAGATGCCGAGCAGTTCAGCCCGCTTGTGAGGGACGGGTTGCACACATTGGGCAGGCTGGAGATGTCCCGTATCACGTTTGAATAGTTAGATGCGAACATGGAGGTGAATTCGCCTGAACTGTACCGGCAATATTCCGGGCAGTCAAGGCATTTCTGCGAGGAATAGCCGTTTGTCGGATAGGGCGCGCAATTTGATGGGGCAGCTGGGACAGTCATCATGCATTCAGGGTAGTTGTTTCGGCACTGCGCGCACGCGTTGCCCATCTCAGGTGTCAGGTTGCACAGAGACGTGAAGTTAGCTGCTGCACCAGATAATGATGAAACATCATATATTGCAGCCCAGGCTGGGTCGTAGAGGTTGGTGACCCTGCATTCCTCGGGGCAGACCACGCCGCCCACGCTGCAGAGCGAGTCGCATGCCGCGTCAGAGCCCAGCCGCGTGATGTAGGAGCACTGCGAGGGGCAGGTGGTATCGTTTGCAATGTCCACCGTGCCGTTCTTGCACATCGTGTTGTTGTAGAACGGCTCTAAATGTTCTATCCCGTCCACGGTTTTTATCTTCAGGTACCTGCACCAGACAGGATATTTCGAGCAGCCGCCGCAGTTTACAGATAGGTTGGCAGGGATAGAGCCGCCGAGTTCATCATTGAAACATTTGTTTTCAGTGGGCACCCTTATCCTGCAGTTGATGGGGCATTTGCCGCTGCATGTCGTCTCGCAATCTGACCTTTGGCGCGTTATCTTGCAGCCAGGATTGCATGCTGCGCATTTGGTTATGTTGCAGCCGGGCATGCTAGTGGGGAAGGGAACGTCACGGCAGTAGACAGGGCATTCGGAACATGAATTTGGCGCTATGACGCTATTGATGCCAATGGTGGTGAGATTCTGGCACGCCACAAGCCCGATAAACGTGCCACCTGGACCGTTATTTCTCCAATTATCCCGGGTTATCCCCGCATCGACTATGTCCTGGATGGTGGAAAATTGTATAAGCTGACCGCTAGAGTTCGCGAAGAACGCCACCGGGTATGTGCCTGTGCACTCGCTTGGGCAGGCAGGGTCGGAGACGGCAAGCGTGCGCTCGCCATACACCGTGACGTTGAGGGTGTACCAGGCGAATGCGAATGTGAGCGGATAGACTATGAAAAGCGAAATGGCCATCGCAAGGAACAGCCCGCCGAGCTTGCGCGTGAAGAAGAATGTGCGGAGCACCACGCCCAGCAATATGAAAAGCGGGGCTATGCCGAACGTTATCACGTCTATGAAGTATTTCTGCGCATAGATGCTGGCCATTATCTTCGCCACCTGCGAGAACAGCGCGCCGTGCCGCTCCGCAATCAGCGAGTCGCCTGCGCTCGTCCTGATGGAGATGCCTGCGAAAAGGAAGTATATCTTGTTGAAGTTGAGGTTGTAGCCATAGCTCGCCCGCTTCATTATGCTGATTGACTCCGAAAGCTCGTTCTCGGCGTATTCGTTGGATGTGTTGTAAAGCGTCGAGAGGTAATATTTTGCGGATGTGATGTAGCATGGCTCGCTGCCGGAGCAGCTGATCGGCAGGTCTGCACCGTATATCGCCTGCCTGGCTATTTCATCCAGGAACGAGACGATGGCAAGAAGCGAGACGATGAGAAGCACAGATATCACCGCCTGGCGGAGCTCGGTGTTCGCAAACGCCTTCACTTCCGGCAGGTTGAAGGCGCGGCCAATCATCGCCGCAAGCGCGATTATGGCGCAGACTATCGCCACGCCGATAAAACCCATCGCCTTCCAGTCCGAGAACCAGCCTGCCTTGTAAAAGCCGGATGTTGCGCCCACCACCGCGCCGCCCCTGCCGCCGCTTATGCTGGTGCCCGCCTCAAGATTTTGAATTGCACCCATAGGAGAAACCCCAGTCTCTTCAGGATTTGAAGACGATGAGGGCGCAACGTATTCTACAGGGATACCGCAGGCTGTAGGCGTGCCACAAGTCACAGTTATGTTTATTACGTTGTTGCTCTCGTTTGCTTCGCCCAGGTCATTATTGAGATCAACAACTACGGTGAAATTCTTGTCGCCCGCTGTTTGGCACGTAAATTGATATGAGACGACTTGAGTCTCGGTGGCTTTAAGAGGAGGATACACCTGCCAAATATCATCGAAGCCCCCCCACATTGTACCGCCTTCGTCTGGGAGATGAATACTACTGATCGTGTTGAGATGGGCATCTCCAAGGCCGATATTTTTCGTTGTTACATACACTGCATAGGGCTGCCCAAGATTTAATGGCGTGGAAGGCACCACTGTAACGAGAGGTATATAGTCCGGCTGCCTCGGAGATGACTGGTCTACACAATGCACTGTCGTCGCTTTGACGTTGTTGAACTCGTTTGATTCGTTTATGTCTTCATCATAGTCTACTTCCACGGAGACGGGCATGTCATCTGTGAAAGTCGTGCAGTTAAGCTGGCCGTTCCATATAAGAGACTCACCGGGTGACAAAGGGTGCGGCATGCTGATGATGGTGCCGTACACTGAGGACCCCTGCCAGGCTGCCGCGTATGACGATTGCAATGCCGGACCGGTGCCGATGTTTGTTATGTTTATAGTTACATCAAATGACGTTCCGGCAGGTACTGAATTAGTTGGCACCGTAAGTGTGATAGGCTTATAGTCCGGTCTAGCGCACAGCTCATTGATGCACGTTTCAGTGCCATCTTTACAACAGAGCGACGCCCCACATTGAGTATATCCAGAACCGCATCCTGCCACTAGCGAAGCCATGGCAATGCTGAGGAAGAGCATAAGACAGGCAATGCGTTTGTTGCTATATGACATGAGTACACCTATACCGCGATTGCGCGAAGCGCCTTTGACATTGCCATTATGCATGTCACCGCCACGATTATCACCAGGTTCGGGAGGAATATCGCCTGCGGGATTGTGGAGCCTATCCTGTAAAGGACTGTCGTTGTGGGCGAGGTGCATGCCTGCGTGTTGTCCAGCCCGTACGAGCAGAATTTCTCGAGCCTGACATCCACAGTGTAGGGGGCGTTTAGCTTGTTGATTTTTTCATCAAACACCTGCCCGCTCATGGCATACATCGTAGGCACCACGATGTAAAGCGCGAAGAAAAGCGCAATCAGCATGTTGCCGAATTCGCGCGTGAACGGCAAGAGCCTCAGCACGAATGCGAATGGCAGGAGCACGGACGCGCCTATCCACGCAATGCCCTGCAGCACGTATCCCTGCGCGGTGAGGCTGGCAATTATCGGAAGGTACAGGTCAATGAGGTACTCGCGGTGCGCGGAGTGCGCCTTGCGGTCGCCCCTCATGGCGACTCCGTTGCCCCAGAACGGCGTGAGGCCGGTGTAGAGATATTTGGTTGCATCAAGCTGGTCGCTTATGCTGTCCATCGTGAGCGTGCGCAGCAGGTTGAGCCCGTTGGCGCGCGCAAGCGAGTTTATGTAGTTCTGCGAAGCGACTATCGGGCTTTGCCCTGCATACCCCTGGGCGATTGTGCATGCGCCCGTGAAGAACACCAGTATGCCTGCAAAAAGAAGCACGGAGATTATCAGGTTGTACGCCTCGTCCTTCGCCCATGTGCCGGTGGCCGGGTCCTCGCGGAACTTGGAATACATATAGGTGAGCCCTATTGCAAGCGACACGATTGCGAACGTTATCGTGATGAAGGATAGCGCCTCGCCGCCCCCGGATTGGGTGAAGCTTTCCACGCCGCATATTTGCGTGTAGTTTTTGACAGGGTCCTCTGCCACTACAGCCGAAATGGCAAACATAAGGAAAATCAATGCAAACTTTGCTTTCATTTTTGACGCACCATATGCACATATCCTACATATTGCATTAATCGTTGTTTTTCATCAGACCAGCTTGGACAGCCCGTAAAGCTGTGCCTCGCCCCCGAATGCCGTCGCAAGGTTGCGCAGAAGTGACAGGGTGATTATTATCGGGATGATGAAGGTTACCAGGGAGAGCACTGAGAACTTTACCACTGCTGGCAGGACAAACTGCTGGAGCGGCTCATAGAATTCCTTGATGAGCTGCGTTGGCGAGAGATGGTTCTCAAAGGGCATGAACACCGACAGCCACAATAGCACCGGGAACAGCGCCTTTAGTATCATGAAAACGATGTTGATGACATTCTTGCAAGTTTCCATGAAGCAGGTGGCGAATGCCGCTGCAAAGCCGACTGTGGACGCTGCCGCCACGATAAGGCAGACAGGTATGCAGACCGTTATCCACCAGCCCGTCTCGCCGCCCACCAGAGGGATGGGGCTTCTCACGAATTTCTGCACGTCAGGGTTGCACACCACGTCCGCGGAGGGGGGGTTCTTGGCATTGGGCACCTTGACATCGGCAAAATTGTTGCCGCCCTTCATTTCATCCGCAAACGTGAGATAGACCTCGCGCGAAAGCAGTATGGACGACGGGTATATCACCGCAGCCGCTATGGTCGCGGCGAGCAGCGTGCCGCCCACTTTGCGCGTGAAGGAGAATGACCTGAGGAAAATGCCCACCGGCAGCATCACAGTGGAGGCCGTTGTGAAGAAACGGAGGAACGCCGCCTGCGCGGATGCAAGGAGCATGAAGTTGCCTACAGTGTCCATGGCCTGGCCGATTTCGCCCAGCAGCGGGGAAAGCCCTGCAGCGGGGGAGGATGAATAGCTCACCGAGGCATAGCCGCCAAGCGAAAGGCCTGCGCTGTAGGAGAACGATGCCACCTTGGCAACGTTGAAGTAGATGAGGGCAAGCTTCAGGTAAAGAGTCTGGCCATCATTGTAGAGAACCCGCATGAAGCTGCCGGCGCTTCCAGCAACAGTTGTCTGCGAGTTGGAATCCTCTCCTGAGAGGAACGCCGCGGCCCCGTTCACGCTTGCGAGCAATGCAATGCAGAATGCCGCAATCACCATGCTTTTGACAAGCTCGCCAAGCTCGATTTTCACCCACGCCTCAAGCATTGGCAGCTGGAAGAGCTGGGACGCCATGTATGCAAGCCCCAGGAAAGCTGACGCCATCACCACTGCGAGCCCTATCCAGATGTAGATGTTGGCGTACCAGTTGGATGCCGGGGCTGCGGCGCCAGGGGCGCATTTGCCGCCGGTGCACGACAGCCCCCCGCAGCAGTCGCTTGCAGAGGTGCAGTCCCCACCGGAGCTTATGCATGCCACGCATTTGCCGCTGGCTGTGCTGCAAATCCCGCTGCAGCATTCGCTGCCGGAGCCACAGGGAATATCACAATTGTATTTGTCGTCGCATGTGCAGCCCTTGCAGGCGCCGCCCCGGCAGGACAGGCCGCCGCAGCAGTCATCGCCAGATGCGCAAGCCCCGCCATAGCTGAAGCAGGCCACGCATTTGCCGCTGGCTGCGTTGCAAAGGCCGCTGCAGCACTTGCTGTTGGAAGTGCATGGGTCTTCGCTGTTGCACGTCAGAAGATTGGGAGTGGAACATTCGCACGAGTGCACGGCGGACGAAATGGGGATGAAAAGCAGTGCGGCAAAAAGCAGCATCAACACTGGAACCCTGGATTTGGCTCGCGCACACGCTCCCATGCGTTTTCGTCGCTGGTGAAGTTTATAATGCTTTTTGGGCGCGCAACGGCCTTACTTTCCAAATTTCGGGAAATAATAGAAGTAGGGAAAAACTGCGACGAGCAGCGCGCCAAGCAATGCAGGCGCGAACAGCCCCAGCTCGGCCCTGCCGAAATGGATGCTTCCGAAAATGAACAGGGCGAAAAATGCGATTGCGCCCAGCCCGTAATGGAGCTGCCGCTTTTCAAAGCGCGCGCGCTTTTCCCTGGCCTCAGCCAAATGCCTGCTGCAGGCGATGGTGTGGCTGGGAGGAAGGCGCAGAAGGGCGCGCAGCTTCCTTGCCGCGCGGACGGGAAACCCGGGCGAGGCGGGGGTGCCGCTGCACGCCTTGCCGCATATTATGCAGACCCCTTTTTCTGCCGAATGCGCGGGCTGTTTCTCCTTGGCAGGATGCGTTGCCATGGCGCAATTTCCCCATGCGCCCTTATAAAGCTGAGGATGCCAATTCATGCTCGAATTGCTGGTGATACTTATGGCTGATGATGACATTTCCCAGGGCGAGGAAGGGCATGAGGGGCATACCCACGCCCATGATGAGCCGACTGAGGAGGACATTGCGCAGATGTACGCGAATTTCGAAAAGGCGGGGAAAATCTCGGCGTCCGTCCTCCGCGAGGCGCCCAAGCTGGTCGTCCCGGGCGAATCCTACTTTGACATCGCAGAGTCGCTTGAAAAGATGATTGCAGATGCCGGGGGAAAGCCGGGCTTTCCCGTGAACATATCCATCAACGAGATTGCGGCGCACTTCACGCCAGAGGCGGACAATGCCATATTGATAGGCGAGACCGACCTGGTGAAAATAGACATCGGCGCGCAGATTGACGGGTGCATCGGCGACACGGCAATCACGGTTGACCTGTCGGGCGAGCACGGCAAGCTTTGCGAGGCAAGCTCCGCGGCTCTCGAGGCCGCGCTTGCAGGCATAAGGCCGGGCGTGGCGGTGGGCGACATAGGCGCGATAGTGGAGAAGGAAATAGTGTCGCGCGGCTACAAGCCGATTGAGAACCTGTCGGGCCACAAGCTCGAGCCATACCTCCTCCATGCGGGCGTGGACGTGCCGAACGTCGGCGGGCACAGGGGGTACGAGTTCCAGGAAGGGGACATTTTCGCAATCGAGCCGTTCGCATCCACGGGAAGCGGGCATGTCGCGGACACTTCGCAGGTGGAGATATTCGCGCTCCAGGCGACCCCCAAGCTCCGCATGAAATACTCGCGCGAGCTGATGGAATACGTCATAGGCAATTACTTCTCGCTCCCGTTTGCTGAGCGCTGGCTGCGCAACGTGTTCAAGTCGCGCCTCACGCTCTCCACCGCGCTCCGCGAGCTTCTGAACTCCGGCGCGCTCCACCCCTACCCGGTGCTGCGCGATACCGGCAAGGGGATGGTGTCGCAATTCGAGCACACCGTGATTGTGGAGCACGACTCGGCGAAAGTGATTACGAAAATTTGAGGCGCCGCCATGCACGCCAAGCTAGGGCAGAATTTCCTTGTTGATGAGAACGTCCTTGCCTACGAGGCGGAATGTGCGGACGTGCGCAGCAACTCCGTCCTGGAAATCGGCGCGGGGGACGGGCGGCTCACGGCAAAGCTGCTGGCGTTCGGCGCGGGGCACATCACCGCGGTCGAGTTCGACCCCAAGCTCGCAAGGCAGCTTCGGATGAGGTTCGCAACCTACAAGCGCGTGCACGTCCATGAGGGGGACTTCCTTGAGTACGACGAGGCGGCGCGATTCGGCAGGATTGTGGGCAACATCCCGTATTACATCACCTCGCCCATCCTCCTCAAGCTTTCGCGCATGAAATTCGACAAGGCTGTGCTTTGCGTGCAGAAGGAAGTGGCCGCGCGCATGATGGCCGAGCCCGGAAGCCGCGAATACGGGAGGCTCTCGGTCTTTTCCCAGCTCACTTACAGCGCGGAAACGCTTGCGCTCGTGGAAAGGACTGCATTTTCGCCCGCCCCGAAGGTGGACTCGTGCATCATCTCGCTCGTGAAGACGGGCTTTTTGATGTCCGATGGAGAGGAGAAGGCGGTTGGCTCGCTTTTTTCCCACAAGAAAAAGAGCGTGAGGAACGCGGTTGTTGATGCGAGACAGGATTTGTTCAATAGCCGCGACAAGCCTGCGGCTGCAAAAATCGCGCAAACGCTTAAATACAATGGAAGGAAAGTGTTTTCGCTGGCGCCCTCCGAGGCGCTCGAGGTTGCGCGGCAGATTTGCGCCGCGCGTGGCGAGTGAAACTTATGTGCGCAACATACCGCAACGATGCAGCAGACAGCGTCCTGGTGGCGATGATAGCGGAAGTGCTGCTGGTGTGCGCGACCGCGCTCGGCTTTTTCGTGCAGTTCGACCTTCCGGTGTCGCTCGCTACAGGCGGCGCGCTGGCGGTGCTTTTCATAGGCTCGGTGCTCTGCTGGAAAAGCCCGCTTGCTGCGAGCGCCGTGCTTGCAATCTCGCTCCTGTGCGTGCAGGCAATGCTCACGATGCGTTTCCCGATACTCCTGCTCCCGTTCGCGCTCGCAGACATCATACTTGTGATGGTGGTGGCGGGCGGCTGGCACGCGGGGGAGCAGGCGCATTAACCGGCGTGCCTTGGAAGCTTCCTTGTTTCCCGCGTATTCTTCCCGCCTGATTTTTGCCCGGGCATGCCGCCGCCCTCCGCGCCAGAAATGAGCGAGATGCCTCCTTTTGCGCGTTTGGCAGAGAGATGCGCGGCAAGCAGCGGCTCGCCAGCCTCCAGCTCGTATTCCCAGCTCCACGAAGCATTGGCCGGAAGGCAGGGGATGGAAAGCTTCAGGGGCGCCCCGCCTTCTCCGCCTTGGGGGTCGCTTATCCGTATCTCCCGCAAATCCTCGCCTGCGCGCAGGAAGAGCGCCACGCGCCCGTTGCGGATTGACTTGGAAAAAATCGTGCGGGGGGCAAGGAGAACTTTTGCGGCGGCGAGAAGCGCGGCAATGAAGGCGATTGACGCCCCAGCGGCAAGGAAGATGTTTTCCCCGCCGGGGAAAGACGGCGAGTCGGAACGCTGCGGCAGCGACACTGCGATTGTCTTTGTCTCGTTGCCGCACTGGATTGTGTACGGGCCGCCCGCCGGCGGCAGGATGGACGCCTGGAAATCGGAATCAAGGGGCAGCGCGCGAGACTCGCCCGTCGGGAACGAGATGAACGCGGACGCCTGCCCTTCGCAAAGCACGGAAATTTCCCCGCCCTGCTGCGCCTGCCCTGCGAGGAATAGCGCATGTGCTGGCAGGGAAAGAAGAAGGCACGCCACTATGAATCGGCAGGAGCCGCCCAAATTTTCACCACGGGCCCGAAGGGATTTGAACCCTTACCCCGAGGTTCGAAGCCTCGTCGGCTATCCAAGTTACCACACGGGCCCCCGCTAGGGCTGTTTCGCACTAAACGAATAAAATGAGGATGGCTTGCTGCGCAGGCCCTGTTCAGTACTCGTCGTAGTGCTTGGACGGGGGCCGCACGAACAGGTAGTATTTCGAGACTCCGCCGAGCTCCTCGTTCACGCGCGAGACTATGAGGTTTGCCGGGTCGGGCAGCAGCGACACGCGCGACTGGATGTCCTTGAAGCTCTCGAACGGCTTTTCGTCGCGCGCCGAGAGTATCTCCTGCAGGTGCTTCTTGCCGATTCCTGAGAGAAGCTCAAGCTGGTGCAGCCGCATGGAGATTGGGCCTGCCTTGTTGAAGAACGAAACGAAATCCGCCTCGCGGTCGGAGATTATGTTCCTTGCCGCGATGGGAAGCTCGCTCCTTGACGTGGCGGAGAGGTCCTGGAACTCGAGCCTTTTCTTTATCTTCTCGACCTCCACCCTGCCTTCCTTGCCGATGCACAGGCGCTGGCCAAGCGCGCACGCAGAGCCGCGCACGATGGAAACTTCCAGGAGCGTGAAGAACTTCTCGCCCACAAGCTGCGCTATGGGCTCGCGCATGCGGTCGGCGGGCCTGCCGTCAGGCATGAAGTCAATCACCCTTGCATAAAGTTCCATTTCCATAAAATTCACATCATTTTGTGGAAATAGGCTGTCGAAGACAGCCGTGTTTCCATATTTACAAACTCCCAAATATGGAAACAAGCCGCCGGAGCGGCTGCGTTTCCATAAAATCAACTAACCAATACCCCTTCCAGCATGGATTAAACTAGCACATGTTATCTTCGAGGCAATATAAAATGCTTTGCGTCAAGCCGAATTATTCCGGCTTTTCCTTTCCCTTGGCGTCCTCGGCAGGCGCTTCGGCTGGCGCGGCTGCGGGCGCATCGGGCAGTGCCTCTACCTTGGGCTCGAACTTCTTTGCCTTCTTGGAGTATTCGGCAATGAGCGCTTCCACCTTCTCCATTTTCTTCTCGGCAAGCTCTACTTTGTCTTTCACAAGGATAAGCATGAGCTGGCTCTTGTTCTTGGGGAGCAGGTCCACGATTTTCACCGCGGCCTCGGTTTTTACCTCGAGCTTTTCAAGCTCGTCGAGCATTGCCTTCGCGTCGCTGTACTTCAGGTGGGAAAAGCGCTTGGCGTACTCAAGGGTGGTCTGCTGCTCGAAGCCGAACTCGCCGGACGTGCCCTGCCTCTTGTCGAGTATCTTTTCCACCTCGGCAAGCAATGCCGGGCGGGTTTCGTTTGCGCCTTTTCCTATCATTTGAACCACCGTTTACTTCTTCCCAACTGCCTTGAGGTGCACTGGCGGGATGATAAGCTGCTTCGTGGCCCTCATGTCGCTTATCTCCACCACGTATGACTTGCCGCGCTGGGCGACTATCGTGCCAGTCCTTCCCCTGTAGCGGGGGTGCGGCATCCCGGAGTATTTTGACTGCGAGTCAATGGCGACACAGTCGCCGATGGAGTACCCGCTTATCAGCCCGGGGATTGTAAGCTTGCGCTTCGACATCCCGAGCAGCCGGCTCCTTTTTGACATTTTCCCAAGTGAGCGTCTCATTTTTCATCACCTTAATAGCATTTGGCGGCGGGAACCCGCAGCCAGGGGATGATTACCCTGCGTCTAGTTTAAATACCTTGCCCTTTTAAATACCTCAGACGGTTTAAAAATGTTTGTATGGGGCTGGTTCTATATGAAAAAGAGCGCGACCAAAAAGAAGAAATTTAAAAAAGGCAGCATGCCCCAGATTGCCATAAAGCCGACATTCAAGATTGAGAACATAGTCGCCTCGTCCGAGCTGGGGCTGGAGCTTGACCTTTACACCATCGCATACAAGCTTCACGACGTGGAATACGAGCCAGAGCAGTTCCCGGGCGCAATACTGAAGCTCAAGGACCCCAAGACCTCGCTCCTGCTGTTCAAGAACGGGAAAATCATCTGCGCGGGCGGGAAGAACGAGAAGGAAGTCACGGACGCCATTGCAATCACGATGAAGATGCTCGAGAAATACTCGAAAATCACGCCCCCGAAGAACTTCAAGCCGAAATTCGTCATCCAGAACATCGTGGCATCCGCCGCGCTTGGCGTGGAGCTTGACCTTTACGGAATTGCATCGGAAGTGCCGGACGTGGAATACGAGCCCGAACAGTTCCCGGGCGCAATACTGAAGTTCCAGACGCCAAAGACATCGCTCCTGCTTTTCAAGAACGGCAAGATAATCTGCACGGGAGGGAGATGCGAGGCTGATGTCGCGGCTGCGCTCCACCAGGCGGCGAAGCTCCTCGCGCCCTATTCCTCGCCGCTGCCGATAAAGAAGGATTGAGCCGCGGAGCAGAGAGGAAGTGCAATGTTTCGTGCTTGTTTTGTCGCATCAGGTCGCGTGCAGGGTGTGGGCTTCAGGGACTTTGTTTGCAGGATAGGGCAGTCCATAGGCTTGACAGGTTATGCCAAAAATTTAGCGGATGGCACGGTGGAAATCGTTGCCGAGGGCGAGGAAGAAAAGCTTGCGGAGTTCGCGCGCAGGCTTAGGGGCATCAGGGCCCCGTCCGGCATCAGCGTGGAAAGGCTGGATGAAGTTGATAAAAGGAAAATAAGCGCGCGCTCGTTTGCTTCTTTTGGCGTGGAATACTGATTTTACGCCACAATGCCCTTCACTACAGCGACAAATTCCTCGGCGTCTTCAACATATTTTCTTGCATCTTCGTAATGGAACGCCTTCTTTCCGTAATCTGCCCCGCTCTTGTCGGACATTGCCTTCTGAAGAAGCCGCAAAAAGCGCGCATTCTCGCTTCCAAGCTTTCCCTGCTGCATGGCATTTGAAAACATGGCAGATGCATCGTCATGCCTTGTTGCCTTGACGCGCAGGAACTTCAGGCTGATTGCATCATTCGCGCGGATGATAGCGTGGATGGCAAGCGCGCGACCAGAACGTCGCAACGTTCTGGTGCGCAGCAGAACAGAAGTTCTGCTTGTGCAGCAAACATTAGCCGCCCCTTCGTCGTTCTCGGACAGCACAAGCTTATCCTTTGCAGAAACAAGCCACTCCTCCGATTCGTTGATTGCCCGCTCCGCCGTGTCGGTCATACCAGCCTCACCTTTTTCTTGCCGTCCAGAAAATCATTGAATTCGTCCTTGGAGTCAAACATTACAGGCACCACTTTCACCCCGTATTTTTCATAGATGCCGGACATGAATGATGATGTGTCGATTTTCCTTTTGATGAGCAGCGCGACATCCACGTCGCTTTCAAGCCTTTCCTGCCCGCTTGCAACGCTGCCAAACAAGTATGCCGACGATATGCCGGTCTTTGCCTTAAGCAGGCGCCGAAGCGCCGGGATGGAAAGCGCCTGGTGGGAAACACTAAGTCGAAGGATGCCTTCAATGACCCCTGAAAACGGGCTTTTCCTGTATTTCACCGCCCTGCTTTTGCCGACCAGTGCAACCTCGACTATGCTTGCGCGCTCGAATTTCTGGACAAGCTTCCAAGTCGTGGTGAATGGGAGCCTTGCCGTCTTGGCAAGCTCGTTTATGGTGAATTGCCGCTGCGGAAAGGCGCGCAGCGTCCCGAAAAGCTGCCGCGCCCCCTTGTATGTGAGAAGTTCGAATGCTTCCATGGCAATCAATCCTGAAAGGGATGATATTATCCCTTTTGGAATAAACATTTATAACCGTTCCGCGAAAAGCCCGGCGAGGCGCAACGCATTGGCACGCGCCTACAGGAAAGCCAGCCCGCACACCGCGCCGAATATTGCGCAGATTGCGTTCGTGGTCGCCTTGGTGCCTATCCCCTTTTCCTCGAGCACGCCCACGATGCTGTCCACCATGCTGCCGCCGAATCCGACGAGGCCTATCGCCACCACCTTGCGCAGGTCTAGGCCAGGAAGGAGGAACAATGCGGCGATGCCGATGAGAAGCGCGCCGTCAAGGGACATGAGCGTGCCGAATGCGGTGATTGCGCCGTTCCTGCCCGCCTTTGTTTTCTTGAAGTTCATAAGCGAAATCGGCTCGCCGCCAAGCACGCCAAGCTCGGAGGCGAACTTGTCCGCGGTGATTGCCGCGATGGAGCCCACGTATGCGCCCCAGCCAATCCACGGATTGGCAACTGCGCAAATCGCTGGGACCAGCCCGTTAGCCAGCACGTTTTCCCAGCTGCGCTCGTGCTCGTAAAGCCCCAAGTCGCGCTTTTTCTCAAACCCGTAGCGCGTGACAAGCACTGAAAGCGCGAGGAAAATCAGCATTATCGCGAGGAAAACCGGGTTGGCGAGCGCCACGATTATGCCGAACACTGCGGCAAGCCCAAGGCCTGCAAAATCCAAAAGTGCGATGTTTGCCTTAGTTGCCATGTTACCACCCGGATTATCCAACCGACACCGTTCTGTCGTTGCCAAGTATAATATTCCTTCCTGTCATTGCGCGGACGACGTCGGCGTTGGTCCGGAGGTGTGGGGAAAATGCAGGTGTGGAAAACCCGCTTTTCCCATCCGCAAGCGCCGCGTAGATGAGAAGCTGGTCCGCCAAATGCGCATCAACCGAGCAGGCAGGCAGTAAAACTGCGCCCGCTGCCGCGCCGGCGCCCACCTGCATCCCGCGCATGAGTTCTGCGCATGCCTCCTGCGAAACTTTTTCCGCAGGCTTTCCCCTCTCGCCAAGCGCTGACGCGCCGAATGCGCCGCTCCAGATTGTGAGCGCGTTGCCCGCGCAGGAAGCCTCAACCGCCCGCGCGCCGCCTGTTGCTCCTGGAAATGCTTTTTTCACCTCTTCCTCCTCGCGCTGCAATACGTGCTGGGGAAGGGAGGAGGCGATGATGGAATATTTGATGGGCTGCGCTTTCGGCATGAATTCACAGCCATGCAGCTTGGAAGGCTCGACCTTGAGGGAAATTTTCCCGCCGCCTTTTGGGTAAAAGCCCGCGCGCTGCATGCCTGCTTCTGCGCGCACGCCGAACCTGCGCACGGATGGCAGGAAAACATCTGAGAAATATTCAAGCGTGGGCGAGTGGGAGACGTGCGTGCCGCCAATTATCTCAAGGGTGCTTGGGCGTTCTGCGCGCGCAAGCACGGGAAGCGCAGACTGCAAAAGCAGGGTGCATGAGCCTGCGGTGCCGATGTCGAACTTGTATTCCCCGCCTGATATCTTGCCCGGCTCGAACGCCAGCTCCGTCGAGCCAAGCGACGCGCCCTGCATTTTTGCGCCGCAGATTTCAGACAGGAGCATGCATGCCGTGAGATGCTGCGCGGCGAGGCCTGGCTTGGGCCTGCCAGCCCTGATGTTTTTTATGCGCACGCTTCTTTGCAGCACGCACGAGAGGGAAAGCGCGGTGCGCAGCACCTGGCCGCCGCCCTCGCCGATTGAGCCGTCTATTTCAAGCATGGCGCTATGAGCGCGGCAAAGAATAAAACGCTACAACCCCGCGCGCAGGCATGCACATGGCGCTACAGCCATTCCAGATGGCGGCAAAGCACGGCTGCGCCCACGGCAAGCGGGAGCGCAAACGCAACGGCAAGGATAGAAAAATCTGGGAACGCCCCCTGCTGCGCCTGCGCAGGGTAGGCTGCGGCGGTTGCAGAGCCGCTTGCCTCCCGCCGTGCCATTGCTTCCCCGCTGCCCGAAGGCGGGAAGAACGGCGCTGGCTCGCGCACGGAAAATTCGCGCGAGAAGTTTTGCCTGTTTGAGAATGCGTCTTCGTAAACGAGCGTGAAATTCGCCCTGCCCGCATCCGCCTGCCAGGGGAATTCAAGGTAGAATGGCATGTACGATGCATCCTTGTCTACAAGCTGCGAGGGAAAAATCGGCGCGCTTGCGTTGATGAAAACGCCCGTGCCTGATGGCGAGAACGCCCTGTCCGCGATTGCCTCGCCGCACTGGCCCGCCCCTGCCGAAAATGAATACGGCTGCGCGGAGGCGATTTCCTTTCCGCCAAAGACAAGAGACATGCTTGCAGGCAGGCGGCGGGCAAACAGCGCCAGCTTGCCATCCCCATCCCCCGACAGGCGTGAAGAGCCCGGCGGGTTTAGCCAGAGAAGGGAAACCGGCCCCACTTCCACGGAGAAATTGCGCGCATCGGAAACGCTGCGCCGGAAGGTGCGGGAGCCTCCGGCGTAATTCCTCTCGCATCCGCAGCCGGTATAGCCGCCCATGGTGCTGCATTGGTAGGAATAGCTGCTTTTTGAAAATGAATATGAGACTGAAATGCTGGCGTTGAGGGAAAACGACAGCAATGCGCTGGGATGCAAGAAATCCGCATCAGTTAGCTTGCCTGCGCTCAGGTTCAGGGGAAGCGGGTTTGCGCTTGCCTGGGAAAGCGCAAGCGTTTCCGTCGAGTTCCCATACAGATAGGAAAGCGCGCCGGAAATCGAGGGGGAGGATGGCGCAAAGTAGCGGATTTCCCCTGCGGGGCAGCGTTCCTCATCGTGGATGGAAAACCGCGCCTCTTGGGGAAAAGAGGCAGACCAGGACCAGAGGGCAGATGCATTGGAAAGGTCGGAGGTGGTGTTGCCGACTTGCGGGACGAGGGAGACCACGCGGGCATCAGCCACGAAGAAAATGTCGTCGCGGGTTGGCAGGCCGGAGGGCGCGTTGCATGCATTCTTGGCGCCAAGGAGGGAAGGGGCAAGCGCAATGTTCCTGGAGGATGCCTGTTCCACTGCTGTTGCTGAAAAGAGCAGTGGGCAAAACAGAAGCAGGAATACCGGCATGGATGGCTTTGTTCCCATATCACCACTAGGGCAAAATCCCCCCGAGCCCGCTTCTGCTTGCGGCCACGAAAACAAGCATGTCATTGTCCAGCGCGAGCAGTATCCTGCTGTTTTCAGGGCATGGCTCGGCAAGCCCTTCCATGAATTTTTCAAGCTCTTCCCGGCTTTCAAACACGATTGCGCGGCACGCCTTCCCGATTCCCGGCAGCAGGGAGTTCTTCCCCCTGAAAAGCGCAAGCTCAAGCTCGCCTTTTTTCACCGTGATGATTGGCTTTCTTGAAAAGCGCAGCCCCCTCTCAAGCATGCACTCGTGGATGGTGCGGAGCATGGAAAGCTCCCGCGCGCTAAACCCGCCGAGTTTTGCCCGGGGGATGAATGCGCCCTCGTGCTCTGCAAACACGCCTTCGGAGGACAGCCTGCAAAGGATGCGGCGCACGCTGTGCGCGTTTATCGGCAATGCCCCCTGCTTGCCCTTTTCGCGCGCCAGCCCTGCCGCGATTTCCTGGGGGTAGCACGGCAGGGAGAATCCGCCGAACTTCCTGTCGGCGCAGGCGTAGGCTGAAACGAGGTCGCCTGAGCTGACGCTTATCACCTCCGAGTCTGAAGGCGCGACTTGCGGGAAAGTGATGGAGTATTTTGCTCGCCTGCCTGCGCGCAATAGGAGGAAAACCGCGAGGACGAAAATTGCCGCGGGCACTCCAAAGCGCAGGTAGGCGTCAATAAGCGCGCCGGCGCTGGACTGCTGCGGGGCGAACGGGTAATCCGCGCGCGAGCCTGAAAACTCAAATCCGAAGGAATGGCTGCCGGGCGAGGGGGAGGACCAGATGATTAGCCTCCCTTCACGCACTGAATAGTTTTTCGGGGAGCCGTTGTCGAGCCTTGCCGACATTGGGCCTTCCACGGGAACGCCGTCAAGAAGCGCCAGGAATTCGTACCTGCTGCCCTCGGCGGAGAGAGGCACCACGCTAAGCGCGGGCACAGACACAAAAGCCGATGCGTGCACGCGCGCAAACTGGTCTATCACGCGCACGACGTATTTGCCGCCCCTGGAAAAGTTCAGGGGAAAATTGCTTGCCCACCCCTGCCTTATCTCGCCCCCAGCAATCTCGCGCCTGAAAGACTCGCCTTCGGGCGAATACGCCACGGCAAAAAAGCGGAGATTCCTGCCCACCTCTCCCCCGGCTGGCAGTGAAAATTCGTAAATGCCCGCCTGCCCAGCCGCAAGGCTTGCAGGCCCGATTAGCGCCCCAGGCGGGGCCGAGAGCTTTCCGCTGTCGGAAAACCTGTACCTGCCGTTGCCCTGATGGCAGGCAGCGCGGCAGTAGGCGGTGCTTTGGTTCAGTGGGATTGCAAGCGTTACGTTGCCGGGCAATGAGGAGGCGCGCACGGGCTGCGAGGTTGCGGGGAAAATCGCGCGCCCCACGATTTCCGCCATCGCGCCTTCGCCATCCGAAGACGGTGAGAGAGGCACCAGCCCGAAATTCGCCGGGAGGCTGCCGTTTGACTGCGCAAGGCTGCCGTTTTCGTCAATTGTCTTTCCTGAAAGCGCCTCGAGCACAATCACGCGGGTGTTTTTTGCATCAAGCGACGGGGCGTTCTGAAGAAGCGGAAGCGGGATTGCGCCGGCTGGGGAGATTATGAGCGTGTTTTCAGACGAGAGCGCGTCCTGGAGAGAAGCTTTGCGCGAGGAAAAGCCGCTTTTTGCCAGCGCATCGGATATTTTCGCCGGAAGGCCGGAATCCACGCCCGGCGCGGAAGGGAAGGAGAGCAGGAGGATGTTGTTCTGGAGGGGAAGCGGGGAGCAGAAGGCTGAGATGTTGCGCGCGCCATCCGAGTAAAGGTACATGCGCAGCACCGCCGCCCGGGAAGCGCTAGCATCCGCAATCTCGGACGAGCGGATGCCAAACCCTGCCTGCGCGCTTGCGTTTGCCTGCGCCTGCAGGGGAAGAGGGGCAGTAAAAGGGATGGACAAAACGAGAAGGAAGGCGATAAATAGAAGCGCGATGGCTCCCACCAGCCTGCGCATAATAGTATATTGTAGGGAAAAGATAAAATCCTGCCCCCATCTTCCCGCCCATCAGCGCGAAATGGCACGCGGGGCAAAAAGCGGCATGCGGCACAAGCCCGGGCGCGCGGGCGGCATTTTTGGGTGCGGGTTTTATATACCCCCAAAACCATATATCCCGTGCTGCGCGTGGATGGCAGACTGAGCTTTATGCAATGAGGCAACTGTCAACAGCGCGCCGCACACAAAAAAAACAGATAAGACAGGAGAAAATTGGCATTAACGCTCCGGGAACGTTGTTTCCGGTTTCAAACAAGAAGACAAAATCTGAAGACGGATTTTGGCTGCTATTGGGAATCGCGCAAGCAATTTCCAATACCAAAAGAAGGAATATCATCTGCCCGCGTTCGCGCGGGCTGGCATCATAAGGATTTCACGCTCATTTCCCGGCGCGCATTGACGCGCCTGGGGCGGCCAAGGGCCGCTGAACAACCGGCTATGCCGGCTTGAGCAGGCAAATCTTTTCGATGGAATGCATGCCGTATCGCGCTTTTGCGCGCGCCGCATGATTTCGGAGAAAATGCAATGGCAACGGTATTTTCAGTCCGCGCGCACCCTGGCGCAAAGAGGCTTCGCCTCTGCCTGGTGTCGGAGTCGCCGCTTGTGCTGAAAGCAGACATACCTGAAGCGCCCGAGGGCGGGCGCGCCAACCGATTCCTTCTTTTGGAGCTTGAAAAAGCGCTAGCCTGCCGCGTGCAAATGCTGGCAGGGCACACAAGCAAAAGGAAAACCCTTTCCGCGGACTGCGATGCATCTTGCATCGTGGAAGCCGTGAAGGGGCTTGAAAACAAAGATGACAGGAAACAGCAGAGAATCAATCTGGAATAAACGATGTGCATTGCCAAGGGGCAGTGCAGGGCAAATTTCCAGAGAAATTTGTCCGCATTCGTAAATTATCAAATTTACGAATACAAGGGCAAAATCTGCAGACAGATTTTGTCCGCAGTGGAATTATAGAAATTCCACTACAATGAAAAAGTTGCAGACAACTTTTTCAGCATTGGAATATAGAAATTCCAATACAATGAAAAACTGGAGGAATTTTTATGGGAAAGACGTACATTGACACGGTGAAATACCTGGTTTACGCTAATCTTGAGATTGACGGGTTGGTGGAAAAGCCTGACGTGGTGGGTGCCATCTTCGGGCAGACCGAAGGGCTGCTCGGCGACGAGCTCGACCTCCGCGACCTGCAGAAGAACGGCAGGATTGGAAGGATTGAGGTGGACCTCAACCCGCGCGGCGGAAGGAGCGTGGGCAAGATAAAGCTGCCCTCCTCGCTTGACATGGTGGAGACCTGCATACTTGCAGCCGCCCTGGAAACCGTGGACCGCGTCGGCCCGTGCGAGGCGAAAATCGGCATCGAGAAGGTGGAGGACACCAGGAATGCCAAGCGCAAGATTCTCGTTGACAGGGCAAAGACGCTGCTCAAGAGCATGCTTACGCACGAAATACCCGAGAGCAAGGAAATCTCGGAGATGGTGCGCCAGGAAGTCAAGGTCGCCGAAATTTCGGAATACGGCCCCGAGAAGCTCCCGTGCGGCCCGGGCATCGAGAAAATGGATTCCATCGTGATAGTGGAAGGCAGGGCGGACGTCCTGAACCTTCTTAGGAACGACGTGCAGAACGTGGTCGCAGTGGGAGGCGCAAACGTGACGAACGCGATTGCCAAGCTTGCCCGCGAAAAGGAAGTGACCGTGTTCCTGGACGGAGACCGCGGCGGGGACATCATCCTCAACGAGCTTGCGCGCGTGGCCGACATAGACTTTGTGGCGCGCGCGCCGGTAGGCAAGGAAGTCGAGGAGCTTACGAGAAAGGAGCTCATCAAGTGCCTGAGGTCGAAGGTGCCGTATGAAACCAGCCAGCCCATAAGCCAGGTGGGCGAGGACAGGAAGGACAAGTACCCCACCTACGGGCGCGAGCGGGACCGCAACACCCGCTCGGGCAGGTATGAAGACCGCCACCGCCCGAGGCGCGATGACAGGCAGGACGTGATGCCGCCGCTCCCAGAGCAGCCGGTGCAGCAGCAGGCTGCGCCAGTTGAAACTGCCAGGCGGGAATTGGCACAGCCAGCCGCCCCTGCGCAGGAGCAATCGGCCCCAGTGGCCCCGGCAGCGCCTGCCGCCCCGGTTGTGCAGAAGCCTGCGGAAGTGCCCCCGGCGCTCCTCACCTCGCTTGACGAGCTTGAGAACACACTGCGCGCGCGCTTCTACAACTCCGCGCTCGCCTCCACAAAGGAGATGCCGGTGCGCGAGATGATGAAGGCCCTTGAGGACGAGAAGGACATCTACTCCATCGTCTTTGACGGAATCATCACGCAGAGGCTTGCAGACCTCGCCGAGAACAAGAAAATCGGCATACTGGTCGGCATAAAGCTCGGCAATGTCTTCAGGAAGCCCGCGTCCGTGCTCATACACACCAAGACGTAAATTTGGCGCTTTTTGCGCCATTCTTTTTCTTTTATTTTTTTATTTTGCCCTAGTGGAGAAAAGAAGCGATGGGCCCACGAGGACCGTCAACCGCGAAGCGGTTGGCGGGTTTTTGCGCGACGAAGGAGCGCAAAACGTGGGACCACTGAGCGAAGCGAAGTGGGCCCACGAGAATGGAGCAGTTGCGAAGCAACTGCGACAGATTTCGTGCCGCAGCACGAAATCGTGGGCACACGAGCCAGAGCGAGTGGGCCCACGAGGAATCGAACCCCGAGTCTTCTGCACGTCAATGGCACCCCAAAACATCCACTTCCTTCAGCCCTTTTGATGCCATTTCCACGAGAGAGATAAGCGACAAGTGGAAGCGCAGTTTGCTTGGCAGCGCAGCCAAGGTTTTCAGTAAAAGTATGTATGAAAACCCAAGCGAGATGCTAAGCCGCATTGAAGCCACGAGAGAGAAGATAAACGGGAATGGTGGCTATGCCAAGGCTGTGCTTATTGCCATCAAAGGCGCGCTTGATGCGGGTTTTATCAGCCAAACTGATTACAACGCAGTGAAGGACAGGATTAAGGTAAAGTCCGTCAATCCCGATATTTACGTGCCTGGCGACGAGGAAGTCAAGCAGACCATAAGCAAGCTGCAAGGAGACGGCAGAACGCTGTTCCTTGGGCTGCTTTACAGCGGTCTTAGGGCAACGGAACTGCAATATCTCCTGAACAACCACGCGCGCTTGAAAGCCCAGAGGGCGGATGGATTCGTGAAAATCAGCCTTAATTGGAGGCGAGGCAGGAAAAACGCCCTGTTTGCCTACCTGCCAGCCGATTTGTACGCGCAGTTACAGCGCACCAAGCTTGCAGTAAACGGGCTTAAATCAGTCCTTAAGGTGAGAGGACTGATGCCGCTGAAGTACACAAGGAAGGTGTTCTACACGCAAGCAAGAAGCATTGGCGCGCCTGCTGAAGTTGTTGACTTCATACAGGGAAGGGCTGCAACGAGCGTTGGTGCCGTACACTACCTTGACGCGCAGCGGCTGGCTGATGAGTGGTATTCCAGAATATGCTCAAGAATAGACGGTGTGAGCGCGCAGATGAGAGAGGTGCCCAATGAGTAGGGCACCCGCCCGGGTGTTCCAAAAGTCAAAGTCAAATCTTCCAAGTGGGTCGTCTCGAAAAATATAACCCCAAAATCGAGTTTCAATAGCAGTAGCATTCTAGGAGCCCTTTTACAAACACGGGCTGTTTTGCTCAGCACCCAAAGCTATACTATGCTTTTCGATAGAACACAAAGATGGTCAAAAGAAGCGATAAAATCAATGCGGGGGCGCAGACTCCTTTCTGAACCCGAGATTTGACATATGCGGCTTCAGACATCTTTTGTACGTCTTTAAAATAGACTGTTTTTTTATCTAATCGCTGTCCGTTAGTTTCTGTTACCTCGCCAGGCATAGTAACACGTGCATTTATGGTAATATAATCAGTATAATTGCTTAATTTTTCATTTGATGGAGACCAGTAATAATTATACTCAAAATAAGAACCAGCGTCTGTTTTGGTGGCATAGAGTTGGTCGCTATCCACTCCACCTTCCACACTAATCGTAGAGGAGTCAACTTCTTTACAGTTTAAATCTGGTCTCTCGTTTGTCAATGTTCCACAGGTCAAATATCCGCTTTTAACAATTGGACCACTTATTGAGACATTACTAACGATTGTTGCATCTGGACGAACGGTGTGCTCGACTGAAATGTTAGCACAACCAGCAAGCACTAGCGCCAACATCAAACCAATTACGAGAATAAACTTCATTCCATCATCTTTAACTATATTCTGACGTGCAGGTTGGCTTATCGCTAATCCATGAGTCATAATACTGAATTTCTTTTATTGTATAATCACTGCCAGCTGGAACATAAACCCACTTCATATAGTAACTGACCGTTTTTTGTACAACTCCATTTCCATCCGCAAAGGATTTTGTAAGAGTGTGGAGCGTATTAGTGCAATAGAGATAGTTTATGTTTTCACCTTTTTCCTTACCTTTATTGCAGAGTAATGAATCATACCAACTAACATCCATGACACTGCTCTTTGTCCAAGCCCAGCCATCCCAATTTACTCGCTCAAGTATGTCCGAATCCAATGTGTAATCAGAATATTTACCAGGAACGAGACCCCTGGAAGGAACACCTAGGTCGGGACAATATTTTGCCTCGACTGTTTTTATCTTGATGCACCCCCCGTATTCCAAATTAAAACCATCAGGACACCCACATTTGGCTGCATCTTCAGTGAGGACCCCATTCTCACAAAACTTTGGCTTTGTAAGCGAGCAGCCCCCATATTCCGTTCCATCAGAGCATTTTTGTTTTTGACATTTGGACAAATCAATGACAACCGTTCCGTCAGGACATACATAAGTTTGCGTTGGGGCTGGTTGCTGAACATCTGGTGGTGGCGTTTGTACTTGTGGAGCTGGATTGGATGCAGCCGGTTGAGTGGTCGGTGTGTTGCTTGCGCATCCTGCCAAAGCCAGAACCAGACAAACGGCAAATATAGAAAATACAGTCGTAAATTCCCTAGTCATCCAACCACCTATTTCTTTTTATCTTCCCTTTCCACATCATGCAAGTAAGATTTAATCCCTGAAAATGCCCATACGATTGAAACCAGTAAAAGAAGGAGAATTATGAGAGTTATTGGGATGCATAGGATTACACCAAACGCCGATGAGAATGGATTCGGTTTTCCAGTTTCCGCATCGACAGAATAGAACATGGCATAGGTAAGATATACTGATATCAAAAACAGCAGTCCCAAAAATAATGCTATTCCACTTCTGATTAATGCTGAGCCAGCTCCTAGGAAGGTTATCAATGATTTCTTCCAGCTCACCACACCACCAAATAGAGATAGGTAGTAATGGCTTTAAAACCTATGGCACAAACTATGGTATATCATAAGGAGGTTCCGTATGCCAAAGAAGGACATCCCGAAGAAAATTCTGTTGTTTCTTGACAAGCAGGATTGGCCCGTTACCACTGAAAATGTCATGAAAGAGCTTGATGTGAGCTGGAACACAGCACAGGTTCACCTCCTTAAGCTAGTTGCAAGTGGAAAGGTGAAATACAAGAAAGTTGGAAGGCAGAACCAGTTTTGGCTCAGTGGAAAATACAACAAAGAGTTTGAACGGTAGCAGTTTCAGTCTTTTTTGATATTGACCTGCACTGCTTGGACAACGCCCGTTTCGCGCATTTCAGGAAAGAACGCGCGCCCTGCCTTCAAGAGAAGCTCAATCACCTTCATTTTCGTGCGGATTGCCTCCTTTCGCTCCTCGCTGTTATGGTCAACCCAAACCACACCATTACAGTCAGTAAGCCGCGACCTTTCCATGACTTTATGGTAGTCGCCCTGCACGGCACCAAGAAGCTCAAACATCTCCTCGCGCAAGAAGTCGCGGTAGCGCCCTTCATCAAGAAACACACGCATTAACGCTAGAGCGGCTTTTGGCGATATATCTGCGTATTTGGCATAGGCAACCGCGTTCCGCCTGCGCGCGCGGCTTAGCATGGCTTGGATGCGCTTCTCGGGTGAGCGCACCGACCCGCCGAGGCGCGCCAACTCCCGCGAGCGCGCGTCGTTTGCCTTGAAAGGAATGAGTTGACCCGCTATTTTTTTGGGTGTGCGCGCGTCCGGCTCAGTTCGTTCCTCACTTTCCTGAGACTCCATAAGAACACCAGTTAGGTCGGTTAAGTAGGTTAAGTCGGTTAGGTCAGTTAAGTCTCTTTTTCTAATTCACTGTGCTCCCGATTCCGACCCAACCGACCTCACTGACCTAACCGAAGGCTCATTTTCGTCCAATCTTCCATATTGTTTGTTGTCATCATTCACCTTGAATCCGCGCGCTTCCATAAACTCGGCAAGCTGGATGAAGTTGAAAACGTATCTCCTTCTGTTTTGCGGTCTTTCCACCTTCTTGTATGGCAGGCTTTTCAGAAAGCTGCCAGCAGATATGAGCTCTAAATGCAGAAGATAGTCGAATCTTGGGTTGTTGTACCCGTTTTCATTGCTCCTTGCTGTGCCCTTTGCCGCCAGGTTCCTTTCAGCCACGTCTTTGACAGTAAGAGCAATTTCAGGCTCCTTTGCGCTATTATGGAGCTCGCAGGCGGCTTCCCAGACGCTTCTTAGGCTAATTTCACTGTCGCTGTACTCGTCTTCGCAGTGGTTGTCCTGGAAGTTCTTTTCCAGGTATTCAAGCGCGCTTGCGTAGTAGCCCTCGTCCGCGTCCTTGAGGATTGCAAGTATGGGCTTTGAGATGTCTGCGTCGCGGTTTTGGAAGGGTGTAAGGCTGTTTGCCATTTCACGTATGCGCGCGTGGTTTTCCAGCGCCCAGAGGCGCGCGCGATGCTTGAATGTCTCAATCTTTTCAGCATCAATATCCTTAAGTTTCTGCAAGCGCGCGTTGTTGTTGATTATCATGCGGATGAATATGCTTCTGCTTCGGCTGCTGCCCTTAAGCCAAGCCTCATTGACGCAGTTTACGACCATGGGACAATAAGTCCTGTAGCTGGTGGGCACCTTGCCCCGCCGGTTGCCATCCTCGGTGCGCATAACTGGCCTGTTGTCCTCAAATGAAGTATCGTAAAGCTGAACGAAGTCGGACTTAGCCTCATCGCTCAGATTGTCAAAGTTGTCGATGCAGACCAACCCGGCAAGCGACTCCACACTCCGAAAGATGCTTGATTTCGAGGCGTCTCCGGTTTGCAGCGGGTTGAGGGCAACCATGCCTAGAAGGTCTGTTTGCGTTGACTTACCCGAGCCGGGCAAGCCAGTTATCACTATTCGCGGGCTTTGCTTGAATTCCACATAAATGTAACTATGTAGCGTCTCTGACGCCATGATTAGGTGCGCAACTTCATCGTAATGGTAAATGTGGCTGCGGTTCAGTTCCACCAGCTCGTCAATGAGCTCCTTGGTTGTTGGCGCGCGCTGCGCCTGCTGGATATGCGCGTGCAGCTTCTGGCGGTTCCAAGTGGATGAGACTGAAAGGCTCAGGTTGGAGAAGTTAAACCCGGCGGCTTCTAGGCTTTCCTCACCGTAGATAAGGTGTCCATCATAGACTGCCGGCACGACTTCGCCCTTCTTATTTGCGGCAACCACGCCATAATAGAGCTTGCCGTTCTTCAATCCAACACCGAAGCGGTCTTGCTGTAGTAGGGGATTGAGGAGAATGTCTGCTGTGTCGGACGCGGGCGCTGCCGGCTCGGAATAGCTGATATATGGGTTCTTCGGGCAACGCTTCAGGTGGTCGTTGAATCTGCCCACATACTCCTTAGAGCAGTAGGGACAACACAGAGAATCGACCATCTACTCGCCTCTATCTTCGGCTAGCCAAGAGCCCACGTCCTTATCATCTGGGCGCGGAATTGTTTTTCGCAAGATTATGAATTTCTTGGGAAGGTGACAGTATGTTCTTTCGCGAGACTGCGGATTAATTTTGAGCAAAACAACTGTTGACTTACTTTCATCATACAACTGTCCAACATCAACAGTTTCCTTCACAAACCGACTCTTGAAGTGAATTTCCAAGAATTCTCTTTCGGGATGATAGTCCCTTCTGAGTTCTGTGTCACAATCATACCTGTCTTCTTTCATATTCTACCTCCTTTTCCCTTCATTGAAAGGTGTTCATCGAGCGCAACCTTCACGAGCCCGGAAAAAGTTCGCCCGCTTGAGTGCGCATATTTCCTTGCAATTCCACTGAGTTTGTCTGGAAGGCAGACGTGTAGCCGCTGTACCATTCATATCACCATGATGGGACTTAATGGGCAGGCTTAAAAACATTCACTAACTAACAGTTAGTTAGTGAGTTTATGTCCTCGATTAAGGCTTTGGAAGAAGAATTCAAGAAACGGGGGTTAGATGTAACTCCAGAGGAGCGAAAAGAACTTTCAAAAAAATACAGCATAAAGGACAGCTACTTGAAAAGTCTCTTGTCTAGGTGGAAGAAACTAGCCAGAATCGCAAACGGCGAGTTAACACTGACCCCCCAACACATTCAGATTGTAAATGCCATTTATTCGATATCTGAGAATAGAGTAGGTTACGTTCGAAAAAACAAAGAGCTACTGTTACCAAGATTCAAGTGGGCAGAGTTAAGGAAAAAACTAACATCTCCAGATAATGGTAAACTTTTTCAAGACAAGGTTTTGGCTGAAAGACTACAGGAACTTGTACTTTTCGGTATTCTCTCTAAATCCAAGGGCTACTACTCGATAAATGCACGTGAGTTTTCAGGCAAAGTGCGAAATGAGATGCTTAGATTTAGTGATTTATATGGGATAAAATACTGCGAATCGAATAGTATCACGGCGGCAAGCTCACGCGTCAGCATATATGGTCTGAATTCCAGTGTGTTTTGCCCAACAGATGCCAATGGGAGGTCGATTTCGCACTTTACAAAAGAATATTTCAAACTCAAATCTAGCGGAGTAAAACCAAATGACTTGTTTCCAGATGGACGCCCTATCGGGTTAGTTCCAGCACTTGAGAAAATTCTTGATTTGATAGTCGATGCAAAGTTAGAGTGCCGCCACAAAGCACTAGAAACAAGCTTCGATAGGTGTGTCAAAGGTAAAAAGGCGGGGCGCGCGAAGTCCTTTGTATTAAAACATAAGGCAACTTTGCTTTCAATTGTTAATCATGGAGACCACAATATAGATACAATCAAAGAGCTATTATCGATGTTGAATCCGAGTCTTGTTTTTTATCGCGGTTATAGGATTACTGACGTGAGATTGATAGATAGGCTCAAAAATGATATTCCTTTGAGGGAAGAGGTTGCAGAATTTCTCAATGCTCTGATTGAAGAGAATCTTGACCTTTATCCGACTGAGCTTTTTGTTTTTGCTCGGTCTTCCCCAAATAGGGCAATTACACCGGAGCTTTACAGATGTTATGCTGAATCAAAAAGGTGGTGATTACGATGGTACGTCCAAAAAAACCAGCAAGCCAGCACAGGGTGCGCGTGTGCGTCTCGCTTGATAAAAGTATATACGAAAACGCCCAAAAACAGGGTTTGAACGTGTCCCGTTTCTGCAACAGCAGCCTCCAGATATACCTCGGAAACGGGAAATGGGCCCACGAGGAATCGAACCCCGAGTCTTCTGCACGTCAAGCAGACGTCTTACCATTCGACTATAGGCCCAGCAACTGTTTTCTGAGAATGAAGCTTTAAGAACGTTTAGCGCGCACGTTGGAGCATGGCAGTAACAGCGTCTTGCCCCGCGTACCTGACAGGCTTATTCTTGATTGGGGACAAGGACGCCGTGGGCGCGGGGTTCAGCATTGACAAGGGGCTTGCCACCACTGTTTCCGAGAGGAAAAGCGGAAGGACGACGATAACGGTGAATGGCGTGGAAGGCGCGCTTCCCGTGTCGAAAACCGTGCTGCGCATCTATACTGAAAAGGGCTGCAGGCTTGGGCTTCTTGACATACGGCACGCCACCGAAATCCCGGTGGGGTTTGGCCTGGGCATGAGCGCGGCTGGCGCGCTTTCGCTGTCCCTTGCGCTCAACGGGCTTTTGGGCACCGGCTTCTCGCGGGAGGAGTGCATAAAAATCGCGCACGATGCCGACGTGGAGTGCGGCACTGGCCTGTCGGGCGTGGATGCCGAGGCGATGGGCGGCATGATTGCGCGGAGAAGCCCGTCCGAGAAGCCGTTTGCCCTGCCTTTCGAGGAAAAGGAGCTTGAAATCGCATTCTACACGCCGATAAAGACATCGAGCGTGATAAGGTCCCCCGAGTGGAAAAAAATCGTGAATGCCGCCGGCGAGGAGGCGCTTGACGCGCTTTTCGGGGACAAAAGCTGGAACGGGCTTGTGATGGCGTCAAGGCAGTTTGCGCAGAAATCGGGCCTGGCGGCATGGTGCACGCCGGAGATGGAGTCGAACCCGCGCGCAAGCATGGCAATGCTCGGGCACACGCTGTTCTCGGATGCCGCGCTGAGCCTTCCCCGCAAGCCTTTTATGCTTCTCAAGGCAAAGACGGCACAGGACGGGGCAGGATTGCTGTAGGTGCTTTTATGGTGAAAAAAATAGACGTGTCTGTGATAGTGCCATCCTACAACGAGGAGAGATACATCGGCGCATGCCTTGCCGCAATAAGGCGGCAAAAATTCTCAGGCACGTATGAGATAATCGTGGGCGACGGCAACAGCACGGACAACACCCAGAAGATTGCGCGCGATTACGGCGCGCGCGTTGTCGAGGAAAAATTCGGCACCGCATCAGGCGGCAGGTATTCCGCTGCAAAGGTGGCGCGCGGCAGGATTTATGCTTTCATGAGTTCCGATGTCCAGCCCTGCCAAGGCTGGCTGCAGAATATCTACGATGCTTTCGAGGACAAGAAAGTGGCATGGGCGGTGGGGAGCGTAAAGCCCCTGGAAGGCAAGTTCGTGGAGGAAATCGGGGCGGGAATACTCAATTTCCTCGCCGCAGTGCTCAACAGCATAGGGCTTGCATACGTGAACGGCGACAATGTCGCGGCGCGCGCTGAAGCGTACAAGAAATGCGGCGGCTTCAACCCCCGCCTCACTACTTCGGAAGACACCGACCTGGGCATGAAGCTCATGCACCAGGGGAAGTTCGCCTATGCCGGGAACGCGATAGTGCTCATCTCGATGCGCCGCGTGCGCAAGTGGGGATATTGGAACTTTGCTGCTTTCCACACCGGCAACTTCATATCCACGCACTTCCTGCGCTCGCCTTCCAAGATGTACGCGCCGATACGCTAGTCAGAAAAAGGTGCCCACTTTCTTCCTCATGTTCACTGCAAAGTGCCTGCCATGCCCCGACTTGAAAAGCAGTATCTCGCCTTTTGCGCCGAGTATCTCCCCTACTATGGTGTGGGTCTCCTCCACGCGCACCGCGCGCGGGTAGAACTCGGAGAAATCGCGGATGCTGGGGGTGAAGTCGGGCACCGCGCCGGAGTTCCTCACAAGCTCGATTGCGCTTGCGAAGTTCTCGCGCGCCTCCCCCTTGTCGAATTCCAGCAGGCGGAGCTTCTGCGAAATCCTCACCGAGTTCGAGAACATGAAGCGGGACTGGACCGACGATTCCGCCGCATACACCCTGTCAGGGCCGGTGAATTGCGCGATTATGCAGCCAAAGTCCGCTCCCTGCTCGCGCATGCGCGACTCGAAGCGCTCAAGGCGCGTGACGCCGCACTTGAGTATCTTTTCGCCAAATCCCGCCAAGTAGAGGATGTATTCCTCCTTCTTGGCTGCCTCGTAGACGCCGGGATAGCCGGAAAAATCCCCCTTGGTGTACGCGCGGGACATGTCAAGCGCCGCGCATGTGGGGCACTGGCGCGTGTGTATCGCGCCGTTCCTGCATTCGTGGTAGCCGTCCGGCGCCTTGTAGCCTATGCATGAGGGCTGGTCGGAGAAATTTATGTCCTGCGCGCCGGAGAGCACGAGCGTGCCAAACCCGGAAGTGGGCGCGCGGAAGAATATCGTGGGCTTGCCCTCGCCGGAGTAGAAGCGTATGAAGTGGCGCATGAAAACCGGAAAAATTGCGCCGTATTCTGCTTATAACTGTTCGCAGGGCGGCATGCCGGTGGAGATGGTTCGGCAATAGTCGTTGGAAATAAAAGCAGCCTTTTAATGCCTAACTCTGAATTCCAGCCAAGGCCAAACGGGCAGAAGCCCTTCGGGGAGTCTGCCTGTTTTCCCGGATGAAAAACTTCCAGAGAAGTTTTTCAGCAGTGGAATTATAGAAATTCCACTACAAAAAAAGGTGAAAATATGGCATCCAAACTTGACGAGTACCTGACAACAGAGGTCAATGCCCTGCGCGAGAAGAGCCTGGACTGGAAGCTGCGCCAATTGCAGGGCCCGTCCATCCCGCGCGCGAAGGTCGAGGGCAAGGACGTCATCATGTTCTGCTCGAATAATTACCTCGGGCTTTCCAACAACAAGAAGCTGAAAAAGGCGGCGATTGACGCGGTGCGCGCGTACGGGGTCGGCTCGGGCTCGGTGCGCACCATCGCAGGCACGCAGGACCTCCATATCTCGCTGGAGAAGGCAATCGCGCGCTTCAAGAACACCGAGGCGGCGCTTTACTTCCAGACGGGCTTTGCCGCAAACTCGGGCGCGCTCCCGCAGCTTGTCGTCGAGGGCGACCTGGCGATATCCGACTCGCTCAACCACGGCAGCATCATTGACGGCGTGAGGCTGTCAAAGTGCGAGCGCGCGATTTTCAAGCACAAGGACATGGAAGACCTTGAGCGCGTGCTCCGCGAGGCCAAGGCAAAGGGCACGTACAAGAAGATATTCATCATAACCGACGGCGTGTTCTCCATGGACGGCGACATCGCGCCCCTGGACAGGATACACGAGCTGGCGCAGCAGTACGGCGCGTTCACCTACGTGGACGACGCGCACGGCGACGGCGTGCTGGGCGAGCACGGCAGGGGGATTGTCTCGCACTTCAAGCTTGAGGGGAAGATAGAGTGCGAGATGGGCACGTTCTCCAAGGGCTTCGGCGTGGTTGGCGGCTACGTGTCAGGCTCGCAGGCGCTTTACGATTTCCTGCAGAACAAGGCGCGCACCTTCCTGCTCTCCGGCTCCGCCCCGCCTGCAACGGTTGCGGCATGCAAGGCGTCCATCGAGCTTCTGGAGGCTGACGACAGGCTGGTGAGGAAGCTTTGGAGGAACACAAAATACTTCAAGCGCCAGCTGAAGAGGATGGGCTTCAACACTGGCGAGTCCGAAACCCCGATTACGCCCATCATGCTCGGGGAATCCAAGCTTGCGCAGGACTTTGCCACGGGGATTTTCAACGAGGGCGTGTTCGCGCTCCCGATTGTCTTCCCCATGGTTGCGCAGGGCAAGGCGAGAATCAGGCTCATGGTCACTGCCGCGCACAGCAAGCAGGACTTGGACGACGCGCTCGCGATATTCGAGAAGGTCGGGAAGAAGCTTTCCGTCCTGAAGTGAAGCGATGGAAGACAAAGACTCGGACGTTGCCAGGCTTTCCGCCAAGGCGCAGGCGCACCTTGACAAGGAAAGGAAAATGAAGGGCGGCGCGGGCGCGCTACTCTCGGACGTCATACTGGGCGGGCAGGACGGGCTTGTCAACGTATTGGGCATAGTTCTGGGAGTGGCATCGGCGACAAACGACAGGTTCGTGGTGCTCATCGCAGGGCTTGTCGCCACTTTTGCGGAGTCAGTCTCCATGGCGGCGGTTGCCTATGCCTCCGCGCGCGCGGATGAGGACCACTACAAGCGCGAGCTTGAGAACGAGAAATGGGAGATGGAGCACCTGCCCGACATCGAAACCGAGGAAATACGGCTAATTTACATGCGGAAGGGATACCGGGGCAAGAAGCTTTCGCAGATGGTGGAGAACACATGCTCCAACCCGGAGATGTGGCTGTCCATGATGATGGCTGAGGAGCTTGGGCTCACGCCCCCGGAGCCTGCCGCGCCATTGCGCTCCGCCGCGATAGTGGGCGGCGCGGCGCTTATCGGCTCGCTCCTGCCGCTTATCCCGTTCATTTTCCTATCCGTGTCAGACGCGCTCGTCCCCTCGCTCCTGCTTTCCACGCTCGTGCTGTTCGGAGCCGGCGTGTACAAGGCGCGCATCACTGTTGGCAACGGGCTGAAAAGCGGCATTGAGATGGCGGCTGTCGGCATGCTCGCCGCGCTTGTGGGCTATCTCGTGGGAAAAGTGCTTGGCGACTGGTTCGGGCTGAAAGGAATGCCGGCTGGCTAGGAAATCAGGCAACAAGAAGCGCGCTAAAGTCTTTTGCACAAAGGAATACCGAAAGCGGGATTTGCAGTATGCGCCTGCCTTCAATCTTTTTCTCATCAAAAGCGCTTTTCGTCACCATTATGCCAAAAGCGGCCTTTTTCTTTTCCATGTAATAGAGAAGCGTTGAATAGTCCTGCGCGCCTATCTGGTTCCTGAACTTGACTTCCATCGGCACGCCACGCACAATAAAGTCCACTTCGCGCTTCTGGTAATCGCGGTAAAACTTTGGCATCTCGCCCCATGCGCAAAGCCGGTCATAAACCGCCACTTCGGCAGATGCGCCTTCGGAGTATGAGTCGGAAAGAGCCCAGTAAAGGGATGGGCATGAAATGAACAGTTTTTTTGTCTTCTTAAGCGCGCTGGCAAGCGAGCCTTCCTCCAAAAGCACGCCGGCAAGGTAGCTTTGGCCCAGGTAGGAAATGTAATCCGAAACCGCGCTCCTGCCAATGCCCAGTGTGGAAGATATGCCTGACTCGGAATACAGGGACGCCGAGAAAGTCGCGCAATATTTCAGGAGGTCGGCCAGCTTTGCGCGGTGCTCTATGCCAAACCTGTTTGGGATATCCTCAAAAACCGCCTTGTCGGCAAGCGTGGAGACGTATTTTCTTGCCGCCTCGGGCGCTTCGTTGTGGATTTCGGGGAACGAGCCGGCCATCAAAAATTGCGGCAGCTCGCCGGGATGCGCGCGCATTTTCCATATTGATGAAACTGCCTGTGCCCGCCCATTCTTTGCCAAGTATTCGTCAAACTGGAAAGGCGGCACATGGTACTCAAACATCCTTCCTGCAAGGCTTTCCCTGCCCTTCTTTATCTTCAATGACGCCGAGCCGCTTATGAGGAATTTCGCATTGCCTCTGTCATAATGCTTCTTGAGAGTCCCAGCCCAATCCTCCACATTGCCAATCTCGTCAAGCACGATTGTGGAAAACCCATGGTCCAAAAAAGTTTCAATCACGGCGGATAGGCTTTCCGTGTTCCAGTATTTCTGCTCGTCAAATGAGAAATACGCACCGCCCTTTTTTTGGAGAAGCTGCTTGAGAAGCACCGTCTTCCCCACCCTGCGCAGCCCGCTCAGTGCCGTGATGTATTTGCCGGCAGCCGCCTTTTCAAGCGAGGCATAGATGTTGCGCCTGAATTTTGGCGTTTCCTCAAATCCGCCCGTGTTGAAAGGCGAATAATCCATTATTTCCTTCGTGGTTGGCACTGCCATGAGAGTGATGGGGGGCTTAATATTAAAAAACTGCTGGTGTGGCAGCAGAATTCATTGAAAACTGCTGGTAAGAGAGCGGATTTTGAAGCACTTCTGAGGAGACTATTTGAGACTGTTTTTTAGCAATATGGCGGGAGGATAAACCAGGATGAAATACTGTCTGCCGCCTGCCTAATTTTTCTTTTGCCCCAGCTGCTCAAGCTTCCTGTCTATTTTCTTCTCGGCCTCAAGCCGCTCGAGCGCGTAGCTTTCGTGGTCAACGAATTTCATGCCCGATGCAAGGAGCGGATGCGTTTTCTGGAGGAGCGCGTGCATGTCCTGCGCGACCTTCCGATAATCCGGGTGCCCCTGGCGCATGGAGCGAAGCTCGCAGAAATGGTATGCCTCGCGCAGGTTCATTTTCATGTACCAGCGCATGCGGAAGCCCAGCGGCACGACGTACTGCGCTTCATAGGGCATTTCCTTTTCCATCTCGCGGAAAAGCGCCTCGGCAGGCGCAAGCGCGTCAGAAACTTGCTTGTCAAAGCCTGCGTCAACCAGTTCCTGCGGCATGTCAAAGCCATGCGCGGTGGTGAGAAGCTGGCGCTCTTGGCTCATCATCCTGTGCCTGTGGAGGTCGCGGTACATGCCGAAGTTGCCGGTGACTGCGAAAGTATAGAACGTGTTCTCGAATGCCCTGCCTGGCTTTTGGCGCCGATTCGCGCGCGTGCCGATGTAGGCGCGCAGGAGCGCGGCGCGCTCCTGAGGCGGCAGGCGCTTGGCGATTGCCTGCGCCTCCTCGTAGGAGCAGTGCAGCTGCGGGAAGATGATGGCGGACAGCACCTTGTCCTCGGCGTCGAAATCGAATTCCACGAGCGCGGTGCTTGAAGAGTCGGGTGAAGCCGCCGCTGCGTGCTTGGAAGCGAGGGCGGCGAGCTGCCTGCGGTTCTCGATGAAATACGCCTGCATTTCCCTGCCGTACCTGTCGTTCGCGCGCTTCACGAACGAGGGGATGACCTTGCCGAGCTCGGACTGCGCCTGCGGCGCGATTGCGCGCATTTCGGACAGGGGGGAAGCATACATCTTTGCAAGAAGGTATTCGAACGCGCGCCCGTTGCCGAAAAAGCCGGCGTTGGTGAGTGTTGCGGCTGGAAGGATGCCGCGCAGCAGGTCGCACACCTTTGCCCGGATGGTGGCGGCGTACGCGCGCTCGCTCACGTCCGGCGCGCGCGGGTTCTTTTCCTCCTCCATTTTTGCGAGCCTGGGGATGAGCATGGCGTAGGCATCGAAGAGGAGGTCGCATGCCTCGGCGTAGCGCTCCGCAAAGCGGGACGACATTATTTTTTCCTCGCGCAGGTAGCGGTATTTCCCGCCGATTTTCTGGTCGAAATAGACATAGCGCGTGGACTTTTCAAGCGGGGAGATGCCGATTCGCGAGTCCTGCATGAATTTTGCGGCGAGCATGGAGATGCTCTCCGCGGCGAGGTGCGCGCCGCCAAGCTCCGCAACCGAGTCGTCGCCATAGCCCACAAGCACCCTGTCATAGAAATCTTCCGCCTTTTTCGTGGCCACGATTTGCGACTCCCCGCGGCTTTTCACCTCTCCGACGATGGCGTCAAAGCCGGATTCCGGGTTCAGTATGAATTCGTCAAGCAACACGCGGCGAAGCGACTTTGATGAGCGGGAGTAGCGGGAGAAAAGCGCGCCCTTTACCGCCTCGGGAAGGTTCATGAGGCAGAAAACGTCAGACGTGGTGCTGGTGCAGAACTGAGAAAGGATGTTTTGCTCGCTTTGAGTGAAAGAGTCCACCATCCCACCGCTTGAAAGATGACGGTGCAGGTTTAAAACGTTTCCCAACTGAAAAGACGCACCCTATTTGGTTTTTTGAGCGGGGCCCGAGAGGCTCCGCTGCTGAAAGATTCCCTTTTAGGAATTTTTCATAAGGAGGTGGGGTTAATGACTGAAAAAAGGCCGTTTGACATATTGAATGCAGCGCTCAACAACAACGTTGTGGTGGGGCTCAAGGGAGGACGCGACATCCGCGGGCTCATGGTCTCATACGACGTGCACATGAACATCGTGCTTGAGAAGGCGGAAGAGCTTGCCAATGGCGAGGTAAAGCGCGGCATCGGGACCGTGCTCCTGCGCGGCGACTCTGTCGTCTACATCTCGCCTGCCTAAAGTTTTTTTCTTTCGTTTTTGGGCTTGTGGCGCAACGGTAGCGCGCCTGCATGGCATGCAGGAGGCTGGGGGTTCGAATCCCCCCGAGTCCACTCAAGATTCTCTTTATTGCCGACGTGGAACGCTAGAAAGGAGTTACACAGGTGGCTTAGGTTCAGACCATGCCTTTTGGCGTTATTATACACACTTTTACCCAAGGACACGTTTACGCGAACCTTGTGTTCTGTTTCTGGCGTGGGAGGGCGCGCGTTCTTTCCGGAAATGGCTTCCAATGGCGCGAATGGCGCAACGGTAGCGCGCCTGCATGGCACAGCCTTTTCGCGCGGCGAAAAGGCGCGACGGAGACAGCAGTCTCCGGAGTGCAGGAGGCTGGGGGTTCGAATGACCCTTTTCGACGCTTCGAAAAGCGTCAACGGAAAAGGTCCGATTATCCCCCCGAGTCCATTTTCATTTTTTCAGAAGAAAAAGTGGAAACATTTTTTGCAGGGCAAAAAGCCCGTTTTCTTTTTCCTTACCCCTTAGCCTTGGAAAGGACGAGGAGCGCGCCGCCGCACGTGACAAGGTTCATTGCTGCAAGGTCGTACGCGCCGCCCAGGAAGCCGTCCATTACGAGAAGGGCGACGCCTGCCGCCTGGAAAATGGCAAACTCGCGCGTGACTTCCAATCTGCCTTGCGACATTTTCCTGTACTGCAGCCACCATGCGGCTGCGATAAGCGCAAGCCCTGCTACACTCACGTAATGGAATCCCATTTCATCCCCCTCTTGTGTGTTCGAAGGCAGGCTTTTAACCCTTAATGGAAAAAGCGCAGTATGGCATCTGACAAGATGAGGGCGCTGATAAGCTTCGCCAAGGTACTGGTGGCGCTGGGAGTAGGCTATGCGATAGCGTACGTGTGGAACGACACGCGCGCCGGGCTCGATGAGATGTGGGTGCCGTACGCCGCAGGCCTCATTTCGGCAGTCATGGTATTTGTCCTGCTTTCCAGGCTCAACAAGGGAAGCGGCGACTGAGGCAAAGCTTTTTATCCAATCACAACAGGAACGGTAGCGGGAGCGGCGGAAGGACGGCTTACCAAGGCGCGCAAGCGCCGACGGAGGAAGTTCTGCCCACCGCAAGAGTCGCTGTCCCTTAAGGGGACATCGGGAACAGAAACGACAGAACCGCCTGCGCAGATGAAGATGACGCAAGGAGATGCGCAACGCGGGTTGAAACGGCCCGTGCAGCGATGCCGTGCGCGGTGCAAGGCCTTTGTGCCGCTCAGTCCAATGCCGTCTGAAACAGAAGGCAGGCTACTACCTGCCGCTCCCAACCAACCGCCCCTAGCCCGAAGGCTGCTGAACCCCATTTTTAATCCTTCCTTCTCAAATACCCGAATTGTGCCAAGGTAACTCAGATGTGGAAGTGCAGGCACTTCCGCAGGGTAATTTGGTTAGAGTGCCAGACTCATAGAACCCAACTGCGCATTGCAGGCGGGAAATCGATGAGTGATGAGTGCGCGCCCGCGCACGATGATATACAAAGGCAACGCGGGGAAACTGTTCCCTGAAACCAGCAACCGGAGAAATCTGGAAGTCGTGTGTTCAAATCACACCCTTGGCACTTTTTGCTTCTTTTTACACGACGATTCCCATCGGAATAAATGTTGCAGATAGTTATAAAAACAGTAAGGAGTGGAAAATGGCAGGTGATGTTTGTGTTTGACGTAGTTTGTAGGTGCGGGCCGGCCACGAAAAACTCCCCGCCGAAGATAGACACGCTTTTCAATCAGGACTTGCAGAGGGTGAGGGTCGGGAACACGTGGCAGAAGAGGCTCTGGCTCGCAATCCAGTCGCAGTCAGACAACGCAAGGGGCAAGGCAGGCATTTTTTCAGTCGGGGGCAATGTGCGCGGCCCGTTGGATGCTTACAGATACCTTGAGAAGTACGAGCCCAGGGCAGACAGGATACTGCAGGGGCTGGTCGCCCGCTCAGGCGGGGACGCGGAGAAGCTCGCCATCCTTATTGGAAAGAGCCCGGGAACCGCGCTGTACGTCCACGAGAGGAAGGACATCCCCGAAAAGTATCCGTTGGTCGGCGAGCTGCTGAAGTAGGTCACATAGGAATAAAAACTGTTCTGGAATATTCCTGCCATGGAAGAATCAATGTGGATTGGCGCGCAAAGGAGGAAGCTCGGCCTGACGCAGCACGCCCTTGCGCGCGCGGCGGGGGTTTCCCAGTCGCTTGTGGCGAAGATAGAGGCTGGCAGCGTGGATGCCGCCTATTCCAAAGTGAAAAGGATAGTCGAGGCGCTGGAGCTGGCCGCTTCCGGCAGCGAGGGCAGGGCGCGCGACATAATGCATGCTGGTGTGGAGTCGGTGGCGCCCGGCGACGCGCTGCACCTTGCCGCATCGGCGATGGGGAAAAAGGCGATTTCGCAGCTGCCCGTCGTGCGCGGCGGGCAGGTCGTGGGCAGCCTGACCGAGGAGGGGCTGCTTTCCTGCTTTTCACGCGGGGATGACATCAAGAGGATGCGCGTGGAGGATGCCATGGGCGAGCCTTTCCCGTCAGTGCTCCCCGCAACCCCGGTATCGGCTGTCGCAGCGCTCCTGCGCCACCATCCTGCGGTGCTGGTGAGCGACAAGGGCAGGATTGCCGGCATAATAACCAAGGCGGACATCCTCCGCTCCATCTGATGGGAAGCAGGAATAAAAATGCTCGCGGCTTATTTTCCAGCATGGCAGACAAATCAAAGCAGGCAGCGGCGCAAAAGGCGCTCTCATTCGTGAAGAAGGGAATGTGCATAGGGCTTGGCACAGGCTCCACCGCCGAGGTTTTCATAGATTTGCTCGGAAAGGCAAACAGCGAGGAAGACATGGATTTGGCGTGCATCGCCACCTCGCGCGCGTCCGAAGAGCAGGCAAAAAAGCTCGGCTTGACGCTTGCCGGCTTTGACACCATAGACAATCTGGACGCCGCATTTGACGGCGCAGACCAGGTGGACCCGAAACTCAACCTCATCAAGGGGCTGGGCGGGGCGCTGGTGCGCGAAAAGATAGTGGACTACCGCGCGCGCAGGTTCTACGTGATGGTGGGCGAGGGCAAGCTGGTGAAGCGGCTGTCCGGCATCGTGCCTGTCGAGGTGATGCCGATTGCCGAGGAGCCGGTGCGCCGCGAGCTTGTGGGCCTGGGCGCAAAGTCCGCCCCCACGAGGATGGACAATGGGAGGAAGTTCGTCTCGGACAACGGGAATTTCATATTGCATGCTGATTTCCAGAATATTCCTGACCCTGAGAAGCTGGAGCAGGACATCGTGAAGATGCCAGGCGTGGTGGACAGCGGAATTTTCACCTCGAGGAATGTCGCCGCCATAGTTGGGAAGCAAGACGGCACGAGCAAGGTGCTGGAGTAATCCCATGCTTATCCTTCCTGAAGGGATGCGCGGCGAGGTAAGGAAGCCTTTTGGAAAATTGCTCAGCGGCAGTGCCGTTATTGAGGCTGCGAGGAAGGCTGCGCGCCCGCTCGTAAGCGTGGGCGACCAGTGCGCAATAGACCTCATCGACGCGGGGATAGCGCCGGACATCCTGATTTTCGACTTCAAGATAAAGCGCGAGGAAATCCCCGTCGAGATGAAGAAGAAGCTCGCGCCCCACGCCAAGGCGGCGTTCGTGGTGCTCTCGGGCGCCGGCGCGATAAGCGAGGAGCTTGAAATCGCGGTGAAGCGCGTGCTTGACGACGGGAAGGGCGCGGTGCTTGTTTTCGGCGAGGACGACCTGTCCGCGCTTTTGGTGATGGCTCGCGCGAAGCAGGGCACGCTCATCTACGGCCAGCCCAACGAGGGCGCGGTGCTGGTGCAACTGGGCGAGGGAGAGGCGCAGAAGCGCGCAAAGGCAGTGCTTGCGAAAATGAAAAGGGAAGAGTAGCCCTTGCTTTTGGATGGAGGACGGCGGAGGCTGCAAACCGCCCGCGCCCGGGCAAACACTAACAAATATAAACCCTTATTACCACAATTGGTGCTGCAGGTGACGCAATATGATTATTGAAACAACCAGCAAAGATACCGATGGACCCCGCGAGCCCGCTGAGGCGTATGGGATGCTTGTTAGCGAAGGCATGAAATTTGTCAGGGGCTATTCAGGGATTATGCCGATGCTGCAAAGCCCGGGCAAGGCTGAAGTGGCGCGGATTGCGCAGAACCTTTCGGACATCGTGTGCTGCAGGGCGGTTTCCAGCGAGGGATACGGATGGCCAAGCGTGGGGAACGGCTTCATTTTCACGGCAGAGATTTACAGCGCGCAGGCGCACCGCGCCCCGTTCGGCAAAATGAACTTCGAACAGGAATATTTGGGGGAGCGCCTTGTTTTCCCGCTTGAGGCGAAAATGGAGGCGCAGAAGGCGCTGGCCGACATGCTCTGCGCCACGTCAGGCAAGTTGAGGCGGCAGGTGGCTGCAACGATTGTGAGGGGCAGCGAATCGCTCATCAAGCAGTATGGGAACGCGAGGGTTGCATATGACCTGGTGGCTTACATGGCAGGGCCGAAGTTTGCCTTCAGTGTCGGCGGAACCCCGGAGGAAATATCAAGGCAGGCAAAAATCATCGATTCCTGCGTGGTAAGCTCGTTTTTGGAAAATGGGAAGGCGGAGGAGAAATTCCTTGGCTATGACGGGAAGAAGTACGTGCTTCTCAAGGAGAAAACAGGGCTCAATGTTTATGAGCTCAAGCCGCTCTCGCGGGTTGAGAAGGCGCTCATACCGGTTTGCATGGAGATAATCAAGAAGTGCGTGGAGCATGACGACTTGAGCACGCTTGGGAAGATTGCCGGGAACAGGAGGCTCTGCGCGGCGGTCCGCGAGTCGGCGGCATTCGCGCTTGAGCAAAAGAGGGTGCCGAGCAGAACTGACATTGAGGCGAAGATGGCTTTCAGCCCCCTTGGGAAGGAGACATCTTTTGCTTATTTGACAGGGCGCAGCAAGCTGGCGCAGGCGTTCCCGCAGGCGCAGGGCCAGCGCCCGCGTGTAACGTGGCGGCTTGCCTGAAGAGCGGGCGAGGCTTGCATAAGGAGGCAGGCACAGGCAGCGCGGTTGCGGCACTAGGCAGGAAATGCCGGCGCGCCAGGGCACATGCGAAAGGCAGGAAACGCAGCCGTGGCTCTGCGCGCCTAATATGCCGTGGTCTTGGGAAGGAACTTCTTTTTCATCTCTTCAACGCCTACCAGCGCCATGGAGGCGAGCACTAGCAGGGCAAGGTCGGATGCCTCGAGCGGCACGGTCTTGAAAACCGCCTCGAGCGGCGCATAATAGATTATGAGGAGCTGGAGCGCGACGGAGAGCGCGATGGCGCCAAGAAGGTATGGGTTGCCGAAAAAGCGCGTGAACACCGAGTGCTTGCCAGAGCGGCAGTTCATGGCGTTTGCAAGCTGAAGGAAGACAAACAGCGTGAACACGGCGGTGAACGACTTTTCAGGCATGAACGCCTGGTAGTAGGAGAACACAATGAATGCAAGCAGCGCCATCGTGGAGCCAAGGAAGAAAATGGATATGAGAAGGTTCCTGCTCAGGAACCTCTCCTTCGGGCTGCGCGGGGGCACGTCCATCTCGGTGTGCTTGGGCGGCTCCGCGCCGAGCGCGAGAGCCGGCGGGCCGTCCACCATGATGTTTATCCACAGTATTTGGAGGGGAAGGAGCGGGGTCGGGAGCCCGAGCGCGGGCGTGCCGAACATTAGGAGGAGCGCGGCGACGTTGGTGGAAATCTGGTAGCGCGCGAACGACTTTATGTTGTTGTAGGTCGTCCTGCCGTAGCGCACCGCGTGCATGATGGATGCGAAGTTGTCGTCGGTAAGCACGATGTCGGAGACTTCCTTTGTGACGTCCGTGCCCGTGATGCCCATGGAAATGCCTATGTCCGCCTTGCGTATTGCAGGCGCGTCGTTCACCCCGTCCCCGGTGACCGCCACCACCTCGCCGCATTTCATGAATGCCTCGACTATCCTGTACTTCTGCTCAGGCGTTACGCGCGCGAACACGCCTGCGGAATAGATTGCCTCCTTGAGCTCCGAGTCGGACATGCCGTCAATCTCGCTGCTGTCGTAAGCGTTCTGCCCCGGCGAAAGCAGCCCGACGCGGGACGCTATCGCGCGCGCGGTGGGCAATGAGTCGCCGCTGAGCATCACCACGCGGATGCCTGCGGACTTGCAAAGCGCGATGGCGTTTGGCACTTCGGGGCGGGGCGGGTCTTCCATAGCCACAAGCCCCACAAGCACCAGGTCGCGCTCGGTGTTCTGCGCGGTGTACTTCCCCTTTTTCCCGACGGGCCTGTAGGCGAGCGCAAGCACGCGCATGCCGTCCTCGCACATGGACTGCGCGTCGCCAGCCATTTTCTTGCGCCACTTTGGCGAGAGGTCGGCTTCGCCCGCCTGGAGCATTATTTTTTTGCAGCGGGAGAACACGCGCTCGGGCGCGCCCTTCACGAACGCAATGCGCTTGCCGCCGTATTGCCTGACCGAGCTCATCATCTTGCGCTCGGAATCGAATGGAATCTCGGCAAGCTGCGCGTGGGACGACCTTGCAGGCCTTGCATTGCCGCAGCAGGAGAAGACCGCAGAAAGGAGCGCGGTTTCCGTGGGGTCGCCGGACGGCTTTTTCTCCCCGTCCTCCTCCACGATTATCGCGTTGTTGCAGAATGACATCACTTCGATTGCGCGGCGGAAAACGGCATCGCGCTCGAATGCCGAATGCAGGCGGCTGCCCCCGCCAAGCTCATACGCCTTTTCAGCAAGCGCGATTTCCTGCACCATCATCCTGTTCTGGGTGATTGTGCCGGTCTTGTCCGTGCAGATTACCGTCGCCGAGCCCAATGTCTCCACAGAGGGCATCTTGCGCACTATGGCGTTCTTGTGCGCCATTTTCTGCACGCCTATTGCAAGCGTGATTGCAAGCACGGTGGGAAGCCCCTCGGGGATTACCGCGACGGCCAATGTGACCGCCACCACGAACATGTCCACGGCTGATTCGCCGCGCATCATGCCTATCACGAAAAACACCAGGGCGAACCCAAGGCCTGCGTAGCCCAATACCTTTGAAAGCTCTGCCAGGCTCTTTTGCAGGTTGGTCTCCTTGTCCGCGGATTGCGCCACAAAGCCCACAATCTTCCCGAACTCGGTGTGCATCCCGGTCTCCACCACGATGCCCCGGCAGTGCCCGCGCACCAGCGTGGTGCCGGAGAACAGCAGGTTCCTCCTCTCGGAAAGCACAGCGGATTGGGGAAGCGCGCAGGGCTCCTTGGCGCTCGGGCGCGACTCGCCCGTGAGCATGGACTGGTTGGATGCGAGATTGGTGGACTCTATCAGGCGGATGTCGGCAGGCACGCGGCTGCCTTCCTCAAGCACCACCACGTCGCCGGGCACAAGCATGGTGGAGTCTATCATCACGTCCTTGCCCGCGCGCACCACCACGCAGCGCTGCGTCACCATGCGCTTGAGGGCCTCCATCGCCTTTTCCGCCTTGTACTCCTGGAAAAAGCCGAAGAAGACCGAGAGCAATATGGCGACGGTGATTGCCGCGCCGTCAAGGAGCTTGTTGCTGTCGAGGGTGAAGCCGATTGCGAACGAGATTGCAGCCGCGGCTATGAGCATTATTATCGGGAGGGAGGAAAACTGCTTCAGGAGCATGGCATACCATGGGTCGCGCTTTATTTCCGCGAACTTGTTCTGCCCGAACTTGCCCAGGCGGGCTTCCGCTTCGGCCCCGGACAGGCCGGAGTGCTCAGAGCCAAGCGCGCGGAACACGTCCTCAAGCGCAAGCGAGTGCCATTTTTGCGTTTCCATGGCAGGAAAAAGGCAAAATAGAATTAAAAGGTGCTGGGGCGCGCAATCAGAAATCGGTGATTTTGCTCTGCGCCTCCCCTTTCCTCTTTTTCCTGGCAGGCGGGGCCGCGGTTTGCAAAGCGCCGGAAGGGGCCAACGCCTGCCCGGTTGAATGTGCAAACTGCCGCTTCATCCTCCCCACGATTTTCTTCATGTTCTCCTCTTTCTTCCTTGACGATTGCAAATGCCCCTCGTCGCGCGTGCCTTCCGCGACCAATACGACCACCTTGCCTGCGCGCAGCCTTCCCGCCCTGCCCCTCCTCTGTATGGAGCGGATTTCGGAAGGTATTGGCTCGAAGAACACCACGGTGTCGACGGACGGGATGTCCAGCCCCTCCTCGCCGATGGACGTTGCCGCCATCACGGAAAATTCCCCGCGCGAGAAGCGCTCGATGGTCTTTCTCTGCTCCTCGGCGGTCACGCCTTCCTTCTTGCCCACGAAGCGCTCGGCGGAAAACCCCTTTGCGCGGAGGTATTCCACTATCGCCTTCACCGAGTCGCGGTATTGCGCGAACACCAGCGTTTTCTCGCCCTTTGCCGCCGGGGCAGATAGAAGCTCGGAGAGCTTCACAAGCTTGGGGTGCGCCTCGGCGGACTGGCAGATTTGCACCGCCTCGGCAAAGCGCCTGTCCGCGAATATCCGATGGCGCGCCTTCGTGTCTTCCCTTGCCTCCATCTTGCCCACATAGGAAAGGAAGGGGCCTGGCCCCTGCGTCTCGATAAGCTCCAGCATGTGCGAGAGGTTGAATACGGATGCATAGAAGGAAAGCGCGGTGTAGCGGCTTTTTTCAGGCATGCGGAGTATCCTTGCGCGAAGCTCCACAAGGGCGCGCTTGGAGCGGAAAGGCACGTGCATGCCGAACGACGAGAGCCTGTCCGCAAGCTCGTGGAGCATTTCCTCGAGGAGAAGCCGCGCCTGCGTGAAGCTTTTCCCCAGAGGCACGCGCACGTATGTAACGTCAAGGGGCATCATGTAGGGCAGCACGTCCGCGTCTTCGGAGGTGCGTATCTCGATGTTCTTTATGCCAAGCGCCTCGACGATTTCCTCAATCCGGGCCTTGTTGCCGCCTGGCGAGGCGGTGAGCCCGAGCATGAGCGCGCCGGTTTTCGCGCATTCCGATGAAACGTACGTGTATGCGTAGCTCCCCACTGCGCGGTGCGCCTCGTCCACGACGCAAAGCGCGAAGCCAGCAGTTGCCCTGCCTTTTTTCAAATCGTTCTGGAGCGTCTGAGGGGTGGAAAAGCACACTTTCCGCTTCCACATCCCCTCGCGGTTTTTCGGAGAGATTTCGCCGGTTATCAGCGCCGTGTCCGCCTCCGGGAAATTGGTCATCTCAAGGAACGTCCTGTGGTGCTGGCGCACCAGCGGCTTTGTGGGGGCGAGGAATACCGCGCGCCCCTTGCCGACGCAGCCTTCCATCACCAGGAATGCCACGAGCGTCTTCCCCAGCCCCGTGGGAAGCACCACCAGGGTGTTCCCGCGCGCGAGCGCGGAGGCGGCAATCGCCGACTGGTAGGCGCGGGGGGTGATGCCCTCGCGCAGGAATGGTGCCATGGCAGGAAAATGGGGCGCAGGGTTTATTTACTTGAGGGGAGTAGCATGCCAGTGGAGCAACGGCCTGCCATGCCAAACCCGTGCGCAGGCTTGCCAGTGTGGGCGGCAAAGCAAAGCTTTAAGTCTTGAAATATGCATATTCTTCCAGATGGTTGATATGGCACGGGAAATAAAAGCTGTAATAGAGCTTACAAAGAAACAAACAAGGGAATTTCTGGACAATTTCGCCAGCCCCGAAAGCGAAAAGCTTGGCAAGCAGGCAGTTGAGCGGGCTTCCAAGATAAAGTTCAATGTCATTCTCTAGGTGGCGCGGTGTCTTTCAAGCCCAAACTCAATTTCAATGATGTTACCAAAGTGATTATGTGATACTTCCAAAAGCGCCTGTTGAGAAGCTGATACGCGAGGCCGGAGCGCGCAGGGTGAGCGACGGCGCGGCAATGGAGCTTGCGGAGATGCTTGAGAAAATCGGCGGCGACATCTCGGCGCGCGCGCTCAGGCTGGCAAAGCACGCCGGGAGGAAGACCGTCACCGCGGCGGACATAAAGCTTGCAAAGCCGTAGCCTGTTCTTGCGCCCGGACGAAAACCGATGTGCCATTTTGCCAGGGCAAAATGCATCAGATTTTTGTTTGGCGGCGAGCCAAACAAAAACCGAACGATTTAAATGCGTTTTTTCACTGATTTCACCATGAAAAATGCATTGCCGCTCGTGCTATTGCTGCTCGCGCTTCCGCTTGCCTACCCTACAAGCTCTGCCTCTTTTTCCACGGGCGCGGCAAGCCTGCCCGAAAACATCGGGATGGACGGGCATTTCGGCGATTATACGCTCGTTGCATTCTCTTCGGCAGGCAAGGTAACGGTTGCCATCTATGGCGCGGGCGAGAGCCCATCCGCCCTTGCCTCGGAAATAGAATGGCTTGCTGCAAATGAGAAATTCTACACGGTTTGCGATATTGATGCCATGCCTGCCTTGGCATACGGGCAGGAGGCATATTGCGATGCGAATGGGACCTGGGCTGGCGAGGGCGCAAAGGCGCCCAGCCCGAGATCCGCGATTATGCAGGACAACGGGATGGGAATAGCCGCAACAGGAATATCGGGCGCGCCGTCTGAAAAAGCAGCGGATGCATCCTTGGCGCAGCATGCGCCGCAGGAAGGGATTGGCATTACCCAGATGCTGCAGCTCCTTGGCGCCTTCCTCGCGGTTTTGGTGGCGTCTTACCTGATACTCCAGGGCAGGCAGGAGCCGGCGATTGATGCAGCCACTGAAAAGCTGCTTTCCCACCCCACGCGCGCGGGCATAATGGAGGAATTGGCCTCATCGGACAAGATACCGACGGACATCTCCACCAGGCTTGGCAAGAGCAAGGCTGCAGTCGTGGAACATTTGCAGGCATTGTCCGGGGCCGGGCTTGTGGAGCGCGTTGCCACGCCGGGAAAGAAGTTTGTGTTCTACAAGCTCACGCAGAAAGGCAGGCAGGCGCTCCTGAGAAGGGCGGGCTGAGGAGAGGCGCATGAAAAGTTTATTGGCTTCGGCGGTCGTTTTCCCTGAAGGCAAAGGATACACTTCGTGGTGCCCTAAGCTGGATGCCGCTTCGCAAGGCAAGACAATTGGTGATGCTTTGGATAACTTGAAAGAGGCGCTTGAGCTGCACCTTGAAAGCATGGGTGAAAAGGAGCTTGTAAAGCTCAAGGGAAAACCCTCAGAGGGATATATACCACGACGATAAATATCCCCCCGCCATCCTGATTTTTGGAAAACGACATTGTTGGCATTAAATATTGCCAACTTTGTTACATTATTGGCAGCTTATTTATAAACTTTTAGATGAAAACAGGATACGTGGAAGAGATGCTTCGGTTTGAGAACCGCCATTGGAGGGCGGAACGCTACGATTACCCCCAGACGCGGCACGCGTTCCCACAGCTATGGGCCCGGATGGGGAACCGGCTCGTGCTTTCCCTTGAGGGCCCGAGAAGGACGGGCAAGACTGTGCTCATGAAGCAGCTCATAAACAGGCTGATTGAGAATGGGGCGAACCCCAAGGATATCCTTTTCCATTCTTTTGACGAGAAGCCCCTTGAGCCATTGAAGGTGCTTAAGGACTACGAAGCGCTGCGTGGCGAGCCGCTTGGGACTGGAAAACCCTATTTGTTTTTTGACGAGATAGAGCGGCTTTCGGAATGGCAGTCGTTCATCAAGATGGTGTATGACGGCTATCCAAACATCAAGATGGTGATAAGCGGTTCCACGCTTTGCACAAGCAGGAAGGAAAGCCTTGCCGGGAGGATGCTCTCGTTCCTCATCCTGCCGCTTTCCTTCCCGGAATACCTTCTTTTCAGGAAAAAGGAGGGGCTTGCCTCGGGGGATGAAGATGCCTACTGTGATGAATACCGCCGTTACCTTTCCAGGCAGTACCCGGATCTTGCGCTTGATTCTGGCATTGAACCGTCGGAATATGTGAATAGTGTGGCGGGCAAGGTGATTTTTGAGGACAGCCGATATGAGGGGCTGGACACCGAGCTCCTGTCCGGAATTTTCCGCGTGGTTGTGAGGGACCCGGGCCAGATTATTGACTATACAGACCTTGCCAAGGATTTTGGCGCAGAGAGGAAATCCGTTTCCGCGTGCATGGATTTTTTGGTGAGGAGCAGGCTTGTGAGAAAGGTTTACAATTATATGAAAAATGCGCGCAAAATGGAGATTGCCTCCAAAAAATTCTATCCGTTCTGCACCACTCTCCTTGCCTATTCAAATGGCGCGGAAGCCGGGAAAATCGCAGAATGCGATGCCGCATTCCAGCTTTCGGCGCAATACTTCCACAACTCGCGCTCGTCTGAAATTGACTTTTTGGTCCCTAGTGGCAAGGGGCTGTATGCGTTTGAGGTGAAAAGCGGCAGGCACTTGGACAAATCGGATGTGCGCGGGCTTTTTTCCGCGCAGGCGGAAAAACTCGGAATAACCAAAAGATATGCCATCATTGGCAGGGACAGCGTGCTTCGTTTCTCTGAGCCGCGCCTGAAGGCAATAAAATCCTGCTCGCTTTGGAAGTTTGCAGCAGGCATCTAGAATCAGGCATTCTTCCTTCTCCTGCGTTTCGCTTCCATTATCACGGCATTGGCGGCGTTGTGGAAGCGCTGCTGCACCTTTGCCTTCTTTAATACGGACAGGCCGCGCATGGTGATTCCCTTTTCAGTCGCCACCATCCTTTCCAGGTCAAGGGGCCTTATGCCTTTTTCCAGCACCAGCGCGCACGAGCCTTCGGCGGCCTTTGCTGAAAGCGCAAGCGACTGGGAATAGGAAAGCCCGTTTTCCTCGCCTGCCTTTGCCATGCCCTCGATTGCGGCAAGGAAGAACGCGATGCCCGAGCTTGTAAGGAAGGCAAAGTCCATGTCCCCCTCCTTCTTCGCCCTTATCACCATGCCGGTGGGCGCAAGCAACGCCTCTATTTCCCTCGCGTCAATATGGGACTCTGCATAATACAGCGTGGCGCCCTTGCCCACCTGGACGGCGAGGTTCGGCATTATGAGCGCGATTCGGCAGCTCTTTGGCACGCGCTTCCTGAAGTACGAGAGGGGAAGGCCCGCAACGACGGAGATTAGGAGCGTCTCGCCAAGCTCCTTTTTTATCTCCTCCAGAAGCGCGGAAACCGCATCGGGCTTCACCGCGATTATTATTGCGTCTGCGCCTTCCGTAGCCTCTTTTGCCGTCCTTGCCGCCTTTGCGCCGATTTTCCTCGCAAGCGCGGCGGCCTTTGCATGGGAATGGTCGCACAGGGTGAGCCTTGCTCCCTTGCTAGAAATCGTCGGAGGCTTCGGTTCTGCCTCAGCCCCCGTTTTGCGCTCTTGCGCAAAATCTCGCCCGCTTCCGCAGGCGATCTCCGGAGGCTTCGGTTCTGCCTCAGCCCCCGTTTTGCGCTCTTGCGCAAAATCTCGCCCGCTTCCGCAGGCGATGCCTACCGCCAGCGCGCTCCCCATCTTGCCTGTGCCCAGGATTGCGATTTCCATGTTTTTCCTTGGTTCATGCTGATTAATAAGGCTTTATGGAAGTTTTTAGGCGTGGGAAATGGAAAAACAACGAAAATGCGCCTTCCCTTGCCGAAAAGAAACAGTCGTAAGCTGTGGTAGTGTGGGGCAAACCATTAAAAACCACCCCTGCCATAATTACTTCGCGGACCAGAAGAGAAGCGAGTGAGATCGCATATGCGCAGGCAAAAGAACCAAATGCCAATTGAAAGTATGCAAGCGCATAGAGAAAATACTGCCAAAACACCCGGAAAA
>JBAYMR010000010.1:0-58294 GCA_041663445.1 Candidatus Micrarchaeia archaeon
CATCAATTCAAGGAGCTGAATCAGTCAATCAGGGAAGCAAAAAGTGAAGCTATGCAGATGCGCCTGTCTGCGTTCTGTTAATTTCCCAAGAAGCCCACGCCTTCAGGCGTGGGTAGTTCACTCGAGCTGGCGCAGCTTTAGAAAAAATCTCAGATTTTTTTCTTCCCGGTGATGAACAGGTGCTCCAAGTCATACGGCGAAAGCTCAATCTGGTCCGCGACCTCTATCTCGCTTCCCACGTGCGCGACGAATTCCTCGAAGACCTTTCTGGGCTGGCGCGTGACGTCTATTGACTGGCTCTTTATCGCAATCATGCCCCAGCCGCCGCTCTTCAGGAACATCTTGCTGTTCTTGATGAAGATGTCTGCCTGGTCGGGCTGCGCGACGTCCTGGTAGATGACGTCCACCTTCGCGCTTCCCAGCATGTCCGCGTACTCATGCGGCTGGCGCGCGTCGCCCATGATGGGCAGCATGTTCTCGCGCCTCTCGCAAACAGTGAGAAGCTCGCGCATGGAGCGCTGCGCGAATTCCACGCAAAAGACCGTGCCGTCCTTCCCCACGACGTCGGAAACGTGCGATGGCGTGGTGCCGGTTGACGCGCCGAGGTACAGCACAGTGGAGCCGGGGGCAATGTGCATCTCCTTCAGCCCCTTGTGCATTGCCGCAGCAAGCTTGCTCCTGAACAAATCCCACTGGCGGTATTCCACGCCGCCTGCGTCCACGAGCCTCTCGCCATACACGCGGAAGCCTGGCGCCATCGAGCGCGTGGCAAGCCTTCCGTCAACAAGATAGACGCCCGGGAACCTTTCTTCTACGTTCATGCCATTACCAAGGGCTGTTTTGCGGCAAGTCTTTTTAAGCGCCTTGGGCATAACTTTTGCATGCGACCAAAAGCCCCATCAGCGCCCACAGCCAATGCATGCATCCCGAAAGGGCATGCCGAGGAGATTGCCGAGCTGTCGGAGAAATATCTTGATTGCGATGCCGTCGGATTTTCGGGGGAAGACATGGCCGCCAACCTCGCCGCCCTCTGCGAACTTGCAAAAAACCAGGGCAAGATGCGAAGCAAAGACGCGAAAAAGGTGGAGAGGCTGGCGATGGCGGCAATGCATCTTTGGTCAGGGAAAGCCAGGCAGGAAAGCCACTCCGGCGGCGAGGCGCAGCAAAAGCCAACGCATTTCGCGCTTCAGGGAAGCGAGACCATAATGGGCGGGAAATTCCGCGATGCAAAGGGCATGCTGAACAAGGAATACCGCGGCATACTTGGCAAGCTCGGGCTCAAGAACACAATGGAAAACGCCCGCACGCTGCGCGAATTCGAGAAAAGCCTGGCCGCCATCAACTGCGGCTGCGGGATTTCCGGCATGCTCGAATTCGGGTATTACAACGGAAAAATACGCAGTCCGGGCGACCTCGGGTTCTTTTGCAGCATCATCCCGAAGCTGGGGCTGGGCGGCCCGATAAAGCACGACGGCATTATGGAAAATGCCATAATGGCCTCCCCGTGGAAGCTTGCCGAGGGGGAAATAACCCGGTTTTGCGAAATAGCCGGCTCTTCCGGCAAATCCCGGGCCAGGGACAAGATAATCGGAAAAATGCTGGAATCCGATGCCGGCCAAACAGGCAGGAACATCTCGCTGCTGGCGTCTTCCGCAGTGGAAAACAAATATTGCGCAGACGCGCTTTTCGGCCTTGTGGAATCGTACTGTTCCCGGAACAACCCGGATGACGAGGCGCTTCTGGAAAAAATGCTGAAGGAAATTTCCCGGCTGGGGCTGCTTTCCGCAGGGGGCGCGGGCGGGCATGCCTTTGATAAACTCGCCGCGCATCGGCATGCCAATGCATTCTTCAATGCGCTTGCTGCGCGCCCATTCATCCTCAATGACGGCGAGATAGGGAAGGCGCTGGCGGATGCATCCTGGGAAGAACAGGCATACCTGGATGCTATCGTCAGGAAAACCTGCGAGAACTGGGCCGGCATGGAGATGCTGCGAAACGCCCCCAAAAGCAGGTTTGTCCTGGATGCCGTGCCCGGGATTTGGTCAGGCATGCTCTATTATGACCGGGAAAAATTGATAGGCAGCGGGTTCCTTTCCGAAAGCGGGGACGCCCTGGTGCAGGGAAAGCTGGCTTCGGCGCTGGAAACTGACAAGGAGCTTTGGCTTGGCCTGCTGCACGAATATGCCCGGCCCATATCCGAAAGCAGCGTGCTCTCCAGCGGCCTCTCGCGGAAAGGCTTTTCAGGCAGGCTCAACTCGGCATTCAAGCGCAATCCGTGCTTCAAGGTGCTTGCGCAAGAAGCGGACTTGAAGAAGTTCTGGCGTGCAGGATGGAATTATCTGCACGACGACAATGCGCTCCAAGACCAAGCCCTGCAGAAAAACATGGGCATGATACTGTCAGTGGAGGGCAAGAGGCCCGGATTTTTCCATGCGATGTATGCGCAATCCGGGATAACCCATTTCGAGCGGCACAGCGAGGAGTTTTGGCTTGCCCAATATGATTCGATTGGCAAAAGGTCAAGAAAGCCGCTTCTGGTGCTCCTGGAAGCCGATGCCGACCATTCGTGTGCATTCCAGAATCTCGGGGAGCTTGCCGAGCATCTTTCCGAGCAGTTTGAGATTAGGGTTTACGGCGCAGCCACCAACCGCGAAGCCGCAATGCGGCTGGTTTCGGCGCACAGGGATTATGGCAAGATAGATGTGATGTTCATGGCCATGCACGGGGATAATGGCGCGATGCAGCTCGGTACCCTGAGCTATAAGGGAACCCTCACCGCCGATGCGATATTGGGGCTGGGCGGCCAACGGGCAGGCAAGAACGGAAAGGCGAAGCAGACGGTGGGCCTTATGGGGATGTTCTCGGAATTCCCCACATTCCTGTTCATTTCCTGCAGCACGGGGGCGCCTGGCGAGGGCGCGATTGCCTGGCGCATCTCAGAGCGGCACCCGAATGCGGATTTCTATGCCCCGGAGACAAAATCAGGCACCAGCACCATAGTTTATAGGGGCATAAAAGACGGCCACCATTCATTTTCCGTCAACTGGGGCGAAGGCGTCAAAGGGGCAAAATACTCCAAGGGGAAATACGTCAAGGCAGAAGAAGAAAAGAAGGAACTTGTCGGGGCAGAATAATAAGCTGGCTCGGTTCCGAAACTCCGAAGCGCGCTGCCCCTCCTGGTTTGGGGCTGCGGCATTTTCATAAGAATAAAAACGGGCTCGGTGGGATTTTCACCAGGCGCACCCTTTTGGGGGTGAACCATCAGGGGGATCTTCTGCATTGCTTATGCCCCCTAGGGTTTGAACCCACGGCTTTCTGGTTTCTTCAGCTTATTTCTATCCTCAATCGGATAAGAGTTTGCTTTTCTGTAAAAGCCAGACACTCTAGGCCAAGCTGAGTTACGAGCCCGCTCTTCTACTGAATTCTGTTCACAAGCTTGTGGATTATCCACTCCTGCAGGTGTGGGTTTCCTGTTTCAAGGACGGAACCACTGTCCCGTCTCCACAGGCGTTACTTCCGGCAATCCCTGCCGTAGCTCTTTTGAGTATATTTAGGCTTGCATTTAAATCTCTATCTTCGGAAAAACCGCAGTTTTGGCAAACATGCTGGCGCTCCCAGAGGGTTTTCTTCACGATTGTTCCGCAGGCGCTGCATTCCTGAGATGTATTTTTCGGATCCACAAGCACGATTCTGCAACCGGCGCTTCCAGCCTTGTATACAATTATGTCTGTGAACATTGCCCATGCCGCGTCAAAGATGCCTTTGCCATGACCTTTGGAGGATAACTCTTGCGAGTCCAAATCTTCCATAGCAATCATGGAATATTTTGAAATGATGGAATTTGCAGTCTTATGCAGGAAATCCTTGCGGCAGTTTACGACCTTCTCATAAACTCTTGCAAGCTTCAGCCGTGCCTTCCACCTGTTTCTGCTCCCCTTCTTCTTCCTTGAAAAGAGCTTATGGCAGAAGGCAAGTTTTTTCTCCATGCGCTTGAAGTGTCGTGGATTCTTGATTATGGTTCCGTCTGAAAGCGCCGCAAACTTTTCTAGGCCCAAGTCCATTCCAACTGCTGGGCCGTTGTTCATCTTTGGATGCTCTGCGCCTGGCTCGGAACAGAATATTGCAAACCATTTTCCCGAGAATTCCCTTTTGAGCGTAAGTGTCCTGATTTTGCCTTCAACCTGACGATGTTTCACTATCGTAATTTTACCAAAAGGCGAAACCTTGAGCTTTTCAGAGAGCGAAAAACCAGATTGGGGGTAATAAATAATTTTCATACGCCCAATGGATTTGAAGCGGGGAAATCCCCATTTCTTGTGCTGCCTTTTCATATCCATCTTGCGTTTTATTGCTGCATGAAGCCTGTGTGAAACAGCCTGTGCTGCCTGGGAATACAACGACGCCCCTTTCACCATTTTTTGAAGTTCTGTTTTTGTGTAGAATTTTCCTTCCTTTTCGTATTTTTCCTTTGATTTTGAAAGAAGTGAGTTCCAAATGTCCCTTGAGATGCACAGGTGCTCGACGAGCACTGTTTCCTGCTGCTTGCTCGGATAGATACGGAACTTGTAGCTTTTCATGAGGTGATTTGGCGTTTTCACGATATAAAAAGCTGTGCAGGGTAGGGTGCCGGTGGAAAGTTGGGTTTTTACCACTCAACAACCACGGGTGCACGAGGGCGTGCGGCTTCAGCCGGTGGTTGTTGACAAATCATGTTGTATTTGGCGGCATCAGGGTAAATCATTTAATATGTATATGGCGAGTTTAGTGCATCTGATTATCCGGGGTGGGCTCATGAAGAACATAATGTGGTTTTCCGAGATAAGGAAAAGCAACCTGGCAGAGGTCGGCGGCAAGGGCGCGAACCTGGGCGAAATGTACTCCATCTCGCTGCCCGTGCCCGGCGGCTTTGTGGTGACCTCAGGCGCATACTTCCTTTTCATACGGCACAACGGCATAGAGAAAGTGATTGCGGAAATGACGTCCGACCTCAACACCGAGGACAACGACAAGCTCAACGTCGCATCCGAGATGATAAAGAACAGGATACTCTCGGGCGAAATCCCGCCGCAATTGCGCAACGACATAATCAATGCCTACAAAAGCATGGTGAAAAACGGCAGGGAGCCCTATGTGGCGGTGCGCTCTTCGGCAACCGCGGAGGACCTTCCCGAGGCGTCGTTCGCAGGGCAGCAGTCCACGTTCCTCAACGTGAAAGGCGCGGAGGACTGCGTGCAGATGGTGAAGGAATGCTGGGCGTCGCTGTTCGAGCCCCGCTCGATTTACTACAGGACGGAAAACAAGTTCGACCACCTCAAGGTGGGGCTTGCCGCCGTCGTGCAGGAAATGGTGCAGTCCGAGAAGGCGGGCGTGATGTTCACGGTTGACCCGATGACGCAGGACAGGGAAAAGATATCCATCGAGGGCGCGTACGGGCTCGGCGAAGTGGTGGTGTCCGGCTCGGTGACGCCTGACCGCTATGTGGTGGACAAGAACACTTTCAAGATGGACGTGAAGGACGTCGCAACGCAGACCTGGATGCTTGTGAAGATGGACGACAAGAACACGCGCATGGACGTGCGCGAAGACATGCAGTCGCGCCAGAAAATCACCGACGTGCAGATAGTGGAGCTTGCGCGGCTCGGGAAAAAGATAGAGCAGCACTACGGCAAGCCGCAGGACATCGAGTGGGCGGTTGCGGACAACAAGCTGTTCATCGTGCAGTCCCGCCCAATCACCACGCTTCGGAAGGAAGTGCAGGCCGGCGCGGAGAAGGCGCTTGCCGATTTGAAAAGCATCGGCGGCGCCCAGTCCGGGCAGCAGCCCCCTGCGCCGCAAGCGTACTCCGCCCCGTCCCAGGCGCAGCAAAAGCCGCAGCCTGCGCAAAGCGCGCCGCAACAGCCGCAAAGCCAGGCGCTTCCGGCTGTGCAGCAGAGGCAGGAAACCCATATCGCTACAAGCGCGCCGGCAGTGATTGCCGCGCCTAAGGCAGAAGAAAGAGGTGTAAAAATGGCAGAAACGGGCAGCATAATACTCCGCGGATTGGGCGCAGCGCCGGGCATCGGCAAGGGCACGGTGAAGGTGCTTGCCGGCCCCAAGGAAATGAACAAGGTCATGAAGGGCGACGTGCTGGTGACTGACATGACCACGCCGGACTTTGTGCCTGCCATGAAGCGCGCGTCCGCCATAGTGACGAACTCCGGCGGGATGACCTGCCACGCGGCAATAGTCTCGCGCGAAATGGGAATCCCGTGCATAGTCGGCACCAAGAACGGCACCACCGTGCTCCACGAGGGGCAGATGATTACCGTGGATGCAAGCAGGGGCATCGTATATGAAGGCGACAACGGGCTTGCGGTTGAAAGGAAGGAGGGGCCTGCATCCGGCGCCGCGCCGGCATCGGGCGCACAGGCGGCATGCGCGCCAACCACGCCTGTGACCGGGACAAAAATCTACGTCAACCTCGCGGAAGTGGACCTTGCGGAAAAGGTCTCCAAGCTCCCGTGCGACGGCGTCGGGCTGCTGCGCGCCGAGTTCATGATAGGCGACATCGGCGAGCACCCCAAGAAAATGCTCAAGGACGGCAGGGGGCAGGAATTCACCGACAAGCTTGCCGAGAAGATACGCGTGTTCGCAACCGCCTTCTACCCCCGCCCCGTGGTCTACCGCGCGACGGACTTCAAGACAAACGAGTACCGCAACCTGAAGGGCGGCGAGGAATTCGAGCCTGCCGAGTCCAACCCGATGATGGGCTGGCGCGGCTGCGCGCGCTACATCACCGAGCCCGAGGTATTCGCGCTCGAGCTTGCGGCGATAAAGAAGGTGCGCGAGGAGTTCGGGATGAAAAACCTCTGGCTCATGCTACCGTTCGTGAGGAGGATTGGCGAGCTCCGCGCCATCAAGGAAATGCTCAAAGCGCAGGGCATGCACCACACGCGCGACTTCAAGCTCTGGATAATGGTGGAGGTGCCCTCCACGGTTTTCCTGATTGACCAGTTCTGCGCAGAAGGCATAGACGGCGTCTCAATCGGCTCCAACGACCTCACGCAGCTCATACTCGGCATTGACAGGGACAACGCCACGCTGGCTGAAGGGTTTGACGAGAGGAACGACGCCGTGCTGCGCGCGATAGAGCGCGTGGTGAAGGTGTGCAACGAGAACAAGGTGACCTGCTCCATCTGCGGCCAGGCGCCCTCAGTCTATCCCGAGTTCGCGGAGAAGCTTGTGGAAATGGGCATCACCAGCATGTCCGTGAACCCGGACGCAGTCGAGAGGACAAAGCGCAACGTGGCATCCGCGGAAATGAAGGTGCTCCTCAAGCGCCTTGCAAAGCTTACCGCTGGGCCGGCCCCGGAGTACAAGAGCGGCGTAGAGGACTAGGGTGATGCCATGAACTTCGGCAACATCCTGGCAATCTCCACGGTTTTTATTCTCTTCGCCTCCCTTTTCGGCTGCGCACAGGGGGCGCAACAGCCGCCGATGAGCGCGGCTCCGCCTGTGGAGCTTGAGAACCAATCCAAACTAGGTGATTTGATAGCAAACGGCAAACCAGCGGCAAACGGCGACACGGTTGGCGTATATTACACCGGAAAGCTCACGGACGGCACGGTCTTCGACACCAACGTCAAGGCAGATGCGCAGAAGGCCGGCTTGGCCGTGCGCGACAGCTACCCGCTCCTCACTTTCACGGTTGGCGCAGGCCAGATGATTTCCGGCTTTGACGCAGCGGTCGTGGGCATGAAAATCGGCGAGGAAAAGACTGTCACGCTCGCGCCCGCTCAGGCATACGGCGAGAGGAACGCCGAGGCGGTCCTCTCCGTGCCTCTTGACAAGATAGGCAACTCGTCCGGCGTCAAGGTAGGCTCGCTCCTCTACGCGCAGAACGGCGCATCGGGCCGGGTGACCGCGCTCAACAGCACCACCGTGACAGTGGACTTCAACCACGAGCTTGCCGGCCAGACGCTTGTGTTCACCATAAAGATGATGAACATAACAAAGCGGTGAGCGCTTTGCCTGGGTTCGGATGGAATACGAATAAGATGGCAAAAGCGAAGTGAGCCGGCAGGAAGGAAGGTAAAGCAAATGCGCATTCTCCTCCAGTTTCCCGAAGGCCTCAAGCAAGAGGCGATGGCGCACGCGGCGCGCCTCACCGCGCAGGGAAACGAAGTCTTTCTTTCGGCGTCTGCATGCTATGGCGCGTGCGACCTTGCGCTTGACGAGGCGTGCCACATCGGCGCGAAAAAGCTCATCCATTTCGGGCATGCGGAGTTCATGAAATTGCGCGCGCAGGGCCTGAAGGTGGAATACGTTCCCTACTACTCGGAGCTTGACTGGAAGGCAACAAAAAAAATGCTCCAAAAGGCGGCCTCGCTCCTTCGCGAGGCGCGCGCGAAAAAGCTTTCGCTCGTCTTTCCCGTGCAGCACCTGAAGAACGCGGAGAAAGCGGGCGCGTTCCTGCAGGAAAAGGGCTTCGCCGTTGCATCCGGGAAAGGCGGCGCGCATGTGCGCCACGCAGGGCAGGTGCTTGGCTGCGACGGCACTGCTGCCTACTCGGGCGCCGCGCGCGGCGCGGATGCCATCGTCTACTTCGGCGGCGGCAAGTTCCACCCCACCGGCATCCCGTCGGGAAAACCTGTGCTTTGCGCCGACCCGCACCTCTGCGACGCCTACTGGATAACCGATGAAATAGTGCGCCAGGAAAAGCGCAGGAACGGCGCGCTCCTTGCGGCGTCGGAGGCAAAGGCATTCGGCATCCTCCTCTCCACAAAGCCGGGGCAGATGAACCTCGCGGGCGCAAAGCTCGCGAAAAAGCTGCTTGAAAGGAAAGGCAGGCGCGCGGAAATCCTGGCGGCAAACGAATTCTCGCCCGTCGCGCTTGCGAACTTCCTGAAGTTCGACGCCTACATAAACACCGCCTGCCCGCGCATCTCCGACGACCGCGAGGCATACGGCAAGCCCGTCGTGAACGTTATGGACATGAAGCGGCTGCTCGGGATAATGGTTTAGCGCTTCGTGCCAAATATTGCAAAGTGCGTTTGCAATGGCTGGCCGTTCCGGCCTGCGCCTGCCGGCTGCGCCCCATGGTATTATTATAACCCTTTTCCGGCACTTTCTTCGCGGGAGGTCGTTCTCATGGCATTGATAATAGGTCTTACTGGCGAGAACTGCGCGGGGAAGGGCACGGTTGCCGACTACCTGGTGCAGAAGGGCTTCTACTACTATTCGCTGTCAGACGCCATCCGCGAGGAGCTTGCCAACGAGGGCAAGGAAATCACGCGCGAGGCGCTCATAGCAAAGGGCAACGAGCTCCGCCGCAACTTCGGCGCCGACGTGCTCGCCAAGAGGACGATTGCAAAGCTGCTGCCCGACAGGAACTACGTGGTGGACTCCATCAGGAACCCGGCGGAAGCGAAGGCGCTCCTCGCCACGGGCAAGACAACGCTTGTCTATGTCACGGCGTCCACCAAGCTGCGCTTCGAGCGCATGCGCGCGCGCAAGCGCGAGGGCGACCCGCGCTCATTCGAGGCATTCCAGGTGATTGACAAGGCGGAAATGGCAAGCAAGGACGAGTTCGGCCAGTCGCTTTCCGAAGTGTTCGCGCTTGCCACCAAGAAGCTGGATAACGACAGCGTCTTCCGCGAGCTTTATTCCGTGGTGGACGACCTGCTTGCCGGCATCTCCGCGGACTTCAAGTCCAAGCGGCCCGGCTGGGACGCATATTTCATGGGCATAGCGCGCGTGGTCGCGACAAGGAGCAACTGCATCAAGCGCCACGTCGCCGCGGTGATAGTGAAGGACAAGCGCATCATATCGACAGGCTACAACGGCACGCCGCGCGGCATCAGGAACTGCGACGAGGGCGGCTGCCCGCGCTGCAACTCCTTCGCAGACAGCGGCACCAAGCTCGACGAGTGCGTGTGCTCGCACGGCGAGGAGAATGCAATCGTGCAGGCATCCTACCATGGCATTTCCATAAAGGACGCGACAATCTACACAACGTTCTCGCCCTGCCTTTTCTGCACCAAGCTCATCATAAATTCCGGCATCAAGGAAGTCGTGTACAACGCCGACTATCCCATGTCCGACGTGCCCATGTCGCTTCTGCACGAGGCCGGGATAGTGGTGCGGCAGTGCAAGCTTGAGAAAGAGGGGAAGTGAAGCGGGCTCTGGGAAAAGAATAGCCCCATTCAATTTTCGCGCTCTGGCGGCATGATGACTGCATCCATCAAGCTATTGCTATAGCGTGCCCTTTCTACATTGCGGCAATAGGTTTTTTCCTGCACGGTGCCATTTTCCAAAAGGGCGCCAAATGCTTTTTTCCGTTCAGGTTCGTGCGTCTCCTCTCGCGCCCTTCGCTTGATGAACGAGTATGCGAATTTATGGGGGATTATAAGGTCTATAATTTCGTTTTCAGACAGGCTGCGCTGATCCAGGATTTTTTGCTTTTTTTCAGAATTCCCTGTAGCCACGCAAACCTGGGCAGCAAGCGCCCTTGCCAGGCGGCTTTCGCTGGTTGTTAGCCCGTAACTCTGAAGAAAACCAAACGGAGGATAGCCCTCCAAAAAGCATTCTGCCGCAGCATAAACCCCCATTTTGAAAGCTGCCTTTTCCCTGCCGGATTCATATGCTGTGCTTGCAAGTGCAAAATACCTGTCCATCATAGGCAGCCTGCTTACAAATGCGGCGCCCCCGAATTTTTCATTCAAAATCTGTTTTGCAGGGATATGTCCGGTTCTAACTGGCATTTCATCACTATGTTTCATGCTACAGGTAACAATTTATAAATAATGGCGAAGTGAGGTGATAGCTGCCTGCCAACTTTTCATTGCCAGTTGGGCGATACCCTGCTGCTTGCGCCTTCGGTCGAATTCGTGTGCAAGCCGCGCTTCACAGCGCCTTTATCAGGAACTTCAGCACGCCAAGGAGCACGGTGGAAAACAGCAGCGCGCCAACCGCGAGCAGCGCTATCGTGGGCACGAGCCAGGCTGCAACCGCCTTCTTCATTCCGAACTTGTAGAGCGCGCCAATTGAGAGCGTGAGCAGGTAAAAGCCATAAACCGTCACCGCAACTGCGACGGCATCACCTGCAAGCTGCAGCACGCTTGCAGCGGCAAGCGAAAAGAACAGCAGCTCTATTATCGACTTGAGCAGGATGACGGCAATGTTTATCACGATGGTGAATATGAACGTGGGCGCGGCGGCAAGGCTCACCATGTAATACAGCCTTCCAACCGCCGCCTTCCCGCCAAGGAGCTTCGCCATCCCGTGCGCCATGAATGTGAAGGCGAACGACACCGCGATTATGCCCAGCGCAGTCGCAGCCAGGCTGAGGAGCAGCGCCGCAAGATAATCCGTGCTGAAATTCCCCGAGAGCGCAAGCACGAGAAGGGCAAGCGGCAGGTAAATTGCCAAAATGGGGGTGCAGAAATTCTTCAGCCCGTCCGAAAAGCCAAGCTCCTTCTTCTTTGCATGCTCTTCCGAGGTCTTGCCCGGCGACAGCATCATGCTGTTCCACGAATCCGTGCGCTCCTTGAATTTCAGCATCATTTCACCAATGGCTTCTGGTGCGCGGAAGAGCGCACCCGTGGCTTGTAGCCTTCGCCCTGGGCATCCTGGTTGCGGGCCACGGGCTTCGGCCCGAAGTCATTGACAACCGTTCCGCCATGCGGCTTGCCGTCAACCGCTTTCCTCACGTCAAGAAGGTTCTTGCCGTGCACGAAGTGCGCCTCGATTTTGGAGCGCGCAATGAGCTTGCAGGCGAGGAAATCGAACACGAAATGCGTGCCCGCCGTCCTCATGTCGTTCTTTCCCGCAAGGTCAATCAGCTGCGCGTAATCCATCCTGCTGAATTTCTTCGCATTGTGGTTCCTCACAGGGTTGTCAGAATAAATGCCGTCGATGTTGGACAGGTTGAGGACGCGCTTGGCACCCAGGCACTCGGCCAGGAGCACGGCGTCGGAGTCGGTGGTTATGCCCGGGATTGTGCCTCCCATCACCGTGAATTTGTGCTTTGGCGCCTGCTTGCGCGCTTCGTCAAAGCTTTCGCACACCTTCGCGTTCACGTCCTTCTTTATCGCGTCAATCACGAACTGCGCGTTCTTCTTGGTCGCCTTGATTGCCGCCTCGTCCGCCTCGAACTCGTTGCCGCCCTTCCCGCGCGCCGCGTCCGCCCAGTTGCGCGCGAGCTTCCCCCCGCCAACGACTATGCCGAACCTGTATTTCATGCCGCGAAGCAGGCGGGCAAGCGAAGCGACGTATTGCGAGTCAGGCGTGCCCGGGTTCACCAGCGAGCCGCCAAGGGAAAGTACGACCGTGTCCATGGGCTTATCTTCTCCTTAGGGATTTTTAAATCCCATTTCCCCCATTCCCCGCATGGCAAAAACAAGGATAAGCGCGGAAATTTCGCTCATCGTCTCCGAGCTTTCCCGGCGGGAGCGCGAGCAGGACAGGATACTTGGCAGCACGCGCGAGATAGTGCGCCACTGCGCAAACGGGATAAAGATGCTCCACGCGGGCGAGATGAAGCCGGCAAAGGCGGAAATCGCGGCGGCGCGCAGGAAAATCTCCCCGTTCTCGAAGACAAAGCAGTTCGAGTACCTTCTCGAGCAGCCCTACCAGGAAATCGCCGAAGCCACCCTTCTCCTCGCCGCTGTCGAGCAAAAGCCGCTTCCGGGCTGGAAGGGGCTTGGCATGCCGTTCGAGCCATACCTGCTCGGGCTTTGCGACCTTGTCGGGGAGCTTCGGCGGGAAATGCTCGAGTGCCTCAAGCGCGGCGACAAGGGCCAGGCCGCGCGCTACTTCGAGCTCATGAGCGGCATTTACGACGAGCTTTCGCCCATACGCTTCTCAAACTCGCTCCTGCCCAACTTCCGCAAGAAGCAGGACGTCGCGCGCATGCAGGTCGAGCAGGCCCGCTCGGAATTGGTGCGCGCAACCTCAAGATGAAGCGTTTTTAAACACTTCCCAGAAGAAAGGATTTGCAGGGTGCAGCTGATGGAAAATGGAAATCGCACATCGCGCGTTTCGCTTCCGGTTAGCATAATCCTTGGCCTTATTCTTATTATCGGCTGATTCTTGGCTCCTGTGGCTTGGCAAGTGCAGGCGCCTCCTGAAAAAACCATTAGCTTTGGCGTTATCCGCCCTGCAATGGCCTGCAAAAAAAAAAAACAAAATAATCGAGGTGTTCATATGGCTGAAGTATATGCTGTATCTGCTGTAAAGGAAGTCAACAGAAAAACCGGGAAAGATGCCGCGCCTGCGCCAAACGGCAAGGGCGTTTCGGACCTTGCCGCCTTCAGGGCGTTTTTCAACGCGCGCGCCGAGGAAAATCCACAATTCGCCGAGTCTGCTAAGAACGTGAAGGCTGTCATCGAGAAGCGCAACGCGGAGAAAAGCTGGCCGTGGATGGGCGTGAAAACGGAAATGCCGAAATACGAGCTATGGCCGGGTCAGCCAACGGTCTAAGGCCGCCCTTTTTTTCTTTTCCCATTTTTTCCTTTTTCTTCTTTCCTCCCCTTTCTCCCTTCACACCGCCTCGAACTGCCACGCCTCCTTCACCGTCTTGAGGATGACCTGCGTGTTGGTGTGCTCGATGTAGGGGATTGCGAGGAACGACTTTATCGTGTGCGAGAACGAGTCGCGGTTTTTCGCCGCGATTATCGCCACGCTGTCATACTCCCCGGTCACGTCGTAGACGGCCACCACGCCGCGCAGGCGGCTGATTTTCTCCTGCGCCTCCAGCAGCTTCCCCTTCGCTATCTTTATCTGCACCATGCCCATGAACTCGTACCCAAGCTTCCCAAAATCCACGTTGGCGCCATAGCCCATTATCACGCGCGTTTTCTCAAGCTTCTGCATGCGCGAAATCAGGGTGGTGGGGTGCAGCTTCAGCCGCGAGGCGATTTCGCGGTACGAGCCGCGGCAGTTCCTCAGCAGCTCGTGCAATATCTCCTCGTCTGTTTTGTCCAACATTTGTCCACCTTTTGGCTATTTCTTGGCATTATATCTGTACATTTGCTCAAAGCTTTTAAAAACTCTTTGATTATCCGAAGCGAAAATCCTCCGAGAAGTATATATATGCCCTGCCACCCACCATCGCACCTATGGAGGGTGCATAGTATGCTTGGCGACATAACACGCGAGGAAAAGGACAGGATAATCTCGGACGCGAAGGAAAAGGGGGTCCATTTCGTGGACCTTGAGTTCGTGGACATACTTGGCATGCCCAAGATGTGCGAGGTGACCGTGGGGCGCCTTGAGGACGTGCTTGAGACCGGCACGTGGTTCGACGGCTCTTCCGTGGAAGGATTTTCCAGGATTGCGGAATCCGACATGTTCCTGGTGCCCGACACGACGACTTGGGCGGTGCTCCCGTGGACCGGGGGCAAGACCGCGCGCCTCATCTGCGATGTTTACGTTGACGAGAAAACGCCGTTCGTGGGCGACCCGCGAAGCGTGCTCCGGAGCCAGCTTGCGCGCGCAAAAAAAATGGGCTTTGACTACAAGGTGGGCCCCGAGCTTGAGTTCTTCCTCTTCAAGGGGATGAACGGCAACGGCGGGCCCGAGGCCGTCCAGATACACGACCATGCGGGCTACTTCGACCTCCCCACCCGCGACGAGGCATTCGACCTTCGCCAGGAAATCGTGCCCGCGCTCGAGAGGATGGGCCTGAAAATCGAGCGCTCCCACCACGAGGTGGCGCAGGGGCAGCACGAGATAGGCTTTTTCTACGGCGACGCGCTCTCCATCGCGGACTCCGTGCTGACCTACAAGACGACTGTGAAAACGCTTAGCAAGAAATACGGGCTCTACGCATCCTTCATGCCCAAGCCCGTGTTCGGGATAAACGGGTCTGGGATGCACGTGCACCAGTCGCTCTGGAAGGACGGCGCCAACGCCTTCTACGACGCTTCCGACCCGTACCAGCTTTCCGCGACTGCGCACCATTTCATAGCGGGCATAATGGAGCACGCCCGCGGGCTCGCGGCAATCACCAACCCGTCCGTGAACTCGTACAAGCGGCTGGTGCCCGGCTACGAGGCGCCGGTCTACATCTGCTGGGGCAGGATAAACCGCTCCGCGCTCATCAGGATACCCCGCGCATTGGGCAGCAGCGGGAAGGGCGCGCGCATAGAGTGCCGCTTCCCAGACCCATCCTGCAACCCCTACCTCGCATTTGCCGCAATGCTTGCCGCGGGGCTGGACGGCATTGAGCGGAAGCTAGCCCCGCCGAAGCCGGTGGAGGAGCGCGTGTACGGCTTCGAGGAGGACAAGAGGAAGCTGTTGGGCATCGGCACGCTTCCCGCCTCGCTCGAGGAGGCCAGCCGCGAGCTTGAGAAAGACGCGGTGGTCCGCCGCGCAATCGGCGAGCACGTAACATCCATGCTCCTGAAGGTGCAGAAGGACGACTGGAACGGCTACCGCACGCAGGTCACGCCCTGGGAGAAGGAAAGGTATTTCGGCGTGCTGTAGTGTAGGGCTTGCGCCAGAAAGGGACGCGCTTTCGGGCAGGCTGTAAAGGCTTTCCAGCCGGGGCTGGCACCGCATCAGCGGCCACCAATCCATTAGCCCGGCCAACCCATCAAAGAGGCGGAAAAACGGCGCGCACTTTTTTTGCAAGCGCGGGGCGCACACGCTTCAGGTAATCGCGAAGCACGCCCCTCCTTATTTTGGCGTTCAGGTCGCGCAAAAGCCCGGGGGTGAGCGGCTGCCTGAAATGCACCATGTCAATAAGCGTTTTTTCCGGGTCGGAAACAGGCACCCACATGTCCTCGTATTTGAGCGGCTCGAAGCCGAAAAACATGCTGCGCGATATCTTTTTTATCGTGTAATTGCCGCCAAGGAATGACCGCAGCCCCTCCCTTGCCCGGCGGGGGGTGATTACTACCGGCGTGGTTTCCTGCTCCCATAAATCGCGGAGGGACAAGGCATCCTGCAAGCCATAGTAAAATGGCTGGAAAGCAAACCCCACGACCTGCATCTCCTCCCTGAAAGTGTAAGCGCCCCGGCTTATCCTGAAAAGCCTGCCATCCGCCATGAGCTTGTGCACCATTAGGTCCTGGTAGCCTTGCGACAGCTTCCTGCCCGCAAAAAAGACGCGGATGTCGCGGGAAGTGAACGACGGTTCCTTTTCAAACCGCTTGCAAAGTTCCGATGTGAAGGTCATTGGAGCCGCCTCCGAAGCGCAAGCAGCATCTGCCCTGTGCTTGGGATTGCGCCGGAATAAACGATGACCGAAAGGTTCTTTTCGTCCACGGGCGGCTTGAAGTCCCGGAGCAATGACGCGATGGCTTTCCCTGTTGCCGCACTGCCGGCTGCCAGGCCGCTCAAATGATATACGTCATACAGGTCACGGACAAACCTTCGGTTTTTGTAGGCTTCCGTCTTCTCAATGATAAGCTCTTCCGCGGACAGGCATAGGACATCCATGCCGGAGCCGTTCATCCTCTCGTACCGCATTGCATTGCCTTTCTTCCTGGCAGCCAGGTTCAGCTCAAGCCTTACCTCCGCCCTGCCGTCAGACACCTTTGCGAATATCAGGTTCCCTGTCTTTTTCAATTTTGCCAGCACAAGGCTGCGCGAGGCAAGCTCGCTTTCCAGCCCCTCTGCTATGCGGCTTTCCCGCGCGCAATAAAGGTCCAAATCCTCCGAGAAGCGGTTTCCCGAGAAGCAGCGCCAGATGGCCGTGCCGCCATGGAAAACAAGCCCGCCGTCCAGCGCATAGGCTGCCTCCATCACCTCGTCCTGCAGCCTCCCGACATCAACGTGGAGGCGTTTCCTCAGCCTTTTCTCAAGCGGCAGGTCCATGGAAAGATATATGCACGAATCTTATATAAATATATAAGATTGGAATAAACAACAATGCGCCATCAATATCCGCGCTGACGGGATAAAGGGCACGCTTTTAACTTTTCCATCCGTTTTTCCTGTGCGATCAGATGTACGATTTCAAATCAGGAATGCTCACGGCGGGCGGGCTGAAAATATCCCTTGACGACGCGAAAGGCGAGCTTTGCTTCGTCAGCCACGCGCACTCGGACCACACCGAGGCGTTCAGCAAAAAGCGGCAGGTGCTTGCCTCGCGCGAGACATTCACGCTGATGGGGAAGGAGCATGCCTTGCACAAGCCCGGCGGGATAACCCTCCACCACGCGGGGCACATGCTGGGCGCGCGCCAGCTCTTCGCCGAATTCGACGGCGGCACGTTCGCCTACACCGGCGACTTTTCGCTCCACGATTCCTACACCGCGCGCGCGGCGGAAATACTGAAGTGCGACACGCTGATGATAGATTCCACCTACTGCCTGCCGCAGATGCGCTTCCCCAAGCGCTACGACGTGCTTGCAAGGATGGAAAAGTTCGTCAAGGCAAACAGCGGTTCCCTCCTGGTGTTCGGCGCCTATTCCACGGGCAAGGCGCAGGAGCTGGTCTCGTTTTTCAACAGGGAATGCGGCACTGCGCCGGTGGTGGGCCCCCGCGCGGCGAAAATGTGCGCGGCCTATGAAAAGTGCGGGATGCGCCTCGACTACGTAGAGGCGGGGGGCGAGGAGGCGAAGCGCGCGAACGTGCTCATACTGCCCCCGCCGGAAGTGAACTTCACGGCAGGCGCGCGCATCGCGGCGCAAAGCGGCAAGAGCGTGAAGACGGCGGTGGCCACGGGCTGGGCGGCGAACAGCCGCTTCCCGGTGGACGAGGCATTCCCGCTCTCGGACCACGCGGATTTCGCCGACACCATGCGGTACATATACGAGTCGGGCGCCAAGACGGTGGTGTGCGCGAACAGCAACCCCGGGACGGCTGCGCATTATCTCCGCAGCATCGGCATAAGCGCAATTGAGAAAGGCGAGGCAAAGCCCGGCGTGCAGGCTACGCTTGCGGGCATGCAGGCATAACATGGCCGCCCGCCGCAGTGGGGATGCGGCTGGGAAGGGCGGCGCAACGGCGCAATGCTCATAAATCCATCCCGCGATAAAGCGGCAGAGAGGCGATTGCATGGCAAAGGAAATGAAGGACGAGACGTTCGGCACCATAAAAGGCAAAATCCCGATTTACAAGAACGGGCTTGACGAGTCAGGCGAAATCATAATCTGCGAAAGCGGCATAATCGTCCGCTCCGAGGGCAACAGCGTGCGCGCGCCCTACACGCACGTCAAGATTCTTGGCAAGTCCGTGGACATGGCGCTTGGCAAGGTCGGCGTGGAAATGGACGTTTTCGACATGATGGGCGAGAAGCATTACTACCACATCGGCATGTCCGACATGCACTTCGCAGCGCTGCAGCGCGCGTGCGGGCAGTGACTGCCTGCCTAAAAATGCGCCGCAAAGGCACATTTTTATATCCTAGCCGAGAAGGAATCCCCATGGCAACGAATGAAACAAAAGGGCAAGCTGCCCTTGAGCCAAGGCATGCATCGGCTGCTGGCGGCCTGAAAGCCCAGGCTGCCATGGAATACCTGGTAACTTACGGCTGGGCGCTTCTCGTGCTTGTCATAGCGGTTGCCTACCTCCTCTCCTCCGGCGCCTTTTCAGCAAACAGCTTTGCCTCGCAGGAGTGCGTGTTCCAGCCGGACCTGCCGTGCTCCCCCTACGTGCTTTACTCCGGCGACGGGGAGACGGTGCTCAAATTCAGCCTCACGAACGGGCTTGGCTTCCCGATAAACATCTCAAGCATAAACTACACCACAACCGGGATAGGCGCGATTGGCAGGCGGGTTTATTCCGTAGGTGCGCCAGCCGGCACCCTCGCGTCAGGCGCGAAAATGAATGTCACGCAAATATTCCCAGACAGCCCGCGGCCATCGGTGAACGACTTCAAGACAATTTACGTGGAGCTTTCCTACTTCAACTGCAGGAATTCGCCCTGCAGCGGCCCATACTTCACCTCAGGCAGGGTTTCCGCAGTCGTCCAGAAAAATTAACTTTCAGGTGAATATCGAATGAACGAATGGATTAAAAAAAGCATAAAGGTTGCCAACGCCCCTGGCTATCTCGACAATCTTTCTGCAATCTATTCAATGAATGTAAACCCGGAAAGACCTCTTTCGGAAGGCGTCACTGGAGAAATAAAAAGTGCTTTTGAAGGAAGTGACACAAAGAATCTTATTCGCCTTCTTATCAGGAATTCCGAAGTATTTCCGGTAAAAGATTCCTATATAGGATTCCTAAGAAAAAAACCGTCTGCTGTTGACGAAAACCCGATAACAATCCAAAGAATAGGCGAACGGCTTTACAGCCTTGGTTTTGACAAGATGATTCTCGAAGCCCAACGCCCAAAAGAAACCAACCGCCAGCTCGGGCAGTCATTCAGGAAATGGACGTTGACACTGGGGTATACTCCTGTCAATTCAGAGGGAATGCTTGCTTCTAAACGTGGTGTAGTGATATTGGACGGTTCAGATAAGATTCTCGGAGCATTTGCAAAAAAGCATCTGCACTGCCGTATAAAAAAGGGAATAGATTTGGTTTTGAAGAAAAACAGAGATTATATCGTGGGTGAGGCAAAATTTCTCACCACTCCCGGCGGCGAGCAGGATCGCGGATTTGATGATGCGTCCACATTCATAACCCGCAGCAGCGGAGATGCCACTCGAATTGCCCTAATTGATGGATACGTCTGGCTTTCTTCATTAAAAGGGCTTCACGGCAAAATCGCTAAAAGCAACAAAGATATCATGTCCGCCTTACTCCTGAAGGACTTTGTTGGAAAGTTTTAATTTGGATGCTGCGTCGTCTATTGTTGCCTTAAGAAATCTGTATGGAGCGCAGTCAGCAGTATTATCCAACCTGTTTCGGATAATCCTGATGGCCATGGGCGAATTGTCAATCCCGATCCATCTTCGTCCTAGCATTTCTGCGGCAACCAACGTGGTTCCTGAGCCTGCAAAACAATCAAGTACGATATCTCCCTTGTTTGATGAGACCTGGATTATCCGTTTAAGCATCTCAATGTTTTTTTCAGTCGGATACGACGCATTTTGTGCTCCAGCATCCTTGAATTCCCATATATCCTGTATCTTCTTTCCCGTCCCCTCATCGGCATATATTATTTTCCTAGGATTGCCGGTCTTTGACCATTCAACCAAGCCGACGTTGTCCAGGCGGGTCAATTCCTGAGGTGGGTATCGCCAATGCCTTCCTTTCGGGGGAAGCATGTTTTTCCATGGCTGCCCTGTGGCTCCATTGATGGTTTCTCCTGGAGCATGCAACGGAGTCGTCGTATATCTTCTCCCCGTTTTATCAAGCCGATTAAATCTTCCAGTTATCTCTTTCTGTTCGAGGCTTATCCTCAGTTCATTCCAGCATGTCAGGTCAATCTGCGAATTTGGATTGTTTGAGTAAAAATATATCGTATCTTTCATGTTTCCATACGCTTTCCTGTCAAAATTCTTGGGATTACATTTGATGCGGGTTATCTCATTCACAAAATTAAATTCACCGAAAATCTCATCCAGGATGATCTTGATGTAATGCCCTTTTTTCTGATCAAGATGCACATAGATGCTTCCGTCTGGTGAGAGCAATTCTTTCAGGAAAACAAGGCGCTGCCTCAGGAATTCAACATATTCGTGTCCGTTTAATGCATCTGAATATGCATGATTGTTTTCCCTGTCTGAGAATTCCCTCTCCGTCGCAAACGGCGGGTCTATGTATATAAGCCGAATCTTGCCCCTCATATCTCGGTCAAGGTAGAGCGCCTTAAGGGCACTCAGATTATCTCCGTCGATCAGCAGGTTTGACCAGTCAGAAAACAAATTGTGTCCCTTTGATTGCAAATCAAGCTTTGCCGTAGGAGTATTTTCTAATATCTCCAAAACAGACTTTTTATCTCCGTATTGTAATTCCATCTCGTCCCGCCTTCCACTCAATCCAACATTGTCAACTTATGATGGTCGCATTTATAAACGCTCTCAAGCCTCCGTGCCGGTGCTTCAGACGTTGGAAATGCCCTTCTGCTTCGCCTTTTTAATATTTAGCGCCCAATTTCCCCTTAGCGACCAGCGAGGGACAATCAATGGTTTACATAAAGGGCTTGAAATTCAGGGGCTTCAAGTCATTTCGGCGTGCTGAGGCGAGCTTTGTCAACGGCTATGTCTGCCTCGCAGGCCCCAACGGCAGCGGCAAAAGCAACGTCACCGACGGCATACGCTTCGCGCTTGGCGAGGGCAGCCTCAAGGCGCTGCGCGCAAAGAAGGTCTCCGAGCTTGTCAACACGTCCTGCAAATTCGCGGAAGTGACGCTATTCATAGACGGCGAGCGCCAGTTCGAGATAAAGCGCGCGATAAACTCCGAAGGCAAGACCCTTTACAGGATAAACGGCAAGCGCTCCACGCGCACGCTCGTGATGGAGGAGCTCCGCCAGTACGGCATGGAGGCGGGCAGCCACAACATCATCGCGCAGGGCCAGGTCCAAAAAATCGTGGAGATGAACGCAAAGGAGCGCCGCCAGATAATAGACGGCACTGCCGGGATTGCCGAGTTCGACCAGAAAAAGGCCGAGGCGCTGGGCGAGCTTTCCACCGTGGAGCAGAAAATCACCGAGGCCCAAATCGTGCTCGGCGAGCGCGAGGCAAACCTCTCCATACTCGAGCGCGAGAAGAACGACGCGCTCGCCTACACCGACTCGCAGACGAATTTCAAGCGCGCAAAGGCGTCCATGGCGAACGCCGAGCACGCCAAGCTCAACAAGAACTTCACCGACGCGGTGCAAAAGCACGCCGCGGCAAAGGAGGCGCTCGAGGAAATCGCAAAGCAGTCGTCCGTGCTGTCCGGGCGCATCTCGGAGCTTGAGGCCGCGAAAAAGCCCATCATGGAAAAAATCGGCTCTTCCGCCTCCCGCGAGGCCGCGCTTGCCGAGATACAGGAAATCAAGGTGTCCATAGGGAGCGGCAACGCCACGCTTTCCGAGCGCAGGAAGGAGGCGGCCAAGCTCGAAGGCGTGCAGAAATCATCCGACTCGCAGCTAACGTCCATAAAAAAGGCGCAAAAGGATTCCGAGGCAAAGGCGAAGGAAATCTCCTCCCAGCTTGAAAAGCTCGGGCAGCAGATTTCCGAGCTTGAGAAAAAATCCGGCGTCCAATCCAGCGCCGCCTCGCAGGAAATAGCGAAGAGGCTCGAGTTCCTCACATCCGAGATAATGTCCCTCAAGGAACAGCGCGCGTCTGTCGAGACCGCAGTGTCCGAAAAGGAAAAGTCGCTTGGGGGCAGGCGGAGCGAGCTACAGAGGCTTGCATCCGTGCTTGGCAGCGACTCCGGGGCAAAGCAGGAGGGCGAGCGCGGCGTGCTCGAGAAGGAGGTGCTCTCGCACCAGAAGGCGCTGGACGCGCTCTTCGAGCAGGAAAAGCAGCTGAACAGGCAGCTCCCGGACCTTGACAAGAAGCTGCTTTCCACAAAGGAAAGGGCGGCAACGCTGCGCGCAAACATCTCCCCCTCGGCAGGAAGCCTTGCGCTCCGCGCAGTCGAGGAAATGAAGGCAAACGGCATGCGCGGCATATTCGGCACGGTCTCATCCCTTGTTTCCTGCGATTCCAAATACACGACCGCCATCGAGGCCGCGGCAGGCCAGCGCCTTAACTACGTGGTGGTGGACGACACCGACACCGCGATAAAGGCGATTGAAAAGCTCAAGTCCCAGAAATCCGGCAGGTGCACGTTCATCCCGCTCGACATGCCGCCAAGGCGCGAGGACTCCGGCGCCGCAGCTTCCGCCCAAAAGGCAGGCGGCTGCCTGGGCTCGCTGATAGAATTCGTGAAATACGACGCAGTTTACAAGAAGGCAATGGAATACGCGTTCTCGGAAACGCTCCTTTTCGACACCGTGCAGAACGCCAAGAAGGCCGGCGTGGGCAAGGCGCGCATGGTCACCGTGGAGGGCGAGCTGCTTGAGCGCTCGGGAATCATCACGGGCGGCGCGCAAAGGGGCTCGCTTCTCTCAAAAGGCGCGCTTGACAAGCTCGAGGCCGAAGCATCCTCAATCGAGGCCGAGCGCAAGGAAATATATTCAAGCCTCTATGCCATCCGCGAGGAAATGTCCGCGAAGAGGAAGGAAAAGGCGGACGCCGAAGTCGCGCTCCGCGGCATGGAAATCGAGATGGAAAGCATGAAGGCCAGGCTCGAGGGCGCGAAGAAGGCGCGCGAGGCGATGGCAGAGATAGAGGATGCAATCAAGGAATCCGAACAGGAAATCGCCGGCATAAAAAAGCGCGCAGCCGAAATTTCATCCAAGCTCGAGCAATCAATGTCGCAGCACACGCGTGAAAAGGAAAAGCAGGCATCTGCCGAGGAAACCGCCAGGAAGGCGGACTCCGAGGCGCAGAAAAAGCTGCAATCCCTCCTGTCCCAGCGCTCCTCGCTCGAGGCGCAGCTGTCCGCCAGGAACGAGGAGGCGGAACGGCTGTCTTCCGAGCTTTCGGCGAAAAAGGCCGAAGCCGAAGAGGCCGCAAAATCGCTGTCCTCCTGCAAAAAGGACATCGCCGACCTTACCGGGCAAATTTCCGCGTCTGAAAAAACCCTCAAGGAAAAGGAGGCCCACCTTTCCGAAATAAGCGCGGCGTCGCAGAAGCTCATGGCAAAGTTGGCCGAGCTTGAAGGGCAGATAAAGGACGTCGCGGCGCAGCTTGGCAAGATAAAGTCCGAGGAAGAGAAGAAGAACCGCGAAATGGTCACCCTTGACGCCAACCGCCAGGTGATAGAGCAGAGGCTCTCGGACATCAAGGCCGAGCTTGACCAGTATTCCGGCGTCCCCACGATAGACGCCAGCAGGGCCGAGCTTGAGGAGCTTGCCCGCGCAAGCTCTGCGAAAATGGAGGCGCTTGGCAGCGTGAACCTGCGCGCCCCAGAGCTTTACGAGCAGAAGAAGAAGGAGATTGACGACGTGAAGTCGCGCGTGGAGTCGCTTTCGGGCGAGAAGAACGCGGTGCTCCACATGATGGATGAGATAGACGCCAGGAAGCGCGCAATATTCCTCTCCACATTCACATCGGTGAACGACAATTTCAGGAAACTTTTCGGCTTTGCCTTCAAGGGCGGCGAGGCCGCGCTCATACTCGAGAAGCCCTCCTCCCCGTTCGAAGGCGGCCTGCACGTGAAGGTGCGCGAGGAAAACCGCGACAAGTACCTCGAATCCATGTCGGGAGGCGAAAAGTCCCTGGTCGCCCTCATGTTCATCTTCGCCATCCAGATGCACAAGGCCGCGCCGTTCTACATACTCGACGAGGCAGACGCGGCGCTTGACAAGGAGAACAGCAAGAAGCTTGCCGACCTGATAAAGCAGCTGTCCGGGAAGACGCAGTTCATCGTGGTCACGCACAACGACACCGTGCTCTCAAGCTCCGACATCGCCTTGGGCGTGACGCGCACCGAGGACGGCAGCAAGATAGTGGGCGTGCAGCTCACGGCGATGGCGTCGGTGGCAAAAGTCAAGACGGCATAGGCGCGCGGCTCGTGGCGAAAAAGTCTTTTTCACGTCGGAGAACTGAATTCAGTGGTTGATATTCGAACCCGCCCGTTCTCTCTTTCCTGCGCGCCATCTATTATGGCAAAAGGTAGCCCTTTTTGTTCTTGTATTGGAATTTCTGTATTCCAATGCTGAAAAAGTTGTCTGCAACTTTTTCATTGAAAGTATTCGCGCCAACATCCAGCAGCCAATCCATCAAGGGAACCAGGCGTATCATGTGCCCGCCTTCTTTCACTTCACCAGCTTTATCCTTTGTCAGAATGATTAGCCTTTTCGGCTTAAGCTCATCGGCGCACGCAGTTATGCCGCCAAATTCGCGCTTTTTCACAGCCGCATCTTCAAGCTCATACACGACCTGCAGTGCTTCCACCGTGTCGCTTCCGCGCATCAGCACAAAGTCAGTCTCGAGCCCATCCTTGTTTTTCCAGTAGGCGATTTCCTGCGTCCTTCGCCTAAGCTCCAGAAAAGCCGCATTCTCGTAAAGCCTGCCAAATCCCGCTTTGTCGCCCATTGCATGGTAAAAACCGGTGTCGCCGCAGTAAGCCTTGCGAGGATACTGCGCCTTGTCCTTTATATTGTACGAAAAAATTGGCGTGAAGAAAAACAGGTAGCCTGCCTCTGAATATTTCTCAAGCTGAAGCAGCTTTTCCTTGCCTATCTTATGCCCGACTGTCTTGAAGAAATTCAGGCATTTGGAAGCCGAGAAGTATGTGCTCTGGAGGGCGTATCTGCCAAACGCTTCCACCTTGCTTGGGTCCTGATGCGAAACCTCCGCAATGTCCAATCCCACAATGTCCTTGAAGTATGAGCCAAGTATCCTCACCTTGTCGGTTTCATCGCCTGCAAGCACGACTTCCGGGAAGCCGCCGTATTTGAGGTATTCAAGAAATGCCTTCTCCAGCCTTCCTCTCCCAACCGTCGTCTTTTCCACCAGCACCTTCCTGAAGAATAGGAACTCTCGGAATGACAGCGGAAACATCTCTATCTGGATAATTCTGCCGCGCAGTGGCTTGTTTGGCAATGCCAGCCCTTTCCGGGAAGAGCTCACTACGAGGCGCAGCCTGCCCGACAAAAGTTCGTGCACCCTTGCCAGCCACCCCTCCCAATCATGCGCACTTGTTACCTCGTCCAAAAGCAAAAAGCCGTCCTCCCCGAACCATTTGAGTATGTCGTCCAATGTCCCAACGCCTGAAAGCCGGCTGTCCTCCAAATTCACGTATGCGACTTTTTTGCCATCTGCCTCAAGCTTCTGGGCAAGAAGCATAAGCACACTTGATTTTCCAGCGCGCCGAATCCCGGTGATTGCCATTATCTTCGAGCCGGAGCCGCGCTCAAGCTGCTCCAAATCGATGTCGCGCGCAAGCAATGCCTTCTTTTTGGCATATGTGCCCCACTCCTCAAACACGTCTGTTTTCTCCATATTCTGTTTTATGGCAGAACAGTTTAAAAGACTTTCTGTTTTATTGCAGAACGATATTTTGGAGAGGAAAACATCATGGAATGGCACCAAACGACTGGTCATAAAATGCACCGTATGGCTAGTAGGTGAAAAAAGTCAGGGCGTTGCATGCCCACTATAGCGCACGGTCGGGGCGAAAAAGTCTTTTTCACATCGGAGAAGTGAACGTTTCTTTTGCTCGTTCACCATACAAGTAATTTTTTAAACACTTCTAAAGACATTTCACACTGTGATGGAATGAAACAAAAGATTGTTCTAGGTATAGTGCCAAGCACTATCTCCAAACGCGGGTTCGTGCCCTTTGAATTGATGCAAGAGGCATACTTACAAAAAAACGGGAAGCCAACAAAACCAGCCGGCCAAGGCATTTCAATCACAATCCTGAGGCTCGAAGAAAACCTGTCGCGAATCAATTCTGCAGCTGGGACTTCGGCTTGGCAATACAGGGAAGATATAATTTACGAACACTTTTTGGAAGCCAAATCCCAATTTGCATTGTTGCCAAAAGCCAATAAGCATTCTTACCAAGACGAATTTCGATTATCTTGTCAACGAGCTATAAAATATTTTATAAGTAGGATTCAGCTTGAGCGGGCGCTTAAAAGAGAAGTGCCCTGCGAAAAACACATGGATGAAGCGCCAATACTCCTAAAAGCTAAAGAAGTTAAATCTTTTTTATTATCCCTGCCTAAATGAAAACCAGGTCTGGTGCTTTTTGGCGGGGCGTGCAGCTCACGGCGATGGCGTCGGTGGCAAAAGTCAAGACGGCATAGGCGCGCGGCTCTGGGGTTCCTTGCCGCCGCCAGAAAAATCTGTTCCTATTTGGCAGCGGTTGCGTTATACGGCGCCACCATGTAGTTGCCCACCCAGTCCGCATAGACGTCAACCGTTCCGTTTTTGTCCGTCCTCCAGACGCCGTAATCCTTTATCGCAAGCCTTGCAAGCGTGGTGCCGGACGGCAGCCCGTCGCTGTTTTCGCCGACGGAGATTATCACATCGCGAAGCGCGGCGTTGCCCTCGATAAGGAGGGACGGCACCGGCCTTCCCTCGCCGTGCTTGAAGAAAGTGGCGACCGGGCAGGATGTCTTCAGGCCCCTTCCAATCAGGGCGTTTTCCCGCTCCTGCACCGTCGGGTTGAGGAGCATGGCGCAGAACTTGCCCGAGCCGAGCCGCATCACTATCGCGTCCGAATCCGGGTTGCCGTTCATCCTCTGCTTCTGCGGGTTCAGTATCCTGATGTCAAGCCCGTTCACGGTGAGGTTGTCCCCTTCCTGCGGGTGCTTCACGGTTATCCCTTTTGCGGCAACCGCCGCCAGCGCCGCCTTGTATTCCTTGGAGGACGGCGTGACATTGTTGTCCCAGAACTCGTCCACTGCATAGCCATAAACCACGTCTTCCATCCCGTTGACCGCGCCAGGGTCGTCGCGCGTGGCGACAAGCACGTTTATCCTGTCAATGAAAAGTTCGTCCAGCACCTTCCTCACAGGCAGGAAATTCCCCGCGTCAACAAGCATGGTGAAAGTGCCTTTCCTCACAAGTATCGCGTCCGCCTGGGAATCGTTTATCACATAGATGTGCAGCGGCTCGAACGGCGTCTTCCTTATGGAAAATTCCCCCTCGCCAATCATGTCCGACGCGTTCCTGCCAATCACGGCTGGCTCTTCCCCCGCCGCTGTCTGGTTTTCGGAAGATTCATTGCTCTCGTTTCCAGTCACGCTCGCATTCCCCGGCTCTGCCGGCACGAACGGCGTCTGGTTGCCCCATGCGACGGGCACGTCCGGCACGACGGGCAGCGTTGGCGTTTCCGGAACAGATGGCGCCTGCGGAAGCACGCTGGAGTTGGACGGCGCGGATGGCGCCCCGCCCGGGAGCGTGCATCCGAAAAGTGCAGCAAGCAAAAGCGCGCAAAGCGGAACAAATAGGATGCCATGTTTCATGACGCCTTTTCTCGCGCCGATTTTAAAAAGATGTAGCTGCCGGGCGCGCACGCATGGGCATCCAAGCCCGGATAGCCGACGAGCTGCAAGTCAGCACTGCGCGATGCGGATATCCATGCCTGTTTTGCCGATTTGCACTTCTGCCTTGGCAAGCACCCCCGCATTGAGCAGGGCATCGCGCTCTTCCTCCCGGACATTTGCCGATATCGTGATGTGGAGCCCGTCCCATTCTTCAGCCACGCGCACTTCCGCCGTGCCGTTGCCGCCATTGCGCTTGGCGGACAGGAGGGCGGTCTCCACTATCATCTCAACCAGGTCAAGGTTTGCCCTATATCTTCGGGCCGGGAGGAACTCTTTCTGCACGGATATAGTTGCGCTTGCATTGTTTTCCTTGTTGAACCTGGCAACCGCTCCCTTTATTGCAATCCCCGCTATTTCATCAGCGCACCAGCTGAAGTATATCCTCTTCAGGTCTTTCTTGTTTTCCCAGCCTGGCTTTAGCAGAAACAGGGCTAGCGAACTGCATGCGCCGCCGTTCATCTTCTGATTCACAGCCAAAGCAGCGATAGTAGCACCCGTTCACTCGCGCAGGACTAGTTTAGTGCAATCGCCGCCGAACTCCATCTTTGCGCCTGCAAGGCGAGCCGCATTTTTCAAAATACCATTGAATTCGGTTGGCACTGCCGGGCTGACGCGCACATACAGCCTGGTGCCTTCCTCATGCACGCTCATTTCAAGCGGCACGGGGCTTCTTTGCTTCTGGTGGTCTGCCAGGTAAAGCATGGTCTGCATAGTTGCGCATATCAGCGATTCATCCGCGCTCATCTTGTTTCTTGCAGCGTAATTGCGTTCAAAAGAAGTTTCCACTTCCTTGCCTTCAACGATTTCTTCCCCTTTCCTGGCTGGCATGCCTCCCTTTGGCTTTGCCTCAAACTCCGAAACGATTGCACTGGCTATTCTCTTGACGGCATTGCCGTCCAGCATTGTCATCCTCCTTGCTGCCATTTCCGTAAGAAGCTCAAGATTTTTTAGCGTGAGTTTTCCGGTTGTGCCAAGATTCGGATTCGCATCGTATTGTTTTCTGCCGGTATCTTTGTTGTCTACTTTCGTCACCATGCCCCATCACCGGCCAAAATCTGGCGCCAACTAATTATAAAGGGTAGTGCTTAATGGAAAAAACGGTTTTTCCGGCAGGGAGAAAGACTGCTGAAAAAAAGAAAAGAACAAGAAAAAAAAACAAGGGAAAAAAAAGAAAACTAGTCGTTGCCGTGGTTGGTAAGCTCCTTCTCGAGCTTGTCCAGCTGGCGGCTCACGCGCTCCATTGTCTGGCGTATGCCCGCAATCTCGAACTTTATGGACTGCAGGTACACCTTGTCGAACACGATGGTCGGCTTCGGGAGCATCACTTCCTGCGCGGGCATGGCCGGGGCGTTCTCCTCCTTTATGAAGTTCACGCTGTCCTCTATCTTCCTCGGGACAACGGGCGCCACGAATTCCTCCTCGCGCTTCACGGGCTTGCTTGCCGCCTTTGCTGCCCTATTCGCCTGCGGCGAATGGGCGCCACCTTTGGCGTCTGCCGGCTTTCCCTTGGGCGCCGGCTTTGCCTTTGATGCGGACGCCTTCTCCTGCGCCTTCATGTAGCCGCGCGCAGCCTTCACCCATTTCTTCACGTTTGAAAATGATGCGAACTTGTTGGTCTTTGTCGCCTTGTAGACTTCCTCGCGTATCTCCGTGAGCTTTTCCGCGTTTATTGGCTGGTCGCCGATGCGGCGCAGCTTCGCTGCCACTATTTTGATTACTTTTTCGTCCATTTTACCACCTTTTCAGGAACCATAAATTAGAAGCGCCCGCTTTTCACGCATCAAAAGTTTATATTATGCACTGTTTTCGCCGCCCTTCTCCCCATCCCCGCGCCCGGGCATGTAGCGCGTGGAAAGCAGTTTCCGAAGCTCAGCGGATTTCTTCGCCCCGATTTTGCCCACCTGGCGCAGCTCCGACTCCGGCGCGCTCATCACGTTTTCCACGGTGTCGAAATACTGCAGGAGCGCCCCGGCAAGCGCGGGGCCGACGTTCGGCAGCGCCTCCACCACCGCGCGCTGCTGGTCCGCAACGCTCCTTGCCTTCCTTTTCGCGTAAACCGGCGCCGCGCGCGACTTTGCGAATTGCTCATGGCGCGCAAGCGCATAAAGCATCTCCGCGGTTGCTGACGGCGAGCGGGTGAAGAAAAGCGCGCAGCCAAAGTCGGCTATGAGCGAGGAATAGGCGCCAAGAAGCGCCGTGCGCGCCAGCCTGCCCTCGTCCGGCGCATCCCCCTCCACGATGATTACCACCCTCGGGAGCGCCGCGCACAAGCCGGACGCCTGCGAAAACAGCCTGCCGTCCATGATGGACGCCTCGAAATCAGCGCGGGTTTTCCTTTCCGCCACCAGCCTGTCCGACAATATGTAATCCCCTATCTCCAGCTGGCGTATCTCGATTTCCGCGCCTTGCGCCTCAAGCGCGTCGCACACGGAATCCGGCTCGCGGCCATCCGCCACTATTTTCGGTTTTCTCACGTCAGGCAAAATATCAACCCTATCCACTCAGATGCTTTCCCGCAGCATTCCCGCCCGGTGCCCCTCTTCAATCATTCTCCCATGCTTCAATCATTCCCTGATGTGCTTCCTCGAATATTCCCCGATTTCCTCAAAGCCTATCGCGCAGCCCGAGTACTTCAGCTTGTAAAGCGAAGCCTCCACAGCATCGCGCTCAAGCTCGCCATAGTCGGCAAAATACCCCTTCTCATAGGCGAGCAGGATAAGCTCCGTGGAGCGGAAGAACCGGAGCCTTCTCGTTGCGCGCGAAAATGCCGACAGGTTTTCCTCGTTTATGCCGATTTGCTTGCCCAGCTCGTGCTCAAGGTGCTGCCTCAGCGCCTCGGGGTCCTCCACAAGCATGCGCGTCGTCCGCTCATCCATGAGCACATTGTCAACGCCGAGCCCCAGGGCAAGCGAGACGACGTCCGCCTCGCCTGCATGGAGCAGGCGGAGGGGCGTGCCCTCAGCGTGGAAAATATTGTTGGCGACGAATCGGAGCCTTTCGGCATCGGGCTGCTCCTTTGCCGCAACGACGTCTATCATGCCCTCTGCAACCGCGCGCTTGAGGCGTATTGCATGGAGCGCGTAGTTCCTTATCTGCATGGGCTGCTCCACGCACTCCTTCTCCACCGACGGCGGGATGATGAAGCGCCCGCTGTATTTCTTCTTCAGGAAATATATGACGTGCACGAAGCACGAGTCCGTAAGCGAGATGAGCGCGGATGAATCGCACACAATTGACTGCCCTGACATTTTCGCCATCATACCATGCTCCTGCCATGACTGCATCATGCTGGTCTCGCGCCGCAATCATGAGAATATCTCGCGCAGCTCCTTCATCCTCTGCTCCATGCCCTTCTTCTCGTGCAGCCTGTCGAACATCATGGTCTGCCCGGCGTAAAGCAGCAGCTCGCGCTTGTCCGCCCCGGCAATCTCCGACGCGTTCCCCAGCGAGATTCCCTGCGCGTAAAGCGTGGATGCCGTTTTCAGCTTCGCCTTCTGCAGAATGCCCTTCACGAAGCGCCTGTCCTCGTCGTCCAGCTTCTCCATCGAAGACAAAATCTTCCCCTGCGCAAGGACGAGCGCGTCGTATTGCGCGGTTTTCGCAAGCCCCTCGCATGTGCGCAGCAGCCTGTCCACCGTCGCCACCAGCTCTTTTCCCCTCCCCTGCCTGAAATAGCGGGGCTTGGAAAGTATTTTTGCGAGGACGTATGTGATGAGCGCGTAATTGTACGTCGGCTGCTGGAAGCGCAGCGCGGTCTCCTCCTCGCACCTGTTGTTTATTTTCCTCATTGCGCGCACGTCGTGGTTGCGCAGCGCCGAGCCAATCAGCACACTGGTTTCTGCGAGGGTGAGTGCCATTTTATCACTTGTTGCTGTTTTAAAAAAAGGGAGTGTGTGTCATTTTTTGCGCCTCTTCCCAACGTCTGAGAAGCATACTCCTTTATATAGGTTATCATGATAACGTCATGACAACAGCAGAGCATTGTCATGAGCCTGTCACAAAAGACAAGCAACGGAAGGAACAATCGGTTCCGAGCGGATGGGAACATGAAACGCGAAGAAAATTATAAAGCTATCGGCGGAGCCGGCGAAGGGCGCCGTGACGGCGCTTCGCGCAACTCCGCGGGAGTAGGCGAAGGTTCGGGGAAGCAGGCAATCGAAGAGCTTCGGAACGAAGTGCTCTCCCCGCTTGAGAACGACATCCAGAAGCTGCGCGACCCCGTGGTCCTCGCGGCAATCATGCACACTGCGGCAAACGAGCGGGAAAACACGAACCGGCTGCTCAAGACGCTGATAGAGCGGCTTGACACGAAGTTTTCCGAGATGGAATCGCGCTTGAACGCCCTCGAGGGTGCGCAAATGGCGGCGCAGCAAACGACCGCTGCGCCCCGCGGGGAAGATTTGCTCCTCCCGTCCGTGGACGAGGGGATACTGGCATTCGTGAAGGAAAGGCGGCACGTGTCCGCCGAGGAAGTGCGCAGGCGCTTCGGCTACAAGGGAAAGAACGCCGCCTCCGCGCGCCTTTCGCGAATGTTCGACATGGGCCTGCTCGACAAGAAGCAGGTCGGCAGGGCGGTATTGTACTGCCCGAAGCAGCAATAGGGGGCAAAGCCTGGCGACAGGCGTTGTCCTGCAGTGGAGTCATGGTGATTCCACTCAAATCACAAATCACGCTTGCTAAAACAGAAGCAAGGCGACCATGGCGGACTTGGCAAAGTTCGCCAGCGTTCCGGATTCTTGCAAATCCGGACAGAAAAATGAGTGGCGGCGGCCAGGCATTTCCGCCGCTTTCATATTTTTGGAGAACTCATGGGGGCGCCGTTATTCACCTCCCACACCCTACTTTTTTGCGCCCCCGTTCTCCAAAATCTTCCGCCCCTCAGCCGCAGGGTTGGCAAAAAAAATATCAAAATATAAACCTTGCCAGAGAAGTTCACGCATGGACGACCGCACTGTGATAATCTCCAGCCAGGAGCTTGTGGACCACACCATGCTTACGAGAAAGAAGAACGAGCTTGCCTTCAAGCGCGACTTCCTCCTCAAGGCCGGCGCAAAGCCCGATGACCTGCACCTCCGCGCAATCGAATCCGAGCTCGTGCTCGTGGAGGAAAAGCTCAAGCCGCTGCAGCACAAACTGTCCGAGCTTGACATCGTGACCGTGCTTCCCCACAGGAAGGAAATCGGCGAATTCACATCGGAAATAAACAAGTTCTCGCGCCCGGAGCTTGACATCGCGGTGAAGGGCAAGAGCGGCACGGCGTACGAGCTGATGCGCAAGCGCGCGGCGCTCGTGAAGAACAACTACGAGAAGCGCGAGGACATCGCGCGCCTCACGATAATGCTGAACAACATGCCGCGCAAGGACTCCGAGGCGATGCGCGGCCTTATCGAGGAAGGCGCCGGCGAGGATGCCGACGTCTCATTCCTTCCCAAGGAAAAGCAGCAGGAGCTGCTGAACCTCACATCCCGCCTGGGCAGGCAGTGCTGCGTGTTCGCAGGCAGCTTTTCGCTGGATAAAAAAAAAATTGACACGTCCGAGCTGAAGCCGTCCGACGAGGTCTCGCGCACGCTCCCCAACGGGCGCGTGGTGTGGGTGGAAGCCTCGAAGGTGTTCGAGTTCGACGCAAACGAAAAAGAGATAGCCACCGTGCTTGCCAAGATGCAGTCGAAAAACGCCGAGAAGCAGGCGCGCGCGTTTTCCGAGGAGGAGACGGTTTACCTCGAAAAACTGCAGTCCGACTACCTTGCCGCGAGGAACAGGCGCATAACGCTGGTGAAGGGCTCGGAGCTTGACGAGACGGCGAAAGTGTACAGGAAGAAAGCCCCGGAAGATTTCTGATTTTCCTGCCAGGAACCCAATGATTATAAAGCCCCCAATGGAAAAACCGCCATGGCAAAAAGCCCGGTTCCGCTTAAGCTTCTTTCAAAAATGAAGGCAAACCCCAAAGTGATTGCCTGCTACCTTTTCGGCTCCTACCTCAAGGGCAAAAAGTCCGCGCGCGACATTGATGTCTGCATAATTTCCGAGGGCATGGGCATGGATGAGATGGCGCGGCTTGCGCAGGGGTTTTCCGCGCCTTATGACGTTTCATTCATGGAGCGCATGCAGGACAATGTCGCCTTCAACGTGCTGCGCGAAGGCAAGCCGATTTTCATAAAAAGCAAAAGCAGGCTCGCCGCAGTCTGGCTGGCAGTTGTGCAAAAGAGGCTGGAGTACGGGGGGATGCAATCCCGAATATTCACGGGTGTTTCAAAATGGATGACTTCGAAGCCTGCGCCAACCGCCTGAAAAAGTACCTCGACGACCTCAAGGAATTCGAGGGGAGCGACTTGTCGGGCAAGAAGGACTATTACGCCGCGTCCATGCTTGCGTTTTCGGCAATAAATGAATCGCTTCGCGCGGCGGAGCTTCTCATGGCCGAGGAGGCGATGAGCGCGCCCGCAACCTACCGCGAAATGATGGATGTTCTTGCCGGGAAAAAGGCGATAGGCGCGCACCTGGCCGGAAGGATGAAGCTCCTTGTAACCACGCGAAACATGATAGCGCATGAATACGGCGAGATAATGCCAAAAGACGTCTCAGATTTCATCGCAAAAGCGGGCACGCTGCGTGAATTCCTCTCCGCGCTCATCAGGCGGCGCGAGGCGCGGGCGCCGAAGAGGAACGGGAAAAAGTGAGCGTCCCCCCCATCCGCCTTCGCCGGAAGATTTTCGGTATTTTGCCAAAGCACGCCGTGGCGAAGGAATGTTTATAAACCCTTGTCTCAGTAATAGTGCCACTTCTTCCTTTCTCAGAAAGGCAAGATGACACTCACTGCCCCGCCGTGTGCGGCGCGTAGTGAATCATTGCTGGCATTGTGCAGCAAAATCTTCAGGGCATCTGCTCGGTGCGGGTTCCGCCGCCGGGAAATCCCCGAAGCCAATCATGGTGAACAAATGGGAAAGAGATCAGGACACAAGCGAGGCTCGATGGCATTCCGCCCGCGCAAGCGCGCGCTGTCGCAGGTGCCGACTGTCCGCCACTGGCCATCCACAACCGAAAAGAAGCTGTGCGGCTTTGCAGGCTACAAGGCCGGCATGACTCATATTACATATATAGATGACACCGAGTCCCCGTCAAAGGGGAGCGAGGTGTTCGCATCCACCACCGTGCTCGAATGCCCGCCCATGACCGTCTACGGCGTGCGCGGCTACAAGGCCGGGAAAGTCGTCGCCGACATCATAACCCCCGACGAAAAAATCCTGAAGTTCCTCGGCACCTCGAAAAAGAAGGACGGGAAATTCTCTGCTTCTGACGTTTCCGAAATTTTTGTGCTTGCATACTCCCGCCCGGACATGACCGGCATCGGGAAGAAGACGCCCGAGAGGATGGAAATCGCAGTGGGCGGGAAGGACACGGCCGAGCAGCTCGAATATGCGCTCTCCCTCCTTGGCAAGGAAGTGAAGGCGTCCGACGTCTTCAAGCAGGGCGAGTTCATCGACACAATCGCAATCACGAAAGGGAAGGGCTGGCAGGGGACCGTGAAGAAGTTCGGCACCGCCCAGCAGAGGAGGAAGTCCACCGGCAAGCGCAGGCACATCGGCTCGCAGGGCGCCTGGCACCCTGGCTACGTCCACTACACCGTCCCGAAGGCCGGGCAGATGGGCTACCACAAGAGGACGGACATCAACAAGAGGATAATGAAGATGGGCGCCCCCGAGGAGATAAACCCCAGCGGCGGCTTCACGCACTTCGGCGTCGTCAAGAACGAATACATACTTGTCAAGGGCTCGGTCGCAGGCCCGCAGAAGAGGCTAATCCGCCTCCGCCGCGCGGTCCGCATGGCCTCGGCAGCGAAGGTGCCCGAGATAAAATACATCTCGCTCGAATCCAAGCAATAAGTGATTTTCATGAAAGCACAAATGTACTCAATTGAAGGGAAGGCGGCAAAGGAAGTGGAACTGCCCTCGCAGTTCTCGGCCACTGTCCGCCCCGACCTGATTGCCCGCGCGGCAATATCCGACCAGACCAAGCACTACCAGCCCAAGGGCAACGACCCCCGCGCTGGAATGGAGACTTCGGCCCGCTACAAGGGCAGGAAGGAAGACTTCGGCTCCGGCAAGAACAAGGGAACGGCCATCCGCCCGCGCGAAATCCTCCCCAAGGGCCGCCTCGGAAAGGTCAAGAGGATTCCGTCGTCAGTGAAGGGAAGGCGCGCGCACCCGCCGCACGTGAACAAAATCATAATCGAAAAGATGAACAAGAGGGAATACGGCGTAGCGCTCATCTCCGCAATCGCGGCGACCTCGCACAAGGGCGTGGTCGAGGCGCGCGGCCACAAGGTGAAGGTCGCCCTCCCGATAATATTCGACAATTCATTCGAGGCGCTCTCGAAGACCTCGCAGGTGCTGCAGGCAATCTCGCCGCTCATCGGCGACGACCTCGCCCGCTGCCAGACGCCCAAGCTCCGCACAGGCGTGCGCAGGCGCAAGGGCGGCAAGATTTACCCCAAGTCGGCGATAATCGCGGTCTCATCGGACTCGCCCGTGCTCCGCGCGGCAAGGAACATCGCAGGCGTGGACGTGGTGAAGGTCTCGGACCTCTCGGTCGAGAAGCTCGCGCCGGGCGCCAAGGCGGGAAGGCTCGCAATCTACACGCAGGCGGCTCTCGCAGAAATCGCAAAACTCCAGTGATATTATGGCAGTCCTACAATACCCGGTGACGAACGAGAAGGCGATTGGCCTTATCGAGCTTAAGAACACCCTCCTGTTCGTGGTTGTCCCTTCGGCGACAAAGCCGGAAATCAAGAAGGAAATCGAAACGCTCTTCAATGTCAAGGTGGCGTCCGTGAACACGCTCATCACCCCGACGGGCGTGAAGCGCGCGTTCGTGAAGCTGAAGGACGGCTTCAAGGCGGACGACGTTGCGGCGAAACTGAAGATAGTGTAGTGGATTGAATATTTGTAATTTATCAAGGTGCGAACATGGGAAAATTGCTCAGACAACAGCGGCGTGGAAAGGGCGGGGTTGTAAACCGCGCACCCTCACACCGCTACAAGCACGAGCTTGCGTTCCGCAAGTACGAGGGCATCGAGAGGACCGGCTCGCTCCGCGGCCAGATAATCGGCTTCGTTGACGACCCGGCGCGCGGCGCCCTCCTGATGGAAGTCAAGTTCACCGACGGCACCACCACGGCGTTCATTGCGCCCGAAGGCGCGCGCATCGGCGGCGAGATACAGTCCGGCGCAACCGCGCATGTCGGGCTCGGCAACTGCCTCCCGCTCGGAAGCATCCCGGAAGGCGCCCACATCTACAACATCGAGCTTGACCCCGGCGACGGCGGCAAGCTTGTCCGCACCCCTGGCTCTTACGCAACGCTGGTTTCCCGCGAAAAGGACAAGGCGTACATCAAGCTCCCGAGCAAGCACCAGCTCATACTCTTCTCCACTTGCCGCGCGCAGATGGGGGTGGTGTGCGGCGGCGGCAGGCTCGAGAAGCCTCTCATGAAAGCCGGCACGAACTTCTACAAGAAGCACGCTCAAAACAGGAAGTGGCCTGTCAACAGAGGCGTCCACATGGCTGCATACACCCACCCGTTCGGAGGGAAGCAGCACCACAAGGGACGCGGCAGCATGACGAGCCGCAACGCGCCCCCGGGCCGCAAGGTCGGGCACATCGCAGCCCGCTCGGTGGGAAGGAAGAAGGCTCACGTCGAAGAGGCCAAAATCAACGCAGCGAACAAGAGATAACTGAGGTTATGCTATGCCAAGGATTGACAAGTACCGCGGAAAGATGGCTGACGAGCTTTCGAAGATGTCCACCAGCGAATCGCTCCCCATGCTCACCTCCCGCGCACGCCGCACGCTTACGCGCGTGGCGAAAAACAAGTCGCTCCAGGTAAAGAAGCTCATGAAGAAAGTCGCCGCCATGAAGGACACTGCCAAGGTCATCCGCACGCAGGTGCGCGAGGCAGTGATAGTGCCCGAATGGCTCGGCAGGACTTTCGCCGTGCACAACGGCAAGGACTGGAAGAACGTCCACGTTTCCGTTGACAAGCTGGGCTACCGCCTCGGCGATTTCGCCCACACCACGGGAAGGGTGCTCCACAGCGGGCCCGGAGTGGGAGCAACAAGGGGATCAAAGTTCATCCCGCTCAAGTAAGTGATTTTCATGGAGTACGGATACAACAAAAAGCCAACCGGCCGCATTGCGCGCGCAAGGATATCAAGGGTGAACTGCTCGTTCAAGGACCTCGGCGAGGTCTGCAGGAACGTGCGCGGAAAGGACACGGACTTCGCGCTCGAGTTCCTCGCCAACGCGGCGGAAGGCAAGCAGGCGATACTGTTCCTGCGCCACTGCAAGAAGAAGGGCCACCGCCGCGAGCTCGGCGGAAAGAAGGGCGGCTTCCCGGTGAAGTCCTGCCGCGCAGTGCTCGGCGTAGTTGAAAGCGCGGAAGCGAACGCGATGAAGCTCGGGCTCGGCGCCACGAAGATTGCGCACATCGCGGCGAACAAGCACGCGACGTACCCGCGCATGTCGCCCAAGGGAAGGCGCATCCGCCATGACTACGAGGTTGCATTCATCGAGGTAGTGCTTGAGGAGAAGCAGGAGAAGGTTGCAAAGAAGGAAACCCCCAAAGCCACGGAAAAGAAAGTTGATTCTCCAAAGCCAGCCATGAAAGCTGAAGTGAAGGCGGCGGCAAGCACCGGCGTGAAAGCTGCGGTGGCGCCTGCCCAGAAATCGGAAACGAAAAAGTAATTTTCATGAGAGTGAATAAATGGCCGACAAAAACAAGGTTGAGGGAAAATTCATCGAGGACGCAATCACGCGCTACCGCGTGAGCAAGTTCCTCGAGACCGAGCTTGACCGCGCGGGCTTCTCCCGCGTGGACATCCAGCGCACGCCCATGGTCACAAGGATTGCAGTGGAAGTGACCAACCCCGGGCGCGTGATTGGCAAGCGCGGCAAGAGCATACAGGACCTCACCGACGCAATCACGCGCGAATTCAAGATTGAGAACCCGCAGATTTCCGTGGTGGAATCCACGAACCAGAATCTCGAGCCCCGCCTCGTGGCAAAGAAGATTTGCCGATTCATCGAGATGGGCAAGAAGATACGCGCAATCCTCCACGCGTCGCTCCGCGACATCATGGGCGCAGGCGCGCTTGGCGCGGAAATCGTCGCATCCGGCAAGGTGGCGGCAAAGGGAGGCAGGAGCAAGCGCTTCCGCCTCATGGCAGGCTACATCCCGAAGGCAGGGGAGCCGGCCCGCCTCGTGGCAGTGAGCCACGTGACTGCGTACCCCAAGTCGGGCGCAATCGGCGTGCTCGTAAGGATAGTGCTTCCTGGGACGGAGTTCCCTGACAAGGTATCCGGCTCCAAGCCAGAGCTTGCGAAGGTAATCATGGCTGCCGACGACGTTTCGGCTGCAACGCCTCTCGAGGCGGTCCAGAAGAAGACGTTCGCCCCGCTGAAGAAGCGCAAGCCCATGCAGAGGCACAGAAGGTAATACGATGGCAATCATAAAGAACAGCAAAATCCGGGAAATGTCCGATTCCGAGCTATCAGCCAAGCTCTTCGAGTTCCAGAAGGAGCTCAACTCCGAGCGCGGCATGGTCGCATCGGGAGGCAGGACGTCCAATCCGGGAAAGATTAGCGAGCTGCGCCGCTCGGTTGCGCGCGTGCTCACAATCATCCAGGAAAGGAAACTTGGCATTCGCGCCGTTGCGCCATCTGCCGCAAAAGCGGCAGTGGCGAAAATGCCGCCTGCCGGCGGCAAATCGCCTGCTGCGCAGGCGAAACCGGCAGCAAAGGCAGAGCAGAAAAAATGAGGTGAAAATTGTTGGTCGAAATATGCCAAAAATGCGGGCTGATGAAGGAACTGTGCGCCTGTGACATCCTCGAGAAGGAGGAAACGCAGCGCATACGCGTCTTCGCCACCAAGAAGAAATTCCGAAAGCTGATGACCATTGTCGAGGGAATCGACAAGGGCAAGCTGGACGAGACCGGCCGCGAGCTGAAGCAGAAGCTTGCATGCGGCGGGACGGTGAAGGAGGGCGTGATAATCCTTCAGGGGGACCACAGGAGGAAGATGAAGAAGCTTCTCTCCGACGGGGGCTACCCTCTTGAAAGCATCACCGTCCTGGACGGAATCCAGTAGGCGGTTCGCATGATGACTGCTGAAAACCTGAGGCTCCACGAGCTCATCGGGCTTCGCGCAAAAGTGGCAGAAAGCTCCTCGCTTCCCCATAAGGGGATAACAGGGGTTGTGGTCGACGAAACAAAGAACACGTTTGTCATCCTCGCTGGGAAGGAAGAGAAAATCGTCCCGAAAAAGGGGCGCGTTTTCCTCTTCACGCTCCCAAGCAAGGAAAAAGTGCGGCTGGAAGGCGGCAAAATCGCTTTCCGCCCGTATGACCGTCCGAAGAAACTGAGGTAATGTTTATGGCTATCGAAACAGGAAGGAAAGGCGAGATTTCCACCCGCGGGCACACGAGAATCGGCACAGTGGTGTCCGACCGCTCAAAAAAGACCGTGGTGGTGGAGTCCGACACGCTCGACTACTTCCCCAAGTACCGCCGCTCCGCGAGGAGCAAGAGCCGCCTCCACGCGCACAACCCAGAGTCAATCGGGGCGAAGCTCGGCGATTTGGTCGAGGCCGCGGAATGCCGCAAGATTTCCAAGACAAAGGCATGGATAGTCACGAAGATAATCACAAAGGCAAAGACGCACGTCCTCCAGGCAAGGGGAGGCAAGTCGCTCGATGTCGAGGCTGAGCGCCTCAGGAAGGCGGAAGTGAAGCGCGCGGAGCTCCCGGCGCCAACGCCTGCAAAAGAGGCAAATTCAGAATAGGCATTGATGGAAAATTGAAGTTGATATTATGAAGGGACTCGGCAGCAGCATAACAAAAGGATTGCAGACAGGCTCGCGCCTCGTATGCAATGACAACTCCGGCGCAAAGATAGTGCAGATAATCGGCGTGAAGGGCGCAAAGGCAAAGCGCGCCATGTACCCGAAGGTCGGCGTCTCGGACATCGTCACGGTTGCAGTGAAGAAAGGCTCGGCGGCAATGAAGAAGAAGGTGCTCACCGCAGTGGTGGTCCGCCAGGCGCAGACACTGCGCCGCCCGAACGGGGTCCGCATTTCGTTCGAGGACAACGCATGCGTCATCATTGACGACGCAGGCCTGCCCGTCGGCACCGAGATAAAGGGCGTGATTGCGCGCGAAGTGGCAACACGGTTCCCCAAGGTGGCGGCAATCGCAGCAGCAGTGGTTTGAGTTGATATTTATGACAACAGCAAGCAACAACTCCGTGCAGGGAAGGAAACAGCGCAAGTACCGCTACACAGCGCCCAACCACCTGCGCAGGAAAATGGTGTCCGTCCACATCGGCAAGGAACTCCGCGCAAAGCTCGGCACGTCGAGGAGGAGCATCCAGGCGCACAGGGGCGACAAGGTGATGGTGCTGCGCGGCGACCACAAGGGCCACATCGGCAAGATATTCGAGGTGGACCTCTCCACGCTCAAGATATACGTCGAAGGCGCAAACTCGCGCACCGCAAAGGGCGTGGAAAAGCTCGTGGCCCTCGACCCGTCCAATCTCGTGATACTCGAAGGGGAATTCGTGAAAGACAGGCTGGCTGCGGTGAACCGCTCGCCAAAGGCAGGCGCATCCGCGCCCAAGAAGCAGTGATATGAGTTGATACTATGTCCAAAAAAGGAGGCTCCAACCACTTTGTCCGCATGCGCGCCAGCAAGAACACGGGCGTGGTCAGCCGCAAGAAGATAAAGTGGCTGCTCGCCCCGGAGCCGGGCACGCACAACAAGATGGAGAGCATCTCCACCGGCGTGCTCCTGCGCGACGTGCTTGGCAGGGCATCCTCCATCCACGAGGTCAAGAAGATACTCAACTCGGGCGGGTTCCTGGTAGACGGCAAGAAAATCACCGAGCCCAAGTTCCCGATAGGCGTGATGGACATTGTCTCCGAGCCCTCGGAAAAGAGGGTCTACCGCATGTCCCTTGACAGCGCGCGCCTCGTCCCCAAGGAAGTGAAGGGCGACGCGGCGAACCGCAAGTACCTCAAGGCGGTGGGCAAGAACACCACCAAGGGCGGGAAAATCACAATCGCATTCCATGACGGCAGGAACCAGGCCGGCGACAAGCACATCAGCACCGGCGACACCTGCGTGTTCTCAATCCCGGGCTTCAAGCTCCTCTCGCACATCAAGCTCGAGCCAGGCGTTTCATGCCTTGTGATGAAGGGAAAGCACATGGGCGAAGTGGCGAAGCTCGAGAAAATCATAGAGAGGCCGGGCTCGCACGACACCGAGGCGCACCTGACAGGCGCGAACGGCGAGTTCATCACGGTGCGGAAATACCTGTTCGCGGTGGACGGGAATTACTGATGCGTGGATATCATATTTGACAGGTGAAAAGGAATGGAAAACAAGATGAAAGAAATCGTGATTGACAAGGTCACGCTCAACATAGGGGTTGGCAAGGCGGGGCAGGAGCTCGAGAACGCCAAGTCATTGCTCCAGCGCCTCTCCGGCGCAAAGGCAGTGCCAACCCATGCCAAGTCCAGGAACCCGGTTTTCCGCATCAAGAAGGGAGACATCATCGGCACCAAGGCGACGCTCCGCCGCGCCCCTGCCGTCGAGTTCCTGAAGAAGGCGCTCAAGGTGAAGACATTCACGCTGCCTGCGCGCTCCTTTGACAAGGAGGGCAATTTCTCGTTCGGTGTCCCCGAGTACATCGAGTTCCCGGGCGCGAAATACGACCCGCAGATAGGCATGATGGGCTTTGACGTTTGCGTGACATTGCGCCGCCGCGGTTTCCGCGTGGCAAGGCGCCGCCATGCAAAAGGCAAGCTCGGCGGGGACCACCGCCTCACAAAGGAGGACGGAATGGCATTTGCGCAGGAAGCGCTTTCGATAAAGGTGGAGTAAAAAAATTCGTGATAAAGAGGTTTTGAATTGGCAGAAAAAGAGAAGAACAAGAAAAAGGGCGTGCCTCTGGAGCACAAGTTCCAGGGCAAGGGTATGCGCAAATGCCGCTTCTGCGGCACGGCGCGCGGACTCGTGCGCTCCTACGGCCTGCGCATCTGCAGGCGTTGCTTCCGTGAAGTCGGCGAAGAGGTCGGCTTCAGGAAATACTGAGGGATATTTATGGCTAACGACCCACTCGCTGACGCGCTGAACTCAATCAAGACACATGAAATGTTCTCCAAGCAGTCATGCGAAGTCAAACCAAGCAAGCTCGTGCGCGAGACTCTCAAGATTCTCCAGCGCAAGGGCTTCATCGGCGACTTCGAGTTCGTGGATGACGGCAGGAACGGCTACTTCAGCGTGAAGCTCCTGGGCCGCGTGAACGAATGCGGAGCCGTCAAGCCCCGCTTCGCCGTGAAGAACACGGAATGGAACGAGTGGGAGCAGAAGTACCTGCCGGGCGCGGGCTTCGGAATGTTCATAGTCTCCACGCCCAACGGGCTGATGACGAATGATGAAGCGAAGGAAAACGGGCTGGGCGGAAGGCTCATCGCGTTCGTGTACTGATGAAATGCAAAATATTCCAAGGTTGATGGGATGAAAACACCAGAAGGAACGAAAATTTCAGTGGCAGGCACCAAGGTGACGGTGAGCGGCGCAAAGGGCACGCTCGTCCGCGACTTTGCCCACCCCGACGTCAAGATTTCCATGAAGGGCGGCGAAATCGAGGTCGCAGGCCCCCTCATGATGGTGAACACCATCGAGGCCCACATCAGGAACATGGCAGTCGGCGTGACAGAGGGCTACAGCAAGAAGCTCAAGATACTCTTCTCCCACTTCCCGGTGACCGTGGAGGTGAAGGGGAGGGAAATGCTCGTCAAGAACTTCCTTGGCGAAAAGCAGCCCCGCCGCCTCAGGATAATGGGCGACGTGAAGGTCGAGGCCAAGGGCCAGGAAGTCACGTTAAGCGGCATCTCGAAAGACGATGTCGGGCAGACGTTCGCCAACATAAAGTCGGCGACAAAAATCCGCAACCGCGATTCCCGTGTCTTCCAGGACGGGTTCTACGCAGTGGCGGAATAGAGTGGTTATCATGGCAATCAAAAAGAGAAAGCACCCGCAATTCCTCCGCCCCAACTACGGGCGCTCGAGCCGCAGCAGGATAAAGATTGCATGGCGCCGCCCCCGCGGCATTGACAACAAGAAGCGCCTCAAGATAAAGTACATGGGCGCTTCCCCATCAATCGGCTACCGCCAGCCAAACGCAATCAGGTACCACCACCCGCGCGGGCTTCCCGAAGTGCTGGTGCAGACGCCGGCGGACCTTGCGGGCCTCAAGAACGTGGTCATCCGCATAGCCGGAAGCGTGGGCCGCCTCAAGCGCGCGGCAATAGAGAAGCTTGCCTCGTCAATGGCGCTCCACGTCGTGAATGTCAAGAAATACGCTCCAATGGTAAAGCGCATAGAGAAGAAGGACAGGAAGAAGGCAAAGGAAGCTGCAAGGAAGGCGGAGCCTGAGAAGAAAAAAGAGGCTGCCGCTCCGGAAGAGAAGAAAGACGCCCCGCAGGGTTCGCCGACAGTGCAGTCCACGGCGAAAATGTCCTCGCAGGCCGTCTCGCAGGCGCAGCAGAGCCAGCAGCACAGGCACGACAAGCAGATTTGATGTGATATTGATGGCAACCAACACAGTTCGAAGGATTGCGTCCGAAATTCTCGGAGTGGGCGAGTCCAAGGTGAAATTCCAGGCCGGCTCGATAAAGAAAATCGAGGAGGCGCTCACCCGCGAGGACATCCGCGCGCTCATCAAGGACGGCACGGTCTACAAGCTGCACCCGCGCGGCGTTTCGCGCGTGAGGGGCATGGCCAAGCGCGCCCAGACGAAGAAGGGAAGGCGCGGCGGCATGGGGAGCCGCAAGGGCACGCCATCGGCGCGCCTCGACAGCAAGGAGGCGTGGATTGCCAAGGTCCGCTCGCAGAGGCGCATCCTCTCCGGCCTGGTGGCGTCCAAGAAAATCACCGACCCCAAGGTGTACCGCAAGCTCTACCTCATGGTGAAGGGCAACGCATTCAAGAGCGTCAAGATAATGGAGACTTACATCAGCGACAACAAGCTCCTGGTGAAGTAAGCGATGAATCAAAAATTTGTGATGTGATATTGTGGGCAAAGCAACAGGTCCGGTATACAAAGTGGCATTCCGCCGCAGGCGCAAGAACCTGACCAACTACGCCAAGCGCCTCGCGCTTGTGAAGGGCGACGTTCCGCGCCTCGTGGTGCGCAAATCTTCCTCGGGCGTGCTGGTCCAGTTCATGAACTACAGCGCCAAGGGCGACACCGTGCTGTCATCGGTGCACTCCCGCTCGCTCGTGAAATACGGATGGGCGCCGCGCTGCAACGCGCCGACGGCCTACCTCTGCGGGCTCCTTGCGGGCAAGCTGGCGGGCAAGAAGGGCGCAACGGAATTCATACTTGACGTTGGCATGCAGACGCCGTCCAAGGGCGCGACCATATTCGCGGCACTGCGCGGCGCGCAGGATGCCAAGCTCTCCACGAACTACTCGGACGAGATGATTCCCGAGTCGAGGCTGACCGGCGCCGCCATCGAGGCGTATGCCAAGCAGCTGAAGGGCAAGGACCCTGCGGCGTACACGAAGCTTTATTCATCCTATGTCAAGCAGGGCTTTGCGCCCGAGAACATGGTGGCGCTTTTCAAGGCTGCCAAGGCAAAGATAGAAAGCGAATAAATTGACGGTGACTAAATGGCAAGATTTGACAGGAACAAACGCTCCCGGCGCAACGACGAGCCCAAGCCGGAATGGATTCCCAAGAGCGACATCGGCAGGCTGGTGAAATCCGGCCAGATAACCTCAGTTGAGGAAATCTTTTCCATGGGCAAGCCCATACTTGAGCACGGCATCGTGGACCACCTCTACCCCGACATGACCGAGGACACGCTCGAGGTGAAAAGCACCCAGCGCATGACCGGCAACGGCAGGAAGATGCAGTTCCGCGCCATCGTGCTCGTGGGCGACAAGAAGGGCCACTTCGGCATCGGCGCAGGCAAGTCCGAAGAGGTCAAGCCCGCCATCGAGTCGGCAGTGAAAAACGCCAAGCGCAACCTCATTTCGGTCCCGTTCGGATGCGGCTCCTGGGAATCGGGCGCAGGCTTCAAGAATTCCATTCCAATCGCAGTGAGCGGCAGGTCTGGCAGCGTCCGCGTGCTCCTCAAGCCGGCGCCCCGCGGAGTGGGCCTGGCAGCCAACGACGTGGTGAAGAAAGTGCTTGCAGCCGCAGGGGTAAGGGACATTTGGAGCTTTTCCCGCGGCCACACGAGAAGCATCTACAACACCGCAATGGCAACGGCAGACGCGCTCGAGCAGCTCACTACCATGAAGCTGCCCCGTGGCTGGGAAAACGAAGAGAAATCCCAGGCCTCAAAGCAGCCTGAAAAAATCTCTGCCGATGCAGACAATTCGCCCGCAAGGCAGGCAAAGGTGTCATCATGAGAATCGCAGTAATACGCCTCAAGGGAAAGCGCGGGATTACCCCCACTGTGAAGGCAACCTATGCTTCCCTGAACCTCAACAGGCTGCACACATGCACGCTGCTCCCCGACACGGAGGGCTTCCGCGGCATGATACAGTCCTGCAAGGACTCGGTTTCCTACGGCCCGGTTGACGAGCAGACGATTGAACTGCTCCTCCTCCGCCGCGGCCTCACGCGCGACGGCAAGAAGCTCACCGGGAGCATGAAGCCCGAGGCAATCGCAAAGCTCGCAAAGGAGATTTCCTCCTCGGACAAGCCGCTTTCAGCGCACGCAATACTCCCGTTCTTCTTCCTCGCGCCTCCGCGCGGAGGGTTTGACGGGGGCAGCAAGAAGGCATACGCGCCTTCAGGGCCGCTTGGCAGGAACCCAAAGATAGGCGAGCTTCTCGCAAAAATGGCTTAAATGGTGTTTCACATGGTTAACCGCAAAGGCAAGAGAAACAGGAAATTCAACGGCACCCGCAACCACGGCAAGGGCAATGCAAAGAACCGCCGCGGCAAGGGAGGCAAGGGAGGCTGGGGCCGCGCAGGAATGCACAAGCACCGCTTCACCTACGTCGCAGTCTATGAAAGGCACTGGATGGCGCACGGCGGCAGGTACGGATTTGCCAACCAGAATGCAACGGCAGAGCTTCCGGTCATAAACCTCTACGAGATAGACCAGCTCGCGCGCCAGGGCAAGGTGGAGAAGCGCGAAGGCAAGCTCGCATTCGATTTCGAAGGCAAGGTGCTCGGCACCGGCTCAATCACAATGCCAATAACGGTGCGCGCGCTTGCATTCTCCGAGAAGGCGAAGGAAAAGCTCAAAGCTGCGGGCGGCAGCGCGGTGGAAAGCGCGCCGGCAGCCGAGGAAGCCAAGCCGGCGAAGGCATAATTTTTTTCTTTTTAATGCAAAACCTTCTAGCGCAAGCACTAAATTTTTATAATTTTACCTCTATATTGAGGCATGAATGTTAGCCCGTTGGTATCTATCAACGATTTGCAAAAAGCCTACAAATCCGAGAAATATGCCTCTGAATCTGCAGCCTACTTCAAAAAAATCCTGCCCATTTTTCCATCACCAGATTTAGCGGCAATCGCCGCCGATTTGATGACTGATGGCCATATTGCTGTGCGGAAATACTATAATTCCAAAAAATACGCTTACGTCGGTTTCTTTTCAGATGATATTTCAGAGCTTGAACGATTCAATTCCAGGCTGAAAAGAGTCTTCAAAATAGAAGGTGCCATCAAAGAATGGGGTTTCCGCAAAAATGGCAGAAGCAAAGGATGCATAATTTCCAATGCCAGGCTTGCTCGTCTGCTTGTGCTGTGCAAAATTCCTGCTGGCGACAAAGTCCAGCAGAGGTACAAAATCCCATCCTGGGTAGTCGGTGGAAGCAAGGAAATCCAGCGTGCTTTTCTTCGCCGTTCATTCACCTGCGAAGGGTCAATAAGCAGGGAAAAGGGTGGAAGATGGGGCATAAGCTACACAATGTACAAGTTCCGAAGCCTGGCTCCAAACACAATAAGCTATCTTGAATCCATTCGCAAGCTGTTGAGAGGCTTCGGCATCAAAACATATGTCCCATACGTCAATCAAAAGTATGTCCGCACGAAGGACAAGCAGGAAGTAGTGGGGTTTGTGCTGCGAATGAGGGATAAGCAATCTTTAATAACTTATACGAACGAAATAGGATTCGACACAGAGGTTAAACAGAGTAAATTATCAGCATTGTCCAATCAAATAGGGGCCGGTATTAATCGTTGAATTCCAATTCAACTTTTAACGGAAGCTTAGCCTGGTTGGAGCGTTCGACTGATAGACTTTCCCGCGCTTTTACGGCGTTTGAAAGCTTTAGCAATCGAAAGGTCGAGAGTTCAAATCTCTTCCGGCCCATCCTTTTTGTTCATGGTCCGGTGTTGCGCTCCCGCGCAACATCTGTCGCAGCCTTGCCGGCTGCTCCATCTTCCGGCCCATTTCTTTTCATCATATGCCGGTTTTGCCCTGCGGGCAAAATCCCGCCGCCTCTCGGCGTCGGTCTTCCGGCCCATATTTTTCTCATTATAGCAGAATTTCTATATCCACTTCAATTCAATGGCTTCAAAAATTTTGCCCTTCCATCACCTTTATTTATTTTCATCCCGTTTCCCTTCCATGAACTCCCGTTTCCCAGCGCTTCTCGCGCTCCTGCTCCTTCTTCCTCTCGTCCATGCGCGCGATTATTCCATTCCAAGCGCGCAGGTGGACTACTATCTTCATTCCGATGGCACCATCTTCGTTGAGGAACGGATAACCTACTCCCTCTCAGGCAGCTTCCACGAGCTTTACCTGCAAAAGCCCATGGGGCTTGCAATCAGCGGTGCGTCCGGCTACTGCGTGGGCAGAAGCACCTGCACGTTCCGTATGCAGAACAATGCCGGATGGCAGGAGCTGGTGCTTGCGGACAGCTATAATTCCGGCGCAGTGACAACCATTTTCGACTATACCCTTAACGGCGAAACACTTTCGCAAAAAGACGCCGCACAGTTCTTCTACAAGCTCTGGGGCGACACCTGGGAAAAAAGCGTGGGCACGCTGACAGCAAATGTCCATCTTCCCCCGGGCGTGAAGCCGACAGCATACTTCATCCACCCTCCTCAAGGCAACTATAAAATTGCCAACACCAGCGACGGCATCTCCATAATATCCACTAGCCACCCTGCAAAAACCTACCTGGAAATAAACATGCTCCTGCCGCTGTCGGACTTTTCTGGGCTGCGCCAAGCTCCAACCTACATGACCGGCCAGCAAATAATCGAGGGCGAAAAGAATTATTCCGCCCAACCGGAGCTGCTTCCGCTCGCAGTGCTGTCCCTCCCGATTTTCGGCATCGCCCTTTTCGCCTATCTTTATTTCACGTACGGCCGCGAGCTGTCGCTTGATTATTCCGGCACATACGAGCGCGAGCCGCCATCGGAGCTTACGCCTTCGGAGGCAGGCTATCTTCTTACAAGAAGAATGCATATGGATTTCATCAGCGCAGAAATGCTCTGGCTCTCGCACAAGGGCTATATCAAGCTCGAGGAACGGGAAGTGATTGACGATTTGCTGATAATGAAATACAAGACAAAATCATGGTTCATAATCCTGCTCAAAAAGCTGGACGAATGCGGCGGACTAGCGCCCCACCAGCTTGGGCTCATGCAATTCATGTGGTCCATCTCTTCCAGCGCAGAGCTTCGTGTTTCCGATATCTCACGGCACAGCTACGAGTTCCAGAAATGCATCGCTGCATTTTCGGGGAAGCTTCGCGATGGGTTTCATAGCCGTTTCATGTTCGAGAAAGCCAACGACATAATGCGCGTTTATCTGATTGTGGCGTTTTTTGCCTGCATTGCCGCGTTTGTCATGCTCAAAATCAGCATAGCATTGCCCTCGCTTCTTGTCCTTTTTGCCCTGTCCTTTGTTTCAGCCATCTGGCCCCAGGTGCTTGGCGTATGGACGCCTGAAGGCAGGCTAGCCGAGAAGAAATGGGCAGCCTTCAAGAAATACATGCAGGACTTTGGAAGGCTTCAGGAAAAGGAAGTTCCCGCCCTGGTGCTTTGGGAAGAATACCTCATCTACGCCACTGCATTCGGAATCGCATCGGAAGTGATAAAATCCCTCAAGGTGCGCTTCCCGAGCGAGCAGGCAGATGCAGCATTCATAGGCAGCTATGCGACATTCCACTCGTCATTCTCTTCCATAGCGGCTGCATCAGGAGGCGTGAGTGGCGGAAGCCACGGCGGCTTCGGCGGCGGTGGAGGCGGAGGGGGCGGCGGCGGGGGCGCAAGGTAAGATAAATTCAAGCCCACTGCCAGAATCCGTACGCAATCCCGCCCGCGTACGCAAGAAGTATGTAGCGCGCGGTCTTTCCCGCAATGGTCGCGAGCGCGAACTTCCAAAGTGGCATCCTTATCGCGCCGGCAGCCACGCCTGCCACGTCGAAAACCGGGTTGGGCACGAACGCAAGCGCAAAGACCGCGAACGGGCCGTACTTCACGAGGCCATCCTTGTGCTGCCTGAAGAGTTTCGTCCTCATCACCGCATCATGCCCCGCAAAGCCCGCCAAATAGCCCGTTATCTCGCCAATGCCCGAGCCAAGGCCGGCGGCAATTCCCACGAGCAGCGGGTTCAGGAACGCGCCCATGGCAAAGACGACTGCAAAGCCCGGCATGGGCAAAAACACCGTAGCTGAGGAAATGAGCGAGATGATAAACACGCCTGCATAGCCCATGTGGCGGAGCTCGCCAACGCGCGAGAAGAGGAAAATCGCAAGCAGGCTAATCGTCAGCGCGCCGGCAAGGGCAAGCGCGTCCTGGCGGCTGAAAAGCGGTTTTTTCTTTGCCATTGCACACCTGAAAACTAGTTCCAGACCAGCACTCTTTGGCGGGCCATGAAAAGCGAATTCGCGCTGTAGATTTCATTTTCCCTGATGCTTTTGTCCGTGAGCCGCCTGTCAATGCCTGAAAGGGCATATGCGTTCCTGAGCGCGGCCACTTTGAACGAGGAGAACCAGTTGTATGCCTTTACCTTTATGCCGCCGTTGTCCATCGCCTCGAGGATGCCTTCCGTCCTGCCCTCAATCCTCTCGGCGGTGTCGTCCGTGACTATTATCACGATGCTCGGGTCTTTCAGCGGCGCATACTCGAGCGAGTAAAGCTCGCCAGCCCGGGTCTCGACGCCCACCACGCTATGCCCTATGTAGGCATTCACGCGCTCGTCGCCGACAATCAGCCGCGCGCTTTTAGGCACCTTGGCATCAACGTAAGCATAATATTTGGCAAGCAGCTCCTCGCGCGTCTGCTCTATCTGGTAAGCATGGGCTGCGCCGAGCAGCAGCACGGCAAACAGCGCAAAGGCAGCCATTCTCATAGGGGTATTCACGTGAATCCCGAATAAAAAGCAGTATGTCCATTAGGGCAAAAAAGGGAAAAAAAAGAAAAAGTCAAAACTGTTCAAGCGTAAATTCTTCGAATTTCCTGTCCGCTTGGCGCAAGCGCCAACCGTCCAAAAAATCCTTCCTAGAATTTTTTGTGCTTGGGGAAGCAGTCCCTGCAATACACAGGCCTTCCTTCTGTCGGCTTGAATGGCACTTCGCATTCCTGGCCGCAGTCTGAGCAAACAGCCTTGCTCATTTCGCGTGGTCCGCCGTATCCACCGCGCCCGCCGCCAAAGCCACCCCGGCTTCCGCCGCGTCCGCCTCTGTGTCCGCCGTAACCGCCGCTGTCGTCATCTCCGTATCCCATTTATATTCACCTATTTTTTTCCAATGGGCGCTGCACGCTTTTGCGTGCGAGCCGGCCTGTCATCGCCGTAAGCCTCTTGGTGATATATTCAAAATGCATTGGTTTATAAGTTAGGGGGTATGGCGGGAAGATAAAGGGGAAAAAAGAAAAAGGAAAAAAAAAGGAAATTCACAGCTCGGGCATGAGCGGGGGCCTCTCGTCTGTGGAGAGCATGCAGTAGAAGCCCAGCTGCGCCGTTGCCTTGTACCAGTTGTTCACGAATTTCGCAAGCGCAGGGTGCCTCTTGCCCAGTATGAGGATGTGGAACCACTGCACAAACAGCGCGATATACGCGAATATCCCGATTATCGCAAGGATAATCCCTGCAATGCAGCCCCAAATCCACCTTATGAAAAGCTCAAGGCGGCCTGCTTTCTCTGCGCTCGTCACGTTTATCTTGACAGTCTCCATGCAGTCCCTCCGCGCTATCACACGATAGGCATCCCTGATTCACGCCGAAGCTTTTTATAGCTGCCCTCGTCGCATGCCTGCCGCCTCGCCAGCCGTGCGCTTTGGCTGCCGCCTGCCCGCGCCTTAATGCCGCCTCGCCACCCGCATGCCCTGGCCTGCCGGGCCGATGCCTTCCGCAACGCCGTGCTGGCCGTCCCGCCATAGCCCGTCTTCCCCGCCGCTCGCCCCGCCAGGGGCGGGCGACCGCTTATATTCCTTTTCGTATCTTTATGGTGCATGGACCCAATAACGCATGTCGGCTACATCGCCGGCCTTTTCCTGGTTTCCCTCGCGGTGGGCGGAATCTCCGGCCCCATAATAGTTAAGGTGCTGGAATTCTTCTCGGGCAAGACAAAAAGCACGCTCGACGACAGGATAATCGCCGCGGTAAAGACGCCCCTGGAGTCCTGCTTTTTCATAATCGTGTTCTACCTGCTGCTCCACGCCGTGCCCGAGCTTTCCGACGCGGCGAAGTTCCTCGAGAACTACACCGTCGCCATCATCATACTGATAGGCACCTTCATGCTTTCCGAGGCGACCGGCGCGGCAATACGCTGGTACTATGAGGAGGGGTACAAGTCATCCCGCGTGGTGAAAGTCGACCTCTCGCTCCTGCCGCTCGTGCGCAAGGTCACCAAGCTCCTCATCTACGTCGTGGGCCTGACGCTCGCGCTGTCCACCACGGGATTCGACGTGACCGGCATACTTGCCGTGACGAGCGTGGTTGGGCTGATTCTGGGGCTTGCCTCCCAGGAAACGCTGGGCAACATATTCGCGGGCGTCGCATTGCAGATTGACCGCCCCTACAATTATGGCGACTATCTCAAGCTCTCGACGGGCGAAATCGCAAAGCTCGACAAGATAGGCATGAGGACCACGCGCCTCACCGACGTGTGGCGCAATTCCATAATAATCTCCAACTCGGAGTTCGCAAAGCTCCGCGTCACCAACCTGTCCCTTCCTAACGACGAAAGCGTGGTGTCCGTTCCTGCCGAGCTTCCGCCCGATACGAACTTTGACGCGCTCAAGGGGCACATCGTCGCCGCCCTTGCGCGCGAAAAGCCTAGCGGGCTCCTTCCCGGCTTGGGCTACGCGATTTCCCTCGATGCCATCAAGCCGGCGTCCGTCTCGTTCTCATTTTCATTCGGGGTGAAGGACTACCGCAATGCGGACAATATCCGCCAAATCGTGAACCGCGCCATACTGGATTTTGCGCGCAACAAGAAGAAAACGAAGCAATCGCGGTGAAAGGGGCAACAAGAAAAAGAAACCGTTCCTATCTGGCGCGCGCAACCGCAAAGTCCGAAACGCCGCCAGGCACGCTTCCCATCGAGGCTGCAAACCACTTCACCAGCCTCCCGTTGTCCGCGCCCCACATGCCAGACTTTGCCACGATGTCGCCCACGCGCTCGCGCGAGATTTTGACCTTCTTCCCCTGCTCGAAAACGTCGGCGTTGCCCATGCACTTGACATAGCTTTCAATCGCCATGAAAAGGGGTATGAGGCAGAACATCCTCACCTGCAGCGCCTTTTTCGGGAGGAGCAGTATGTACTGCATCGCCGAGTCAATGTACGCGCGCGCGTCCTTTATCTGCTCCTGCAGCACCGCAAGCGCCTTCTCCCTGTTCTTCGCCGAGCAGATGTCCGAATAGCTCAGCCCGTATTTTGCGAGCAGCCTTTTCGGCCAATAGTACCTGTGGGATGCGACGTCGTCGGCGATGTCGCGCAGTATGTTCACTTTCTGGAGCGCAAGCCCGAACTGGCGCGCATACCTTGAAAGCTGGCGCTTGAGCTTCCGCGTGATTATCCCGTTGAACTCCAGCAGGTCGTTGAACAGGTGCCCGATGATTCCCGCGACGTAATAGCTATACCTGTCCTGGTCTGCAAACGTCTCGATGGGCTTTTTCTGGAACTCGCACATGCCGCGCGCCATCACGCGCGCGCGCCTGATTATCGCCTTCCTCGCGCCAGACGGCAGCGAGGAATACGCGCGCACAAGGCAGGGCAGCTCCTCCAGCAGCCCCTTCTCATAAGTGTAATCCAGCCCTGCAAGCATCCTCTTCGCGCACGCAGCCGAAGCGGCGTCGTCCGCCTTCCTCCCCGAGAGCAGCGAGAGGAACTCCGCAAACATCCCTTTCTTGGCCTCAAGCGGGGCGGAAGAATCCTCGATGGTGTCAATCACCCGGAAAACAAGATAGGAAACCATCATCTGCCCATTCAGCGGCGATGGAAGTATCCTTATGCACAGCGCAAAGCTCCTCGAAACATCCGGGAGTATCCCCCAGCATTTTTCCATATCGTTCATGCTATGCGCCTTCCAATAAACGCCCAAACCCGCCGTTTTCCATATGCCGCAATAGAATTTATAACCATGCCTTCCCTCCGGCGTGCAGCACTCTCACTTTATATTTTTTCTCCGGGAAAAAAGGGCATGAATGCACCTTCCAACGGCACCGTGCAAACGGCTGCCGAGGAAAAAAAGCCCAAAAAATTCCTGTTCGTCTCCATAGAAGGGCTCATAGGCGACCTGGCGCTCGCGATGAAAAAGGAAGGCAGCGAAGTGCGCTACTACATCTACGACAAGGCGGAGCGCGACGTGTGCGAAGGGTTCGTGGACAAGTGCGACGACTGGCGCGCGCTCGTGGACTGGGCGGACGTGCTGATTTTCGACGACATCGGCTTCGGCACGGTTGCCGACGAATTGCGGAAAAAGGGCAAGGCGGTGGTGGGCGGCACCCCGTACACGGACAAGCTGGAGGACGACAGGCTCTTCGGGCAGGACGAGCTTGCCTCAGCAGGCGTGACCGTGCTTCCGCACTCGGACTTTTCAGACTTTGACGCCGCGATAGAATTCGTGCAGAAGAACCCCGGGCGCTACGTGCTCAAGCCGAACGGCAGCGCGCAGAACGAGAAGGAGCTTTCATTCATCGGCAAGGAGGAGAACGGCGACGACATACTCAACATACTGAAGAACTACAAGCGGAGCTGGGCGAAAAAGCTCAACTCGTTCCAGCTCCAGAAATTCGCGCAGGGCGTGGAGGTCGCGGTGGGCGCGTTCTTCAACGGCAAGGAATTCTGCGGCCCAATCAACGTGAACTTCGAGCACAAGAAGATGTTCCCGGGCGAGCTAGGCCCCAACACCGGCGAGATGGGCACGCTCATGTTCTGGACGACGCAATCGAAAATATTCAACGAGACGCTCAGCAAGATGAAGGCGAAACTCGCCGCGTGCGGCTATGTGGGCTACATCGACATCAACTGCATAGCGAATGCCAAGGGCATCTACCCGCTGGAATTCACCTCGCGCTTCGGCTATCCCACGATTTCCATCCAGATGGAAGGCGTCTCCTCGCCATGGAGCGATTTCTTCTACCATCTTGCGCGCGGCGAGCCTGTGGAGCTGCGGACAAGGAAGGGCTTCCAGCTCGGCGTGGTGGTGGCGGTGCCCCCGTTCCCCTTCCAGGACTTCCGCGCGTTCCGCCGCTACTCCGAGGACGCGATAATCATATTCAAAAAGCCGGTGTTCGATGGCGTCCACTTGGGCGACGTCAAGCTGGTGGACGGCGACTGGCGCCTCGCGGGGCAGTCGGGCTATGCCGTGATAGTGACGGGCTCCGCGCTCACCGTGGAAGACGCGCAAAAGCAGGCGTACAAGCGCGTGGAGAACATCCTCATCCCCAACATGTTCTACCGGACGGACATAGGCAACCGCTGGGCGCACGACTCGGACGTGCTGCACTCGTGGGGCTACCTTTACTGACGGATATTTTTTTTGTTCAGAAGCCACATAGATGTGGTTATTGCGTGACGTAGTTGCAACCCTGGGGGTTGGCAGCAGATTGAGCGAGCATCAAGCCAGTCATCGCATTCAATCTGCTTAGGTATTTTTCATTGCTGAAGCTTTGCATGTAATAAGCAGTATCGGCCATTGCCAGGAAATGGAGCTGTGGCCAAAGTTCGCCCACAAAAGAGTTAGCTATGTAACTGACTAAATTGTGCACATCATGTATCTCAGTCTTATTGGCTAGCATCACACCTCTTGCAATCTGCGAAACCGGGACATCCAAGCTGAAACTCACGCTGAAATTCCCAATGCCAGAATCTGTGTTCGCTGCGCCTTTATTGACGACCATGAGCGTTTCTTTATCCACTGCGCCATAGCCTTCTACACAATTGCTTGCAATTTTTGCCTCATAGGCCACTTTTACAGAGTCTGCAATAACAACGACACTGTCATTGCTGCTGGCAAGCAGTGAATTGGATGTTATGACAAGCAGGGTGCCCGGCTTCAGCAGCTGTTTATTCTCTTCAAGTTTTGCATCAATATTGTCTTTCAAAAGCAAAAATTGGTTGCTTGCATTAAGATCAAAGGCAGCGTCGGGGATTTTTCCATCTTTGTCAAGAAGAACCCTGAACTCATTTGTCAGTGCATACGATGCGCTACGCCGTGCGAGAATCTCCGGAATAGATACTACGTCGAAATTGTTTCCAGCAACTACTTTTTCAACAACTTCGCGGCTGCTTGGCAGGCGCATCAGGCCTTCAAATTTAGGATCGATTTTTTCGAGCAGTTTATAAAACACAATCATTTGTGATGGCGAGAACTTTTGTTTGCTAAAATCGGCTGGAAGATTGATCTTTCCGTTCACATTCATCAAGAGTTTATCCCCACTCATTCCACCACCGCTAGATTGGTAGTAAAAGGGTTTTTATTAGTGGCGGTAGGTGGTTCATTCAGCGCTGCCGTCTGCCATCAAATGCCCTCATTTCTCGTATTCTTTGTGGCTGTCAGTCTTTTGCCACTGTCTCCACATTCTACATTGTAGTAAAAATAGTATTTTGCTCAGAAGCTACTCTGTTGGGTCATTGCCAAGCAGGCTAACCCACTGGAGCGGTGTCATCACAGCATGGGAAATTTGTTTTTCGCCTTTAAATAACCCACTGGAGCGCCGCAAAAACCCTAGAGGGTTTTTGGGGTCTTCTTTTCGAGCGCAGCGAGAAAAGAAAGGTGTCATCACAGCGGCAGAATTAGAAATGGCGGATTTTATTAAACCACTGGCGCGCGCGGGATAAGATTTAGTACAGCACAATCACTGTCTCTGTGTAGCGGCGTATCGAGCCCTCGTTCAGCCTGCGCTTGAGCATGTCGTCCATCATCTGCTTGCACACGTCGGGCGATTCCGCGAGCCATCCGAGGTGCAGGTTCAGGCGTATGATTCTCTCGGGTATGGTGTGCCTCGTGCTTTTCGGCGGCATGCGCCTTCCCGCGAGCGCCTCGGCGATTATGTCGTCCTTGGTGTAGAGCCTCCTGTAAAAAGCGGTGTAGCCGCGCGCGAGGTATTCCTCCACTTTGTCGTCGGCCACATACTGCAGGTCGCCCTGCTCCAGCGTGGAGAGGAACTTCCGCTGCTGGGCAATCACGCCCTGCACCGTCCTCTCGTTTGAATTGTAAAGGTAGCACTCCTTCTTCCCGTTCTCCTTCTTCACGTACAGGAAAGTGCCGTCCATCTTCCCGATTGCCTCGGTGCCCGCCTCGAAATCCACCTTCTCGGGCGCAAAGCCTGCAATGCCGTCCGGCTTCACCGTCTTTGAGACTGGGAACCATCCGCCCACGCCGATGTCGTCGCTCTTGTAGTCAATGAGCTGGCATGCCGCGTTCGGGCATTTTATGGAGTCGAGCACCGCTTTCCTGTGGTTGCCGTCTATCACGATGTTGTGCTCCTTGTCCACGATTATCGGGTCCACAAGGCGCCCCATGTTGAGCATGGATTCGCGCAGCCGCTGGAAGTTGAAAGGTATTATCTCCTCGTGCGAGCGCAGGCTCTCGGTTGGCACTATCTGTAGCCTTCCGATTATGTCCTCGGCTATCATCCACAGCACCGTCCCGGGCTAATTCTGCCGCGAGATTTAATATATCTTGCCTCAGCCGCTGTTAACCTCTACATGCTGGCGGCAGCACTTGCAGCCGCCTTCAGCGGTTGTTCATATCATCATCGGCGCATCTAGTTTGGGATGAAGGCTTAAAATCTATTGGTACGTACTCCTCTCGGTGAGCAAATGGGGGAGCCTGACACCTGCATTGTGCCGGACATCATATTCTATTTGCTGCAAAAAGGGG
>JBAYMR010000011.1:0-57089 GCA_041663445.1 Candidatus Micrarchaeia archaeon
ACTAAGCCGGCCAAGCCGATTATCACCACTGCCACTATGGCGACAGTGACAAGCAGCGGCCCGAGCGCGCCATCCTGTTTTGCAGGTGTGGTTGGCGGCTGCACGGCAGGCTGTTGCTGCTCCTGTGGCGTGGTTGGCAGCTTGCGGGGTATCCAGGTGGAGGTTTCCTCCTCGCCAGCCTGCGGCTGCGTCACGTTGGTAGATGGCTGCGTTGCCGCCACCTGCTTCTTCGCAGTCATTGTGTAGGCTGTGAAGTTCTTGGCAAGCGAGGTCTTTATCCACTGGTTCGCGCTGTAGGTGAGCGTCTTTGACTCGCCCGATGCGAATGTCGGGAAGCTGAATGTCACTTCCCAGCCCGACTGGGACGCATACGCGGGGTTGAAGACTATTGTGTTCAGTGCCGGGAAGTCAGACAGGATGGTGTCTGCAAAGACAAAGTCAGTCATGGAGCAATCGCTTCCACCCGTGTTCTCGAGCGTTGTCGTGAGGGTGGAGAGGTTGGTTGCGCTCGCCATCTCGCGTGTTATCGCCACCGGGCAGGTCTTGCCAAGCCCAACGTCAACGTTGACGATAGAGGACTGCTTGAGGGAGGTCGCACCACTTGAGCCGCCTGATCCGGACGAACCGCCTCCGTTGCTGCTTCCTCCGCTGCTTCCACCTCCGTTAGCGGCCTGAGTGTAGGTGCCGAACAGCGTGAAGTGCTTGGTCCAAACCACCATGTCTGAGCCTACGCTTATTTTGCAGTCGGAACCGGTGGTGATGTTGGCATCTGCCCATGCCTGAGAGTCAACTCCGCATGCATTCGTTATTGCCGTAAAGGTAGAGCCGCGCTGGAAGCCGACGAGCTGGCCTGCCTTTCCGGGTATGAGGATGCGCACGCCCTTGCTCAGGTTCACGGCATAGTTGGCCACGCCGATTTCAACCGCTGAGGTCACGGTGTTGGTGTAGCCAGATGCCGCGGTCGGGGTAAGCGCTGAGATTGCCTTCACCATGGGCAGCTGCAGCGTGCCGTTCCAGTCGGAGGCGCCGCTTGCCACTGTCCCATTGGGGATGCTCATCGTGACGTTCCCGAGCGTGGTGTTTGCAGTCACGTTTATCCCGGGCAGCGCCACATTGAATGACGTGCTGTTGTAGGCAGTCATGTTCAGGCTCACGTTTGTCGCGTTTGCGCCCATGATTATGCTGGAGGATGGGCTGGTGGGCGTGACATAGATTGTCTCATTGGAAGCTGCGTTGGTCGTGGTGTTCAGGATGGTGCTGTTCGAGCCAGCCGTGTTCACCATGAAGGAAACCGTGGTGTTGCCCTCGTTTCCCGCAATGTCCTTGGCAAAGACCGTAAGCGTCTTCACCCCGTCAGTGGTGAAGTTGAGCAGCGTGCCGTTGGCGCATGTGGCTATCGGCATCCTTGTGCCGTTCAGCGAGTACGCGCACGAACTTGTGTTAAGGCCGGAAACCGCGTCAGCCGCGGTGAAGTTGAGCAGCGTCGTGTTGCTGCCGTTTGCAAGCACGGCGTTGGGGATGGGCACCTGGACTGATACCACTGGCGCGAGGTCAACCGTGAAGTTCACCACCGAGCTGCCCATGTTGCCAGGGGCAGGCGCGCCAAAGTCGTACGCCGTCACGTTGAGGCTGTGGGAGCCCTCGGAAAGGACGGTCGTGAATGTGCAGCTGTATATTTCAGAGCCATTCGACGACGCGGAGCAGTTTGCAGTGTTGGCGGTGCTGTTGTATTCGCCGACCAGCGAGCCGTTGATGCGGAATGAGGCTGCGGAAATCTCGGTGCCGGTCCCGTTCAGGGTGGCGCGCACCGTGACCGTGGTGGATGAAACGTTCTGGCCTACGGTCGGCGAGATTACTGACACTGTGGGCGTGGTGTTGTCTGTTGCGTTGTAGCCCGAGAAGCCGTTCACCGTGAAGGTGAGGTTGCATGTTGACGTGTTATAGGACGCATCGAAGAAGGCGTCCGACCACGTCGGCGTGCCGTTCACTCCCGCCGCACCGGCATCTGCCGTGATGTTGGACGCGCTTGAGAAAGGCAGGTCATAGAGAGTTATAGATGTGGTGGTGTTGAGCTCGGCAAAGTACGTGCTGTTCACGTATATCCTCGAGTCAGAGTATGCCTTCGGTGGCGCAACGGACACATTTATTGCGGTTGAAAGGTTCTGGAGTTTGGCGGCCTGCGCCTGCGTTGACAGGTTGACCGATGTGAAATTGAAGAAGGCCACTTTCTTCGTGGAGTTGCCCCACGGCGCAGCAGTGCCGTTGTTGCACGAGGCTGAGCCGTTCCTCAGAATGGAAAGCCGCAGGTTGATTGCCGAGAAGTTGAGCTCGTTTGAGAAATTGGTGGTTTCGCTTGCGTTGAACTGCATGCACGGGTCGGGAGACAATGGAGTGGTCATGTTGTAGAGCACTATGCCGCCATAGGCGCTCACATTTGCGCTGGAAACCGCATCGGTGGTGGTAACGACCAGCGCGCCGCCCACGAAGTCGCTGATTAACGCAGCCGAATTCACATTGCATGAGCCTTCATACAGGCCGGACGTGGAATTGTAGGTGGCATTAACAGTGGAGGACTCGGCGCCGCACCCGGACGTAACGTTCGAGAAGTTCAGAGACACCAATGCTACTGGCACTGCTGAAGTCACATTCACGCGCACATTTATGATGTTGTTGCCATCCACGGGCGAGTAGAACGTGTCAGGCTCGGCAAACGAAATTGTTACAGTCGGCATTGCAAGGGCGAGCGTGTAATTGGTTGTGTTGCTGTTGCCTGCGTTGTCGTAGCAGGTCACAGTCTGCAAGCCAGTTGTTGAGCCGCTTGCCCAGGTGTAATTGAGGCTGTATGGCGCCGAAGCCTGCCCCAGCGAGCTCATGTTAGTAAAGCCGCTGATTGCTGCAAAGGTGACGTTATTTACGCCCGTTGCGTCGGTTGCGTTCACAATTGCCCGGAAGGACGCACCGCTCGTGTTCTTGTAGTAAACAGTGGCAGTGGACGCGTTCACATAGGCGGAAGATGAAAGGTTGGACAGGCTGTAAATCGAGCAGGTTGGCGCTGTCTTATCGTAAAGCACGCTTGAGCTGTCAGTTGTTGAAGTTGCGTCGTTTCCAACCAGGCCGTATGCGCTGGTATAGTTGGAGATATTGAAGGAGAGGACGCCTTCCGGCTGGGCGTTTAAGACCCATGAATAAGTGTAAGAGGTGTTCCCAACCGTAACTACGGACAAAACTGCGGAGGAACCCCCCAGCGTTGCCACCACGGTGCCTTCGGAGATGTTCTCGCTGTAGGTGACATTCAGGGAAACCTTATCGCCCGCCTTTGCAAGCGAGGCATTTATGGTATTGTTGCTGTAAATGCTCGCGGACACCACGCTGGGCGCCGGAACGACTGTGATGTTAGAAAACCAGATTGTGTTGTTGTTGCCCGCCTTGTCATAAGTGATTACGGTTATGTTATAGACGTCATTGGGAACGCCAACAAAAATAGATTTTGTGCCGTTGCCGAATGACACGCTTGAGTTGACAAGCGTTCCGTCAGTATAGTTGTAGAATGAAACGTTGGTGTAGTTCACAGCATCCATGCCAAGCACCGGCTCGTCCGAAATGACTGCGGCAACTGTGCCGCTGGAATAAGTGTTGTTGGAAGCTGGGCGAGATATGACAACGGACGGAACCAGATTGTCTATTATGAACTGCTTGGAAGCCGAAGCGGCATTGCCCGCCCTGTCGGAAACAGTGAAATTGAGGTTTTTGGCGCCGCTGCCAGACGGACCGCTCTCTGTGGAGTTGATTACAATCGTGCCTGTGCACAAGTTGGTGGTATTGTTGGTGTAGTTTATATAGCCCGTGAAATCCGTGCCTGGCCCGGATATGGACATCACAGGGTTGCAGGATGCACCATCAGCTATGCCCGAAAGCGCGTCAGTCACCCCGCCGGTGAATGTAATTGAGCTTCCGTTCCTGAAGAAATCGGTGCTTGAGCTTGGAACTGTAAAAGATGAGAATGCTGGAGGGGTTATGTCGTATATCAACGCGGTTCCGACTTCTGAGAACACATCAGTGGCGCCAACGCATGAGATGTTCCACGTGTGCGTCCCTTCGGCAGCCGTCCACGGCAGGATGGTGATAGTGTCATTTGCAGAGGATTCATTGGAGATTATCAATCCGCCATCAACATACAATGCGCAGTTGAATGTAGAATCTGCTTCGCCAATAGGAGTGAAATTGAAGTTTATTGGGCTAACATTCGTATTTGCTCCGGCCACCAATGGAAAATGCATGTTTACATGCGCGCTCGCCATTCCGACGAAAATTGCCATGAAAAGCGCGAAGGCAAAAACCTTGCGGTAAGCATTTGGTTCATTGCAGAACATAAGACACACCCCACATTGAAAAGTGGAGCTCACGCAAGCTTTATAAAAACCGCTACCTGTTTTTGAAAAGTTCGGCGCTTTTTTCCTGAGGGGAACATCTACCCTCGTTCATGCTCCCATCTTGAGAACTTGCCGCTCCATTTCTCAAGCGCGTCCAGTATGAGCGCGGCGCTGTTGCCGTTCCCGTAGGGGTTGGGCGCGCGGGCTGAGCTTGCCGCCATCTATGCATACTATTCGCTTTGCGCAGGCGTGTTCCTGCAGTTTGTGGACTACTTGCAGAACAGGGAGAAATACGACAAGGAAGAGGAAGAGCTTGAAGGAAATGGGCGGGAAGACGGCGGCGGGCATGGCAAGATACAGGAAGTGGAGGAAGGATGCTTCAAGATAACGCTTCCTGCCGGGAAGAGATAGCCCGCCCATTCGGCCCAGTGCCTTAAGCGGGCGCTTGCCCCGCTAAGAAGACGCAGTCTGCACTGCTTTCATCTTCATTAAGACTTCCTCTTTCGCAGCCTCGAAATCCGGCTTCTGCGCCACAAGCGCGTTCATTTCGACTTTCCAAAGCCGGGCGAGCTTGCCGACTGCGCGCTCAAACGCTTCATAGGAATATTGCATGCCATAGTAGGAAAGCTTTGAATTTATCATTCCCTCATCAGGCAAAAAACCCTGCCGCAGCAGGAACGACAAGTCGTACAAATCGCGGGCGGACGCGCGCGTAAGGACCGCGCGCACTTTTTCCGCTGCAATTTCCTTCCTGTCCATCACAAGCAGGGAATAAGGCGTTATATCGGGATATGCAGGGTGGATTTCAACCATGGCAGGTGCAAGCGCACAATTTTCCCTTGCTGAAAAATCCAGGCTGATGGAGCACTCGCTTATTGCTTTTCCATTGTAAAGCGGGCCTTGCAGGCGCAGCTTGGCGCTGTGCGAGATCCCCGCCGCTTCTTTTTTCCATTTCACTATCCCAAAGCCGGCAGAAGAAAGATATCGTGAAATGGCATCAAAACCTGGCAGGGGCGCACCGTTGAGCGTAAAGTCCAAATCCTCGGAGTATCTTGGCAGCCCGTAGGCTTTCTGGAGAGCGGTACCGCCCTTGAAAGCCCCCATAAATCCTTCCCGGGCAAAATAGGAGAGCAGCCAGTGCTGGGCATAGTCCTTTTCCTTCTGCCCAGCCGTAAAACCAGGCTCGCCGCTTTTTTCAAGCAATTCGCGCGTTATCATTAGCACCCACCTCGTTCAGCCTTTTTAGCATTCGTTTATTGCACATTTTCTTCACTTCCCAGATATCCACGCCATCAATTGCCTCGGAAAGTATGGCATTCGGGCACGCGCGCGGGATTCGCAGGCAGTCCGCAAACGCCTTTTCAGGGCTTGCAATGGGAATGCCCTCCTTTATCTCAAACCCGCCGAATTCCCCCTTCTTTACCCTGTATTCGCGCGCTTCGCCATTTGCAAATCCATATTTTCTTGCCTTTCTACAGACGGCAAGCTGCACATATCTCGGAATTTGCGTGGTCAGGCCATACACATGGAGCGCGGAATGGAAGGAGAGATAGCAGGGGTAGGAAACCGCGCTTGCGATTTCCTCGGGGGTTGCACCTATTCTTGCCCACCAGCCATTTCTCACGCTTTCTATCCTCTTCGCGCGCTTGAGCCTGTGGAGGGCGACGTATGCATATGCCGCCTTTCCTCCAAGCGCTGCGATGAACTCGCGCGCCCGGAAGACTGGCTTCATCTTGCTTAATACAACATCAATGGTACTCATATCTTATCATTTATGATAAGAAACAAATACTTTTTATAACCATAGGTTAGAAATTTGCCATGTGCACGGCCATAGAAAAGAAAGCCGTGCCCCGCTTAAATACGCTTTGCAAGCAGGATTCCGGTGGAAAGTCGTAAATTTTCACTCAACCTTCAAACTTTCCCGCCGAAGTTGGACCGATTAATAGCAAGCGTTCATTTCTTCAGAACTTCCCAGTGCCCGCCATCTTGCACAGCGGTGCAAGAGACAGGTGTGCGCAATACGCCTGGATTGTTCGGACCTATCCTGCGCAGGATGCCCTTGTTTTGGAGAGGGAGGCGCCAAGTGGGAGCAGGTGCTATGCCATGGCAGTTACAATAAGTAGGCTCTAAGGTCGACTTTCATCTGCGTGGCCTTTTTCTTGTGCCGCGCGCGCTCCTTATCAAGCAGCCCTACTTTCTTTCATGCTCCCATCTTGTCAGCTTTCCGTCCAGCTTTTCAAGCGCGTCCAGTATGAGCGCGGCGCTGTTGCCGTTCCCGTATGGGTTGGGCGCGCGGGACATCTGCCCGTGCGCGGCTTCCGCCTGCGCGGCGGCTGCGACGATGGTTTGCGCGCTGTCCGGGCGCGCGAGGATGTTGGCGCCGGATGCCACGCTCTCCGGCCTGTCGGTGACGTAGCGCACCGTGATGCAGGGAATGTGGAGCGCGCAGCATTCCTCCTGCATGGAGCCGGAGTCGGTGCACACGAAGCGGCATTTTTTCATGAGCTGGATAATGTCAACGTAGGAGGGGATTTCCTCAATTGCGTGGATATTGGGGTGCGCGGCTAGCTTGCCGGCGAGACCCCACTTTTCAAGCGCAGCCGCGGTGCCCGGGCGGATGGACCATACTACGCAATAGCCTGAGTCCGCCAGGGAGAATGCGGCTTCTGCGGCGGCCGTGAACCTTTCCTTGCTAAGCGTGGTTTCGCGCCTGTGGATGGAAAAGTATATCGTGGGCTTGGAAAAGTCCACTCCTTTTGAGAGGAAGAAGCGCGCCGCTTCTGCGCCGGGCTTTGCCGCGGCCCAGAGGGCAGTGTCAACGGAGGTGTTGCCCACCACGAAGATGTGCTTGTCCGAAAAGCCTTCTTTTAGCAGATTTTGCCTGTTAAGCTCAGTTGCCGCGAAGTAAATGTCCGACGCTGCATCCGACCCCCGGGTGTCTAGCTGCTCTGGGAAAGGCTCATGTGAAAAGGTGCGAAGCCCGGCCTCAATGTGGCCCACGGGCACCATGTTCAGGTAGGCTGCAAGTGCGCCTGAAAGGCAGGTAAGGGTGTCGCCATGCACAAGAAGGATGTCAGGATGCTCCTTTTTGCGCAGGAGCTCGTCAATAGCCAGCACCATCTTGCCCACGCTTTGCGCTGGCGAGGCGCAGTCCCCCACCTCGAGCTTATGGTTGGGCAGGGGAAGCCCCATGCTTTTGTAGACTCCCGAGAAGAGATGGTCGGAGTAGTGCTGCCCGGTGTGTATCAGCATGGGCGTATGCCCGCGCTTTTTCGCTTCCCAGAAAAGCGGCGCCATCTTTATGATGTCCGGCCGCGTGCCGGTGAGTATGCCAATGTGCATGAGTAGGGCTAGGAAATAATATAATAAAAAGGGAGAGCCTACAGCCCCTTTCCCTTCTTCTTGGAGAAGAATGCGAAGTAGGCGCCGGCAATGAAGATTGCACCGAGAATGCCTGCGCCTGCCAGTGCAAGCGGGAAGCCCGAGTCGGGCTGGGCGGCGGAAGCAGGCGCGCTGGCGTTTTGAGCAGGCGCTGAAGAGGCGTTCTGCTCGGCAAGCGCGGCATCCCTTGCCGCCTGCGCGGACTGCGCGTCCTTTTCCTCCGCTGCCTTTGCCTCTAGCGCGGCAAGCGTGCGGCTGCGCACCTGCCTTGCGGTTTCGGAAAGCGTGAAGAATGCCTCGGCCTGCGCGTAGCGCTTCTGCGCGGTAAGCTGCATGTTCGTAATCACTGGAAGCGCATAATCTGGCTCAAAGCAGTAGGAGTAACCGTCGAAAAGCGCGCTCTTGCTGGCAGATGTCGCCGCGCGGTTCACGCCGATGAGCGAGTCAAGGTATGCCTTCGCTTCCCCAAGCGTGATGCCGTCCTGCGTGGCTGCGTAGGCGACGCTCTCGTTAAGGTATGCCGAGCCAAGTGCACGGCTGTTGTTTTCAAATTTCCAGATTTCGTTGACAAATGGGCGGCCGGAGCCCAGCGCGATGTTAAGGCAGAAGGAAGTGACCGAGTAGCATGCCTTTTGGCAGCTCTCAAAGCTCGTGCATGCCGTCCGGTCTGCCCCCGTCAGTATCCTGCATTTTGCCTCGCCTTTCTCATAGTTTCCCGCCACTGAAAGAAGCCCTGCATGGACGTCGGAGAATGAGATATTGGGCGAATAATCCTGCGAAGTATAATAGGCGGAAAGCGCGGCCTCGATGTCGTCAGGCGCGGTGAGGGGGGCGTCCTCAAGCACGGGAAGGCCGGAAGCGAAGATGCCGTAGATGGTGCCGTTGGACACCACGGCAAATGCCTGCGAGCCTTGGAGGGGGAAGGGCCGGACGGAGAACTGCGCCCCGTGCGGGACGGAAAACTGCGCGAACGCAAGGATTGAGGAGGAATTGCTTGAAAGGGCAAACGCCACGGGCATGAGCATGATGAGGGAAAACGCAAGAGCGGCGAGCAATCGTGCCATGCCCCATTTCCCGCAGGAAATTTAATAAAACGGCGGTGAGCCGGGGCGTTTGGGCAGGGGCAGAGGGGCAGAAAGTGTTGTTTCATTTTTACGCCGGACGCACTGCCAGGTTTAAATTCATTTCCCATGCATCAATTACTCTTGGGTTCGTGTGTTTTTGGATTTGAAGAATTTTTTGGCCCGAGGCAATTCCAGGCAGGGGGAGGGGAAGCAAGCACTCCTCGTGCTTTCGGACGGAACTATTTTTTCCGGCAGGGGATTTGGCGCGAGCGCGCGCAGGGTGGGCGAGGCAGTATTCACCACCAACATGACGGGGTATGAGGAGTGCCTCACGGACCCGTCATACGCGGGGCAGATTCTCACCATGACCTACCCCCTTATCGGAAATTACGGCATGAGCCGCGACTGGTGCGAGTCGGGGAAAATGCACGTCGAGGGATATGCCATCCGCGAGCTTTGCCGCGAGCCCCGCCATGTGAAGGGCGGGAAAAGCCTGCAAAGGAGGATGGAGGAGGAGGGCGTGCCGGGCATTTGCGGATTGGACACGCGCGCAGTCGTGAGGAAAATCAGGCAGAGCGGCGTGATGCCGGCGTGCGTCGCGGTCTTTGACAAGGGCGACGGCAGCGGGGAAAGTGGGGAAATGCTGGCACTTGCGCGCGCGCTGGACTATTCGAAAATCAATTTCGTGGAGAAGGTGTCGACGGGAAAGGCGACGTGCTACGGAAAGGGCAGGAAGCGGGTGGTGCTCGTTGATTATGGCGTGAAGATGGGGATAGTGAGGGAGATGAACAAGCGCGGCGTGGAAGTCGTCGCCGTGCCGTGGAACGCGAGCGCGGAGGAGATGCTCGCGTTTTCGCCGAAAGGGATAATCGCATGCAACGGGCCGGGCGACCCCGCGATGCTGACAAAGCAGTCAGACGAGCTGAAGAAGCTCTTCCACCTTCCGATTTTCGGGATTTGCCTGGGGAACCAATTGCTCGCGCAGGCAGCGGGCGCAAAATGCTACAAGCTCAAGTTCGGGCACAGGGGAGGCAACCACCCGGTGCTCGACATCCGCGAGAAGCAGGTGGTCATCACCACGCAGAACCACGGCTATGCCGTTGACGGGAAAGGCCTGGGGAAGGAGTGGAGGGTGACGCACACCAACCTGACAGACGGGACGGTGGAGGGGATTGCGCACAACGAGCTGCCAATTTTCGCGGTGCAGTACCACCCCGAGGCAAACCCCGGCCCGTGCGACTCGAAGCACCTGTTCGACAGGTTTGCAGCGATGGTTTGAGGATTATTGAGTGATTGACATGCCAAAAAGGACGGATATCAAAAAAGTGCTGGTAATCGGCTCTGGGCCGATTGTGATTGGCCAGTCTGCCGAGTTCGACTACTCGGGCTCGCAGGCGTGCGCATCGCTCCGCCAGGAAGGGATTGAGGTGGTGGTGGTGAATTCCAACCCCGCCACCATCCAGACGGACAAGGAGATTGCGGATATAGTATATATTGAGCCGCTGCGCGCGGACTTTTTGGAGCGGATTATCGCAAAGGAGAGGCCGGACGGCATCATCGCCACCATGGGCGGGCAGACTGGCCTGAACCTCGCTGTGGAGTTGCATGAGAAAGGCGTGCTGGAAAAATACAATGTGGAACTGCTGGGGACGGGCATCGAGGCGATTGAGAAGGCGGAGGACAGGGGGAAATTCCGCGCGCTCATGAAGGAGATAGGCGAGCCGATACCCGACAGCGTCGCAGCAGGCACGGTTGAGGAGGCGGAGGAGTTTGCCAGGAAGCACCCCTTCCCGCTCATACTCCGCCCCGCATTCACATTGGGAGGCACGGGCGGCGGCATTGCAAGGGACAGGCAGGATTTCGAGGCGCTGCTCACGCTTGGCTTCACGCTTTCCCCGACGCACCAGATACTTGTGGAGGAGTCCGTGCTCGGCTGGGGCGAGTTCGAGTATGAGATGATGCGGGACGGGTTTGACAACTGCATCACCATCTGCAACATGGAGAACGTGGACCCCATGGGCGTGCACACCGGCGAGTCGGTGGTGGTGGCGCCCAGCCAGACGCTTTCCGACGACGAGCACCAAATCCTCCGGAGCGCCGCGATAAAAATAATCCGCGCGCTCGGCATAGAGGGCGGGTGCAACATACAGTTCGCGCTCAACCAGAAGACAGGGGAGTACATCGTGGTGGAAGTGAACCCGCGCCTGAGCAGGTCGTCGGCGCTGGCGTCCAAGGCAACCGGCTACCCCATTGCGAGGGTGGCTGCGAAGATTGCGCTGGGCATGGGATTGCACGAGATAAAGAACGCGGTGACGAAAACCACGCCCGCGGCATTCGAGCCTGCGCTGGATTATTGCGTGGTGAAGATACCGAGATGGCCGTTCGACAAGATACCCGAGAGCAACCGCGTGATTGGCACGCAGATGAAGTCCACCGGCGAGACGATGGCGATAGGCAGGACTTTCGAGGAGGCGTTCGGCAAGGCGCTCCGCTCGGTGGAGACGAAGAAGGCGAAGGTGGAGAAGGCGGATTGGGAGCGGCACATGACCGCGCCGACAGACCTGAGGATGCACGCCATCCTCGACGCGCTGCGCGCGGGCTGGGACAGGAAGAGGATATCGGAAATGACGAACATACATATGTGGTTCCTGGACAGGTTTGCCGATTATGTTGACATGGAAAGGAGGCTCAAGCGGGAAGTTTTCGGGAGGGAAGTGCTGCTCGACGCGAAGAGGATGGGCTACTCTGACGAGCAGATTGCCGCCGTGGTCGGGCAGGAAGCCGAGATGGTGCGCCAGATGAGGAAAAAGCACGGCGTGCTGCCGGTCTACAAGATGGTGGACACCTGCGCCGCGGAGTTCGAGGCGAAGACGCCGTATTACTACTCGACATACGAAAGCGAGAACGAGAGCGTGCCGACAGGCAGGAGGAAGGTGCTCATCATCGGCAGCGGCCCGATTAGGATTGGGCAGGGCATCGAGTTTGACTATTGCTGCTGCCACGCCGCGTATGCATGCCGCGAGATGGGGATAGAATCCATCATGGTGAACAACAACCCCGAGACCGTGAGCACCGACTTTGACACTTCGGACAGGCTGTACTTCGAGCCGCTCACCTACGAGGATGTGATGAACATCATAGAGCACGAGAAGCCCGAGGGCGTGGTGGTGCAGTTCGGCGGGCAGACCTCCATCAACCTTGCGCAGAAGCTCTCCATGAACGGCGTGAGGATATTGGGGACGCAGATGGACGGCATCGACGTTGCCGAGGACAGGGAGAAATTCAAGGTGCTGCTGCACGAGCTTGGCATCCGCCAGCCCGAGAACGGCACCGCGACAAACCTCGATGAGGCGCTCGCGGTTGCGGAAAGGATTGGCTACCCCATCGTGGTGAGGCCGAGCTACGTGATTGCGGGAAGGGGCATGATGATTGTCTATGACACCGCCGAGATGAAAAAGTACATCGGCGAGGCAGTGGACGTTTCGGAGAAAAAGCCCGTGCTGATTGACAAGTACATCGAAAGGGCCATCGAGTGCGAGATTGACGGCGTGGCGGACAGCGAGCATTTGTTTGTCGGGGGCATAATGGAGCATGTGGAGCGCGCGGGCGTGCATTCGGGCGACGCGAACAACGTGGTGCCGTGCGTGAGGCTGAAGAAAGAGGTGCAGAGGCAGATACTGGAATTCTCGGAGAAAATCGCGCTGGCGCTTCAGACCGTGGGCGCCATCAACATACAATACGTGGTGCAGGACGACGTTGTTTTCGTGCTCGAGGCGAACCCGCGCGGCTCGAGGACCATGCCGTTCCTTTCAAAGGCGACGGGCGTGCCGCTTGTCAAGCTCGCCATGCAGGTGATAATGGGCAGGAAGCTCCGGGACATCGGCGCGGGGGCGGACATGCCGAAGATGAACCACTATGCCGTGAAAGGCGTGGTGTTCCCGTTCCTCAAGCTGCCTGGAAGCGACACCGTGCTGGGCCCGGAGATGAAGTCCACCGGGGAGAGCATGGGCACGGACAAGCAGTTCCCCATGGCCTTCATGAAGGCGCTCCTGGGCGCGAACCTTAGGATACCTGAAAGCGGCGGGGTGGCAATCTCGCTCAAGGACGGCGACAAGGAGCGCGCCGCGCCGCTTGCCGTGGCGCTGCAGGGCATGGACTTTGAAGTGTATGCCACGCCCACCACGGCAATGCACCTCGGCAAGGACATCATCGTGCTTCGGAAGATAGACGAGGGCGAGCCTAACATCATTTCCGAAATCAGGAATGGGAAGATACGCCTGGTATTCAACACGCCGAAAAAGGGCAAGGTCGCAAGCACGGACGGCTTCAGGATACGCCGCGCGTGCCTGGAGCACGGAATCCCGTGCATCACGAACTTCGAGGCGTGCGAGGCGCTGGTGCAGGCAATCGTGCACTCGCATGGAAAGACGCAGTCCCTGGAGAGGCTTGAGGATTATGGAAGGGAAACGTGAGTGGGAAAGGAAAGACCTTGCGATATGCCTACTCCTGATTTTAGCTGCCGTCCTTCTTCTTTACATCGCCTTCCTGCCGCCAGCCGCATGCGCGGGGTGCAATGCAAAAGTGGCGCTCGTCCTTTCCCCAGGCGCGGAGGGGGAAGTGGTCTCTTTCATCCGCTCCGCGCAGCAGGGCATTGACATCGAGATGTATGTTTTCACCTCGGACGACATTGCGCGCGAGCTTGGCGATGCCGTGAAGCGCGGCGTGAGGGTGCGCGTGATAATGGAGCCGCGCGTGGAGGATTCGCGCAAGCAGAGGATGTTCGACGCCCTCACCGCGCTTGGAGTGGATGCGCGGTGGGCGAGCTTTTCCTACAAGCTCACGCACTCAAAATTTGCCGTCGTTGACGGCAAGCGCGCGCTTGTCGGGAGCATAAATTTCTCGGAGAGCGCGCTGAATTACAATCGCGAGGCCGCGGTGGAAGTGGAGGGGGAGAAAGTTAAGGAACTCGCGGAAACGTTTGAAACAGACTGGGGGATGGCGAGCGCAACGGAAAGCGCGGGCGGCGGCGCGGCAGCCGGAGAGTGAAGACGATGATGGATGGATAGAAGTAGCTGCTGTGCCTATCAGCCGCCTTTCTTTTTTCCGCCGCTTCCCTGCCCGCGCGCTTACTTGCCGTCGTCCTTCTTTTTCCCGTCTTTTCCCTTTTTCCCTTTTTTCTTTTTATTTGCCGCAAGCTTTGCCATTATGCGCGCCTTCATGGCGTCAATCTCCACCTTCACGCTTTTCTCGAAAGAGGCGCGCCCATGCTGCTCAACGTTCTGAGATTCGCGGAGCTGCATGGGGCCTTCAGACATTGAAACAGGGATTGGGCGCGCTTGGGGCGCTTTTTTCTCCGCCATGAGCACTGAAGAGTCGAAAGGCGAGACTGCGGGAGCGTGCGCTGCCTCGGCAGGCTTATGTTCCCTATTTGCCTGCGGCAAATGGGCGCCGCCGAAAACGGCGGGCGCCTCTTTTTTCCTTGCAAACGCGCCTTGCATGGCAGTGTGAGGAAGACTGCATTTAAAAAATGTAGTGGGGATAAGCAGATGGAGGCTTCTTTGTGTCGTTCAAGGTTACTCGCGCGCTAGTGAGCGTTTGGGACAAGAGTGGTTTGGCTGCCTTTGCTGCGAGGCTGTCCGCGTGCGGAGTGGAAATCATATCCACCGGAGGCACCGCAAAATGCCTGAGGGAGAACGGGATTGCGGTGCGCGAAGTATCCGACATCACGGGCTTCCCGGAGCTGTTCGAGGGAAGGGTGAAGACGCTGCACCCGAAGATACACGGCGGCATACTTTACAGGCGCGACAGCGCGGCCCATGCAAGGCAGGCAAAGGAAAACGGCATAGAGCCCATTGACATGGTGGTCGTCAACCTGTACCCGTTCGAGCAGGTTGCCGGAAGGGAAGGCGTGAAGCTTGAAGAGGCGATTGAGAACATAGACATCGGCGGGCCGGCGATGGTCAGGGCAGCCGCGAAAAACCACGAGCACGTCGTCGTGGTGGTTGACCCGAAGGATTATGGCCCGATTGCAGGCATGCTGGAAAACGGGGACGTGCCCGAGAAGAAGAGGCGCGAGCTGGCGCTCAAGGCGTTTGCGAGGACGTCAAGCTACGACGCCGCAATCTGCCGCTACCTGTCAGGCGCCACCAACGACGACTTGTTCCCCGACTTCCTGGAGATGAAGTTCGAGAGGGCGTATGGCCTGAGGTACGGCGAGAACCCGTCCCAGCAGGCTGCGGCCTACAGGATATTGGGGAGGAACAGCATTTTCGACTCGAGGATATACGAGGGAAGCAAGGCGCTTTCGTACAACAATTTCCTGGACGCCAGCTCGGCATTCTCGCTCATCCGCGAGTTCAAGGACGAAGTGGCGACGGTGATACTCAAGCACAACAACCCGTGCGGCGGGGCGGAGGGCAGGACGCTCGAGGAGAGCTATGCCCGCGCGTATGCATCCGACCCGGAGTCCGCGTACGGCGGCGTGATTGCGTTCTCCAAGAAGCTGGACGTCGCCACCGCAAAGGCGATTGGCACGCGCTACCTTGAGGTGGTGCTGGCGCCTGGCTTCGAGCCCGAGGCGCTTGAGATACTCAAGCAGCGCGAGAGCAGGAGGATACTGGACGTTTCAAACATATGGGGCCAGAGCCTGGAGCGCTCGGTGGAGTTCCGCTACATAGTGGGGGGCATGCTCTACCAGGGAAGGGACCCGGGCATCTACGACAGGGCGGCGGTGAAGGCTGTTACTGCGAAAAAGCCGTCCGATAGCCAGCTGGAGGACGCCTACTTTGCAACCAAGTTCGTCAAGCACATAAAGTCCAACGCGATTGCGATTGCCAAGGGCAAGCAGCTCATCGGCGTGGGGGCAGGGCAGATGAGCAGGGTGGACGCGTGCAACATCGCGGTGCAGAAGGCGAAGAGGCACGGGTTCGACCTCGTCGGCACCACGGCTTCGTCGGATGCCTTCTTCCCGTTCGCAGACGGCATAGAGGCGCTTGCCGCGGCGGGCGTGGGGTGCGTGGTGCAGCCCGGCGGCAGTGTGAAGGATGCCGAAGTGATTGCCGCGGCAGACAGGCTCGGAATTGCGATGGCATTCACCGGCAGAAGGCACTTCAAGCACTAGTTCTGGGTAGTTTTTATGGCTGGAGGGAAGGCAGGGCTATCTATCGGCAGGCAGCCGCATGCCAAGCGCACGGGCAAGCAGCCAGTGGCGCTTTTTGTCGGAAGGTTCCAGCCATTCCACAGGGGGCATTTGTCCGCGCTTAAGTGGATTGCGAAGCGCAGCGGCAAGGTGTTGGTCGTCATCGGAAGCGCGCAGGAAAAGAAGACGGGGAAGAACCCGTTTTCCGCGCGCGAAAGGCTGTCCATGCTGCGCGCGGTGCTTGCAAAGGAAAATCTGGCGGGAAAGTGCAGGGTGTTCCTTTTGCAGGACGTCCCAAATGATTACGAGTGGGTGTCCTATCTTGACGCGCACGTGCCGCGCTATGATGTTTGCTTTTCCAATAATGCGCTTGTTTTGAAACTGATGAGGCGCGCGGGAAAGCAGGTGGCGCGCGTGCCGCTTGTTGCGCGCAAAAAATACAGGGGCACGCTGGTGCGCGAGAGGATGCGCAGGGGATTGGAATTGAAGAGCAGGGTGCCTGAAGAAGTGGAAAAGAAAATTGCAGAAGGGAAAAAATCAGCCTGACTTCACTTCGGTGCCAGGCACCACCGCCATGATGGTGCGCTTTGCGGACTCGAATTTGTCCGCAGGCGCGCCCTTGAGGGCGACGGTGAACTTGCCGCCGTTGCCAGCCGCCTGCGCGATGTCGCCATTCAGGGAATTTGCGGACAGGATGGCTTCCAGTTTTTTCCTGTCGTCGGCGATTACTTCAAGCACCTTTATCGAGTAGATGACCTGCTCGCCTGCGAGCGGGTGGTTGTAGTCAATCACCACGCGGCCGGATGTCACGGACTTCACGCGCGCGAGGGAGTTGTCGAGGGAGACTATCATGCCGGGCGCTGGCTGCACGCGCTGCTTGCGGAATTCCTTCTCGGGAATCAGCCGCACGAGCCCGCTGTCGCGCTCGCCGAATGCCTTTTTCGGCTCGATGGCAAAGTCCTCGCCCTTGCCGATTTGGGACTTCAGGATTGCCTCTTCCATGCCGGGAATGATTGCGCCGCTCCCGAAGAGCGCATGCTTGGGCCCGTAGATGGCGGAGGACTCCCAGATGCCTGCCTTTTTCGCGATGGCTTCGTCCGTGGTGTCGAATATCTGCCCGGTCTTCGCCATCCTTCCGGTGTATTCCAGCTTAACTAAGTCCCCTTTTTTCACATTTGCCATATATTCGCCAAGCATTATGGAAACAAAACGCTTTTTTAAACTACTGGTCAGATTACCTCTGGGAGTGAGCGCATGGACAAGAAGACGATGTATATTGCAATATTCGCCATAGGGATAGTGGTTCTTTTCATACTTGAGCCGTTTGCCATAGGCATGCTCCAGAATGCGGGCAGCAAAAGCGCAAGCACGGGCGCGAGCGGCGGCAATTCGTCCATGGCGAGCTTTGTTGGAAGCGCGGTTGCAAACATCACGATTACACGCTATGAGCCGTATCTCGTCGTTACCGGGAATGCGAGCGCGATTGAGAAGGTGAAGGACGGGCTTGTCTCGAGCGGCGCGGCAACGTATGCGGTTTGGAGCGGGGACAGCCTGGTGGTGAGCCTGAAAAGCTCAAAGGGAGTGCCGGCTGCCGCGCTGGAATTCGAGGCGGTGAATGCGTCCGCAGTCGCCACCGCCTACCTGGCCACGTCTGACAAGGTGAAGGTCAGCGACGGGAACGGGACGACGGTTGTTGCCGAGGGCACGAGCATAAGCATGCAGGTTAACCCGATTTACGAGGAAGGCTCCACACACGAGGCGCAGTTTGCCGCGCGCGTGGACGCGGGGCAGGTGACGGGCATGGGCTCGATTACGATACTGCCGACAGTCGTGTCGGGAGTGCAGATAGAGGCGGAAATTTCCTCGCAGCCGCAGGCAACCTACAGCGTGCTGGTCGGGTGGGGCGGCAGGGCTGCGGCAAAGCAGCTGTCAGCCGCGGCAAACGCCACCTACAAGGAAAGGTCGTTCGTCTATGTCGCCAATGCGAGCAAGGAGGCGCTTGACGCGGCGGTTTCAGGCAAGGCATATGCGACAGGCACGCAGCCGGGCATAATCAGCGTGCAGAACGATTACACAGACAGCGAAACGATAGGCAGGGACCTGCTGGCGGGCGGGTACACCGCGGTTTTCCCCGACTCGGTTGCATCGTTTGCGGGCAACGGGAGCAAGGATGCGGCAGAGGCGCTGGTCGCCAGCCTCGCATCCGCAAACGTGAGCGCAACGCTGAGCACGGACTGGACCGGGAAAATCAGGCTTCCATCCGTGCTTTCCAAGGACGGCAAGAACTATCTTGGCCCGGAAGGCGGCATTGAGCTTGCCATAGAAGGCACGGGCGCGCCTGCGGAAAACGTGACTGCCATGAACGTGAGCGTGGACCTTGAGGCAAGCGGCAGCAGGATAGTGCGCATCACCGCTGTGAACCCCGCCTGAGGGCACCATACTTTTTAAAGTTCATCGGGATTAGTCTGGAGCAGCGTGAATAGTGCGCAGATGAGGCAGAGCCTATGCCGGAAAAACCAAGCCCGACTGACGCGCGGACGTATTACCACCGCGGCAATACGCTCTACGAGAAGGGCGACTATGAAAAGGCAATCGAGGCTTACAACACCGCGATAATACTGAACCCGACTTTTTCCGAGGCATACTTCAACCGCGGGCTTTGCCACTACAACCTCAAGAACTTCGACAAGGGCATTGCGGACTATGCGAAGTCGGCGGAGCTTGACCCGAAAAATCCGGTCATCTACAACAACAGGGGCGACGCCTACTACAGGAAGCAGCAGTTCAACGAGGCTATCGAGGATTACGAGCGCGCGCTCACGCTGAACCCCAAGTACCTCAAGGCATTCTACAACCGCGGGCTGGCATATGCGTGCCTGCAGGACTATGAGAAGGCGGTGGAGGATTTCACCGAGGTCATCAAGCTCAACAGCAGCTTCTCCGAGGCATACCACATCAGGGGGCTTGCGTACGATTACCTCAACCAGCTCGACAAGGCGATTGCCGACTATGACAAGGCGATAGAGCTCAACCCGCAATTCACCGAGGCGATAAACCACCGCGACATCGCGAAGGGCAAGCAGTCAGGTGGCGGCGGGGCGCAGGCTGTCGGCGCCGGCGACCCGAACGCGCAGAACCAGGGGATAAACGCGGCGAAGCTGCTCACCAAGCCCACCATGAAATTCGAATCCGTCGCGGGAATGAAGAAGATGAAGGAGGAGATAAACGAGGCCATAGTATACCCGCTCCTCAAGCCCGACCTGGCGAAGAAATACGGCAAGCTGGCCGGAGGAGGCATCATGCTTTACGGCCCGCCGGGATGCGGAAAGACTTTCATCATGAAGGCTGCGGCGGGCGAGTGCCAGTCGAACTTCATCAACGCGAAAATCTCGGACATCGTGGACATGTACGTGGGCAACACGGAAAAGAACCTGCACAACATTTTCGAGACCGCGAGGAAGAACGCGCCGTGCATCGTCTTTTTCGACGAAGTGGAGGCCATGGGCGGAAGAAGGGAGGACATGGGCCAGTCCAATGCGCACATGAAGATGGCCGTGAACCAGATGCTTTTCGAGATGGACGGAGTGGAGTCCAACAACTCCAACGTGCTCGTGGTTGGCGCAACCAACGCGCCGTGGGACGTGGATCCGGCGCTGAGGCGCTCGGGCCGTTTCGGCAAGGCAATCATAATATCGGAGCCTGACCTCGACTCAAGAAAAGATATCCTGCGGCTGCATGTGAAAAAAGTGCCGGCAGCATCAAGGATTTGCTATTTCAGGCTGGCGCTGGCAACTGTTGGCTATGCGTCGGCAGACCTCAAGTCAGTGGTGGAGGAGGCGGCGGCAATCCCGTGGAGGACGGCTTTCAAGACGGGCCACCAGCGCTCGGTCACCACCGAGGACTTCATAACCGCCATAAAGAAGAAAAAATCGTCCTTGCCGCCGTGGTACGCGCAGGCGAAGAAGCAGATTGGCTCGCAGGAGGAGAAGACCGTGGTGGACGGCAAGGAGCACATCAAGGTCACGGAAAGCAAGCTTGCGTCGGCTGAAAAGGAGGCGTTCAAGGAGCTGCTCGACACCATCAAGAGGAAAAATGAGATATGGTACAAGGCATACGTGTGGGTTGTGAGGCACGCCGGGCTTTACCTGCCCATACCGTTCTAGGGGATTGATGTGGCAAAAAACATCCTCTTTCTCGCATTCGCCATTCTCCTGTCCTCGCAGATTATCTTTGCAGACGAGCTTGCGGACCAGCTTGCCGATTTCGGCACCGGCCTGAACGCGGACATAGCAATCAAGAACGAGACGCTGCTCAAGAGCCCGCAGATAATCATCGTGGATGCCGAGATACGGAATCCGAACGACGACCCGATGTCAATCTACCTTATCAGGCAGGAGGAGGACGGGTGGAAAATCATCAACCTGCTGGGCGCAGTCGCACCGAAGGCAAAGAACAGCATAGAGCTTGAGATAAACGCGCAGTACGGCAAGAAAACTGCCGAGAAGACCAGGTACGCCATCGTGGGCAGGGGGGCGGACGGGACCGTCTACGGGAAATTTTTCGAGATAAACGAGGATTGGGGGGCATACGAGGCCGACATAAGGAACAGCCTGACGGGCATGGTGCTCCTGTGGGTGCCCTCGGTCACGCTGGTGCTGATAGCCCTGCTTTTCGCGGTGGCGAAGTACGCATACGGCACCAAGAGCCCGGAAAGCGTGAAGGGGGAATACACGGTGCGGACATTGATTGCGCCGAATGTGATGGACAGGCCGTTCGAGGAGAAAATCGCGGACCTCATCATGCACCCGATAACGCTCGTGTTCGAGCTTGCCTGCGTGGGCGTGCTGGTGTGGGTGATGCTCCAGTCCCTCACCGTGGCATCGGGCGCGGAGGATGCCGGGAAGATAATGCTCCTTTCGGCGATAGGCTCGTTTGCGATACCTTTCCTTTATTTTTCGGCGGCGTGGTATTTTGAGAAGCGGGAGGAGGGCAAGCCCCTGCGCTTTTTCGTCGGCATGTTCGTGTGGGGCATGTTTGCGGCTTTCCTGTCGCTGCTGGTAAGCTCGGGAATCGTATCCGGGCTGCAGGGCGCGGACATTGCGCCGTATATGATTGTCGCGACCATGCTGGTGTCGCCCGTTGTGGAGGAGACTTTCAAGGGCATCGGCATACTTTTCATGTCCGGGCACCATGATTACAACGACACGCTCACGGGCCTGCTGCTGGGATTCACGTGCGGCGCGGGCTTTGCATTCGTGGAGAACTGGTTTTACTTCTCGTTCAAGGCAAACCCGTTCGACATCGGGCTTGTGGGATGGGCGACACTCATACTCTACCGCTCGTTCTTCAACACGCTCGCGCACGGATGCTTCACCGCTGCGGTTTCCGCTTCCATCGGGTATGCGAGGAGCATTCGGCAGCTTAAGTCGGTGGCAAGGCTGGCGTTCGTCCCCGGCGTGTTCCTCGCCATCGCGATACATTCGATATACAACATGAGCGCGCTTGCGGACAGTTTCGTGGTGGATGGCAAGGCGGTGCCTTTCTACATCTTCAACCCGCTGCTGATAATCCTGCTTGCCACCATGTTCTTCCTTGTGCTTGTGTTCGCGGTGATTGACGAGAAGAAGAGGGCTGCGATTGCAAGGCAGGGCGCGGCGCCTGCATAGGGGCTGCTGCGGAAGCAATAATAATGTGAGCGGGGGAAATGCTTTTATGGAAAAAACATGCGCGCGCGGGCAGATGAGCATGGAGATACTCATACTGGTGGGCATGGCGCTTTTCCTCCTCATTCCGGTGCTGCTCTATGCATACGGGCGCGCGAACGTTTCGGGCGATGACCTGTCAGTTCAGAAGGCGGAGTTTGCCGCGCACAGGCTAGCCTCCGTTGCAGACTCGGTGGGCTACCTTGGCGGCGCGTCGGCTGTTACGGAAGAGATAGAAATCCCGGAGAAAGTGAAGGGCGTGTCGGTGAGCGGCAGGGACATTATAATCGAGATGGATTCGGCAAACGGGAGAAAGCAGATAGTGGCGGGCAGCGCGTTCACCCTTGCGTCTTCCGGCATTGGCAACATCACGAAGTCAGGCACCTACTTCATAGAGGTGCGCGCGCTTTCCGGCACGGATGCGAGCGGCGCGCAGGTCTGGCTGGGGCTGAAGTGAGCAAACACAACGGAACAGAAACATGCATTTGTTTTGCCTTATTGCAAAATTTTCAGCTTGGGGCCTACTTCACTTCCTTCCCCTTGCCTGCCTTTGAAATCACGCGCTTGCCATCGTAGGCGAGCCTTCCGCGCAGGTACACGCCCTCTATTTTCCCGTACACGTCCATGCCTTCAAAAGGTGTCCATTTGCACTTGCTGAGGCGGTTTTTCGCCGAGATGCGCCATTTCCTGTGCATGTCAATTAGCACGATGTCCGCGTCCTTGCCCTCCGCGATTTCGCCCTTGCCCGCAAGGGAGAATGCGGCTGCGGCATTGTAGGAGCAGATGCGCGCGAGGCGCGGCAGCGTGAGCCTGCGCGCGTGAACCGCCTGCAGCATGAGGGGAAGGAGCGTGCCAACTCCGGGAAGGCCCGAGGCGCCGAGCTTTTTCTGCGAGGGAAGATGGGGCGCGTGGTCGGATGCGATGATGGCGCAGTCGTCCACCTTGCGCCAGAGGCGCGCCATTTCCGTCCTGTCGCGAAGCGGCGGGTTAACTTTCCCCAAAAAGCCAAGGTCAACCAGGTCGTCAATGCAGAGGTAAAGGTGCGCGGGGTTTATTTCGTAAGTGGCGTTGGGGTGCCTGCGGCACATGTCCACCTCCTTTGCCGTGGTGAGATGGCACATGTGGATGCGGCGCCCGCTGCGCGACGCCATGTGCAGCGCTTTCTGGCAGGCAATCTGCGCAGCCGCCTTGTCGCGCACCTTTTCGTGCTCGGAATAACGGAGCTTCCGCGCCCTTATGCGCGCATCGTCCTCCGCGTGTATGCAGATTGGCTTGCCTGCGGGAAACGTTGCAAAATGGCGCGCGGCTGCGGAATAGGAGCAGGTTAGCTCGCTTCCGGTGTCCGTGAGGAAAATCTTGAGCGATGGGGCTTTGCTGCGCGCCGCCTCGCGCTGGTTGCGCTCCGACGCGCCGAAGCGGAGCTGGTAGTCGCAGCGGCATTTCCTTTTCGCTATCGCGCGCTTTTTGTTGTAAGATGAAATCGTAGTGGTGGCAGGGTTGCGGTAGCAGGGCATGTCTATCACCGTGGTGACGCCGCCGGCGAGCGCGGATGCCGTGCCCGTGGAAAAGTCCTCTTTGGTCGTGTCCTCCGGGTCGCGGAGGTGCACATGCGGGTCAATGGCGCCGGGAAGAAGGAGAAGCCCTGCGCAGTTTATTGCAACGGCGCCCTTGGAGAGGATGTGCGAGGAGATGCGGAGTATGCGCCCGCTTTTTTCATCCGCCAGCACGTCCGCGCGGCGCACGCCTTGCGGCGTTACAATCCTGCCGCCCTTGAAAACTATGAATTGAGATTTCATGTCGTCCCCTCAATGCCGAAGCGCATCGCGCGATGGATGCTATATCGGCTCCCTTCGCTATTCCACGCGGGTTGCCCAGGTTGCTTCTTTGCTTGCGCAATTATATCGGCTCCCGCTTGCCGGCCCTTGTGCGCCATACCTTGCAGAACTCGGGGTTCTCAAGTATTTCAAGCCCGAACATGGGCCCGTCAATGCACACCAGCTTCTCCCCGCAGCAGCAGTGCCCGCAGATGCCGATGCCGCACTTCATGTAGCGCTCAAGCAGGAGCTGGCAGTCCGCGCGCGCTTCGCGCGCGGCGTATGCCACGGCGGACATCATGCGCTCGGGCCCGCAGGTGTAAACCGTGTCGAACTTTTCCGCCTTGAGAAGCTCCTTCATGGCGGCCATCACGTTTCCCTTGGTGCCCTTGCTGCCGTCGTCGGTTGTGAAGATGGTTTTGCAGGCTGCTGGCGCCATGAGAAGCCCGGCATTCCTCGCGCCGCAGATTGCGGTTGCGGAAACCTTGCGCTTTTTCGCCTCTTCCGCAAGGAAGCGCAGGGGGCCGAAGCCATAGCCGCCGCCAACAAGCAGCAGTTTCTTCCCTTTTATCTCAAATCCGTGCCCATAGGGGCCGCGCAGCCACACCTTGCCGCCTTTTTTCATGCCGCAAAGCTTTTTGGAAAACGGGCCGCGCGCGCCAACCGAGATGCGCAGGGGGGAAATGCCGGCCACTCCGTATGGCTTTTCATCCATGCCGGGGAGCCAGAGCATCACGAACTGCCCGGGCTGCGCGTTTTCAAGCGCAACATCGAACGTGAGGGTGGTGACTATGTCGTTTTCCTTTTCCGCGGATGTTACCGTGATGATTTGGTGGATTGGCATGCGCATCACTATTCCTCAAGCTTAAGCTGCTGCAGCTTGCTGAAGCCTTCCTTCTTCATGAACGCTTCCATTTCAGCTGCGATTGCCCTGAATGGGGCAGGCTCCTTGCGCGCCGCGATTGCGGTGCCGACGCCCACGCAGGTGGCGCCAGCCATGAGCATTTCTATGGCGTCAAGCCCGCTGCCCACCCCGCCTGTGCCGATGATGGGCACCTTTTCGCCGACGGCGCGGCGGATGCTGTAAACCGCCTTGAGGGCCACGGGCTTTATCGCGGCGCCGGAGATGCCGCCGAACGAGTTTGCAAGCACTGCATGGCGCGCGTGCGCGTCAATGTACATCCCGCCAACCGTGTTTATCGCGGTTATGCAGCTTGCGCCGCTGCCCACGCAGGCGCGCGCAATCTCGCCGATGTTCGGGACGTCCGGGGAAAGCTTTGCCGAAAAGGGGATGGACGTCGCGTCGCGCACCGCCACGCAGGCCTCAGCCGCGTCCTTCGGGTATGAGGAGAACATCGCGCCTTCGCGGTGCACGTTGGGGCAGGAGATGTCCACTTCCAGCATGGCGGGCTTGGCCTCGGAGATGCGCGCGGCCACTTCCGCGAACTGGCGCACGTCCTGCGCATAGATGGATGCGATGATGGGCACGCCGGATTTTGCCACTGCCTCGCGTATTTCGTAAATCTCCTCGTCCACGCCGGGGTTGGAAAGCCCTATGGCGTTCATGTACGCGCCGTCGCCCCCCACCATGGTGGGATTGGCATGCCCTTCGCGCGGAAGCAGGGAGCATGATTTGCTGGTTGCCGCGCCGGCGCCTTCCTTGCCTGCGCGGATGAGAAGCCCTGCGGAGTTGCCGCGTATGCCGGATGCCAGGATGAGGGGGTTCTTGAGATGGATGCCGCAGAGGGTTGTTTCGAGCATGGATGCACCTTTCGCGTGATGCGGCGCACATGCCCCGAGGCAGGATTGCGCCCGGGCAGCCCGCCGCATCGCATGGCATGCATTCGGGATGAGCATATTTATTACTTATGTGCAGGCAACGGGCTTTTTTGCCGACTGTTTCAAAATTGAAACAAGTGTTTCAGAAACTGGACAGTTCTATTTTGGCATGGGCGCGCCAATGCTGAAGATGTCCCAGCGCAAGCCGCGTGGCGTGCGTTTTTCGGACTACTCCTCCTTGTCCCTTGCCCGCTGCATGCCCTTTTTCTTGCTCATGCCCGTGACCTTGTCCTTGCCGGCCATTTTCTCGATTTCGCCGGTAACCTGGCGCACCGCGGACTCCACCCTGAAGTCGAACGAGGATGCGTTGTAGGACTTGCGCGGGGAGTCGAGGCGCGCGCGCACCGAGAAGCCCGAGCCCTCGTTCTTTATGTGGTAGGCGAGCGAGCGCACGTCAATGCTCTTGCCGAGCCTGGCGAGTAGCTTTTCGCCCTCGCCTGCGAATTCGGATGCGTATTCGCGCTTGTCGTGCGGAAGGCCGGATATGAAGACGCGCGATGCGCCCTTTTCCCCGGCAAGCGCCGAGTGCAGTATGTCCTTCGCGGTCACTATGCCGCGCGGGAAGCCGCCGTCCTCCACGATGAGCGCTGCGACGCGGGAGTCGAGCATTTTTTTCACGGCTGTTGCGAGGGAGTCAGACTCGTTTATCGTCTCCACCTGCTTTTTCACATAGGAGGCGATGGGCTGCGAGTCCATGCTCGTCTTCTCCCCTCCGCGGTAGAACGGGCTGCTCTGCATCTTGCCAGACCCGGACATGGCGAGGTCGAAGACCGAGAGGAGCCCGGCAATCTTGCCGTCCTTGGTCACCACCACCCTGCGGATGCTCTGGCGCCTCATTTCCGAGCGCGCCTGCCCGATTGAGGAGGAAATGTCAAGCGTGTGCACCGGCGCGGTCATCACCTCGGACACGCGCTTTTTGGTGAGCATTTTCTCGCCGAGAAGCTCGCGGAACAGGGTGCGCCTGGTGATTGCGCCTTCCACCTTGCCCTTGTCAATCACCGGGATTGCCTTGAAGCGGCCTGCGAAGAATGCGTTGCAGGCGTCCATCACCGTGCTCTCCGGGGAGAGGGACGGCGCGCGCTCGCAGAGCGATTCGCATTTTGCCTTGGAAGGGTCGGAGTGCGAGCGTATTGCGCGCTCGTCAATTATCCCCATGTACTTGCCGTCCTTTGTCACGATGACTGGAAGGCCTGTGCGGGAGATTTCGTTTATCGCGCGCGAGACCGGCTCGGACGCGTCAAGAATGCTCGGGTTTTCGATTTCCATATTTACACCCCTAAAATCTAGTGCTCGAAAATCTCAGATACAGCTAATAAAGATATCCACCCACCTGGGACACAACGTCAGGAGGGGAGGCTGCTGCGCGCCCCTTCCACGCGCGAGAGGTAGTCTGCGTAGCCCCGCCAGCCGTTCTCCCCGTACATGTACAGGTCGGCGTCGGAAATCACGAGCCATACCTTCCCGCCCTGCTGCTTGCAGCCGCTGTGCGTGCAGATGGAGAGCGACTCGCCCAGTTTCCCCATGTAGCGCCCGGATTGCGGCTCAAACACATAGGCGCCGTCGAGCAGGGGCACCTGGGAGCTGGACTGGACGTCGGCATCGGAAAGGGCGACTGTGCAGTGCCCGCTTGCCTCATCCACGCTGTAGCAGACGACATAGGCGTGCGAAGGGGAGCCCATGGGCGCGGCTTTTGCGTTGGCATACACCCACACCGCCCTGCCGTCATCGGAAGGGTCTGTGGGATAGACGCGGAATTCTCCTGATTCCGCAGGCTGCCACGCCACGACATCCAGGCTCGCGTTTTCCTTGCGGGCGGAGTTCAGTATCGCCTTGAAGATGAGCGCGTAGTCCTCGCAGTCGCCCCAGCCAAGCCCTATCGTTTCCTTCACGGACTGCAGGTGGTCCTCGCTTCCGGCTGCGATGTCCTCGCGGTAGTGGATGGAAAATGCCGTGTTTTCCATGAGGTGCGAAATGCACGCAAGGTTGAGGGCGCCGCCATAGGTGCAGTCGGACATCATGCGGGACATGAAAATGTCGGTGGTCCAGGTGTAGTTCTCGGGCATGTAGGCGTTGCTGCGGAACCAGGCAATGGAATCGTTTATCGTGGTTTCGAGGGTGGAAAGCTCCCCGCGGAGCGCATCCACCTTCTGCTGCTGCCCGGCAAGCGAGGCCCTGCTTTCATTCAGCTCGGATTCTGTTATGGAAAGCTGCGCGCTCGCGTCGGCAAGCCTTGCCTGCTCGGCCTTAAGCTGCTCGCTTGCCGCGGAAAGCTCCTGCTGCGTGGAGAGATATTTGCTGTTGAGGGCCGCGTATTGGGATTGCGCCTGCGAAAGCTTCTGGGACGATGTGCGGTTGAGCGCGTCCAGCTTGGCTGCAAGCCCTTCGTTGATGCTGAAAAGGTAGGCTGCGCCTATTATGCATGCAAGGATGACGAGTGTGAAAAGCGCGACAGCCACCTTGTCCATGCCCCACATTCGGGGAGAATGATAAAAAGCTTTCCTGTCCGCTAGCGTTGCTCGTAAAGAAGCACCACGAGCCGACTTCGTGAGCAAGGCGGCGCCTGTCCCGCGCAAAAATGTCCGAAAATGCCGGGGATAGGGCGCGGCGCTGGCTTCGCGCAGAGGCGCGCGCCTGCCCGTGCAATCAGCATTGCCATTGCCTGCATTTTTCCCGCCATCTGAGCCGGCCAGCGCCCTTGCACGGTGCACGGCAATCAGGGCGATTCGCTTTCCTTTTCCTTCGCCGTTGGCTTTTCCTTGCGGATGAGCACGGAGAAGGCGCTGCCCGCGCGGAGCAGGTTCACCGAAAGCGCGTACAATATTGGTATTACCGGCACAAGGAGCACGAGCGTCGCAAGCACGGAAAGCGCGAGCGTCACTTCGTTGCCGACCTGGAGGAGCGGGCACGTCTTGAAGAATTGGAGCGGGATGAGCGAGAGCATGGCGCATGCCACGGTGGGAAGGAAGAGGCGGAGCACGCTGGGCGTGAACACCACGAGCATGGAAACGAAGTTGGACGCGCGGCCTTCGTTGTCGCGCGCCGTGAGCGCGCGGTAGAGGAAGTAAAGCGAGAAGAGCGCGGACATTATCAGGAAGTCCATGGTGACGAGAGAGAAATTGCCCCCGCTCGACCAGAAGGAGAGCGAGGATGCGAGCACCAGCACGGCGGCTGCGCCAATCGCAGTCCAGTAGCCGGCGAGCCCGTCGAATATCGGCGCGAGTATGATGTGCATGGAGAGGTCAACGGATTGCAGCAGGTTGAGCCTGTCGTGGAAGAACCCGTAGAGCGCGAGCGCGCCGGCGCCGATGCACAGCGCAAGGGGCAGGAGCACGAGATATGCGGCAATGGTGATTATGGTGTTCTGCGGCGGCACCCATGCGCCGGATGACGCATAGACGACAATGGCCAGGAAGCAGAGGAAAACATAGGTGAACGGGGCAAGCAGGACTTCGCGCTTTGTGATTGCCCTGCCGGATTTCGAGAGGAAGTCCGCGATTTTCCCGGCTGCGAATATGTAGCACGCCACGGCTGCGAGCAGCAGCAGGTCGCGGTACTGTGAAAGCAATGACGCCGGGTCGGGGAATGCCATGGGTATATCCCTTGCCTCAGGTTTAAATTCCTATTCTGTGCGGCTGCGAGCGGGCTGCGATTTGATTTCGAGTTCCATCCCGTCCCTTGCTGCGACTGTGCGCGGGAAAATTTTCCGCGCGGCCTTCTGCGCGGCTGCGCGGAGCCGGAGAGCGGGGTACTTCCTGGCATCGAAGTGGGTGAGGATGAGGCGCTTCGCGCCCGCTTTTTTGGCCTCGCGCGCGGCCATTTCGGGCGAGAGGTGCGGCCAGCCCTTAAGCTCGCCTGCGCCCGGAAGGAGCGCGCATTCTGTTATGAGCGCGTCAGCGTTGCGCGCAAGGATGGAAATGTTTTTGCACGGGCCCGTGTCCGTGCAGTATGCGATTTCCTTCCCGCCAAGCGAAAAGCGGAAGCCGAAGCACGGGTCGGCGTGGTCAAGGGGAAGCACTTGCACCAGGTAGGCCTGGCGGCGGGCGCGTGCGCCGGGCCCGCTTGCAGCAGAATGCACCTTGTTTTCGCCGGTGGAAAGCGGGTGCAGCGTGACTTTTGCCCACTGCTCGGAAGGGGTTGCGGTGTATGGGTGTGCCACGAACCTTTTCAGGGCGGGAAGGTAGCTTTTGTGCGCAAACACCCTCACGCGCGCGCCGCGGGGGAGGAGGGGGAGCGTGTGGAGCCCGCCTATGTGGTCAATGTGGAGATGCGAGAGGAAAACGTCGGCGCTGGAAACGCCCAGGCGCGCCATGAGTGCGGGGACATGCTGGAAGCCGTCGCCAGCGTCAAGCACAATCAGCCTGCCGCCGTTCGCGCGGCTGTTGCGGGGGCGCAGTGCTCCGGCAATCCCGCCGTCCGCCAGAATCGCCGCGCAGACAGTGTTTCCCGTGCGGGTGGCAAACCAGCCGTTTGTGCCGAGGAAAAAAATCTTCACCGTTTCACCTTCAATGTGCGCACATCCACGCGCATCCCGTCAGTTGCGGCAATGGTGCGCACGCCAGATGCCTTTTCTATTTTCTTAGCCTCCCTGCCCGGCCCGGATTTTATGAGTGTATGCCCCATATGCGTCAGCATGCAGAGCTTGGGGCGGCACCTGGAAAGCAGCTCCGCCGTTGTGGCGCTGTAAAGGTGGCCGAACCCGCCATAAGCGCCTTCGCCCATGCTGTTGTTTGCCACCAGGATGTCGCAGCGGGGAAAATGGGAAGGGAGGGACGGGAAATATTCCGTGTCGGAAGTGTAGCCCACCCGTTTGCCGCCCATTTCAAGCACAAAGCCGAACCCAGTCGCGTCCTCGTGGCGGACAGGCGTGGGCGTGAGGAAGGCGCCGTTGAGCCGGATTCTCTTCCCAATCAGCGCAACGTGCGAGCGCCGGAGCTTGCGTATGAAATATGTTGAGATTGCCTTCTCGCCATACTCGTCGCAGACAAGGATGCTTTTCGAGGCGATGATGGCGCCGCGCTTCCTGTCAGGGTAGCTATTTATCGCTTCAAGCATAAGCTCTGCGTCGTTCATGTGGTCTATGTGGTTGTGCGTCGCCACCACAATGTCGGTTTTTTTCGGGTCAATGGAAAAAGCGTGGCATGCCGCAAGCGCGCCAGGGCCCGGGTCAACGTGGAGCTGCAGCCTGCCGCAGATGGCAAAGCCGCCCGTGCGGCGCACCTGGGAAATCAGGTTGAACCTGCCCCCGCCGGTACCGAGAAAAACAATTTCCATGTTCACACCTTGCGCTTGCGCGCGCTTGCGCTTGTAACTGAGGCCGAGAATATTAAAACCGTGAAGAGGAGGGCGGTGGCAAGCGGGCAGCCCTGCGCAGGCGCCGCGGCGGAAAGCAGCCCGGGCTGGGAGACCGTGATTTGCTCGCTTGCGGAGTAGCTGTTGCCAGCCGCATCGGACCAGGAAAGCAGCAAGGGGTAGCTGCCGGGCGGCAGCGCCAGCACCAGCGGCGACGATGCGGAATATGCCGAGCCTGCCACGGATGCCGTTGGCGAAGCGGGCGAGCCGGATTGCAGGAAGGAAACCGTGGTGTAAAGCGTGCCGTTTGAGTATGCCGTGCCCACCTTGTCAATTGCCATCATGGGCGCGGCAGCAACCGTCGCAACCTGGTTTTCTTCCGAGGATGAGCCCTGGGAGGACGCGGACATGCGGGCGGTGTACGTGCCAGGCGAGTCCGGGGTGAAGCTGAATGAGAATGATTCCGGGCCGGAAAGCTTCCCAGCAATCTGCCCGCTTTGGCTGCCAAATGTGAAATCCAGGGCGAATTCCGCCGGGTAGGAAATGGCGGAGATGTTCGCCTGCGCAAGCGCAGCCTTGCCCGCTATGAGGGCAGGGGGCAGGGAAAATGCAGTGATTCGGATGCCTGGCTGCGGGCCGGAAGCATAGCCAAGCTCTGCCATGCCGCCGGATTCGCTTGCCACGAAGACGGGCACGTTCCCGGCAGCTTGCGTGGAGAACGGGATTTCGAGCACAGCGCCGCTTGATTGCGCGCCGTACACCCCGTCAGGGAGCACTGCCGTGAATTCCTTGCCGCGCAGGGAGCGGGGGATGCCGATGAAAACCGAATTTTCCTGCCCGGGGAGCGCATCGCTCTCGTGCAGGCTGGCCTCGAAGTAGGGAGATGGCTGCAGCTCCGGGTCAACTTTGATGGCAAGCGCGCGAGTCTCCAGATAGGGCGAGTTGAGGGTGAGCGGGCATGTGTAGAGATAGTTCCTCGGGAGGGAGGAAGATGCGTTGAGCTGCCACACCATTGTGGAGGTTTTGTTGGGCTCCAAAATAAGGTAGCGCTCCGACTCGTCCAGGAGCACGCTTTCCGTCCCCACGCAGCCTGCGAGCGAGAGGGGGATGGCGCGGTAGTCCGTGCCGTTCATGGCAAGATAGGCGAACGTCGTGCCGCCGGGCGCAAGGCTGTGCGCGGGGGAATCGAACGTAAAGCCCGAGTAGGGCGCGCCGTATGTTACGTTGATGGTCTGGATGTTGCCGGCAACAGCACCGTTTTTCTCGCCGGTGTCCCAGTCCAGCGCCACGCCAGGGCGCGAAACCGATGCGGAAAGCGAATCGCGGCTGGTGAACTCCGCGTATTTTGACTCCTCGATGTGCATGGCGTCCAACGCGCCCACTTCAAGCCATGTGGGGTCAACAGGCACCCATTTGCCGACGTATGCCTCTGCCCACGAATGCCCCATCCATTCGTGGAACTTGTCGCTGTAGACGTATCCCGACACATAGCGCGCGGGGATGCCGGCTGAGCGGGCAAGGGCGGTGAACAGCGTGGAGTATTCCGTGCAGACGCCGCGCATGTTTTCCTTCACCCAAAGCGCGTCCTTTTCCTGGCCCACCATGCCTGCATCGTATTCCATGTGCCCGTTCACGTAAATGGCAAGCAGCGCAACCTTTTCAAAAGGCGTTTGCGCGCCGGCGGTGATGTTCTGCGCAAGGGCGCGGATGCCCGCGTCGCCGGACTGCGTGCGGTTGGTTGCCGACGAGAATTTCCAGTACTCCTGCGGCACGCTGTAGCTTTCAGGAAGGGAAGGCGTGGCGCGCGCAACCGATTGCACGCCGATGCGCTTGGAATATGTGAAGGGGTTGGAGGGGTTGGCGGATGATATGGCGAGGTAGCCGTTGCCGTCTGAGTCGAATTCCATCTTTTCGCCCGCCTCCACAATCTGGTATGGCGTGGAGGACGGGATGGAGATGTTCATCTGGAGGCTGCGGATATCGCCGCCCGTTGCGCTCACCGTGCCATGCACGCCCACGGCTGCCGAAAGCGCGGAGGCAAGCTGCGGCGTTTCCTGCGCAAAAAGTGAAGATAATGATAATATGATGAACAGTGCAAGTGCACACACTGGCTTTTGCATAAGCCTGATACGGAGCTGGTTTTAATAATGGTTTTGACATGCAAGATACGGTGTGATAAAATGAAGGCGAAGAAAAGCTATTTGAAAAAGCTTGCGCGCTTCCGCAGGGGAGAATTCATAAGGGTGGAAAACTTTGCTGCGCGCTACAGATATGACGATTAGGCAACTGGCTTTTTCCCAGAGGGTGCGCGCCAGCACGGCAACTCATGCCAAGAACTTCTTTTTCTCGATTTTCTCGCGCAGGTAGTCGCCCACGAAAGACAGGCGCGGGCCCTGCAATGCGTCCTGCTCTATCTTCTTCTTCGTCTTCAGCACGGTCTTGAGCTCCTCCACCCAGTCCTTGTGGCAGGAAATCCAGTCGTAGGAAAGCAGTTCCTCCGCGCGCTTGATGTCCACTTCCTTTGCGTTGATGGTGAGCTGCTCCAGGAAATCATAGTCCTTGATGTCGCGCATGGTCACGCCGACGAAGCGCGCCTCGGGGGTTGCGATGTCGTTGCCCAGGTAGGCGAGGTTCATGCTGCCGGTCTTTATCGCCCAGTAGATGTACCATCCCCATGCATCGCAGTCCGTGAACACTATCACCGGGAGCTTGCGGGAGGCGAGCTTCCTGATTAGGCGGCGGCAGCCGCGGCTTGCCTGCCCCTTGGGCGTGATGAGTATGCAGTTTTCCTTCCTCCAGAACTTGTCCTCGTTAAGGCGCTGCCACATTGCGTCCTTTTCCACTACGAGCACGTAATCCGCGTCAATGGACTTGAATTCCATCCCGTTGTCAACGTCGGAGGGAATCATCCAGCCTGACCTTCCCTGCTTGGTGCAGTCAATCTCGGTCTCGTCGCCGCCGAACCTGTCCTTGAGCACCATTGGCCCAGCCACCACGCCTTTCCTGTCGGTGTTCAGGTTGAGGTCCTCGCGCTTCACCGAAAGCGCCACTTCAAGGTCTTCCACGAGTGGGTTGCTCTCGCTCTGTTCCGAGAAAAGCTCCTCGTCCAGCGTGTCGCCGAGCGAGAACTTGAGCTGGTAGTACAGGCCCCTGATGGATGTGTGAGCGTCCTCCTTGAGGAATTTCTTGCACTTGGAGGCTATTGCCACGGTCTGCATGAACTTGCGCGCCTGCCCCACGTTTATGAAAGTGCGCTCCTCGGTCTTGTCGCCAAGGCGTATGTAGCCCACGCCGTTGTCATATACTATGTTGCTCTTGCTCCTAAGCGCGGTTGTGAAAGTTGGCGAAGTTTCCGCGTCAATCTGCGCGAGCATGTCCTGCCCCAGCCGCTCGAGCTTGCCTGTGATGAACTCGCTGCCCTTGCCCGAGTCGGACGCTGCCGCGGATGTTTTTGCCCTTGTGATTTCCTTTGCCATGTGAACACCGTTACTCTTCGCCATCGCCCTCTTCGTCCTTTTCCTTCTTGCCGTTCCCGCTGGCTTTCTTCGCCTCTTCCTCGCCCTCTTCGGATTCTATCTGGCTGGCGTACTTGGTCTCGATGAGCGTGATGAGCTTTTTCTCAATCTCGTTTGCCTTGCCCTTGCCTGCCAAGTCGGGAAGGTCGTGGGAGAGCTGGGAGACATAGCGCAGTATCGCCTTGCGCCTCTCCTTCCTGTCGTGGTCGCGCCTGATGCCCGACAGGTATGCCTGCAGGTCGCGCGCAGCCTCCATTATCGCGTTCTTTATCTCCTGGACTATTTCCTCGTCGTTGGATATCGCCTGCTTGCCAGCCGAGGTGTAGGGGACGTAAACGCTCGAGATGTTCACGAATACCGAGAGCGGCTCCTCGTCGAAATTCTTGAGCTTGTAGCGCTTCCAGTCAATCGCCTTCACCGCCTCGGTGATTGCGCAGCCCGAGTTGTCGAACAGGAGCGGCGCGCGGTTGGCGTAGCGGATGACTTCCGATGACATCAGGTCGCCCGCCGCCTTCTTGCCCGCCCCGCCCCCGTATGCGAGAGCCGCCTCCACCATGAACGGGATTCCGCCCTTGTAAATCTTTGGCGAGCGCTCGGAGACCACCACGAACTCGGGCGCCAGTATGTTCTTGAGGGACTTTTCAATCTGCTCCTTGCCGATGGGCTTGACGGAGTCGGTGGCGGGCGCAATCCACTTCACGTTTTCGTTGTGTATTGCCTTGATGATTTTCTCCGCCTCCACCCACTGGAGCTCGGAGGGCGCCTTGTTGAAGTCCACGTCCGGGCAGAGTGCGCGCAGCTCCTCCACCTTTGCCGCGGAGAAGCGCGCGAAGCGCTCCTGCAGGAACGATGAAACGCGGCGGCATTCCTTTTCGCGGTGCGCGAAGTCAATCAGGTCGTTTGTGGAAATCCCCATGGGGTGGGGCTGGACTATCATGGGCTTGTCGGGTATCCTGTCGGACGAGCGCGGGAACGTGTGCGTCTGTCCCTCGGGGTCGTGGAGCGTTATCTGGAGGTGCGGGTTTGCAAGCGCGGTGCGGCGCACGTATTCGTACACGCCGAAAGAGCTCTTGTCGTATTTCACTTCGGCGAACTCGCCCTCCACCGTGAAGCCGTGCCCGAACTCCCCTTCTTCCTTCACCAGGTTCAGGACAAGGGGGGTGTTGGACTTGAGGTCAATGGACACTTCGCAGGTTATGCGGCGCGTGTCATAGCGCGAGATTGCCTTGACGGGCTTTCCCGTCGTTATCTGGGAGTACATGGTGCAGCCGGACGCGCCTATCCCCTGCTGCCCGCGCTGCTGCGCGTAGCGGTGGAACTTGGTGCCCGCAAGCATCTGCCCGAGCGCCTTGCCGATGTGCTTTTCAGGGATGCCAGGCCCGTTGTCCTCTGCAATCACCTTGTAGCGCTCCTTGTCAACTTCCACGATGCTGATGCCCACTTCGGGAAGCGTGCCGGCCTCCTCGCAGGCGTCAAGCGAGTTTGTCACGTATTCGTGGATGATTGTTGTGAGCGAGCGCGTTTTGCCTGAGAAGCCGAGCATCTGCTGGTTCTTCTTGAAAAACTCCGCAACGGAGTGCTCGCGGAACTCGGAAAAAATCTTTTCTGTTGACGTGGATGCCATCTAATCAACTTGAAAACTCATTCGCTTTTGCCGGACTGGTCAATGGAAATTAGGGGCTGCATTTATTAATAGTTGCGGAACGCACGGCGTACGGGAACTGCTTTTGGGAAGCGCTTGCGAAAAGCTAGACGGCATCTGCCGCGGAGATTGCCGCCGCGGCAAGGAGGGGGACTTAACATGTTTTTAAATACTTGCCAACAGATTTTGCACGTGGTTGGTTGAATGGCTGGCGATGAAATATCCCATATGCTGATTCCGGCAGTTGCAAATGAAATGCCGATAATGCATCTCTTGAACCTGAAAGACACAGTCATACGAGAACTTGGCGAAGACAAGAGCTCGGAATATCGCAACGCCCATTTTGTATCGCATGTGATCCATAAGAGAGATGGTGATATCTCCATAACGAGCGCCAAGATGGCGTTTGAGAACAATGTGAAAGTCCTTGATTACCATTACCATAAAATGGAAATGGAAGATGCCACTGGTGCCTGGAAGCTCGTGCAGCGCCCTGAAGACGGCTCTGTGACAGACAGCCAGATAAAGCAATGCCGCCTGCAGGAAATTGCGGCGATGTCTTCACTGTACAAGGCGCTCGTTTTTGATATTGAAGGAAAACGGGATGAAACGGTTCAATCGCTTGATTTTGCTTCAAGTGAATACCGGAAAATTGCGGATATACTTTCCGGCGCTGAAGGAGAGGGCACCCGTTTTTTGGCAAATGTGGCGCTCGCGCGCTCATCCACGCTTGAATTCCTGAGGGACAGGCTTGTAGCCAGGATTGCGCGGGAAAAATACGGCATAGTAAAAACAGGTGAAACGGAAAAGATAAAGGCAGACGCCGGGGGCAATCTTTCGTTTGCCCTGCCATCGGAGGGGATTTTCTGCCCGGAGGAGAGGCTTTCTTTCGGAGATTTCCTTCTTCTCAAGGAGATTCTTTGCCATGACATCGCCCTTCCGCAGCAATTTGACGATAAACTGGAGAAGATGCTCATCGCCCATGTTTTTGGGAAACCGATGGACATGAGCCAGATTTTGGAAGTTTACGGCGAGAAAAAACAGTTCATGGAGATGAACGTCAGGATGATGGAAAAAGATGCTGACCACAATATTTCGCTCCTGAAAGAAAGGCTGGAGAAAAGACTGAGCGAAGATGAGGGCGTGGGGCTCTATTACCTTCGGGAGCACGCCCATTCCGTCTCGTATCTTGCAAAGATACGCCTCATTGAAGCGCTTGCCATGCAATTGACAGGGGAGAAGGAGACAGCCGCAAGCAAGATTTGCGAATGCACGGATATTTTCAGGGTCCTTGATGCATTGTATTTGAAATGCGAGGAAAAGGCGCGTGTTGACAGCCCTGAAGATTTTGCATGCTACATCAGCTTATTTGCGCGCTCCAAAAAAACAACTGCAGCGGCAGTTGCGCTTCTGGATAATCTTTCCATGACCTCGGCCCAATGGCGCGACGCGCCCCTTGCGCAGCTGGAGGAAAAAAAGAGGCTTCTTCCGCCCCCAATCAACACGATGGGCGGCAATGGGAATCAAACGCGCGAGCAAGGAAAAGGAAGAATGCCTGCTTGAATGCCCGGGATAGTTTCTCCGCGCTTTTTATTTGGACGGCGTACGGCTTCTTTTCACTTCTTGGAAATCGCCATTGCCACGCCGGACACTGCCGCTATCGCAGCCGCAGCCCCGAATGCCGCCGCTGCGCCCCATGCTGCCCAGAGCGCGCCGAAGAGCACGCTTGCGGGAAGGTAGACCGCGCCCACTGCGCTGTTGTAGGCGCCAAGCGCGATTCCCCTCTGCTTTTCGGGCACCATGTCCGAGAGGTATGCCTTGTTGACCGACTCGTCCGCGGCGACGAAAAGCCCGTAGAGGGCGAAAAGGGCCGCGACCTGCCAGAGCTCGCCTGCGAAGATGAAGCCCATGCAGATTGCGGCATAGAAGAGGAACGAGGCGACAATTATCGGCTTCCTGCCAAGCCTGTCTGAAAGCTTCCCGATTGGGATGGAGGAGAGCATGTAGACCGCGTTATACAATATATAGAGGAGCAGTATGTTTTCCGTCGAGATGCCGATTTCGTTTGCGCGCACGATGAGGAGCGCGAATGAGAAGTAGGCAAGGGAGAACAGGCAGGAAACCTTGAGGAAGCGCATGTAACCGGGGGGAAGGAGCCGAAGCTTTTGCCAGAAGCCGAGCTTCTTCGCCTTGTCTTTTCCGGAAGGCGCAGCCTTGGCGCGCGGCTCGCGCACGAAGAGCCAGATTGCGGCGACTGCGAGGAACGCCGGGATGATGGCGGCGTAGAAAACTGCGCGGTAGCCTGCTTCGGTGCTGCCCATCCATGAAAGCATCACATATGCGATTGCAGGCCCCACCACCGCGCCGAGCGTGTCCATTGCGCGGTGGAGCCCGAATGCCATTCCGCGCGCGCCCTTGCTGCTTGACGATGCGATGATGGCGTCGCGCGGCGAGGTCCTTATGCTTTTCCCGACCCGCTCCACCCCGCGGAAGACCAGCACCATGGGCCAGGCCGTGGCGAATGCGATGCCGAGCTTGGAAAACGATGAAAGCCCGTAGCCGGCGATGACGAACTGCCTGCGCTTGCCCGACGAGTCCGACCAGTAGCCTATGAAAATGTCAAGGAGCGACGCCGCGCTGTCGGCAATGCCTTCGATGAGCCCGATTATTTCCTTGCCCGCGCCCAGGAAAGCGGTGAGGAAGACGGGCAGTATCGGGAAAATCATTTCCGAGGAGACGTCAGTGAGGAAGCTGACCGCGCCCAGGACAAGGACGTTTTGCTTTATTCCGGACAGGATGCCCATGCAATCGTTCCCGCAAACTCAGGGCGGTTTCCTTGCTTCGCTCTTGCCCGCCCTGTTTCCCGCACGTCAGAACAGTTTCCTTAATTCCGCTTCCTTTATCTTGCGCCTGCATTTCTCAAGGTAGGCATAAACGCTTGCGTGGTTGGAGCCCTCGATGATGCGGAAAACCGCCTCCATCGCGTAGTCAAGCGTGTCAACCGCGCAAATCACGCCCACGGTGTGCCCGTAGCACACCACGTCCGCGCCCACTTCCTCCTTGATTATCTCCTTGGTGCGCCCCTTCTCGCCAATCACGCGCCCCATTATGCGGTGGCGCCCGTTCTCGTTCCCCGTGTAGTCGCGAAGGTCAATGAGCTTGAAGCCGTAGTCGTCGGAAAGCAGCCGGAGCGCAACCGCGGGCTCAAAGCCCCTGCCGATTGCCTTTATGATGTCCTTGCCTATGAACTCGTCAAGGGGCTCGCCGTTTATTTCCACCGCGCCGTCCGAGTCCGCGCTGATGCTGACCTTCATCCTGCGCTCGAGGTAGTCCTTGGTCTCGCCCGACTCGCCTAAAAGCGCGCTCACTCGTTCGGTGGGGATTTTGATTATCTGCATGCCATCAGCTTCCAAATTGCCCTTGCAAACTATAAAAAAGCCACCGTATATGGCATTTGCCACCGTATCCGGAGTTTTGGCAGTTGTAGGAAGGAATTGCGTGCGGCTGCAATATCGGGCCTACATGAAGTCCGCAAGCCCCTTCTGCTTCTCAGGCTCCTCGGTGAATATGCTTGCGATGTCCTTCCTGAAAAGCTCCATCCTCTGCTTCATGTAGGCGGGGAGCTGGTAGCGCGCGATGAGCTTGTCGGCGTGGTCCAGGTATTTCGTTATCCCGCCCTTGTTTATGGTGAGCAGGAGCTTGCCGCCGCACGCGTTGCACTTGCCCGAGAGGGGCACGCGGCGGTATTTCACCTTGCAGTCCAGGCAGCGGAACTCCTGCTGCGAGAACGAGCGCAGGTTGCCGTAGAGGTCGGGGAAGAAATGGTGCAGGAGCAGCCGCTCGGCAGCGTCCGGGGCGTTGACCGCGCGGATTTTTTCCTGCAGCGCGAATTGCGACTCGATTTTTTCGCCCATGTCCTTGAATTTCAGGTAGGTGCTCTGGTGCGGGCCCACGGAAACGTCCGTGGTTTCGTGGGAGTAGGCAAGCGAGCCGTACTGCTCCATCTTGCCAAGGAGCTTTTTCACCGTGTCAATCTTCAGTTCGAACGGTGAGGCGTACTTGTCCGAAAGCTCGTAAAGCTCGATGGGGTATGTGCTGCACACCTCGATGGAGTGCGCCTCGTCGTCCACCTCGTCCGGGTCAAGCTCCGTCGTAAGCACGAGTGGCGCGTCCATGGTGCCGCCGCGCGACTCCGGGAGGAAGGCGCGCGAGAAGTTGAGGAGCCCGTCCATCAGGAGTATCACGGTGTCCTCGTCGCCGTCACATTGATGGGCGACAAATCCGTCTGCAACCAAGGTGTGATGCGGTTCCACGGTCAGGGAATAGACTGTTTCCTTTCTGCTTGTTTGATGCAGGGAGACGCCTTCGAAATAGGCATCGCCGTGCCGTTCAGTCCGCTCAGTGCCTTTGCGCTTGCCCCACTCTCTTGCGAGCAGCTTTGCCTTTCTCTGCTTGCCGCAGGCAAAGCCGATTTCATCTATGAAACGCTTTGCGTTGCTGGAGAAAATCCTTATCTTGTGAAGTGGCGCGTGCTTGGGGTTGCCATCGTCTTTCACATCGAATGAATGCTTTATGCCATATGATGACAGGATGAATGAAACCTGGTCGAGCATATTTTTGCTCACCGAACTTAGGTTCACCTCCAATGTCGAGTGGAGGGAGACGCTGCCATCGCCCACAAACATCCCAGATAGCATGGCGCGCACCTTGCTTTTAGGAAGCGAGAGCGCAAAGCCAGGGATAGATTTTTCACGTGCGTTTTTGCCAACGCCCAAACCTGTGAAGAACGAGTGCAGGAGGCGCGAGCAGATGGTGGCAGCGTGCATGCTGACAGACGGACTTGCCTTGAAGGCGCTTTTTATTTTCCTGGCAAAAAGCCCGCGTACTTCCTTGTCATTTGCCGCAAAGCCAATTTGGTAGCATGACTTTTTGCCTTTCCCTATCCTTGCATGCCCCTCTGAGAGATAGGCGCCAACCAGGAACATGAAGTCCTCGCTGCAGTTTATCCGATATGGAAGCTGCACCGTGTCGCGCTTTGCGGATATAAGGCAGTTTTCGATTTCTTTTGCAGATGCGAACTCCTTTGCAAGCCAGAGGGGATAGGAACGGCGATAGCAGTAGTTGGTGAGTGTTTTGTAGCTCACGCCGTATTTCTTGGCAATCTTCGCCTTATTTTCACCGGCAAGGATGTCGCGGGATGATTTTACCATTACATCTTCTGCGTAGTCGGCAAGCCTGAAGCCTGCAACGTCTTTTGCAGGAATATCGAAATTGAGCGGCAGGAGCGCTTCACTTAGTTGCAGCGCAGTTGCTTTTCCATCCCTTGAAGGGAATGGATGGCCGGGCGTCACGGATATTTGCCGCCCTGATTTTGTTTTTAGCGAGACAATGCTGCTTTGGGCATGGCGTGAAACGTGCGTTATTTTTGCTATCTCGAATTTTTTGCTCTTTTGGTTGAAGGCGAGGGTGGAAATGCCTTGGGCGGGCGAGTAAACTGTTCCAAAGTCGTCGGTTTGAGGTGTTGAGAGGTTTTTCTCCACAAGTTCTGAAATACGGGTTAGTTTCCACACGCCGCCCTCAAGCACGGGGATTTTTGTTTCGCCTGCAAAGCAATTCCTGCGCTTTGCCGTGTGGAAGTAGGGGTGCGCGAAGCCAACGTGCGCGTCCGTGAAGCCCACCACGCGCGCAAGCACGCCTGCGGACGTGTGGGGGGAAAGCCCGATTACCAGGTGCCCCAGTATGTCCTCCTCGCGGGACAGGTTGTAGAAGCGCGGCATGCCATAGAGCTTCTCGAGCGAGTCGTCTATGAATTTGGATATCTGGAACATGTAGTGCGCGCCGCTCCGCGACAGTATGATGTCCTGCACGTTGAGCGCCACCACCTGTTCGGCGCGCTCGAGTGGCGCGCCGTCCTTGTCGTGGAGGTACCCGAACGAGCGCGCCTGCTCAACGCTTATGCCCATCTCGTCCGGGCGGAAGTGTGTGAGGGGGATGTCCGTCGCGTCGAAGCGGCATGTGCCGTCGCGGAACACGTACACCTGGTGCATTGCGCGCAGGAAGCCCTTCTCCAGCGGCTCGGGCGTCTTTGATTTTGAGAAAAGCCCTTCCACGCCTTTCACGTCCGCGGATTTTGAGACGTCAATGCCCGTGCGGGAGGATGCACGCTCGTAAAGCTTGATGATGTCCACCGCCCGCTTGTCGTAGAGCTTTGTCGCCACGTGGCATTCGGAGCATTCCTCGCTGCTTTTAGGCCTGCCGCATTTCGGGCAGACCGTGATGGAAACCGCCCTGCCGCCGCATGCGCACAGGGGCGAGAAGGTCGTGTTGCCGCACGAGGTGCAGCGCATGCGCGCGATTTCCACCTCCACCCCGCGCCCGTCGCGCCCGCCCTTTGCGAGTATCTTGGCATAGGCGCGGCTTATGCTTGCGTTCTTGTCAATGTGCGTGCCGATTGGGAAAAGCACGTTCACGCTCTTTTTCATCTTGCGCTCCTTCGCCTTTTCCGGCCTGCCCATGCGGGAGCCGATGTACGTGGGGGACATGGGCATTATTTTCATGCCGGAAAGCGAGGAAAGGATTTCAAGCACGGGCTTTTTCTCGTCGAAAAGCGCGTCGAATTTTTCCGCCGTGATTTTCTTGTCCGCCATTATGCCCATTGTCTTGAGGAGGGCGTACGCGGTCTCGCCCGCCAGTTTTATCCTGCCTTCGTGCACGGCGTGGGGGACGCAAAGCTCCTCGAGCACCGTCTTTGCAGGGGACGATTCCAGCTCGAAGCTCTCGAGCTTGAGCAGCCCGTAGTTCGGCTTGCCGGTCTTGAGCCAGAGGGCGAGCTGCTTGAGCTGCTCGTGGCTGATGTCGTGCCAGAAGTACGTGTAGGCAGGGTGGAGCGGCAGGCCGGTCTTGCGGGAAAACGCCACCGCCTCGCCGGCAGGGCAGTCGCGTTTTGGCGGGGTGTGCCCGGCCGTCTTTGCCATGAGTTCGAAGCGCTCCTCGCACCATGCGGCAGGGAAGAGCGGGTGGTTGCTTTTCAGGAAGTCGCCGACGGAGACAAGCATGTCGCCGAGGAACAGGATGCGCTCGACGTCGGGCAGTATGCGCTGCGCCTCGTCAGCCGACTGCACGTTCACCACGGAGCCGCCCTTGAGCTTCACCGTCGGCCCAAGGATGGAGTCGCACGGCGTGATGACCGTGCTCTTGCCGGGGCGCTCTATCTTCATCTGCGTGCCCACGGCGACAAACGAGTCGAGCATGTACATGCTTGCGGGGTGCACTGACTTGCCCATTATCCCGCTGCCGCGCGAGCGGCCATAGCGCAGCCGCCAGCCGCCCTTTGCGGACGGGTAGGAGAAGACCGCGCGGCCCGCCACGGATTCGTCAATGAAGCGGAAGTCTGGCTTGGGCTCGAACTTGCCCTCTTTCTTCGACACCTTTATGATGGAGTCCATCCAGCCCCAGTCCAGCCCGATTTTCTTGGTGTACTTCGACACTTTTGCCGCCTTTTGGGCGACCCCTTCGCAGATGACGAGCGCGATGCCCGAGCGCACGCGGTTTGACGCCACCCCGGGGATGTCGCGGTGCACCGACACTTCCGCATCCTCGGTGGGGTCGCCGTCAATGCATACCGGGCAGTTTTTCACGATGTGGCGTATGTCGGCCTCGGGCGGGCGGTACTGCAGGTGCGCGGAGCGCGAGCCGTACACGTCAATTTCCTCGACATAGCGGTCAATGAGGGCGTCGGTGGGGCGGAAGTCGCCGACCCCCAGCTGCCTTCGCGCCACGTCTGCGAGCACCACTGCGAGGGCGGCCACGGTGCCGCCTGCCGAGCGGATTGGGCCTGCGAAGTATATAGCGAGATAGTCGCTGCCGTCGGGGTTGTTGCGTATCTCGAATTTGCTCACGCCCTCCGTAGGCGCCACGAGCACGCCTTCGGTGAGGATGCCCATGCCGGTGCGCACGGCCTGGTCTATGAGCTTTTGCTTGTTCCCCTTTATCATCTCGCCCGCCGCGATTTTCTGCACCACGAGGTATGCGATGGTCTGCCTGCTGTGCCCTTCGCGCTCCAGCGCGCGGATTACCCCGGTGATGCCGGGCGGGCCAACTATCCCCTCGACGCGCGCCGCCACGTCAGCCGCCCTTTTTATCTCCACGAACGGTGCGGGGTCCACGCCCTTGCCCCGCGCCTCCTCGGCAACTGAGTATGCATGCTCAAGCGCGGAGCTGAGGGCGGTGAAATATTTTTGCATTTCCTCGCTTCGCGCGGATATGCGCCTGCCGTCATCTACGCCTGCAATGATGGCTTCGCCTGCGCCTTTTCCGCCAGCGGCGCCCCCGCTGCCCTTGGCAGCTGCAGGGCTTGCGCCGCCGGTGCTTTTCATGTCGGCTGCGCCCACAATGCTGGCGCTTGAGGGGCTTGCGCTGCCAGCACCTTGCCCATCAGCCGCGCGCCCGATGCCGTTGGCGCCTGCGGGGATTGGCTCGCCTTCGCTGTTTCCGTTCACGCTCATGTTCCCACGCCTTCCTTGAAGCCTATGTAATTCACCTTGCCCGTCTTGGTTTCCAATATGGGCACGAGCCCGGGCGATGGCATGTGCCCCATCCTCACCTGGAAGTCAGTCCTGTCCTGGAACGTGCCGCTGTTCAGGAGGAGCGTGCCGCGGTAGAGCATGTGCCCGTTCTTGTGCACGTGCCCCATGTGCACGACGTCCGGCTCGTCCTCCATCACGAGGTAGTCGTGGGCTTCCGGCACTATGAGGTTCTGCCCGTAGATGGGCGAGAGGTGGCGGCGGCGCACAAGCTCGAGCATTGCCTCGTGCGGCTTGTCATAGGTGAGCCCGCTTGCCGCGATGATGGAGTCGAGCGAGTTGCCGTGGTATATGAGGTGCTTCAGCCCCTCGATTTCCACGCGCGACGGGCTGCCCACCCGCACCACCTCGCCCTTGAGCATGTCGTATGGGATGATAGGCTGGGGCTCCGCCCTGCGCACCGCGTCGTGGTTGCCCGGCCCCACTATCACGGTTATGTAGTCGGGTATTTTCTCCATGAAAGAGTCGAAAATCGCGTACTGCTTGTAGATGTCCTTCACCGCAAGCTCCTTTTCCTGGTCGGGGTAGATGCCTATGCCGTCGGCGACGTCGCCCGCGATTATCAGGTATTTCACCTTGCCGGCCAGGTCAGCCCTGCCCTCCGAGCCGTTGAGCCAGCTTATGAAATGCGAGAATTCCGCCTCCAGGCATTTTTTGCTGCCGAAGTGGAGGTCGGAAAGGTATGCAATGCCCAAATCGCGCTCGGATTTCCTCATCTCGCGCGCGACGGGGATGTCGGGCCACTCCACGTTGTCGCAGATGAAAAGCTCGTCGGCATTCTTCCCGTCGAGCGCGATTATGTCGTCGTTCATTATCTTGTGGTGCACCTTGAAGCCCGGCGTGTCCTTCATCACCACCACCTTGGCGACGCCTTCCTCATCCTCGACTTCCAGAAGCACGTTGCCCTTTTTCGTCATCTGCTTCCTGTTCACCATTGCGATGAGGCGCACCTTGGAGCCTGAAGTGGACTTGAGCTTGCTTGTAACGACTATCGCGTTCTGGGTGACGCGGGCGCGCACTATCTTCGAGATGCGGGCGTAGCGGTCGCGGAAGTGCGCCACAAAATCCTCGAGCTTGCCGGTGCACCGGGATTTCCCGCTCACGTCGGATTTCTCGATGACCTTGAAGTTTGGCGAGTACTCCTTTGCCGCCGGCTTGAAGGCGGGCGAGCGGCTCACTATCGTTTCGACAGGGATTTTTTCCTCCGCCGAAAGCATGGTGTCAATGTCGTCTTTTGTGAGCATGAACTTGCCGCTTGCGAGGATTTTCTGCAGGGCGGATGGCTCAAGGGCGAAGGCTTCAAGAAAGTCGTAGGCGTCGGGCGCAAGGCGTATGCCCTTTTGGTAGATGGAGTCTATGTCGGATTTCACTGTTTCACCCGCAAATTCGTGCCTCATTCGGCGATTGCGGCTATTTTCTGAAAAAATGCGAACGTTGCGTCACAACGCCCGCATGTGCTTGCTTTGCTGCCTGTCGGATAAACGCGCCTATTGCGTTTTATATGGCTATTGCGTTTTTATCGATTCCAGCGCGGAGAGAATGGTCCAAATCTGCGTGCGCGCGTGCATGGGCATGTTGATGTCCTCGGACACCGCCTCGATGGAATATACCGCCGAGCCAACCTTTGTCGAAAGCTCGTCGTTCGTCTTCAGCCTCTCGCGCGCCTCCACGAGCGCGCGGCGGATGTTCTTCGGGACGGAGGTGTCCTCCGCCACGTTGTTTATGAGCTCGACCACTTCAGCGACGTTCTTTTCCATTTCCCCACCTGCGCCAGTGTCACAAGCCTCGTGCGGCTCCAACGGTAATATGTAGTGTAAACGAAAGGCTGTCAGATTACATTCAAAAAGCTTATATAGCAGCCCCGCTTTCTCGACTGCCGCGGGCATGCGCGTTTGCAAAATGCAGCCGCCCATTTTTCCGTTTTCCCGCGCGCTTATCCCTTTTTCTTCCTGCGCGCAGGCGCATTTGCCGCCTTTCCGCGAGCTGCGCAAGACCGCTGCAGCGCGAAAACTGCGTTGGCGGCTGCAACGACGGTTGCGGCGCCGTTCAGGATGATGAACACGATGTCGCCAAGCGCCATGCTGTGCAGCGTGAGCAGGAAACTTCCTGCGCCGTAGAGGAGCGCGAATGAAAGCGGCACGCCTGCCTTGTTGCTCTTAAGCGTCTGGAGGAACTCCCATACCCACCCTGCAAGGATGAGGAGAAGGCCGACAATGCCGATGTAATCCGTTGCCATGCAACACCACCTGAAGTTGATTTTGGGGCTGGGCTTAAAATTGCAGCGCACGGGCAGGCCGGCTCAAATCCACTTGCGCTTGAGCATCTCGGACTTGGCAAGCTGCGTGAGCAGGAGGTAGGCAATCACCATGGCGAACAGTATCGGGTAGAAGGAGAGCGGAAGCTCCTCGAAGCCGAAAAGCGAGTGGATGGGCGTGGCTACTATTATGAGCCCGAGCAGCACCACGCCGAGAGTGAGCGCGAGCAGGCGCTTTGAGGGCATGCTTTCGATGAACGGCACCTTGTTGGTGCGGATGACGTGCACCACGAGCGTCTGGGTCATGAGCGATTCGATGAACCAGCCCGCGTGGAAGAGCTGCTGGTGCGCCCCCGTGGTGGCGCCGAACACGAACCACATCACGCCGAATGTGAGGTAGTCGAAAATGCTCGATATCGGGCCTATGAACACCATGAAGTTCCGTATCTCGTCTATCTTCCACTGCGCGGGCCGGGACAGCGCCTCGGGGTCAACCTTGTCCGTGGTCACGCCGAGCTGCGACATGTCGTAGAGGAAATTGTTCAGTATTATCTGCAACGGCGCCATGGGCAGGAATGGGAGGAATACGCTTGCGCCCACCACCGAGAACATGTTGCCGAAATTGGAGCTTGAGCCCATGCGCAGGTATTTCATGGTGTTGGCGAACGTCCGCCTGCCCTCGTCCACGCCCTCGTAGAGCACATGCAGGCTCTTGTGGAGCAGGATGATGTCGGCGGACTCCTTTGCGACGTCAACCGCCGAGTCGACGGATATGCCCACGTCCGATGTCTTGAGCGCGAGCGAGTCGTTTATCCCGTCGCCAAGATAGCCGACCACGTGCTTGTTCCGCTTGAGCGCGAGTATTATGCGCTCCTTCTGCATGGGCGAGACGCGCGCGAAGATGGTGTTCTTCTCCACGAGCACGCACAGGGAATCGTCCGACGTCTGCGCTATTTCCTCGCCGGTTATCACGCCTTTCACTTCAAGCCCGACCACCTGCGCGATTTTCTTGTTCACAAGCTCGTTGTCGCCCGAGAGGATTTTGACCTCCACGCCGCGCTTCATCAGCTCGGCGAGGGATGTGTGCGCAGACGGCTTTGGCGGGTCAAGGAACGCGAGGAAGCCCTCGAACGCCAGGTCCGCCTCGTCCGCCACCTTGTAAAGATGGTCGCCGGCAGGCACGCGGCGGCTTGCAAGCGCAAGCACGCGGAAGCCGTCCATGGAAAGCAGGTCGTAGAGCTTTTTCGCCTTTTCCCTTTCCTTGCCGCCGAATTTTTCCGATTTCCCCAGATGGTGGTAATGCGCGCATATCGGAAGCACGGACTCGGGCGAGCCCTTGGTGATTATTATGTGCTCGGCCCCGTCCTGCACCACCACGCTCATCCGCCTGCGCACGAAATCGAACGGTATCTCGTCTATTTTCCTTACTTTTTCCACGCCCGGCTTGCCTATTTCTGAGTCGTGCGTGAGCACCGCGGAGTCCATGGGGTTCTTCAGCCCGGTCTGGAAGTGCGAGTTCATGAAAGCGAGGCGGAGCACGCGCTCGTCCTCCTCCATGCTCAGGTTCACGTGGCGCACCAGCTCAATCCTGTCCTCGGTAAGCGTGCCGGTCTTGTCGGTGCAGAGCACGTCCATCGCCCCGAGGTTCTGGATGGACGGGAGGCGCTTCACTATCGCCTCCTTTTTCGCCATGTTCCTCGCGCCCTGGGACAGGTTGGCGGTCACGATGACGGGCAGCATCTCCGGCGCAAGCCCCACTGCGACGGCAAGCGAGAAGAGGATGGCGGCGACCACGTTGCTTTTCGTGACCGAGTTTATCAGGAAAATCGCGACCACGAGCACCAGCACAATCTTGACCATGAGGCTGCTGTACTCGCGGATGCCGCGGTCGAATGCCGTTTCGGGCGCAGTCTGGGCAAGCCTTCTTGCAAGCTCGCCGAACTGCGTGTCGAACCCTGTCCGGACGACGATTGCCTCTGCGGAGCCGGACACCACGCTGCTCCCGAAGAATGCCGCGTTGTCCATTTTCTGCACAGGGCATTTCGGGAGCGAGGGCGCCGGGGATTTTTCCACGGGCAGCGACTCGCCGGTGAGGGACGCCTGGTTCACGAAAAAGTCCTTGCACGAGATTATCCTGCAGTCGGCAGGGACCAGGTCGCCTGCGGAAAGGCGCACGATGTCGCCGGGCACCAGGAACTTGAGCGGGATTTCGCGGGCGACCCCGTCGCGCACCACAGTCGCGGTGTTGCGTATCATCTTCCGCAGCTTTTCCGCGGAATCGCGCGCGGTGTATTCCTGGTAGAAAGTCACGCTCACGCTCACGAAAACCATGGCGAGTATGATGCCAGCTGAGAGGGAATTGTTCGCGGTGTCCAGGAGATAGGAGACCACTGCGACGGTGATGAGGAGGAGAATCAGGGGGCTTATGAAATACGAGAGGAAAAGCAGGAGCGCGCCGCGCTTCTTTTTCGGCGCAAGCTCGTTTTTCCCGAAGGCGCGCTGGCGCGATTCCGCCTCGTGCTCGGAAATCCCGGATGGCTTTGAGTGAAGGAGGCCGAATGCCTTCTCCGGGCTTTCCGCCCACAGCTCAGCGCCCTTCAGGCCCTCTCTGTTGAACATCGGACAAGTTTTGGCGTATAGGTATATATTTGCAACCGCGCGCAGGCAAGGCCCCTCAGCCATCCCGGAGTTCCCGGAAAATCCCGGGGTTGCCCATTGCCGCGCGCCCAATCATCGCGCCGTGCAGGCCGAGCTTCCGAAGCATCTCCACCTGCCCTTTCGCCCCGATGCCGCCGTTCGCAACGATTTTTTTCCCTGTTGCCGCGCATTTTTCATACACGGAGAAATCCGCCCTGTCGTCCAATGTCTGGTTTGCCGTGCGCGCGTGCACGGCGAAGAAGGAAGCGTCCACGCTTTTTATGAGATTGAGGTAGGCGCCCTTTTGCTTTTCATAATTGTCCAGCCCGAGGCGCATCTTTATGGAGCATTCGTATCCGTGCTTGCCGATGAGCGACACGATTTCATTCACGCGCGCCACCCGCTTCACCATTGCCGCGCCAAGCCCCTGGCGCAGGAAGTCGGGCGAGGAGCAGCCGAGGTTCAGGTTGAAGCCGCGAAAGCCGCCCGTAGGCTCGAAGCTTGCCAGGAACTTTTCATATTCCGAAAGCCGCGCGCCAGCAAGCTGTATCTGCGTCGGCGTGGAGTCTGGAATGGCGATTTTCCCAAGCTCGCCCTTCTTGCCGCGCGACAGGTTGCCCACGCGCGCAATCTCGGTGAATGTGAGGTCCGCCCCGTTCCGGTGGCAAAGCGCGCGGAATGCGGCATCGGTCGCGCCCTCCATGGGCGCGAGCATGAGGAGGAATTTCATCGTATCAGCGTTCGCTTTGGCGGCAGGGTTTTAAAATCGTCTTATTCAAGCAATAGCCCGCCGGACAATTGGGCACACGGGGCCGTTCCACGGCTCCGCCTGTCCGCACATTATATTAACAGTCCGCTCGTGAAACATTTGTTTTCAAGGCGGGGCCGTGGGCTAACCTGGTACGCTACTGCGTTCGGGACGCAGTGATCTGTGTTCAAATCACAGCGGCCCCACTTGTTTTTTTTCGTTAGCGGCGCTGCTGTTTTGCGCGGTTGCGCGTTAGTGGTAAAAAAGAAAAAGATATGTTTAAATACCCTTCCGCCCAGATTACAGACCGGAGACGATCAGATGAACCACTTCCAAAAAATTACGGCAGCAGTGGCGCTATTCATTGCGACAGCCGTGCCCGGATTTTCGCAGGGGCTGGCGCAGATATATTCGCGGCAGGGGGAAAACGAGGCAGGCGAGCCCATGAACACCAATCCCGCAAAAAGATACTCCTGGGAGAGGAACGACGAGGGAGGGGTGGGCATAAGCGCATTCACCGGCAAGGATAACACAGGGATGAGCATGATAGTGGCGAACTGCAGCGACGCATACCAGGCCACGCTCGGCGCATCGAGGGCAGACCACAATAACGGCCTCGGGAAGGAATATGAGCGGAAAAAAGACATCGGCAGGACAGGGGCGCTGTTCTCATACTCGGCCACGCTGGGCGAAGGGTTCACAGGGGGCGTCGGTTTCAGGGGCATGTGGCAGGACAGCACTGGCAAGACGTCAGGCGACATGTTTGCCATGGGCCTGAATTATGCCGGCAACGGAGGGGAAATCGGGGCCTATTACACGCCGAAATGCGTTGGCGTGAACGGAGGGATTGTGATACACCTTTCCGAGAAATCCCGCATTGCCCCGTATGCGCAGATTGAGGCGAGGGAGGAAGGCACTTCCAGCGTGATGGGCGTCGAAGCGAACGCGGGCAGGCTGTTCAATGCGGCGGTGCAGGCCAGGAAGTACCCCGGCAGGCACAAGGAGTGGGATTTCAGGGCAGGAAAACGGGTCGGGGAGAACATCTATCTGCATGCAGGCGTCAATGCCGCCAAGCACAGGTACCCGGCGGTGTATGCGGGCATTTCAGGCAGATTTTAGCCCGATTTTTGGGCAGCATGCCTTCACGGGGCAGCTTTCGCATTTTGGGCGGCGCGCGATGCACACTGCCCGGCCATGGTGCACGAATAAGTTGGATATCTTCAGCCAGTCCTTGCGCGGGAGAAGGGCCATCAAGTCCCTCTCGATTTTTTCCTGCCGGCGTTCGCGCGTCCATCCCAAAAGACGGCTTATCCTGATGGCGTGCGTGTCCACGGGCACGCCTTCTATCACGCCGTAGGAATTGCCAAGCACTATGTTCGCGGTCTTGCGCGCAACCCCGGGCAGCTCAAGCATTTCCTCCATCGTGCGCGGCACTTGCCCCTTGTGCTTCCGCACAATTATTCGGCAGGCCGCGCGGATGTTCTTCGCCTTGTTATGGTAAAAGCCCGTGGAGCGGACAAGCGTTTCCAGTTCATGCAGGTCGGCATCGGCAAAGTCGCGCGCGGAATTGTAGCGCGCGAAAAGCGCGGGCGTGACGATGTTCACGCGCGCGTCGGTGCACTGCGCGGAGAGGATGGTGGCGACGAGGAGCTGGAGCGGCGTCTTGTGGCAAAGGGAGCATTTGGCGCCGGGATAGGCGCGCTTGAGGAGAGATATTATTTTTCGCGCGCGTGCCTTCCTTGCCCCGAATGATTCCATGCAGGGAATTCTCCCCTATGTTTTTTAATTGTCGTTACACCGAATATGTCGCCACGGGCCCGTGGCGCAGCCTGGATAGCGCGGCAGACTTCTAATCTGAAGGTCATGGGTTCAAACGTACGCCGTGCTGGCGTGTTGCCAGCACTCCGTGCTGACAATCCCATCGGGCCCGTTTCGCTTTTTTTTAGAATCAGACGGATTGAGTGGCCCTCTGCGCGCCGGCGCTTGCCCTGTTCACCTGGCCGCCGACAAGGGAGGAGAGTATGCTGCTTGCTTCGGTTTTCTTGTTGCCAAGCTCATTCAGCCTGCCTTCCAGGAAAACGAGCTTGCTCGCGTAATCGTCGCGCGGCAGGTTCAGCTGCTTCAGCCAGTGCTCGGCGACCTCTATCTTTTTCTTGTCGCCGGACGCCTTTGCCACTGAGAGGTAATCCGTGATTTCCTTGTATGCCCCGTTGAGCTTTGCAATGTCCGTTGGGGTGAGGGTGGTGAAGTCCGGGGAAAATGACTTGAAAAGCGTGTTTATCGTCATGACGGCGTTTTCTAGGTCGGGCTCGCTGGGGGAACCGAAGCTGGTAAATGCTGAATGAGCTGTGCCCGCCATGGCTGAGTTATGCCCGCTTCCCCTTTTATTGCTTGCGCCCCCGGAGGCCGAGATGAAGCATTATATTATTGATGCGCCAAGAGTTGCTCATGTTCCTGAAGCTCAAGAAAAAAATCGCGGAAGCGATATCTGCCGCGGCAGGCGTGCCGCTTGAGGAGGCGGAGGCGTCGGTAGAGCTCCCGAAAGGGCAGTTCGGCGACGTTGCCACGTCAATTTGCTTTTTGCTTGCAAAGCGCGAGAAAAAGAGCCCGGTGGCGCTTGCTGGGCAGATTTGCGCAAAGCTCCGGCTGCCCGAATGGGTGTCCGAGGCAAAGACTGTTGGCCCGTACATCAACTTTTTCCTCTCGGACGGGTTTTACGCGGCGCTTGTCGGGGAAGCGGGAAAGGAAGGCGCCGCGTTTGGAAAAGGCAGTGCGCGCAGCGGAAAGACGATAATAGAGTTCCCTTCGGTGAACCCGAACAAGCCTTGGCACATCGGGCACCTGAGGAACGCGCTTTTGGGCGACTCTGTGGCGCGCGTGCTGGAATTCTCCGGCGAGAGCGTGGAGCGCACGGATTACATTGATGACTTGGGGCTGCAGGTTGCGCAGTCCTTCTGGGGATATTTGCACCTTGGGAAAAAGCCGTCTGGGAAGCTGGATTTGTGGCTTGGCGGGGAATATGTCGAGGCTGCAAAGCGGTTCGAGGAAAGCGAAAACGTGCAGAAGGAAGTGCGCGCGCTTGTGAAGGAGATGGAGGACGGGGAGGGCGAGAATGCGCGCGCGTGCAGGCGGCTCGTGGAGAAGTGCGTGGCTGCGCAGTATGAGACGGCATTCAAGTTTTCCATTTACCATGACGTGATGATATTCGAGTCCGACATATTGCACACCATATTCGAGGAAGGGATGGGCAGGCTGAAGGAAAACCCGGCAATCGTGAAGGAGACTGAAGGGAAGAATGCTGGCTGCCTGGTGGCGAAGATGGCATCCCCGGAGTTTGCCAGCATGGAGTCGCCGGACAAGATACTGGTGAGAAGCGACGGGACAGCCACCTATACCGGCAAGGACGTCATTTTCCAGCTGTGGAAGTTCAACCTGCTCAAAAGCGACTTCGCTTATACGGATTTCATGGTGCAGCCAAACGGCAGGCCATGCATGATGACCGCGAGGGACGGCAAGGGAATGGGCTTCGGGAAGGCCGCGCGCGTGATAAACGTGATTGGCATGGAGCAGGCATATCCGCAGAAGGTCATCAGGGAGATACTGCTTTCCATGGGCTACAGGCACGAGGCGGAAAGCTCGGTGCACCTTTCATATGAGCATGTGGGGCTGGAAGACGCGAAATTCTCGGGGAGGCAGGGCACGTGGATGGGCTTCACCACGGACGAGCTTTATGATGAGGGGGTGAAGCGCGCGGAGGCGAAGATAAAGCCGGATGTTGTTGGCGGGGAGCGCGCGAAAATCGCCGCAGCCATTGCCGCCGCTGCGATACGCTTCACCATGATCAGGACGACCCCTGAGAAGAGGATAACTTTCAGGTGGGACGACGCGCTGTCGCTTGAGGGCGATTCCGCGCCCTATGCCATTTATGCGCATGCGCGCGCGCACAAGATTTCCGAGAAGGGCGGTAAGGGAAAGGCAGGCATTGCGTTTGAGCCTGCGGAAAAGGAGCTTCTCAAGAAAGTGATGCTGCTTGATTTCGTGGTCGCGGAGTCTGCAAGGCAGCTCCGCCCGCACATCGTCGCGGAATACTGCCTGGACCTTGCGGCGCTTTACAACAAGTTCTACAATTCTTGCCCCATCCTTTCGTGCGAGGACGAGGGGGCGAAGCAGTCGCGCCTGGCAAGCAACTACGCCGCAAAGGTGGCGATGAAAAACGCGCTTGGCGCGATAGGCATACCCGCGCTTGAGAGGATGTAGAATCAGACCACGACTACTTTTCCGCGCTCCGCGATGAGGAGCCTGTTGCCGTTCGGATAGACCGCGTGTATCGTTGCCGTAATAGGGGTGCTGCGCGTGTAGACCATGTCACGGTGTGTGGAAGCTGCGACTTTGCCCGCGTGCGAGGACGGGGAGCCGAAGTGGTCGGAGCGCCCGTATGCTATGTGGGGGCCTGCCTTTTCAGCCTCAAGAATGGGGATGCCCGGGGCGCAGCGCGCGGCGTCGTTTATGCCGAGCCCGAGCTCCGCGATGTTCGCGTTCCGCTCGTCAAGGGCGATGTCCTCTATTATGCGCAAGGCTTCTTCCGAGTTGCCCTGCACGCGCACAATCCTGTTCTGCTCGACGTGGAGGAAGGCGACTTTCCTGTCCTTGTATGAGTAGACAGGCCACGCCCCTTTTGTCTGCGAGTCGCCGTATATCGAGCGCCCTTCGGGCGTTGCCGCCTCGTAAATGGGCGTGAAAAGTTCGCCTGAGGGGAAGTTGATGAAGTCGCCCGCCACCCTGCAGATGCCCGCGTCGAGCTGCCAATTGGAGGCGCGCGTGTCAAGGAATAGGCGCGTGTTTCTCGGCACGCCCGCGCCGTCAAACGTAACATCGAAGCCGGTGGCTGCCTCGACGACAGACTTGAGGCGGGAGCCGCGCTCCGCGATGCGCGAGTAGTCGGTTGCCATCGCAGGCTCCATGTCAGGCGCCACGCCCGGCATGGAAACCACCCGGAGGTGCGCGGCTTTTTTGGCGATGTTTTTCAGCGGCGCGGAGGCGGAATTTCCGGTCATTGCCACCACGATGTCCGCGCTTGCGATGAAATCGGGCAGGTTGTCCACCCTGCCGCCGCCCTGCGTGGTGGCGGAGGAAGGGAGCTCTGCGTTGGGGGAGAGGGTTTCCGCGTATTTTACAATGGGAAGCACGCGGAAGCCCGTGTGCTCGGCCAGCAGTGATGCCGCCGTGTGCCAGCGGGAAACAAGCCCGTCGCGCGCAAGCCTGGAGGCGGACGGCCTGTTCCCGTAATCCGTGAGGAAAAGCATGCGCTCGCCCCTGCGCGGGGAGAGCATGTTCTGGATGAGGCGGGCGATGCGCTCGGCGGCCATGGGCTTTGCTTCCATGATGCGGGATGGGAAGGCAAGGAATTTAACGGTTGGTGGCTTGGGGCTTGCCGGCCCGCCTTATTGCCCGGGTTTTTTGGGCCCGCATCCGAAAATATCGCCAAATGGCCCAAAGCCATTTTCCCCGAAAAAATCCGTCCCAGAATCAAATGCCATTCGCAGGCGCTCAAGTTTCGAGAGGCTTTTTTCCAGCTCTGAGACTTGCTGCTTCAGAGAGCTGATTTCCCTGTCCTTGGACGCGATTAACGAGTTCGCGCCTTGCAGCTCTTGCACGGCGAACAGGCGCTCAGCGCGGATTTTTTTGAGGCATAGTATCGCAATGCGATACTGTTCGTGGAGCTCGCTGAAGCGTTCGGACAGCACAGAAAGGCGTTTGCCTTCATCGGGCGCAATCCCCCCTTTTCCGCCAGAAGCCATGATAAACGCTTTTGCCGCCATGCGCATCACCTAAAGAAAAATCGCCCGGAGGGCTGCAATTCACGCCACAGCCGGGTTATATGATATTGTTGTTTTGGAAAAGGCAGCTCCCTTCTCACCCTCTGCCGCCTTGGGTTGGATGTAATTTGCAGTATGTTCATAGATTTGCCCATTCTGGTATACCAGCCGGATATGGAAGGCGCCGGTGGGGCCAGTCAGCCCCCTCCTGACGCAGTATTCATTGTCGCCGTCCTGAAAACTGCCCGGCTGGAACACAAGCATGCCATGGTCTTTTCCAGAATAAAATGTGTGATAGTGCCCGATGAGGAGTATGTGCGGCGTTTTGGAAAGCTCTTCCTTCTCAAGCCCCCTGAAATAGTCCCGCAAATATGTTTGGCTCGGATAGGAGACGGCGTATGTCCGGCCACTTGCACCGTGGAGCAGCCTTATTTTTATCCCGTGGTAAATCACATCTGCCATCAGGTCGCCAAGGTTCTTGAAATTGTCCAGCTTCTGCTCAAGGATGGAAAGGGGCTTGACACCGTTTTGCTTGGTGAATGAATAGTCATGGTTGCCAGCAATTGCCCAAAACTCCATGCCAGGATGCATGGCAAATGCACTTGCAGCCCTGTCAGTCTGGGCTTCCACCGTATGGTCCAGCAGGTTCACGTGGTGCCCGCTGTATATTTTCACCCCATCCATTACGTCCCCTGCAACGTAAACCCTTGTCACGCCCTTGTCCTCCAGCCTTTTCATGGCTTCGTGGAACGACTCGGGAAGATGGAATATGCTTGAAAAGTGGAGGTCGCTTGCAAAACCAAAGTTCAGCACCCTTTTCTTGTTGTCAGGGCCGCTGATGAAAAAGACATTATGGGACTCGGGCCGGATGTCGATGGTGTAAAGCAATTCTCCGGTAGCATGAGACTGAGAGGCAAGGATGTTCACCTTTTCATGTTGGAGGCACCTGATGTTTTCAATTATTTCATCTTGTGGCTTGTGAAAATTGTCGGCAAGCGAGTCTATGGTTGACTTGTGGTTCATAAGGCGCGCAATAAGCTTCCTGCGGAAAGCCTCATCCACCATGACCAGCGGCTTTTTCACAAGGACAATGCCATTTTTTGGCTCTTGCTTGCCGCCCGTGCCGGCGCCAGCGTTTTTTTCCTTCATCTTGCCCATATCAATTCACCTGCCGTGAACTACCCACGCCTGAAGGCGTGGGCTTCTTGGGAAATTAACAGAACGCAGACAGGCGCATCTGCATAGCTTCACTTTTTGCTTCCCTGATTGACTGATTCAGCTCCTTGAATTGATGC
>JBAYMR010000012.1:0-54859 GCA_041663445.1 Candidatus Micrarchaeia archaeon
CGGGGACGTATTCACCGCTCGATGATGACAAGCGATTACTAGGGATTCCAGCTTCATGGGGGCGAGTTTCAGCCCCCAATCCGAACTTGGGACAAGTTTGTGAGATTCGCTTCCCCTTTCGGGGTCGCAGCCCATTGTCTTGTCCATTGTATGCCACGTGTAGCCCAGTGAGATTCAGGCCATACTGACCTACCGTCGCCCTCTCCTTCCTCCCACTTAACGCGGGCAGTCCGTACAGGGTGCATCTCCCCCGGAGGGGAAATTAGCAACTGTACGCGAGGGTCTCGCTCGTTACTCGACTTAACGAGACAGTTTGTGCATCGCAGACACGATACTCGAACGCTTGCGCGTCCGCGATATCGCACCACGAGCTGACGATGGCCATGCAGCACCTCTCGGCTCGTTAGGCAAGATCTTTAGTCTGGCCTTCATCCTGCCGTCGCCCACGGTAATATTCCTGGCGTTGTATCCAATTGAACCGCAGCATCCACCCCTTGTGGTGCTCCCCCGCCAATTCCTTTAAGTTTCAACCTTGCGGCCGTACTCCCCAGGTGGCAGACTTAACACCTACGCTACAGCACTGCCATGGCCCGAAGCCATAGCAACACCACAGTCTGCATAATTTACTGCTAGGGCTACTCGGGTATCTAATCCGATTCGTTCTCCTAGCCTTCGACCCTCACTGTCAGACGCGTTTTGGTCAGGCGCCTTCGCCACTGGTGGTCCTTACAGGATCAACTGATTTTACTCATACCCCGTAAGTACCCCTGACCTCCCCCGCTCTCAAGCCTGCCAGTATCCACTGCACGCCTTGAGGTTGAGCCCCAAGATTTCACAGTGGACTTAACAGGCCAGCTACGGTCTCTTTAGACCCAATATTCGTGGGCACCACTCGTTCTGCCAGTATTACCGCGTACCGTGCGCATTATGCAAATGCACATGGCGGCTGGCACTGGTCTTACCCAGAACTTATTCTGCGAACGGTTTAGGTTCGCCAAAAGACAGTCGGCTAAAAGCCGGCTGCCACTCAGAGTTCCCTTATCACGCTTTCGCGCATTGTAAAGGTTTCGCGCCTGCTGCATCCCGTAGGACTAGGGCCCTTGTCTCAGTGCCCTTCTCGGGGCGCCAACTCCCATTGCCCCTACTGATTATCGGCTTGGTGAGCCGTTACCTCACCAACTACCTAATCAGGAGCAGTCTCATCCTAAGGCGCAACGGCTGCAATTGACCGCGCATTTTCCCCATCAAGCATTCCAGCATAGATGGGGCATCGGGGATTGACCTCAGTTTCCCGAGGTTGTACCCGTCCTTAGGGCAGATTGACTACTTGTTACTGAGCCGTACACCGTCCGTCGAAGCCGACGGGCAGATTTGCATGGCTTAGGCGTACTCTGATAGCAGTGTCCTCCAGCAGGATCAACTGGAGTCATAGAAAGACTTAATCCTCTGTATTTTCCGCATTCATTGGCTGATCTTAATTGATCAGCGGTTTAGCACTCTAATCGCTCTTTCCTTGTAGTTGCCTGAAGCGTGCGTCGAACGCGAAAGGATCGCGTTTCCATTTCATGCGAGACAGATGACCCATTGTAAGGTCAATTCAGTTCCGGTATGCCCGAAGGCATCAGCAAACATGATTCGTCCCCGATATCACCAGAGGACAAAACTCGCAGGCTCTAGTATACGGAGAAAGGTATATAAACCTGACGCCGTGCGCTGCGGATTTAGTCCTGCGAGGAAGGGAGCGCCACCGTGAACGTCGTCCCTTTGCCCGGCCGGGATGCCACCTGGATTTCGCCGCCCATAGGCTTCACCATTTCAGCAACCATGGGGAGGCCAAGGCCGGTGCCCTTTTCGCCGTTTGTCCCGTTGGTGGTCGTCTTTTCGCTCATGGTGAACAGCAGGGGCAGCCTGTCCTGGGCTATTCCGACTCCGTTGTCCATGACTTCGATGTTGACCGCGCCGCCTGCAGACGATACGCGGACGGTTATTATCCCCATGCCATTGTCACTCGTGAACTTTATTGCGTTGGAAACGAGATTGGCGATTACCCGCCCGAGCATCATTTCCTTGCCCTGGATTGTCTGGGATGGGGCGATTGAATTGATGAGGGCAATATGCTTTGCCTCCACCGCAGGAAGAAGCGGGCTGATTGCCTTGTCAACCACGGCGCGGAGGTTCAGGGCTTTGGTCGGTTCGTCGAATTTGCCGTTTTGCAGCCTGCTCCATTCAAGCATCTGTTCAAGAAGGGAATATGCATTGTGGGAAGCATCGTTGACGCAGGAGATGTATTCCCTCCGCTCCCCGTCGCTCAGCGAATCATACTGCTCATTCAGTATTTCACTAAAGCCAAGCAATGAATTGAAAGGGCTTTTCAGGTCGTGCGCGATTATGCTGAAAAACTTGTCCTTTGCCTGGACGAGCTGGTCCTTTTCCTCAACGAGCGCCTTGAGCTTCGAGACCATCTGCTCCACGTCGTGCTGCATGCGCTTGTATTCCGTTATGTCGCGGCTGACCATCACCGCACAGATTGGCACGCCGTTCTCCTCGAATACCACATTGCCCTGGACTTCCGACCAGATATAGCTGTTCTCCCCGTAAATCTTCGGGTTGCGCATGACGCGCACATCTGCCAGGCCTTCGCCGCCCTTGACGCCTTTTTCGAATGCCGCCTTTACTGTAGCCAAATCATCAGGGTGCACGAGGTCGAATATGGTCCTGCCGTCCAGGTCCCTGTCAGTATAGCCAAGCGTCTTTTCGAAGGATTTGGAAATGGACACGAACGACCCGTCCATGCCGGTCAGGGAAACCATGTCGCGCACGTGCTCCATTATGAGCCCGTACTCCGTGGAGAGCTGCCAGATTTTCTGCGCATTTGCCGTCTTTGCCATCGCCTGGGCAAACTTATTTTCGTAATGCGCCTTCATCTTGCAGCCTGCGATTGTCCTGGGCTTAAGCATTCTGTCGAAAAAAGGCATGCGCTTGCCGAGCTTGGTGTGCTCCGCGTATTTTGGGTAGTAATTTTCGATTTTTTTATTAAGAGTTGTAAGCTCCATATGAATCCCTCTTCTCAGTTCTTCTCCTTTTTTCCAGTGTTACAAAATGTCTGTCTAGTGTTATAAAATATGTATAAATAGGTTTATATACCCATGCCCGCCATCTGGGAGTAGCCAAGTAGCTAGGTAGCTAGGGCCTTACCCTTACCCTGTCGCGCGGGAAGAGCACTGCCTCGCGGATGTTGTGCAGGCCGCACACCTTCATGGTGAGCCTGTCAAGCCCGATGGACCAGCCGCAGTGCGGCGGCGCGCCCACGCGGAAGGCGTTGACGTAGAACGAAAAGTCCTCGGGGTTGAGCCCGCGGCTCTTGAGCTGGCTTATGATGACCTCGGGCTGGTGCACACGCTGTGCCCCCGACGAGATTTCCAGGCCTTCGTAGTTCAGGTCGTATGCATTGCAAATCTTCGGGTCTTCCTGCGACGGCATGGAATAGAACGCGCGTATTGCCGTCGGCCACTTGGTTATGAAATATGTGGAATAGCCGAGCACCTCGGTGAGCTTCGCCTCGGTTTCGCGCGAAAAGTCCTCCCCCCATGTGAATGGCACACCGGCGGCGTTGAGCTTTTCCACAAGCTCGGTGTAGGTGTGGCGCGGGATTTTTGCCGGAACTGAAAGTTCGCGCCCCAGGACGGCAAGCTCGGATGCGCACTTCTCCTTCACGGAAGAGACGCAGTGGATGGTTGCCGCCTCCAGCATGTCAATCGCCTCGTCCGGGGTGATGAACGCAGCCTCGATGTCCATCTGCGTCGCCTCGTTGAGGTGGGTGAGCGTGTTGTGCTTCTCCGCCCTGAAAACAGGCACTGTCATGAAAACGCGGTCCATGCCGCCAATCACGCAGAGCTGCTTGTAGAGCTGGGGCGATTGCACGAGGTAGGCATCCTTCTCGAAATACTGCACCTTGAAAAGGTCTGCGCCGCCCTCGGTTGCCGCCTCCACTATGCAGGGCGTCTGCAGCTCGATGCAGCCGAATGAGAGCGCCTTTTCCCTGAAGGCGTTTGCAAGCACTGAGCGTATCCTGAAAATTGCAGCTGTCTTCGCGGTGCGAAGGTCAACCGAGCGGTTGTCAAGCCGCACGTCAAGCTCCGCAGGCACCTTGCCCGTCACCTCGAATGGCACTTTGGCTGAAAGCCCATTCAGCACGATAAACTCTGAAGGGATAAGCTCGCAGCCCGACTCGGCGATTTTGCTTGCAGCCACTTTCCCGCGGACCTGCACCACTGTTTCCTTGGGCTGGCTCATCGCCGCAAGCGCGGCGTCTGGCTCGCGCCCCTGCTTGGCAGTCACCTGGATGATGCCCGTCTGGTCGCGGAGCTGCACGAACTTGAGCTTGCCCAGGTCGCGCACCTCGTGGACCCAGCCTGCAAGCGTTACCTCGGAGCCTATGAGCTTCTTCGCTTCGGAAACGTAATGAGTGCGATATCCCACAAAAACACCGAACGGATTTTGGGCGGAAATATAATAAGGATGGCGCCCGCGCGCCAGCAGGCGGCACGTTCCCGACAGCAGCCCGCGCGCGGGATTACACCTCGAGCTTCATCCCGTCCTTTGCCGCCTCAACGGCAGGGAATATTTTCTTTGCTTCTGCCACAAGGGGCGTTGTGTCGGCATACCTTCCTGAGAAGTGCGTGAGCAGGAGGCGCTTGGCGCCGGCCTTTTTCGCGCATGTTGCCGCGTCTTGCGCCGTGGAATGCGAAGTGTCTTTTGCCTCGGCGACTTTGTCCGAGCCGAAAGTGCTTTCGTGCATGAGAAGGTCCGCGCCTTTTGCCGCGCGCGTGAGGGTGGCGCATGGCGCGGAATCGCCCGAGAAGACGATTTTCTTGCCGGGAGAGGAATAGGTTACGTCTTTCAGCTTGATGACCTTTCCATCCACGGTGAGCTTGCCCTTCTTCTGTATCTCGGTGAACATCGGCCCCTTCAGCCCAAGCCCCTTTGCCTTTTCCTCGTGGAAGCGGATTTTTTCCTTTTCCTCAAGCGCGAACCCCAGCGAGCCGCCAATGTGCTTTGCGGCAAAGGACGAGGCAACGAAGCCGCCGAAGTCCTCGCTCCACTTTTCATCAATCTCCTTTACTTCCAGGAAGTCCTTCCTGCCGAACACCCCGGCAGCCCCGCGCGGGGCGTATATCGTGAGCTTTTCCTTCCGCCCGTTGAGGCGGAGAGTCTCTAAAAGCCCGAAAACGCCGAGGAAATGGTCAAGGTGCAGGTGCGTGATGAAAATCGCGCGTATCTTCATGTAGGAGACGCCGAAGCGCAGCATCTGGCGCTGGCTGCCCTCCCCGCAGTCAAGCAGGAATATGTCGCCGTCCTTGCGCACTGCGATGCAGGAAAGTGAGCGCTCGGGGGTGGGCATTGCGGACGAGGTGCCTAGCACGGTGATTTCAAACATGGAAGAAGAATGAAAGGCGGGATATAAAACATTGCCCCTTCGCCCGGAGGATGATTGGGTTGGGCGGGCAGCCACTCCTTAGTCCTTGGTGTTGAGAAGATAGGCGCCGGTTATCACAATCACGATGAGGAGCGCGGAAATCGAGATGAGCGGGTTTTCCTTCAGGAACAGCAGCGGGTCGCTCGAGTCGCCCTCCGGCTTGAGCGTGTCCAGGAAATTGCCGCTTGACGAGTTGTTGCCAAGCGCGCCGATGGAGATGTTGAGGTCGCTGAGGTTTATCGCCCCGGAGGCGGAAGGGCTCGTGGCCGCGCTGACGTTCGAAGGGGCGTATCCGGTGGTGTTCTGCGAGAATATTTCCTTCAGCGAGTCAAAAATGGTGCCCGTGTCCACAACGGTGGCAGAGTATGAGGCGGGCACGGACGAAACGATTTCGGAGCGCAGCGATATCTTCACTTCCCCGGTGGCATCCGCCTTTGCAGAGGTGGCAACTGGCACGACGGCGGACAGTGTGGAGCCGTTCGCGCACACGCCGTCAGCTATCTTGCATTGCAGGTATACGGTTGCCTCTTTTGCCTGCGTGTTGCCAATTGGGAAAAACACGCTTGAGTTCTCTGGCGCAACGGCAGTCACTTTCACGGCAAGGGTTTGCGCGTCAATGCCCGAAAGGGCGGATGGGGGGACTGCCCAGTCCACGGCTATGGTGCCGTTGTAAAGCGCGCCGGGTATGAGCTCGGTGAAGTCCACATTCTGCCTGTAGGTAACAAGCCGCTCGATGTAGGACAGGTTCAGTGAAAGCTCGTCGGTGAATGCCACTGAGAGCAGGTATGCAAGCGCAAATGCCGCAAACGGGGTCGCCATGGGAAGGAAATGCACCGAGAAATATATAACCCATAAGGTGCCGGGGCAATTTTCTAGCCTGGAGGAATTTGCCGGCGCTTGGGAATGCGATGGAATTCACTGATACCCATGGAAATTTTGCAGGCAAAGCATTATATGTATTTTCTGCCATGCTTTTCATGGTGAAAATACATGAATTTGACCATAAAGTTCGACGGGCACGTCTCAGATGTGATTGACAGGCTGGTGGAAAAAGGAGTGGTTTCCACCAAGACGGAGGCGCTGCGGCTCGGCGTGCTTCGGCTCGAGGCAGAATACCTGAAAGACGGGGAGCTTGAGCGCAGGTTTGACGAGAAGATGCTGAAGGAAATCGAAAAATATGACAAGCTGAAGAAAGCAGGGAAGATAAAGACGTATAACGAGGAAGAATTCTACAAGCTCATGGGCTGGAAGCCCCGAAACCACTGGCAACCTACCCTGCAAAAGGATAAAAAGCGCCAAAAGCCCTAAACTGGCATGCCCTACGAGCTTGAGTTCAATGCAAAGTTCAAAGACCAGCTCAAGGCACTTGCCAATGAGCGCCAGGAAGCCGTGCGGAAGAAGCTTGAGCAGATAGTTGAAATGCCCGGGCATTTTGAGTTCGTGCACCGCTCGGACAAGGTTCAGAAGGCGCGTGTTGGCAAATACCGAATCTTTTTCAGGGTAACTGGAAATTTGGTGGAAATTCTAGAGGTCAGGAAGCGCGACGTTGCCTACAAAGAGCCGCTACTGCACTTTCTGGCGCCTTAGCCACCCCGCATTGCCCTTGTAGAAGTCGCGTATGTCGTCCATGTCGTTCAGCAGCATGAGCGGGCGCTCGAGCGAGAGGCCCCAGGCAAGCACAGGGTAGCGGTCGCAGAGCGGGATGGAAACCTCTGGGCGGAAAATGCCCGCCCCGCCAAGCTCGAGCCACTGCTTTTTCTTCTCGAAATACACCGAGACTTCAAGCGACGGCTCGGTGTAGGGGAAATAGGAGGGCTGGAAGCGTATCTTGTCAAAGCCGAGCTTCCGGTAGAATTCGCGCAGAAGCCCCAGCAGGTCGCGGAAGGTGGCGCCTTCCCAGACCACGATGCCTTCCACCTGGAAAAATTCCGCGAGGTGCTTGTAGTCCGTCGCCTCGTTCCTGTAGACCTTGCCCACCGAGAAGAATTTCTTGGGCCCGCTGTTGCGGCACTCGCTGTAAAGGCAGTTGGCGGACACCGCAGTCGTGTGCGTGCGGAGCACGCCCTTTTTCGCGACTTCCTCGCTCCAGGAGCCGCCCCAGTTTTTCTCGTGCACCTTCCTTATGCGCGAGACAAGCTCGGAGTCGTTCGGAAGCTGCATGCCGTTCTTCAGGTAGAAAGTGTCCGCAAGCTCGCGCGCAGGGTGGTCCTGCGGCTGGAAAAGCGCGTCGAAGTTCCAGAATGCGGACTGCATTTCAGCGCCCTGCATCTCGTCAAAGCCCATGTCGGCGAATATCCTGCCGATGCGCTGGCGCAGGCGCGAAATCGCGTGCCTTTTTGCGGGCGAGGGAATCTCCGACGGGGCGGAGACGTCGTATGGGCGGAATGCCGCGCCCTTCCAGCTGCCTGAGAGGAGCATATCGCGGGTGAGGGAGTTTATCTCCTGCGGCGCAACTGCGCCGGACTCGGCTGCGGCATTGCCTGCGGAGGCAGGCTCTTCAGGCGAAAGCGCAGTGGGCTCGAGATAGGTCGTCTTCACGGACGCCTGCGAAACAAGCTTGCGCTTGAGAAGGATTGAAAGCGCCTCGCCATCCGCAGGCTCGTGGCGCGAGATTTTCGAAAGAGCCTCCTGCAGGAAATAAGGCTCGGGGGAGCACATGGATGAGAGGGCGCCGCCCTCGATTTTCACCCAGCCGTTCCTGCTTGCCCAGGGAAGCCCCACTGCGCGCTCGGCGGGGGAGAGGGACGATATTGGCGCGCCCGACTGCGCCTTGAGGTGCACTGACTGCTCGGGAAGCCCCTTTGCGGCATAGCCCTGCCCTTCAGGGGTAAGGGACAGGCGCTTTTCCTCGGTCTGCCCGATTGAGACGTACCCTTTTTCCTTCAGGCTTTGCGAAAAGGAGAGCACGGACGAGACGGGCAGCCCGGCTTTCTGCGAAAGTTCCTCTGCGGACATCCTGCCGGAAAGCGCGGAGAGCATCTTGGCCTCGATTTGGTGTAGCATTTTATCACTGGTTGTCTATCTTGTTCACGTAGTAGAACGAGGCGGCTGCAGCCAGGAGGATGAAAAGCGCGGCAATCCCCTGCGGCCCGAAGATGAGGTTGGACACCGCAGCCTCGCTCTCCACGAAAAATTCCACAACTTCGGTTTCAAGGGGCATTTCCACCTCATAGGTGAACTGGAATTTTGAAAGCGCGTTCCCGGACCACTTGAAGATGCGCTTGCTGGCGACGTAGTAGCGCGTGTTCGAGGTGGAATCGTACTTGAAGTCCTCGTCAGGATCGCCTGCCAGGTTGGTGGGCACGGTGGAAAAGAATATTTTCTCCGAGTTCTGGGGGATGGAGATGGATATCACGGTGCCAGTCGGCAGTATCAGGTCGCCCGTCGCAGTCTGCTCGAACGAGAGCGCGTCCTGCTGGAGGGAATAGCGCAGGGTGCGCGGCTTGTAGCGGTCCACCTTGATAAGCCCGGACCCGTTTTGCCCCGCAGGTATCTTGTAGTCTATCACCACCGTGGCGTAGCAGGTGCCCAAAAACGAGTTGCACCTCTCGATTGCCTGCGGGATTATCCTAAGCTCGGCGACATCCGCCTTTGCGCGAGTTACGTGGTGGCGCATCTCGGCAAGCTTGGTGAGGTCCTTCCATGTGGTAAGGTCGGAATAGCTTGCGCGCGTGGCATCGTAAAGGTCGCGCGACTGCGAGCCGTTTATCACCATCTCCAATTGCTCGTCTATGTTCGCGCTGCCGTCAAGGTTGACATTGACGAATACCGAAAGCGATTTCATGGAAAAATCCGCGCGGGGCGCGCCCGCCATAAGCAGGAGCGCGAAAAGCAACATGGCAGATGCCTGGACGGCGTAGGAATTGCCCATGGAATGAGTTGGGGGTGCATATTATTTAAACATGAGGAGGCAAATCCGGGGTTATGAGGTCCATCACCTATCTTGGCCACTCCTCGTTCCTCGTGAAGCTGGGGAATGCGGTCATGCTGTTCAACCCGGTCGTGTCCGACACACTTGGCGGAAACCGCAGGCTCATAAAAAGCTCGCTTGACGTGCACGCGATACGCGAGTGCGACATGATATTCCTGTCGAACGAAGGGCCTGAAAACTGCGAGCCGGCGTCGGTGAAGGAGATTTCCGACAGGTGCTATTCGAGCGTGGTGGCCCCCCGCCCTGCGCTTTCGAAGATAGACGTTTCTGACAGGTTCAAGGTGGACGTCAGGGCAGGGGACAAATTCAACATGAAAGGCGTGGAGGTGGAGGTGCAGAAGGCAATCCACCCGCAGTCGGCATACCCGGTCGGGTTTGTCGTGAAAGGGGACGGGCTGGCGGTCTACCATGCCGGCGACACCTACAGCTTCACGGACATGGCGAGGATAAAATGCGACGTTGCGCTCGTCCCGATTGGCGGCGGGGCCGTGATGGACCCGTTTGCCGCGAACAGCATAGTGAAGGAGATGCGCCCCAAGGCGGCAGTGCCCATGCACTATAACACGTATGAGAGGATAAACCAGGACCCGAACGAGTTCGTGACCGACCTGGGCGGGATTACTAAGGGCGTGGCGCTGAGAGTGGGGCAGGAGCTGCGCATCTAGCGGCTGGCTTTTTATTTATATCATATTGCAAGAAATGACAAATAGAGGTGTGAACATGATAACCGGAATAAAGATAATCAAGGTCGAGGCAAGGCGCGACAAGGACGAGGACATGACCGGCCTCAACGTCAACATCGGGCTTGATGCCGTTGCGGTTGCAAATGGCGAAGTCGTGATTTCGTTCAATTACTCGGTGATTTACACCGAAGGCGTCGGGGAAATCAACATGAAGGGCACCATCACAAGCAGGGAGGACGCCAAGCTCACCAAGGAGATAACCGCGAAGTGGGAGAAGGAAAAGAAGCTGCCCGACGGGTTTGCCGAGCTCATACTCAACGCAATCAACTACGCGTGCGGGACGAACGGCGTGTTTGTCGCGCGCCCGGTGAACCTTTCGCCGCCCATCGTGCCGCCCAAGATACAGCTCGGGCCGCAGCAGAAGCAGTAAGCTTTCGGTTTCTTCTTTTAATTTTTCTTTTAGGGTTTAGCGGGAGCGGGGGGATGATGCAGATTAAGAAAGTGTTTTATTCCCCCCTCTCATCGCAAAGGTGCTTATGCGTTTCTATAAGGGGCACCGCGCCGCTGGTGGTGCAGTGCATGAACAATTACAATTAGCGCTCTTGCTTTTCAAGAAACTCCTTTGCATCCACGCCGCAGTCCCGGATTATCTTCGCAAGCAGCCCCCTGCCGATTTCTTTTTCATTGTGGATGGGCACCACCGTCGACCTTCCATCCGGGTGCTTGAAGCGCGCATGGCTGCCTTTCTGCCGAACCTTGATAAAACCGAGCCGGGCAAGCGCGCGCAGCACTTCCCTAAGCTTGAGCGGACGCAGTCCTGCCATATCCATTCACCCTGACGCTCTGCACGCCGATGAACTGGTGTTTCGGGGCTTTCACGTCACTTTCAAGGCAAAGCTCGATTGCCTCGCGTATGCGCTCCATCAGCTTGTCAAGCGTCTTTGCCTGGGTGTGGCAGCCGGGAATCGCAGGGACAGACGCAACAAAGTAGCCATCCTCGTCCTTTTCTATCACAACCGTGTAGTCCTGCATTTTTCCACCCGAATGGCTTCTTCTCCCCATGAAAAGCTTAAAACGGTTGGCAACGCGCGAGGCATTTGCTGTGCTGCCCATGCAAATAGCTGCCCGCGCGCGGTTTATAAACGCCGGCAGAGGGCAATCTGCCGGTGTAAAAGCCATTTTTGGCGACAGGAAAGGCTTGGCTTCTTTCTACAGCAGCCCGCTGCCCGAGACGGCCTTGAACGTGGAAAGCATGCTCCGCAGCGCGAACGCGAGAGAGGGCAGAACGAGTATCACGGACAGCGAGGCAGGCGCGAACGAATAGGCCCAGAAGTAGACCGCGCACAGGAAGAAAAAGAATGCCATGGAAATGAAATGCCCGACGGCCACGTAGCGCGCGCCGTTGCTGGAGCGCGCAATCATCTTCAGGAGGGACACCTGCGCGGATTTCACGTTGACCAGGAAAAGCGCGGAAGTCACGAAGAACACCGCGAAGAAATACGCGAAGAACGGGTCGAGGAAGCGCCATTCGGGAGTCTGCGCAAAGAATATCCCGAGGTAGCACACGAATGACGCGGCGCCCAGCAGCACCGAGTTTTTCGACGTCAGCATGAGCTGCTCGCGCACCGAGAACGAATCGGTGTGGTGCGCGATTGTCGGCAGCTTTTCCACCACCTTGTAATAGCGGGAGGATTCGGAAACCGCCCTGCGCATGCCAATCACCGTCGAGCGCAGCAGGCGCAGGTTCTTAATCACTATCTGGGGCGCCACGGACTGGAGCACGTTGTAAATCTCGTTCTCGCGGTTTATGAGCCAGGCGGAGAGGAAGGAGGTCCCGATTATCGCGAACGCGAAGCTGCCCAAAAAGTCGCTGCTCAGTATCCCCGAGGATGCGCCCTGGCTTATGAGCATGAGGGAAAGCTCGGACATCGAGAGGAACACCGCCGCGCAGAAGCAGGCGTTCCTGCCGGAAAATCCGACCATGTACGATGCGAAGCCGGATGCCGCAAAGCGCACGAACACGCCTATCGCAAGGAATATGAACAGCAGCGGGAGGTTGGACAGCACCCCGGCAATGTTGACCATCAGGCCTATGGAAAAGAAGAAGAACGACGCGAACAGCGAGTTGAACGGCTTGATTTTTTCCTCTATCCGCTTGGAGTGCTGCGAGCCGGCGATTGTGCTGCCGGCAAGGAAAGCGCCGACGGAGAAGGAAAGCCCGACCGCTGAGGACAGGTAGCCAATCACCAGCACCAGGCTCACGGTGGAGAGTATGATGAGCTCGTCGGAATGCGCAAACAGGTTGAGGAACTTGTCAATGAGCCTGGAAAGGACGAAATAGGCGAATATGAAGGTGATTACCACGCGCAATATCGCCACGGCAAGCGAGTATTCCCCTGATGAAACCGGGTTGGCGATGAGCCCGAGGAAAAAAACCGCGAGCAGGTCCTCAATCACCAGGACGGAGATTATGAAGTTCACCTCGGGGCGCTTTATCTTCCCGGAATCCTCGAGGAGCTTTATGATTATCGGGGTGGAAGAGAATGAAAGCGCCACCGCCACAAGCACGGCTGCCTGCGTCCCGAAGCCCATTGCCGCAAGGCAGAAGTGCGCCGTGAAATAGACAATGCCTATTTTCAGGAGCGCGGCGATGAACGTGAACCACCCCATTTTCCAGAGGCGGATGACCGAGAACTCGAGCCCGATGCCGAACAGTATGAGCGCCGAGCCCAGCACTGAAAATGTCTCCACAAGCGACGGGTCCGTGATTATTATGGTGCCGAAATCAAGCCCGAGCAAGTTCAGGCCGGCAATCGGGCTGAATGGGCCGACCAGTATCCCCGCCACGAGCACGCCCAATACGTGCGGAAGGCGCAGCCTGTCGAAGATGAAGGCGGATATCATGATTACCGTGATGCTTATCCCTACAGCTAATGCTGCTTCCATGAGAAAGAAAAAACAGGCTAAGTTTAAATTGCTTGGTCAGGCACCCAGTTAGGAGCACTGGATGGGGGAGTCGACGCCCGCAATTGTCTGGAGAACGGCAGGCGCAATGACCGAGATGAGAATGCCAATTAGCGCGCCTGTGAGCGCGGATGTCGCCCATACGTTGGCGCGTGCGCGCGTTTCAGCGCCCATCATCTGCCCAGTCGCATAGATGACGGATGCAAGAAGGACCATGAGCATCGCTGCAACAGGCACAAGCTGGTTCAAGCCGGCACAAAGCTGGGAAAGCGCACTCTTGAGCTTGCTGGTTGGGTCATCGGCAAATACAAGCCCTGCAAGCATTGAAAACGCAAACGCAAGAACAACGACTTTTCCAAATTTCATTGTCGCACCCGGTTTACTTTTTGCGAATAAGAATTTAAAGGAATAGGGAGGGGAAGGCACTGCAAAACACAAATCACCATAAAATACAAAGGTTTAAATACTAAACGCACCAGAAAGGCATATCGCAGAGGTGTGTTTATGGTGAAATCTTTTGCATTGCTTGTAGGGGCGCTTCTCCTGATGTCCATGCCTTTTGCGGAAAGCTATTCAAAGACATATGTTTCTGACGGCTGGCTGGAAGTGACGCGCACGCTGGATGTTGGCAACGCCGGGCAGTGCCAGCTTTCCCAAACGGGTGTGAGCGACGCTTGCGCAAACAGCGGCACAAGGCAGGCGGGAAGCGCCGGCCCGGCAGCCACGTTCGTCACGCTTTCATTGAAAAACGTAGGGCCATCGGACAGGAGCAATGTGAATGTCGGGGAAAGCCTGTCGTATGTGCCCGCAGGGGTGGCTATTTCGTTCTCGCCAAGCCCGTCGCAATTCGACGGAAGGCAGGCGGTTTGGGAATTTGCCGAGCTCAAGCGGGGGGAAATGAAGAACGTCACGTACGAGTTTGGCGCAACCGTGAGCGAGGCCGCGGTCGGAAGGATACCCGATGCGGCGGCCATTGCAGCGCCGGGCACGGCGGTGCTTTTTGCCCCGTCAAAAGTCCCATCGAACAGCACACTCACCCTTTCCCTCAAGACTTCGGACGGCAAGCCCATTTCCGGGGCAAAAATAGTGGTGGAGTACCCCGACGGCAGCAGGCAGGCGGTGCGCACTGGCGCCACGGGCACGGTGAGCCTGGTCGCAACGCGCATAGGAAGCTACACTTATTCCGTGGAGGGATACAATCTGCGCCAGCTCGCCTCCACAATCGCTTATGATGTGAATGCAACGGAATCCGAGGCGCCGGTAACATCGGCAAGCGCAGCCGATGCCGGGATACTGCCGGGCATCATTGGGGCGCTCCCGATACTCGCCGGGATTTTTGCTGCCGCGGTGATTGCGCTCATCGCATACAATTTCCTTGCGGCAAGGCGCGAGGACGAGGATGCGTCCGGGCCGGCTCCGCAGCTTGCCGAGCAGCAGGCAAAATCCGAGCCAGGCATGAACTATTCCCAGAAGTTTTCATTCGGCACCGGGGCTGAGCGCGAGAAGAGCCTTGACGATGCCACCCGCAGCATGGTGGAAAGCCGCAAGAGGCGCATGCAGGAAAGCGGGCCGAAGCCCCCGGAGGAGCATGAGGATGTTTCGGAGGAAGCAAACCAGCGGGACGCGCAAGAAAGCTTCGCGGGCTCGCAGGAAATCGAATCCGAAAGGACAGTGGCAAACGGGGACATGGACAACGAGCTTGCAGAGCTTGAGAAGAACGCGCGCATAGCAGGAGAGGTGGCGGAGCAGGAGAAGGAAGTGGAGAACATGCTCACACAGCTCGAGGACATACGGAACAAGCTGCGCGCAGGAAGGGGCGCGGATTCCGGAGTGGAGGAGAGGGCGCCCAGGCCGCCAGCGCCGCCCGTCAGGGGCGCGGCGCCTGCAGGCAGGGCATCGGATGCCAAAAAGCCATCGGCAAAGCAGGCACCCAAGCAAAAATCCCGCAAGAAGTAACTTCTTGATTTCACTGCTGAGGCGGCGTGCCTGCGCACGTCGCATTTTCTTTTTCAGGGTCAGGCAGGCACTTGCCAAATCCCGTGCCGCATTGGTTGCAGGTTATGTGGCCAAAGGAGCATCCATTCAGGCTGCAGCCGACTTTTTCCCCCGGAGAGCAGACTTTTTTCTGGAGTGCGCATTCTGAAAATACGCCCCCGGAGCATTGGCGCGTGCCGGGGCAGCCGTTCTTCACGCACACCGCAGCCCCGTCCCCTTCGCACTCGCGCGCAGCCACAGTGAACGCAAGCGTTGAATTGCAGCCGTTGCCCTGCGCGAAAAATGAGTGGCTGCCTTCCTCAAGCACGAACTGCGCCGAAAGAGACGGCGAGCCGACCCCGAACCTTGCCCCATCCAAGGACACGTTGAACGCGCCGCAGGTGGAGGCGGCGCGCAATGCCGCGGTGTTGCCCGACACGAAGGGCGCCCCTCCGATGGAAAGGGAGATTGCCCCCGCCCCGCCAGAAGGCGTGCCTGCGCCGGTTTGCGGGAGGAAATAATATGCCGCAAGAATCGCGGCGCACACTAGAAGGATGGGAAGCAGGAATGCAAGCGTGCTCTGTTTTGCCATTTCATCACTTGTAGGAAACATGGAAGCCGCCGGCGCTTTGCAGGAAAAACCGCAGCGCCTCGGAGCTTAGCGAGCCGAATAATGCCCCTTGCTTCTTGCTTGAGGATATCTCGCACAGGCGCGGCTTGGCGCCAGGTGCAAGCGTCATGTTGGACAGCCGCGCAGCAGCCGCAATGGCGGCATCCTTGTTGCCAAGCTCGTCCACAAGGCCTATCTTTTTCGCCTGCCGCCCAGTGAGCACGCGCGCATCCAGCGCAGTGGCGAACCCGGCAGGGTCAAGCTTCCCCTTGCGCCCTTCCTCCACCGCAGTGCGGAACGAGAGGAAGCTTTCATCCACTATGGACTGCCACACCGCGCGCTCTTTTTCCGTCATCTGGCGCGCTGATGAGCCCATGTCCTTCATGTCGCCGGTCTTGAACGTGGTGCTGTTGACGCCAAGCTTTTCCATGAGCCCGCTGTAGTCGTCAAGCGTTGCGCGCGCGCCTATGCTCCCGGTGAGCGCGTCGGGGTTTGCCACGATGTAATCCGTGCCTGCGGCTGCATAGTAGCCGCCGGATGCGGCCATCTCGCGTATGAATGCCACTGACGTCTTGTTCAGGGCGTGCACTGCGGAATACACTTCCTGGCTTGCCACCACTGAGCCGCCAGGCGAGTCTATGAGCAATAGGACTGCGCGGACGTCTTGCCGGCTTCCCGCCGCCTCAATCTCCGAAGCGATTGTTTGCGAGCCTTTCTGCTCGTCCGTGAAAAGGGAGGATGGGACGTCCTGCGTGGAAAGCGTGCCGCTTATCTCCACCACGCCGATGCACCCTTCCTGGGGAAAGAACGAATATGCCGCGATTATGGCGACTGCAATAAGGAAAATCCCGCCCACTGCGGCTGCCAGATGGTTTGATTTGTTCGATTCGCGCGATTTGACTGCCATGCTTTCCCTCCCAAAGGATTTTCAGGTTGGAAAGTTAATAAACTTCTTTGCGCGGAATTATGGCATGGACGCGCTTGCCTGGGCGATGCAGCTCATTCTTTTCATACTCCCTGCATATTTTGCAAACTCCGTGCCGGTGGTGCTTGGCGGCGGCGCGCCGATTGACGGCGGAAGGAAATGGAATGACGGGCAGCGGCTTTTCGGCGACGGGAAAACCGTGCGCGGCTTTTTTGCGGGCGTGGCCGCGGGAGTGGCAGTGGGCGCGGTTGAAGGGATACTCCTGACAGGGGGCGCATTGGACATTTATGCCGGCACATTCGCAGGGGGCGCGGTTGCAGGCGGGAGCGGAGGGGCTGCGGCATGGCTTGGCATGGGAGGGGCGGCAATCTATGTGCTCGCCGGTTTCCTGCTCGGCATCGGGGCGATGGCTGGCGACCTGATTGGAAGCTTCATAAAAAGGAGGCAGGGCATCGCGCGCGGGAAGCCCTCGCTTGTTACGGACCAGCTGTTTTTCCTTGCCATTGCGCTGCTGTTCGCATACCCCCTTGCCGCGCACCTTCTTACTCCCGAGGCGGTGCTTTTCCTTGCCGTGCTTACCTATTTTGTCCATGTGGGCGCGAACGTGGTGGCCAACAGGCTGGGCCTGAAGAACGTGCCGTGGTAGGCACGCTGGCGCGTGGCAATTGCTTTTAACTTAACGCGGGTAACTTATGTCATGGAATTCGTGGACGAAGTGGTGCGCGTCAAAAAGCCCCCGAGCAACCTGATAGAGACGCTTGCGGAGCAGTACTCGGCGATTGCATTCAAGTTCGGCTACCTTGAGGCCCAGTCGCCATGCTGGCTTTACTTCATGAAGAAGGAAAGCGGCTGCGCGGCGTTCGAGGTCCAGTTCGGCAACGTCAGCGAGTTCAAGTCGTCAATCGGGAGGCTGGTGAAATCCGGCGCTGACATCTGCTTCCTCGTAACGAGCTCCCGCGCGCACACCATGAGGCTCGAGGAGACACGCGGGCTCCTGTACAGGAATTTCGAGATAAAAAAGCAGAAATACGTGCTCATTGACATCGAGACAGGAAAGCACCTGAAGGTGAATTTCGAGTGGGAAAAGTACGAGGGGATATTCAACCCGCGCAAGGAATGGGACGGAACCGGGCAGAAGAAGGAAAGCACGACGCCAATTTTCCGCGAGCAGAGGAGGAAGAAAATATACGGAAGGCGCGGCGAGCACAAGGAGCAGGACTGACGCCGCCATGGCAGGCGTTGCCACGCCCGGGCGAGGCTGTTTTAAACCTAGCCGCCAGAATCCATCCGGTGGGAGAATGGCAGCAGTTCCGATTTCTTCAGGGCAATACCTCGTTTCACTCGCGCGCGAGACCATAGGGGGCTACTTGGCAACCGGCAGGAAAGCGGTGCCGAAGCGCGACGAGGGCGCACTTTCCGAGAAGCGCGGCGTATTTGTCACGCTTGAGGCATACCCTTCGCACGAGCTTCGCGGCTGCATAGGCTACCCCCTTCCGATAAAGGAGCTGGCGCCGGCAACCGTGGACTGCGCGCTTTCCGCCGCATTTGACGACCCGCGCTTCCCGCCCGTCGAGGCATCCGAGCTTGGCAAGCTCGTCATGGAAGTGAGCGTGCTCTCCGTGCCCGAGGAGATACGCGTAAAAAAGCCCGAGGAATACCTGAAGAGGATAAAGGTCGGCAGGGACGGGCTCATCATCCATTATGGTTATTCGTCCGGCCTGTTGCTCCCCCAGGTGCCGATTGAATGGAACTGGGGCGAGGAGGAATTCCTCTGCCAGGTGTGCGAGAAGGCGGGCCTGCCGCGCAACATGTGGCAGTCGCCGTCCGCGAAGATAAGCTCTTTTGGCGCGCAGATATTTTCGGAAAAGACCCCGGCTGGCGAGGTTGTGCAGAAGAAATTGATACGCTGAAGATGGTTCGATGGAATTGAAAATGCAGAGGACAAAGGGCGGCGTGGAGCTTTTGGGCAGCGTGCCGCCAGAGATTGCGAATGCCTCCTCGCTTGAGATTTTCCCCCTGCGTGACGGGATGTACATCCTGGCGCTCAATGGATTTGCAGGGAATGCCGCCCCCTTGCAGCAGGCAGCGCCCGCGCCGGGGAACCGCCTTTCCGAGGCTGAGCGGCAGCTGGTGAAAAAGCTGTCGGCAATCAGGTTTGACAGGCGCACGCCCGGCGAGGTGGACAAGTCGCTGCTGCCGAAGGAGCGCGAAATCCTGGCGGGCCTTGTGAAGAAAAAACTCGTCTGGGTGTACCGGAGCGAAAAATACGGGGACGGGGTGTACAACGTTTCGGATGCCGCTTATGGGGAGGCAAGGGATATCCAGCCTGCCGGTGCAGGGGCGCAACAGCGCGCGAATGCCGCCGCGGGCACAGGCGCACAGGCGGCGCACGACCCGCTTGCAAACGGGTACCTTGTGCTTGAAAACGAGGGCGACGCCAGGGCGCTTTCAGGCGCGGTTGCCGAGAGGATAAAGGCGGGGGAGGTGTCCGGCCTTCGCGCGTTTGACAGGAAATACTATTTCATAAAGAAGGCGTTTGCCGAGCAGTGGCAGCCCAGGCTGCAGTCCGCGCTGGAAAGCGGGGACAAGACTGCGGAGGAGCTGTCGCGCGAAATCGGATTGGGGGTGGAAGGGTGCCGCGCGCTTTTGCTCCACATGAGCGAAGGCGGCGAGCTGCTGGAGAAAAGCAAGGGCAAGTTCGCGCTTGCGTAGCCAGGTGGGAATGCATGTTCAGGATAAGGGACCCGTTGCACGGAACCATTTCGCTCAGCGCCACTGAGGAGAAGCTTCTTGACTGCCGCCAGATGCAGCGCCTGAGGGGCATACGCCAGCTTGCCACCGCGTACCTGGTGTACCCGGGCGCAAACCACACCCGCTTCGAGCATTCCATAGGCACGCTTTTCCTTGCGGACAGGATGTGCCGCGAGATGGGGATGGCGGAGGAAAAAATCGCAAAGGTGAGGGCGGCTGCGCTTCTGCACGACATCGGGCACGTTGCGTTCTCGCACGAGGCAGAGGCGGTGCTCAAGGGGAAGCTTGGCACGCACGAGGGGATTGGGAAGCGCATGGCGCTCCATGGGGAGGTTGCGGACGCGCTTTCGGGCGAGTTTTCCCCAAAGGAAATCGCCGGCCTGTGCGACACTCCGCTTGGCAGCGTGATAACTTCCGACATTGGCGCGGACAGGATGGACTACCTTCTCCGCGATTCGCACTACACCGGCGTGGCATACGGCGTGATTGACACGCAGAGGGTTTGCACCAGCGCTTCGCTCGGGAAAAAAGGCCTGCTTATCCGCGAGCGGGGGCTTGAGGCCGCGGAAAGCCTTCTTGTTGCGAGGGTGATGATGTTTTCCACTGTCTATCTCCACAAGACGGTTCGGATTGCGTCCCGCATGCTGCAGCAGGCGATAGTGCTGGCGCTTTCGGACGGCACGCTTGAGGAGCAGGACTTCCTGGGCTTTGGCGATGCGCAGGCATTGGACGCGCTTTGCGCGTCACCCGAGGCAAAAGGATATGCGGCAAGGATAAAGGGGCGCCGTCTTTTCAAAAAAGCATATTCCGTCCCGATGGGAAAGCTGCGGGTGCCTGCGCGGAAAGCCGAGGAGGAGCTGTCCGCCGCGTGCGGCTGCCCTGTGCTCGTGGACACCCCGAACCTGTCGGCAAAGGCGCATATACTCCTTGAGAAAAAGAACGGGAAAATACTGCCCCTTGCGCGCGAGAGCGAGCTTGTCTGCGCACTCGTGGAAATGCAGTCGCGCAGGCTGGAGGCGCTCGTGATGTGCAATGAGAATGACGTGCCAAAGGCCGCGCGCGCGGCAAAGAGGCTTTTTGGCTAGGCCAGCAACGCCATGCCCGCTTGCGCTGGATGGGGTTGGTGGATTTGACGGGCAGAAAACGAAACTGATTAGGAGCTGCCGCGCACCAGAACGTCTATTATTTTCACGACCAGTATGAACACTGCCGAGAACAGCACCACGCCGCGCGGGTTGAACTTGATGCCGCCAAGGTTGGTGTTGGAGGAAATCCCCATTATCCCCGCAGCCGACTGCGGGCCTGACACGGATAGCCTGTCTACGCTCATGGACGAGGCTAGGAAATCAAGAGTTTAAAAGGCTATTTGCTGACAACCCACCCATGGCAGGCTTGTTCGGCACATCGGGAATCCGGGGGCGATATGGAAAAGAAGTCAGCTGCGGCCTTGCAATGGAAGTGGGCAATGCCGCCGGGAAAAAAGGGGGTGCGCTCATCTTGGCGCGCGACGCGCGCACCACTTCCCGGGTGCTCTCGGATGCGCTTGCCGCAGGCGCCATGCTGGCAGGCGCGGGCGTGGTTGATATTGGCATGGCGCCAACCCCGCTTTTGGCTTATGCCACTTCGCGCGAAAAATGCAACGGCGCGATGATTACGGCCTCGCACAACCCGCCGGAATACAATGGCATAAAGCTGTTTTCCAGCGGGATGGAATTCACCCGGGAGCAGGAAGCGGAAGTTGAAGCCGCTGTTGGAAGCGGCGCCGAGGCGCGCGCGGAATGGGACGAAGCCGGGCAGAAGGAAGCGCGCGACTATTCGCAGGAATACATCCATTTCCTTCTTTCGCAGGTGGATACCCCGTCAATTGCGGGCAGGAAGCCGCGCGTGCTTGTTGACGCTGGCAATGCCGCTGCGTCGCTTCTCGCCCCTGCGCTTTTGAGGGCGGCGGGCTGCGAAGTGGTGGAACTGTACTGCGGCGAGCCGGGGAAATTCGCGCGCAATCTGGAGCCCAAGGCGGAGACGCTATCCGCCGCATCCGAGGCGGTGAAGAAAAACAAATGCGACATTGGCATTGCGTTCGACGGGGACGGGGACCGCGCAATCGGCATTGACGAGCGCGGGCGCGCTCTTGCACTCGACACCCAGCTCGCCATTTTCTGCTCGCATTTCCTGAAGAAAAGGAAAGGCGCGATAGTCAGCACCGTGGAGGCGTCGCTTTGCGTGAAGGAGACTGTGGAGCGCGCGGGCGGGAAGCTTTCCATCACGCCGGTAGGCAGCCTGCACGTTGCACGGCAGGTGAAGGTGATGCACGCGGTGTTCGGAGGCGAGCCTTGCGGGGAGTATGTCTTCCCCTCGTCCACACCGTGCGCGGACGGGCTGCTTGCGGCACTTTATCTTGTGGAGATTGCCTGCACGCAGGGCAAGCTGTCATCGCTTGCCGATGCGGTCCGCACCTACCCGATAGAGCGGCGCAAGTACCAGTGCGTTGGGAAAAGCAAGCCCGCCATGATGGCTGCCCTGGAAAAGTCGCTCTCGTTCCCGGGGGCAACGCTTTCAACCATTGACGGCCTGAGGTACGATTTCCCCGGCGGCTGGCTGCTCATCCGCCCTTCCGGCACCGAGCCTGCAATGCGCCTTACCTGCGAATTTGAGAAGAAGGAAACGCTGGAAGAAACAGTGGCCATCGCTGAGAAAGCCATCAAGGCGCTGCTTGCCTGAAGCCTGGTTTTTGCCTTGCGGCTGCGCGGCTCGGGAAATTTAATAAAGTGGCGTGGGCAAAAGCCGCGTATGGCAATCAAGAAGGCAGTGGTGCTGGCTGCTGGCGAGGGCAGGCGGCTGCGCCCGCTCACTTACACGCGCCCAAAGTGCATGATACAGCTTGCAGGCAAGCCAATCCTCCAGCACGTGCTTGAGAACCTCAAGTCGGTTGGCGTGAATGAAGCCGCTGTCGTGGTCAAGTATAAAAAAGAGACAATCACCGACTACTTTGCCGCGCACCCCGTGCCCGGCATGGCATTGACATTCATCGAGCAGGGCGAGAACTACGGGACTGCAGCCGCGTTCGGCTATGCCGAAAGTTTTGCAACCGACAGGTTTTTCGGCGTGGCAGGGGACATCATATCTGAGCCCGAGGCGCTCAGGAAGCTTGCGGAAGGCGCGGACGGCGAGGCGACTGCGGCGCTCCGTGCGGTGGACGACGCGCGCGAATACGGCACCGCTGTCGTGAAGGCAGGCAAAATCTCCGCGTTCGAGGAAAAGGTGGAAAAGCCGAAAAGCAACCTTGCCAACTGCTCGCTTTACGTTTTCGAGCCTTCTATTTTCAAGAGGATAAAGAATGTGAAAAAGTCCGCGCGCGGAGAATATGAGATAATAGACCTGCTGCTCGGTGCCACCGCAGTGGAGGTGGGCGGCTTTTGGCTGGACATGGGCATGCCATGGCAGCTGTTCTCGGCAAACGAGTTCCTGCTTTCAAGGATTCCGGAGAAAAGGGGCAAGCTGGAAAATTGCACCGTGAAGGGCAAAGTGATAATGGAGAAGGACGCCGTGGTGTATGATTCCTATCTTGAGGGGAACGTCTACATCGGCGAGAAGACGGAAGTGGGCCCGCACGCCTACATACGCGGCACGACCTCGATAGGGAGGGACTGCGGCATAGGGGACTCCACCACGCTGAAGAATGCCATACTGTTCGACCACGTCAATGCGAAGCACCTCACGTACATCGGCGACTCTATCGTGGGCAGCAACTGCAACTTCGGCGCGGCGACGCAGATTGCGAATTACAGGTTCGACGCCGGGCACATCCACGCGGTCGTGAACGACGTCGTGATTGACACGAAGAGGAACAAGCTCGGCGCAATCATAGGGGACAACACGAAGATGGGCGTGCTTTGCGCAGTCATGCCCGGCAAGATGATAGGCGACGGCTGCTGGATTGACGCCAGCGTCGTTGTGAAGGAGAACGTCGAGCGCAATACCCACCTCATGCTGCACCAGGCAATCACGAAGAAAAAGCTGGGAAGCGAGGAAGTTGGCGCGGGAAGCGACTGAATTTCGGTGGCTACTTGTCGGAAAAAAGGCACATCATCGTCGGCATTGACCCGGGCGCAACATTCGGCATAGCAGCGGTCGGGCTGGACGGGCAGAAGCTGGCGCTGCGCTCCACCATGGGCGGGTTCTCGGACGCGGCGCGCATCATGGAAGGGTGCGGCACGCCCTCGCTCATCGCCTGCGACACCAACCCGGCGCCGGAGGCTGCGCTGCGGCTGGCATCATACTTTTCCTGCAGGCTGTTCATCCCGCGCGCCAGCGTGCGGGAAGATGACAAGCGCCTGGTGGCGCGGGGGGCGGGCACGTCGAACACGCATGAGCGCGACGCCTATTGCGCGGCTGTGTTCGCTTACCGCGCGCACGCGAACAAGCTGCGCCAGATTGACGCGCTTGAAGGGCTGGCAGCGGGGGAGAAGGAAAGGATAAAGCACCTGCTCCTGAGGGGCGTGCGGGTGCAGGACGCCTTCATGCTCCTTCGCGAGCCGGAGGGGGAAATGGAAGGGGCAGCGCCGCAAAAGCCCGCCGCAAATGCAAAAATCGCCTCCTCAGGCGAGCTTCGCGCGAGGCTGGAGTCGCTTGCGCGCGAGAATGCGAACCTCAGGATTTCGCTTGAGCGGCTTGAGGGGGAGAAAGCATCGCTCCTGCACAGGCTGAAGCTCATGGAAAACGGCGTGAGGCAGACTGTGCTCCGCGACTCGGAATTCCGCAAGCTGCGCTTCCAGCTGCAGCAGGCGACGAATCGGCTTTCATGGAGGAAAAAGAAGGGCACGGCGCATTACCAGCCAATTGCAAAGAAAGAGGACGCCCGGACAAATTTCCAGAGAAATTTGCCCGCATTGGAGCATGGAAATTCCAATACAACGAAAAAACAGGCGAAACCCGCCGATGTGGGGGAAGAAATAAATAACTTGAGCGAGCCAGAGGTAGACTTGGAAAGGCTGGTATCGGAATATAGGAAAGGAAGGCGCTAGGCAAGGCTGGATATTTGCAGAATATCATGAGGTGGATGCATGGATGGAACAACAGTGCCGCAAAACGGGATTGCACCGGCAGGGCAATCAGGTGCCGGCGAGGCGCAGGCCGGAACCGCGCCTGTGCAGCAAAGCGCGTTGCCGCAATCCGAGAGGACGGACGGGAATGTCATTTACATCGGCAAGAAAAGCGTGATGGGCTATGTGCTTGCGGTAGTGACGCAGTTCAACCATGGCGAGCGCGAAGTCTTCATCAAGGCGAGGGGAAAGGCGATTTCCAGGGCAGTGGACGTTGCAGAGATTGTGAAGAACAGGTTCCTGCCAGACGCGAAAATCGGGAACATACTCACAAAGACCGAGGAGCTTGACTCGGAAGACGGGACAAAGTCGAAAGTCTCTGCAATCGAGATAAAGCTTTGCAAGTAATCCAGCCGCCAGCCTGGCGCCGCCTTTCCAAATTCAGATGGTGGTTGGATGAAAACTCCTGTTTGCGACTCAGACCTGAAATCCGGCGAGCTTTGCCCCTCGTGCGAAAAAAAGATTGCCGATGGCAGGATTACGAAGCTTGACTTAGAGGTTGCGCAGATACTTTACAAGATAAACGACAGGTACAACATCTCAAACGCCTCTTTCTACAAGGCCATTGACCTGGGAAGGGTGGTGCTTATACTCACGCACGGCGAGGCGGGCCTTCTTATCGGCAAGCAGGGCAAGATAGTTTCAGAGCTTTCCTCCTCGCTTGGGAAGAAGGTGAGGATTGCCGAGGCGAGTGGGGACACCAAGAAAACGATTGCGGACGTCATCACCCCCGCGCGGCTGCTGGGCATAAACCACGCATTCCATGAAGGCAAGGAGAGGACAAAGGTGAGGATTGCGCGCGAGGACATGCAGCTGCTTCCCCTTGACGTAGCCTCGCTTGAGAAGGTGCTGCGCTCGCTCGCGGAAGGCGACGTGGTGCTGAGCTTCGAGTAAAAAGTTACTTCCCAATCTTTTCCTTAACTTTTGCCAAAATCTCTTCCGCGGTCTTTATCGCATGCTCTGCCTCAAAAGAGGATATCGTGCCGCTCTTCTCATAAATCGCATGGTGGCGCTTGAGCCGCATCCTTCCGAAGAAGTCCATGGCATCGCGCATTTTTGCCCCCAGTTTCACATCGGCAAAATCAACAGCCACTTTGTGCGAGTCTTCGCCTGCGGCGCGGAAGCCTTCGGAGAACATGAGCGCGCGTGCGGATTGGAGAGCTGCGCTGTAGGCAATGGAAAATGCCCAGTCGCAATCTGTTTCAAGCATTGACTTTGCCGCCTTGATGCCCCGCTCCGCGGCTGTGATGCAATCCTCCGCCTGCCGCGCGTCAGGCTCGATTTTGCGTAGCCGGTCATCTTTCAACAAATCGCTCAAATTCATTGCTCTCGCCCGCCAGCCATATCTTCCCGCCTAGGATTACCTCATGGAGGAACCCTGTATTCCTCTTTGCCAAGAATTCGCGCTCGGGATATATAAGGTAATTCACCGTGCGGGACAGCGCCTTCTCCGCCTTTGCCACCGCCCTGCTTACCTGCGCCTGATTCGGGCTGCCGATTACCATGATGTCAATGTCGCTTGACGCGCGCTCGCTCCCAGCAGCAAATGAACCGAATATGAAGGCAAACCTTATGCCTTGGATGCCGGAAAGCGCTTGGCGCAACCCAACACCAAATGCGTCCGTTTTCAGCGCCATTCCCCGTATCTCCCCGTAAACGGGGCATTTGACATTCACGGAGTAAAGCCTCAGGTTTGCCTGGCGACGGCTGGAAAGGAATCCGAACCTTTCAAGCCTGTTAAGCTCGATGAGGACCGCGCTGGGTCTTTCCGAAAGGTTGCGAGCAACCTTGCGCACATGGAATTCCCTGCCGGCAGCGGTTGAAAACATGGTTATTATCCTGGCACGCACGCGCGAGCCGAACAGCAATTCCAGCATGTTTAATATAATTAAACAAATGTTTAAAAATAGAGAACATTACGGAAACATGGGGGAAACGCGCAAAGGAATAAAAGGAACGCCCTCCCCACAAAGGGCATGCGATTGATGCGCGCGCAGGGCGCCACTGAATATTTGGTTCTTCTTGCAGTAGTGCTAATCGTCGCGCTTGTTTCTGTTGCGCTGCTCGGCTTTTTCCCAGGAATGGCATCTGACGCGCAAATCACGCAGTCGCAGATTTATTGGAGAAGCGCGACGCCGATTGCGATTATGGAGACGGCGGCGAGGGCAAATATGGCTGGCACTAATATACCATATTTGTTACTTAGGAACACAGGTATGTACTCGATAAGGATAACTGGCATAATCGGAGGAGATGGTGGCAAGGCGACGACGTTTTACGCTGGTGCAAATAATACCGCCTGCAATCCTGCCACGATTGGCACATACAATATATCCGATTATTATTATCTGGCACCCGGTGAAGAGAAATATATAGCACCAGGCAGCAGTTGGTACGGGTTGCCTTGCTATAGGTACGTAAACTCGTATGTTGGTGGCATCAGTTCAAGTTATGGTGTCGGCGGCGCCTCATCAGTCTGCCAGAACTCCACAACTTCTCCCGGCGTGCTGGATTACAAGACGTTTGGGTTTGAGTACATTCAGTACATGGAAGGGCAGCAGATAACGAAAAGGCAGATTGGCAAAGACCTGATTATCAAGTGCCGCGAGCCTTACTAAGTCCCTTCCTCAAAGCTTGCGCGTGTTTTCTCTGCGCCTGCCCTTTCAAGTGCCTTCTTCAAACGATTCCGCGTATTTCTTCTGCTCTTCTGTCGGCGCCTCGAGCTTTATGCCCTTTGACGCGAGCAGCAAACGCGCGACCTCGTCATCCACAGGAACGGGCACGCTGTGCACGCCCGCCGCCATGCGCTTCCCTTTTGCGGATTTGGCAATCAGCTCGCAGCAGAGCGCCTGGAGCGCGAAGCTGCCGTCCATTATCTCGATGGGGTGCCCCTGCCCTGACGGCTGCGCGAGGTTCACCAGCCTGCCTTCGGAGAGAAGATAGATGATGCGCCCGTCCTTCTGCTCGTATGCAGCAACGTTGTCCTTCACTTCATAGACCTTTTTGCTGCCTGCGCGAAGCGCAGGCTCGTCAATTTCAACATTGAAGTGCCCGGTGTTGGAAAGCATCGCCCCGTTTTTCAGAAGCGGGAAATGCTCCTTGCCAATCACTGCCTTGTTGCCGGTTGCCGTGATGAAAATGTCCCCTATGCGCGCGGCTGAGGGCATGTCCATCACGCGGTAGCCTTCATAGTGCGCCAGAAGCGCGCGGTGGAGCCCGGACTCGTGGGGGCCGAGCGTGCCGTCAACTTCCACCACAACCACGTTTGCGCCCATGCCTTTCATGCGCGAGGCGACTCCCCTGCCGCACCAGCCATACCCCGCAACGACAACAGTCTTGCCGGCCAATATCACGTTGGTGGCGCGGCAGATGGCATCCACCGTGGACTGCGCCGTGCCGAACTGGTTGTCAAGAAGGAATTTGGAGTGCGCATTGTTCACCGCGAAGACGGGAAACAGCAGCTTGCCCGCCTTTTGCATTGCGTTGAGGCGGTTTATGCCCGTGGTCGTTTCCTCGCACGCGCCGATTATTTTTGGAAGCTCTTTCTTGCGGCTGGCATGAAGAAGATTTATCAGGTCGCACCCGTCGTCAATCACGATGTCCGGCTTGCCGTCCAGCACGGAATTCAGGCATGAGTAGTATTCCTCGCTCGACTGGTTCGCCCATGCGAACACTTCCACCTTGCCCCCGGCAGCCAGCGCCGCCGCAGTGGCATCGTTGGTGGTGAGCGGATTGCATGAGGACGCGAAGACGCGCGCGCCGCCGGCGGACAGCGTCTCGAGCAGTATGCCTGTCTTTTTCTCCAGGTGAAGCGCCACCGAGATTGTCATGCCTGCGAAAGGCTTTTCGCGCCCAAAGCGCGCGCGTATCTTGGCAAGCACGGGCATGTTCGCCCGCGCCCAGGAAAGCTCGGAAGCGCCTCTTTCCGCCAGGGAAGGGTCTTTCACTTTTGACATATGAACACCGGAAGAAGTTTCCGAGGGAAGATATATTAAAGATGGTCGGCAAGAGGGAAATATGCAGAAAATGTCTGGCGCTGACCTAGAATGCGTGCTTTCGGAACTGGCCCCGTTGCAGGGAAAACGGATAGCGCGCATAAGAAGGACGGAAGGCGGGATTTTCCTTTTCAAAATCGGAAGCGAGGAACTGCTGTTCCAGCCTGGCGTGAGGCTGCACCTGACGCGGCAGGCGCTGGCTGCAACCGATGCGCCCGACGGGTTTGTGGGCTTCCTGCGGAAAAATCTCGAGGGAAAAACCGCGCAGGAAATAAGGCGGGTGCCTGGCGAGAGGATTGTGGAGATAGTGGCGCGCAGCAAGGAAAGGCTGGTTTTCGAGCTTTTCAGGAAGGGGAACCTGGTTCTTGTAGGGGAAGACGGCATTGCATATGCCTGCCTGCAAAAGGACGACACTGGCGGAAGGATGGTGGCGCGTGGGGAGAAGTACGAGTACCCCAAGGCAACGCCTTTTGTGCAAAAAACCCCGGAGAAAATGACATTTTGCGTGCAGGAGAATGCAAAGGGCGAGCCGGTTTCATTTTCCATAGACGCCGCAAAGGGCGGGAAGCGGTTCGATTCGCTATGCGCGGCGCTGGACTATTATTATGCCAACCAGAGGGAGGAAAGCGGCGCGCAGAAGGCTGCGGCGGAGAGGATGGAAAAGCTCCGGCAAAGGCTTGCCTCGCAGGAAGGGACGCTTGCGGAAATAGAGAGGCAGCGGGAGGCCGTGAGAAATGAGGCGCAGGAAATCAGCAGGAATTTCGACAGGCTGGAAAGCCTGCTCTCGCTTGCCAGGAAAATGAAGAAGGAAGGCGCATCGGAAGAGGAAATAGCCCGCGCGCTTGCGGCCCATAAGGCAAGCATGAAAGGCGCGGCGCTTGAAATAGAAGTTTAGCCAGCCGGCTCTTGCCGCTGGCGGGCCCCATTCCGATTATTGGGCGGATTTTTTCATGTACGGAGCAAGCACGCGCTTTGCCTTTGCAGTGTGGTCCACCTGGAGCGCATAGGTGTCGTACCCGTTCTCCTTGGTGATGATGCGCATTGACATCGTGTTGATTTTCTCCTTTGCAAGGCGGGAGGCGAACTGCGCCATCTGCGCCGGCTCGTCCTTTATCCGCACCACCAGCACGTTTGCCTGCAGCACCTGGTAGCCATTGCTCGTCAAAAGGGAGGTCGCTTTCGCCTCGTCCTTGACAGAGATGTCAATGAGGCACTTGTTGCCCTGGACCTCTGCGGCGAGGGAGTCTATGTTTATCCTTGCCTTGCCGAGTATGTACGATATGTCGGCAAGCAAGCCGACCTTGTCCTCTGCAACCACTGTTATCTGCTTGATAAAACCACCCAAACATGACTAGAGGATTTGAGATTACATGCGCCCTGCCCTACTCTGCCTTCACAAGATATTCCGCGAGCACCTTTTTCGCCTTCTTCGGCTTGTCCACCATGAGCGCGTCAAGCGAGTGGCCCTCGCCGCGCGTGAGAAGGTATATGCTCTCGATGTTTATCTTCGCCTTCTGGAGCTTTTTCGAGATTTCCGAAAGCGCGCCAGGCGCGTCCTTCACCTTCACCACGAGCATTTCGCCTGCAAGGACATGGTAGCCGTTCGACTTGAGAATCATTTCCGCCTTCTTATCGTCGCTCACCACGAGGTTTATCACGCTTTTCCCGCCCTGGACCTCGGCTGAGATGGCCTCTATGTTCACATGCGCCTTGCCAAGAAGGTATGACAGCTCGGCCAGCACGCCCACCTTGTCAGCTACGACTACTGTAATCTGCTTCATATCAATCTCCCGAGAGAGTATGCCTGTGAAAGACTTATATATCATTCGTTCCCCCTGGCACGCATTTGCGCGCGGTACGGCGAACGACGAAGCGGCATATTCTTTTTTAAACTGTGCCTTCATTTGCCAAACAGGAGGGATTACATGGGTGTAGAAAATTTGCTATTAGGAATAGGAATAACGGTTGCACAGCTCATACTTGGCCTTGTGCTCGCGATGGGCTCGGTGTACCTGGGAATAAAGATGTTCGACAAGCTCACCGAGAACATTGATGAAATGGATGAGTTGAAGAAGGGGAACGTGGCAGTCGCCATCCTGCTTGGCGCCATCATCTTCTCCATCGCAAACATCGTGGAGGGCGGCGTGTCCGGCCTCACGCAGAGCATCGTGCCGGGCCTCACCGTAATGGAGCTTTCAGCAGCGCTCCTGATTGGCGTGGTTAACCTCATCGTCGGCATCGTGCTCGCCATACTGTCAATCTACGTGGCAATCGCAGTGCTTGACAAGATAACCGTGGACATAGACGAGTTCAAGGAGCTCAAGCGCGGGAACGTCGCAGTCGCGATAATCATGGCGGCTGTGCTTTTCGCGGTGTCATTCATCATCCGCGGCGCGGTGGTGAGCATGGCGAACACGCTCTCACCGCAGAGCGTGGCGCTTGCGCTTGGCTGGGCTTAAGCCTGCCATTTTTGTTTTTTTTTCTTTTTTGGTTTTTTCCGCTTTTCTTTTTGCTTTTCTTTCCCTGTTTTTTTTTCCAGCATTTTCCTGGTTTTTCTTCTTACCCTCCAGCCAAGGCTAGGGGGCATTTATTCCGCCCATGAGAAGGCGGGCAACAGTATTGAAAGCGCGCTTACTTTTTCTTTTCCAATATGGGGCGCAAATTCTTTACCATGTCCTCGGACATCTCCTTAAGCCCGTACTTGTGGCGCCAGTTCCAGTCCGCGCGCGCCTGCGAGTCGTCAATGGACTTTGGCCAGCTGTCAGCGATTGCCTGGCGCTGGTCGGGCTTGTAGTCGCAGGTGAAACCCGGCATGATGCGCGCGACCTCAGCGGCAAGCTCCTGGGCCGAGAATGAGATTGCCGCGAAATTGTACGATGTCGCAACCGTGAGCTTGGCGCGCGGGGCGTCCATCAGCTCGATGGTGCCGCGTATGGCGTCGGGCATGTACATCATGGGAAGCACTGTCTGCGGGCCAACAAAGCATGTGTATTTCCTGTGCCTTATCGCCTCGTAGAATATTGCGACTGCGTAGTCGGTTGTGCCGCCGCCAGGCTCGGCCTTGTAGGAAATTAGCCCGGGGTAGCGGATGGAACGGCAGTCCAGCCCGTATTTCTTGCCGTAGTACTGCAGAAGCAGCTCGCCGGCCACCTTTGTAACGCCGTACATTGTGGTTGGCTCGAGCACTGTCCGCTGGGGCGTCATGTCGCGCGGCGTGGTCGGGCCGAATGCCGCAATCGAGGACGGCCAGAATATTTTCTTCACGCTGCACTCGCGGCAGACGTCGAGCGTATTTTTCAGCCCGAGCAGGTTTATGGAAAACGCGAGGTCGGGGTTCTGCTCCCCTGTTGCAGATAGCAGCCCTGCAAGCTGGTAGATGGTGTCTATGCTGTGTTCCTTCACCACTTTTTTCAGGGCTTCCTTGTCCTGCACGTCGAAGTAGATGCACGGGCCGGACTCCTCCATTTCCTGCGGGAACGGCGTCTTGCGCGTGGCTGCGACCACGCTTGAGCCGCCGTGCCTTTTGCGGAGCTCCATCGTAAGCTCGGTGCCGATTTGCCCGACGGCGCCAATGACCAGGATATTTGACATTGATATCACCAGATGGGAAAGTGGGCTTGAAACATTATAAACACTCTTCACGAAAATACGTCATCAGTCGGTGCGGTGGTCAAATGAAAAACTTCCTGCTTGTGGGGAATGGCGCGCGAGAGCATGCCATAGCCGAGGCGATATGCAGAAACGCCAATGTGAGACTGTTCGCGTTCATGTCCGCAAACCACCCGGGCATTGCCGGCCTTGTCAGGAAAAGCAACGGTGAGCTTGCCATAGGGGACATCCACTCGCCAGCCCAGGTGGCGAAGTTCGCCGAGGGAAAGGGGATTTCACTCGCCTTCCCCTCGCCCGACGCCGTGCTTGCCGCCGGGGTGACCGACGCGCTCCTTGTTGCGGGCGTGCCTTGCGCGTCGCCTACAAAGGAGGCTGCGCGGCTTGAATGGGACAAGGCGTACTGCAGGGAGCTTTTGCGCGACTTTCGCGTGCCGGGCTCGCCAAAATTCGGGGTGTTCGTATCCGAGCGCGAGGCGCACTCGTTCATTGACTCGTGCGGCGGGGATGTGGCGGTCAAGCCGTCGGGCCTGACTGGCGGGAAAGGGGTGAAAGTCACTGGCTACCAGCTTGCCGATGGCGAGGAGGCGAAAAAATACGCAACCGAGCTTTTGTCCGCCAGGCTTGGCGGGGCAGCGAACATTGTGATTGAGGAAAAGCTGGATGGCGAGGAATTTTCCCTGCAGGCTTTTTCTGACGGCATCAAGGTATACGGCATGCCCCTCGTGCAGGACCACAAGAGGGCATATGAAGGGGATGTTGGGCCAAACACGGGCGGCATGGGCGCATACTCGGACGCCAACCATTTGCTTCCTTTCCTCAAGCGCGCGCACATGGACGAGGCGCTGTCCATCATGCAGAAAACAATCGAGGCGTTCAGGAAAAAGACAGGCAAGCCGTTCATCGGCGTTCTTTACGGCGGCTTCATGGCAACCGCAAGGGGCGTAAAACTCATCGAGTACAACGCGCGCTTTGGCGACCCTGAGGCAATGAATGTGCTTTCCATACTGAAAAGCGACTTGTACGGCGTATTGGAACAGATGGCCGCGCACAAGATAACGAAAGCGCCTGAGTTTGAGAAGAGGGCGACTGTGTGCAAGTACCTTGTGCCTGAAGGCTACCCAGTAAAATCTATCACGGACCAGCCGCTGGAAATTGACAGCGCAGCGCTGGAGGAATCCGGCGCGCGCGCATACTACGCGGCGGTGTATGAGAATGGCGGAACCATCTACACGCAAAAATCTCGCTCAGTTGGCCTGGTGGGGATTGCAGGCTCCATAGAAGAGGCGGAAAAAACCGCCGAGAAGGCGTGCAGCGCGGTGCAGGGGAAAGTGTGGCACAGGCGCGACATCGGAACGCAGGAACTCTTGAAAAGAAGGATGGACCACATGAAGCGGATTGGCGCGCCCTAGCCTTTCCTTCCCTTTTTCCAATCCGTTATTATCGGCAGCCTTGCGCCGCACTTCGGGCAGGCATTGCTGCGCGACAGATTGTTCTCCAGCACCTCAAACCCGTAGCGCTTCACCACGCAAAAGCCGCACTTTGGGCAGTAGGTGCTTTCTCCCGCATCCCCGGGCCTGTTGCCTGTGTAGACATACTTCAGCCCTTCCTCCATTGCGATTTTCCGCGCGCGCACCAGCGTTTCCATCGGCGTGGGCGGAAGCCTCATGCGATTGGAGGGATAATAGGCGGTGAAGTGCAGGGGGATATCCGCGTCAAGTTCCTTCACCCATTTTGAAAGCGCGCGTATCTCATCGTCGCCGTCATTGAGCGTGGGTATGAGAAGGGTAATCAGCTCGATGTGCATGCGCGCGTGCAGCAGCTTGATGGACTTGAGGACCGGCTCCAGGTGCGCGTCCCCGCACACCTCTTTGTAGAACTTGTCCGAGAATGCCTTGAGGTCTATCCTCGCGGCATCAAGCCAGGCAGCGTCGCTTATCGTTTCAGGCGTCTGGTAGCCGTTTGTCACGAAGACATTGTAAAGCCCGCGCTTGCGCGCGAGCGCCGCGGTGTCCTTTGCGTATTCGTAGAAGATGGTGGGCTCGGTGTAGGTGTAGGCGATTCCTTTCGAGTTGTGCGCGAGCGCCAGTTCCACGAGCTTTTGCGGCGGGATTTCTTGCCCGAAAATTTCCACTGGCTGCGAGATTTCCCAGTTCTGGCAGTTTGCAACGCCCACAAAACTCGCTAGATAGGAGTGTTCTCCCTCGACTTCCATGTTATAGACATACCCGGAGTAGCGCCTCTTTTGAATCTTGAAGATTGGCACTAGCCAATGTGTTTTTATTTCCTTGAATTTTAGGCTGCCTTCGCTTTTTCTTCTCATCTTTGCATTTTTCAGCCCAAGGAAATCATTTCTGAACCGCCCGGCAGTTATCTTCACATAGTAGAGTGTAGACTGATTCACAATTCTTCCAAGCAATTTCCTCTTCTTCGGGACTTTCCAAATATAGTAGCTTGGAAGATACCCACAAAGAAGAAACAGGTGGTAGAGCCCGTGCGCCAATCTATTTGAAACAGTGTCAATTGCAATATTATTTTTCAATACGGTGCCGTCGCCTTCGACAACCGCCTTGAGAAACGCGCGGATAACACTTAGCTTTGAAGACGCGATGCACGCAGGGACTTTTTTGTTCTTGGCGCCTGTTCCGCAAAGGTGCATGAAAACCATGGCAAGGGATGATTTGCCTATTTCCACTCTAATGCCGGTTGCTGCATTGACAATCCTTGCATCCAGCCCGAATATATGATTGATAATTTTTACAGTACGAGCAGCCAGGTGGCTTTCATGCTTTCCAAAGGAAAAAACAAGCTGCATGGAGTTCGGCCTGCGTTTCAGCTTGTAGACGCTCCCTTCTGCGCAGAAATAGCCCAAAAGCTCCGCGAGTTCTTCATCAACATCGATTTCTCGAGGTATTCCGAGCCCCTTTTCGGTCTTGAATCTTACCCTTCCATCTTCCTCGATAATCTCGTTGTCATAATAAAAAATATTGGCAGTTATGCCATTTTTTCTGATTTGCCCTAAGAGTTTTCGGATGTAGGTTGGATGAAGACCGAACCTGGTGCCGATTTGCCGCGAAGTTGCCCCCTCACGTTTCATCTCCATGACGCCTTCCAACATCTTCTTGTTGGTTTTTCTCCCCTTTCGTATCTTGCAAACATAATTGACAAGTATTTCGGCGGAATTAAATGATTGAGACCGGTTTCTGCCTGGCTTGAGTTTTGGCACCATAAGAAGCTCGCCTTCCTTGAGATCTGAAGCGCTCTTTTTCATGACGCCCCCTTCTTCAAAGACGTATATCTTATGTTCAGCCGTGCATTCGATTGATGGAGCGTATCGTGGTTTTATCGAATAAACTTCGCCTTCGTAATGGTGCCTTGACGCCCTTATGATGGCTCTTTTTTTCCCAAGATGACTTATCGTGCTTAAGCTGATTTTGGGGCATAACTTTCGTTCGTTCGACTCGACTTTTTCAAAAAATTCGTCAGCAAAAACAATCGTGTCACCAACCAAAAACGAGTTGTCCTTCGTAAAGCAATGCTCGCACCTGAAATTGCACCCTGCGGCTGCAAATGAAAATGCCTGCGAGCCAGGCATGAAATGGTAGAACGGCTTTTTCTCGATAGGGTCGTTGCAGTAGGAGACGCATTTGCCGTAGTTGAGCGCCTCGAGCGTGCCGCCGATGTTTTGCCGCGCATGGCAAAAGCCGCGCGCGCCGTCCTTTATGTAGCAGCGGCGCTGGCAGAGAAAGCATGACACTGCCTTGCCGGGCATCTTGTTGTAAAGCTCCGCTTCGCGCATGAGCATGTTTCGGGGAAAGGGGTAATAATATTTCCCATGCCTAGCTTACCCATGGCAAGAAAGCACGGGCTGGTGCATGTCCTCACGGGGGACGGGAACGGCAAGACAACCTCGGCGATAGGCATTGCCGTGCGAGCTTCCAGCAGGGGCATGAAGGTGGCTTTTGTGCAGTTCCTGAAAGGGGGGCTGTCGTCCGAAGTGCCGGCGCTTGAAAAGCTGGGCGTTACCGTGGTGAGCCGCACCAAGCACTGCGCGAAGCAGAGGGAGCACGAGGCGCAGCTCAATGAGAAGGGAGACATCACTTTTTGCCGCGGCTGCTTTGCGATAAACGGGATGGACCGGCTTCTTGTTGCCGCCGCTTTTGAGAAGGCGAAAAGGATGTGCGCGGGCGGCGAATATGGCCTCGTCGTGCTTGACGAGATATTCTGGGCCATGAAGGAGGGGCTGGTGAATGAAGCTGACGTGCTTGCCCTGATGAAAACGCGCGCGCAGAACTGCGAGCTTGTGCTTACCGGGCGGGGCGCCACGCGCGCAATAGAGGAAGCGGCGGACTACGTCACCTATGTCAGCAAGGGAAAGCACCCGTTTGACAGCGGCGTGCTCTCGCGCTGCGGCGTGGACTACTGATTTTTCCCCAGCCTTGCAGAATGGATTTAAACGTTGCCCAGCCAATCCAGCCTGCTTTGTGGGTGGGAAAATTGGGTGAAAAGCTTAAGGCGATGAAGCAAATAGCTGTGCAGCTGTTCAAGCCAGGATACATGAGACAGAACAACATAACCAAAATACTTGAAAAACGCCAGGCAGAAGCAGAACATATCCTACTTGGAAGGGGGACCCAAAACATTGAGATGCCTGCAGGTTCATCTTTGCTTTCAATGCATTGGACCAGAAGATTGGATCCTTCTCTCGCCAACGAACTGGAAAAGGCCATAGACGGAGAAGTCGTTATCAGGGAAGGCACCGTGGAAATGATCGGGCATGAGAGAGACATATTTTTCATAGCAAGAAGAGATGGCAATTACGCAAAAGTAATAGCCATAGATGTCACCGATGCGCGCAACATTGATTCGGAGGTTTCCGTGAACAAGACTTTTGTGGAAGATCCGTCTCATTTTGACACCATTTTTGAAACATTCCTGCACACCAGACCAGAAAACGGAAATGGACCAGGCCGTATTGTGAACACCGCAGTAGAACACAAACTAGGCGTAGATATAGAAGTGAATGGAAAAATCGAAAAGCTGGAGATAAATGCGTTTGAAGGAGAAACATTGCAAACTGCCCTGAAGCGCTCTCAGCATTTAATATGGAAGAGCACCAGTCTGGGAGATAGGATTGTGGGCATTAGAATTCCAGGCGGCTCCACGATAATGGAAGATGACAAGGGACAGGGGTGGCAAATCTACCTGAACGACAATCTTTGCCTTATAATAAAGGATGGGAAGCCTGTTTTTCTGCCGCCAACAGAAATATATGTCAACACAAGCGGAACCATAAAACTTAAGTTTGAACGTGCAATGATATCTGACAGTGAAGCCAAGAGATACGTTGCCAAGCACTGGATAATGGGTTGCCTGCACAGCTGCACTACGGCAGAACTGAGAAGGACAGGAGGAGCAGTTCCCATTTCATACTTCATAGGATGGAACAATCAAGAAAACAGAATGCTGCGCATGAATGTTCCGGAGAGGAAAAGGTTTGAAGTCAGCTCAGTTTTTGTTCAGTTGGGACCAGACATTTGGCTGGCAATCAGAGCAAGGCAGATGGAAGCGATTGCAGCCAAAAAGAGAAACACCATATACAAAGAACTGGCGCTTGAAACTTCGGTGCTTCAGGACAAGCCAGATAGAAAAGAAAGACACCTTGCCAAGAACAGTGACTTTGAGAGTGAATTTTTTGGCGACAACTCCCGTGCCTCAGATGGAATTTTTGTATCTGTGCCGCAAGCTTCGCAAAATAGGCAGAAAAATGGGATGGCCGTGATGATCGAACCAATCACGCCAGTCATTTCGGCAGAGTGGACAGACGCCATTAGAGTGCCAACTGGCGCAGTAATTCCGGCAATAAACGAGAAAGCAGGACTGCAAAGAAACATTGCTGATGCAAATGCATTGCAGGCAGCAGAGCCAAGGCAGATGGATATGCACAAAGCAAGTGGAGAAGTTGCCAGTGAGAAGAAGAGTGAAAATCAGATAGGGATGATGCGTGGCACTAGTATCAGAAAAACATACAGCGGTGGCAATGGGGAAGCCCGCCGTCCGCAAAGCATCAGCCGGGAGGCAGGCAGCCGCTCCGAAGGCGGAGACTCGCGCAAAAAGGCGCCGCACAAGCCAATTCCGTTCTCGGCTATTTCCAGTTTCAAGGCGGTGATTTTCGACCTGGACGGCGTGATTGTGGATTCCGAGATGGTGCATCCGCGCACGTTCGAGCGCGCGCTGGCAAAATACGGCGTGAAGATAAAGGACTCGCACTGGAAGCGCGCGTACACCGGCATAGGCTCGTATGCGATTTTCGAAGACCTGGTGAAAAAGTACGGAATAAAGGAAGATGCGCGCGAGCTTGTGAAGAAAAGGAATGAGATTTACCTTGAAGAGATAAAGAGGAACCGGCTCCCTGTGATTGAAGGTTTCCATGAAGTGCACAGGCTGCTTGTGCAAAGCGGCGTGAAGGAGGCGGTGGCATCCGGCGGGCATGCGAACCATGTGGAGGAGTCGCTGCGCTCGTCAGGATTGAAAGGGGTGCCGTTCGTGGCAATCGAGCATGTTAAGAGGGGCAAGCCCGCCCCGGAGATTTTCCTGCGCGCGGCAAAGAGGCTGCGCGTGAAGCCTTCGGAGTGCATCGTGTTTGAGGACTCGCTGTCTGGCATTGAGGCGGCTGCTGCCGCGGGGATGCCTTGCGTGGCGCTTTCCACCACCATGCAGAAGAAGGAGCTTCGGGGCAGGGCTGCGCTCATCGTGAACAATTACAGGTCGAAAAAGCTCGGGAAGCTGCTTGCCGCCCTGCTTGCAAAAAGGGAAAAAGGCGCGCAGGCAAACGGCAGGGGCGCAAACAAGAGGAGAACCGCAAGGTTGCGCGCGCCCGGGAGAAAACGCAGGTAAGCGCGTGCCCTTTCAGGCAGGAGGCTCAGACAGCCTTTTTTCGGCCTTCTCAAGCAGGCTGCGCGCGTTTTCATAAGTTGCCTTTTTCTTCGCGGCCTGATAAGGCAGCCAGGAAAATCCGACGTGCTCGTCAGACAGGCGCACCTGCTTTTCGCCGGTCTTCGCCAGGAAAAACACCACTTGCTTTTCCGCCATCTCGCCGGTGCTGTGCCGGAACGAATATGATATTTCCTCGCGGAAGCCGGGCATGAACTCGAGGGAGGCGATGCCCGTTTCCTCTGAAATTTCCCTGCGCGCGGTCTGCTCCTCGTTCTCGCCCGATTCCACGTGCCCTTTGGGGAAATCCCAGTGCCCGCCCATGTAGTGAAGAAGAAGATAGAGCCTTTTTCCGCCTTCTTCGCGGAAAATCAGCGCGCCGCAGGACTTTTCGGATGCCACGGTGTGTTCGCGCACATAAGCTTGATAAACCTTTTTTGGGAATAGGGCATCAGGCGACCAAGCTGCGCGCCGATGCGGCGCGAAGCAAACAGGAGGAGATAATATGGATGCAACGACGGGGCAGGTTACACTGGCAAAGCTCACGCCAAAGGAAGTGCACGACAAGGTAATGGCAATGGGCGTTTCAGACCTTGACGCCGGCTTGGTTGCGGACTGCCTCAACGTCGGCAAATCCACATCATGGATGAACAACGACCCTGTGTCGGACAGCATAAATGACAAGATAAAGGCGTTCCTGGCGGAAAACAGCTATGCTTTTGAGATAATAGTGACGCCTGTGCGCGGCGACAAGTTCATATGGGATGTTAAAAAACGCCGATAGGTGTTTTTTGACAGATGTTGCGCAGTAGCGCAACACAGATGTAAAAAAGCGTCGTTAGCGCTTTTTTAGAGAATTCGCGCCGAAGCGCGAATCTGATGTGAAAAAGCGCCGATAGGCTTTTTTTGGCAGAATTTGCCGCGCAACACAGATGTAAAAAAGAGGCGTTAGGCTTTTTCGCGGAAGTTGCACGCCAGCGCAAATCAGATGCGAACAGCGCCCCTTGGGCAGGCATTAGAACAGCGCGTCCTTTTCAGGCAACCTTCTCGGCCCGCTGCCCGGCCTGCACACAAGCGTCCTTTTCACGCCTTTTATTTCCATGAGCATGCGCGCTATCTTTTTCGCATGCTTTTCGGAGGTGTAAACGTGCGCGTTGGGGCCGGCGTCGAACGTGTAGCCCGCCGCAATTTCCCCGGCTTCCTCGTTGAAAGAGTGCACCTGCCGCATTATCGCGTGAGAAATATCGTTCAGGTAGATTATGGGCGGGGTGGAATCCAGCATCACCGCGTGCATGTTGGAGGACTCTTTCATTGCAAGCGACAGGAATGACTGGAGGCTGCGCGAGCGGATGGCGCTTTTCATTTGCCTGATAAGGGACGGCATTTGGCGCAGGCGCGCGCGGTAAAGCGCGCTTCCGGACACTGTGAGCTGCATGCCCATGTCGGAGCCGATTAGCTTCCTTCCGGCGTCAGTGATGGCAATCACGTTCCGCAGCGATGGCCAGTGCGAGGCTGGCGCGATTTGCACTGCGTAGGAATCGGAGCCGTCCTTCTTGCTGCCCATTTTCCATTCGGCAAACCCGCCAATCACCGAGCGGCACGCGCTTCCGGAGCCCATGCGCGCGAAAAGGGAAAGCTGCCTGCCGCTTGCCACCATGCCAGAGGCGTCGGCTGCGGCGCAGGCAAGCGCGGCAAAGCCCGAGGCGGATGAGGCGATGCCCGCCGCAGTCGGGAAGTTGTTCTCCGAATGGACTTTCGCGCGCGCGTTCGTACCCGCCGCTCCCCTCACCGCGTCAAGCACGCGCGAAACGCGCAGCGTCTCTTCGGGCTTGGCAGCCCTGCCATTGAGTGAAAAGATGTCGCTGGGAAGCGAAGGCGAGAACTCCACGGTGGTGCGCGTGCTCACGGTCTCGTCCATTGTCACGCTCACGCTCCCGTTGTAGGGAAGGTTGAGCGCGCTGTCGCGCTTGCCCCAGTATTTAACCACGGCGATGTTTGGCGTGGCGAGCCAGGTGGATTTGCGCATGCATACCTGTCGCTCGTGGGCTTTTTTAACCATTCCTTCCAAACGTGTTTTGGTAGGTTTTATGGCGGATATCACCCAGGTCGAAAAGAACGGCGAGTATGCGCTTTACCGCGTCAATGCGCCCGACATGCTTCCGGAAACGTACATCCTCCGCTCGGACGAGGCGCAGGGCATCCTTTACTCCCCGCATATTGCAGGGAAAAGGCTCCAGGATGCTGTCGAGAAGCTTTCGGTCCAGTTCGCGGACGTGCTCGGCAAGAGGCTGGCTGGCGTCCCGCGCGAAAAGATATGCGAGCTTGTCTTCCTTTCAGGCGGGCTTTACTATTCGCTCAATTACGGCTTCAAGAAGCAGCACGGCTTTGCCCTGCCGCAGTGCTTCATAGGCATACAGCGCTCGAGGGTGGAGGGGCACGCCGGCGAATTCCGCGCAATGGCAGGATATGAGAATTTCGAGTCGCTGCCCGACGGCGCGCACGTCATCATAGGGGACACCGTGGCGACGGGCTCCACGCTGGTGAAGGGCATCCAGCTCCTGCTAGACTCCGCTGAGGACAAGGGATTCTCAATCGCGAGCATAACCGTCATCACGATAGCGGGCTCGTCAGTCGGGGCGAGGAAGCTTGCCTCGCTTGCGAAAAAGCACATAATGCCCGAGCACCCGGGCTGCAAGGTGGGCATGATTGCGTGCGAAATGCTCTTCCACCTAATGCCCGACGGGACAGACCTGCGCTTTTTGATGCCCGGCTCGCTGATGCCGGATGAAAGCCGGGAAGAGGCGGAGCGCAGGTATGGCAAATACCTTAGCAGGAACATGAAGTGCGCGGTTTTCGACTGGGGCACGAGATGCAAGAACCCGAAGGAGCACCATGCGGAATTCCTCGAATACTGCGGGAATGAGCTCTCTATGCCCAGGCTTGACGAAAAGGGAAGAAGCGTGCTCCTGGGGATGAAAAAGGAGACTGAGGCGGCGATGTCGGAGCTTGGCAAGCCGCTTGCCTAGCGCCGCATGCTTTCCGCAAACCGCCCTATCGCGGCAAGGGCGACTTTTACCCCGTCTGTTTCCACTTTTTTTGCCGCGTCCTCTTCGGACTTGTTGTTCGGGAAGCCGGTGCCGGGAACCACGCCGACAATCCCCGCCACCACCCCGGTGAGCATATCAATCCCCTTCTTCCTTGCCTCAGCCGCGACATACGCAATCTGCAGCCCCTCCATTTCGGTGGCAAGCACGTTCTGGTTCTTCCTCAAGTCAACGAAAAAGCCGTGGTTTGATTCGGAGTAAAGGCTTTCCTTTGAAAAGACCGTGCCAATGTGGCATGTCAGCCCCTTATCGAATGCCGCGCCCCAGATTTCGCGCGCAAGCAGCGGGTCGGTGTCCATCGCAAGGTAGCCTTCTTTTGTTATGCTGCCGCCAAGCGCGCCCCATTTCTGGCAGGTTTTGAAAAGCTCTATTTGCATCTGCGTATCAACAGCCGAACTCACAGTCGGCATGAAGCCAAGCGCCTGCATTATCGTGCCCGATGTGCCCACCATCCTTTCGGCAGCAACAATGTCCCCGACGGCAAGCACGGGCGAGATGCCGTTCGTTTCGGAGGTGTTGCACCCGCCGGACGTCCCTGCGCGGATGTCGACAATCCGCTCCGCCGTGCGGATTTCGCTCCCATTGAACCTGAAGACCGGCTCGCAGCATGAGAAATGCAGAACTTCGCGGGAAATGATGTCTGCCGCGCCCATGCCCATCTGCGTTTCATAAATGACAACCGGGACATCCAGCTTTTTTCCCTCGCCTGTTTTGTGCTCGTAAGTGCCAAGCAGGATTTCTACTCGCCCGCCCTCAAGAAGCCTTGCATCCTTCAGGAATGCCGCCGCGGCGCGAACGCGCTGCCGCGAGCCGACGTTCACGTGGAAAGGGGATACCGTCCCGGTAATTGCAGTATGCTTTCCCCTGATGTCAAAACCAGTGCTTTTTTGCATGTAGCCTCACCTTGTTATCTTCAGCATCTTCCATCCCGCATGCGCCTGTCATCCCCCTGCCTGCCGCGGTTGCCGTTCCAGTCGGGGAGAGTACAGTTGGGCCGCCTGTTTTTCGGCTGCTGAATGAAAGGCCTGCTTCCAGGGCGGGCCATGCGCTCCACCATTTTCTCCTTCACAGCGTTGTTCTTTTGTTCAGCCTTGTCCCGTTTTTCAGCGTTATCATCAGCCATAAGAACACCCCTAAAGAAATTCCAATTTATGGTTGCTTTTCTAACTGCATGTAATTAAAAAGATATCGAAAGATGGTGCAGGAAGAATGGGAGGGGGCAGAAACGAAGAAAGAAGAAAAAAAGGAAAAAAGGGAACAGCCTGCTCAGTCGCCTATTCCCTTGGGCGTTACCTTGAAGACGCATTCGCCTTCAGGCATGTTGGGGGAGTCCACGAGGCGCGCAATCCTCTTCTCCTCCTTGCCTTTTCTCAGGTAAATCCTGTAGGTCGCCGCGTGCGCGAGCACGTGCCCGCCGATGGGCGTGGTGGGGTCGCCGAACATTATGCCGGGGTTGTCCATCACCTGGTTCGTGATGTAGATTGCGATGTTGTGCTTGTCCGCGATTTTCTGGAGCGCGTGCACGTGCTTGTTGAGCTTGCCCTGCCTGTCGGAAAGCGCCCCGCGCCCGACGTAATCCGCGCGGAAGTGCGCGGTCATGGAATCGACCACGATGAGGCGGATGTTCTTCTCCTTCACCATCTCCTCCGCCTTGTCGATGAGCACCATCTGGTGGTCGGAGTTCACCGCCTTTGCCACGAATATCCTCTTGAGCGCGGCATCGGGGTCCATGCCCGCGCTTTGCGCAAGCTGCACGATGCGCTCGGGCCTGAAGGTGGATTCCGTGTCCACGAAAAGCGTGTTCCCGTCCAGCCCGCCCTGCTCTAGCGGCTTTTGCACGTTGAGCGCGAGCTGGAAGCCCACCTGGGACTTTCCGGATGAGAACTTGCCGTAGCACTCGGTGATGGACATCGTCTCCACGCCGCCGCCGATGAGCGCGTCAAGCTCCTTTGAGCCGGTGGTTATCCGGCCAATCTCCTTCCGCCTGTCAAGTATCTTGTCGGCGGACTCGTAGCCCATCTCGAGCGAGTCGCGCGCCGCGGAAATGGTGCGCTTAGCAGTGTCCACTCCGATGTCGGCAATCTCGTCAAGCTCGTGGGGCGAGCTTGCGGCGATTTTTTCGATGTCATAGCCCGCCTTGCGCAGCTTCTCGGCGGACACTTCGCCAACGCCGGGCAGGTCCTCGAGCTCCTTTATTACCGGTTTTTTCTTTTCCTCGACAGCTTCCTCAGCCATAGAATCGCTCTCCTTTTTTTTCGCCATATATACCAACCCGCAAATGCTCCCACTCACTGCCTCGTATTCTGGAAGACGAGAAGCTTCAGTTTCCCTATCTTCATCGTGTAGAATTCGTTGCCGCCCTTGGAAACGTTGTGCCACATGGCGCCAACGTCCTTGTAAACTGTTTTCCCAAGTGCAGGCACGTACTCGGGCTGGACAATCCTAAAATCGGGCTTGGCGCCAGCAACTTTTCCCTTTGCCTCGCCACCTTCATCATCCAGTTCCGATTCATTCCTTGCTGGCATTTCACCATCGCCAGAGACACCCATTCTCTCACTCCACTAAATTTGCCCGGCGGTTTGCCGCCGTTTGGTGAAATTTAGTGATATCACTGCTACTTTCCGAGTATATAAACACTCGCAGGGTAGGATGCCGGTGGTGCCAGTGCATCACTGACCTGCCAAAATCCGTCGATGGATTTTGCCGTGCCAGTGGCACATAAAAGCCTTATTATCCATATTTTGACACATGGCATACGCTACAGCGACAGCAACCGCAACCGCCGCCAGGCGGCAAGGCGAGGCGAAGCCAAAATTCCCGCTGCTGCGGCTGGAAAGCAAAAGCCTGCAGCTCCCGGTCAAGGAAAGGCTGGAGGGCTTTTTCTTCAGGAACGGCTGCTTTGACATCTACGATTCCGCGCTTTGCCTGCCGGGCCTGAAATCGCGCTGCCCGACTACGGTATCCACGCCGGAGGACCTGTCGCAGGGAAGCAGGAAAAAAATGGTTGCCGCCATCCGGCAGATGGTGGAGGCGGGTGAAATCACGCTAAGGGAGCTTGTGGATGGGAAGTTCATCCAGCCCCAGGCGCCGATAGGCTATTGGGACGATTGCGCAAACGCAAGGTTTTGGATAGACCAGCTTCTCGACTCGAAGATGGGCGCGGCGGGGCTGACGCAGGCAGAGGCGCAGGCAGTATCGCGCCATAGGCAGGGCCCGGAGACGCTCAGCTACACCGAAGAGGCTGCGTTCAGGCAGGCGCAGCGCAAGGCAATCTGCTGCCTGCACGAGCAGGACTTCAAGGACAGCGGCCTGAACGGAATGTTCCAGAAGCCGTACCAGAGCAAGCTGCATCTCCTGGCGGAGAGCCTTTACCCTGAACTTTCCATAGAGCCCTGGGAGCTTGCCGAAACACCGACCAACTATTTCGAGAGCAAGGAGAACAGGAACCGGGCCATCCGCTGGCTGGCGGGCATGATGAAAAAAAGAATCGAGGATTACACCCCTGAGGAGCGCCGCGTGCATGAAATCTGGAAAAATAGCGTTGAGGACATGACAGGGCATGACTGGCAGGTTCTTGCGCGCCTCAGGGAAAAGAATCCTCTTTTGCTTATTGCGGGCGACCTCAGGACGTATGGCATAGAGAAGCTGCTTACCCACGTTCCAGGGGAGCACCCGCTCGCCACCGCGGTATGCGACGCCTATCCTGAGAGGAATTACCGCGTCTGGCAGATGAAAGGCGGGCCCCATGGGTATTTTTCCGACCCCAAGCACGGCAGGGAGAGGCGCGTGGAGGCGGTCATTTACATCGCCGCCCTGCTCGGGAAAAAGGTGCGTGAGCTTACCATGAAGGACCTGGATTCCCAGGCATGCACCATACTTGACTGCTACCCTGTCCATTCCGCCATTTTCGCAATATGGGAAGCGGACATGACAGTCGTGCCGGAAATGCTCGCGCGCAAGCCAAACCTCAGGACAATCCTGGCTTTTGAGGAATGGAAGGGAAAACAGGCCGCGTAGGTTTCGCCATAAAGTTATATTTATAAACACTTTTGTGCTGAAAGGGCTAGGCAAGAACAAAGTCTGCGGACAGACTTTGTCCGCATATGGAAATCCGATAGGATTTACATATACAATGAAAAACTTCCAGAGAAGTTTTTCAGCAGTGGAATTATAGAAATTCCACTACAAGAACAAAGGGCAAACGGTTAACCTTCAAGGCGCGTGCCATCGGACAGGGAGGCAAGGCGCAAAAATCCGGCAAAACGTGGTTCAATGGCTTTGATATCAGCAAGCATTGTGCAAGGCGGCAAGGCAGTTGAAAAAACCTCCAGCCAGCCAGGGCTATTTGAAGGCGCAACGCCTTTGGCAGAAGGGGCGACGGAGACCTGGAAGCAAAGGAAAGTGAGGCTGCAGAAGGAAAGGCGGCAGAGGCAGCGGCTTTCCCCCGAATGGCAAAAAAAGCAAGAGGAGGCGCAGAAGGCAAAGGAAGAAAGGATAGCCAAGGCGCTTGAGGAAAAGATTGAAAAGGAAGCCAAGAAGCAGCAGTGGCTTGAAGGCGCTGATGCACGGGAAGAGGCGCGGAAGGCGAAAAAACGCGAGGATGCGAATAAAAGATACGCGCCGATAAAAGCGCAGAAAAAAATCGAAAAGGAAGCCAAAAGGCAGCTTGCCAAGGAAGCCAGATGGGCAAAAATCGAGAGCAAACAAGCTGAAGCTTCGCAGAAGCGCCAGGAAAAGCAAGAGAAAAAGAAGCTGGAAACAGAGGCGGAATCAGAAGAACGGCACAGGCAGAGGGAAGAGGATGCGGCGCGCCGGCTTGCCGCGAGACAGCAGCCTTTCCTTTGGGACATGGGCAGCCTTCCGCTTGCCCACGAGGTGCTCCGTGCGGCAATACTGGGCGGCGACCCGCATTTCAGGGTCAAGCCTGAAGCCTGGGAAGACATCAAAAAATTCGCCAACGAGGGGGAAACCGTGTCCCCCAGGATGCAGGCCGCATACAACCACCCGTTCGCGCGCGAGCTTGTGCAGAGGGCCGCATCTGCAGGCGAATACGGGCTCCTTTACGACATGCACCTTTCAGGGAAGCTGAAGCTGACGTTTGGCGAGATTTTCAGGCATTTCAGGAACCGCGAAAAGCCAAAAGCCGCGCTTTTGCAGGCGCTTGGCGGGAAGGAGCCGGGCAAGGAGGATTATTACGCCAATTGCCTGGAGGAGCTTTATCTCCACTACATGCGCGTGGAAAAAAGCGAGCTGGACAGGCGGCAGGGCGCGGAGCCGCATGAACATGCCCGCCGTGGAAGGAAACCCGGCACAATCAAGCCGAAAACCTTGCAGGCAGGGAAAAAGCAGGAGAAAAGCCGCAAGCCCGGGCGCCCGGCGGGAAGCCATACTGACATTTTGCACCAGAAAAAATTGCCAAGGGTGGACAACCGCTCAGCGGACGAGGCCGTCTTCGGGAAACAGCCGAAGACCGTCGTGCTGCACTCGATGAAGCGCATGCAACCGCCCAAAAGCACGCTGCCGTGGGACCAGGAAATGGACGCTTGGAATGACGAGGATATTTTGGACCACATTGTGGCCCGGGAGAACGGCACGGCAGATGGCAAAAAGCACCAGGCAGGCAAGCAGGCGGGAAGCTTTGACTTTGACGACACGCAGCTGGAGGTTGCGCGCGCCTGCCTTCGCTACGTAAGGGAAAACGTGCGGGACCTGGCGAAGGTGAACATCCGCGTGGCGTACAAGACAGCCCTGTCGCAGGGCAGCAACATGACCCAGCTTGAATGGTCAGGAGGCAACCCGGCTGGCCGCCCGGAGCTGAAAGTGTTAATGTCCATCAGCAGCAAAACAGGCCATTACGAAATTGCAGGGAAGCGCACCGACTTTGAATTCGGCAGCCTGGAAAACAAGGGGCTGGAAGTTTTCGGCAGTGTGATTGAGAACATATCGAGGGCAGTGGTGGCGGGAAACAAGCAATAGGGATTATCATGATGGAAAATAAACGCCCAGCCGGGAACGTGGCACCAGGCGGTGCGCGCTTCCGGCAATTGCCCTGCTGCCTTGGAACCGATGCCGCGCGGGCGCCAGCCAAACAGTTTTAAACCTCTTCACCTATAACCTCGTATGGTTCTATCAGACGTCGGCAAAATCGCGGCAGGATACACTAAACCATCCTTAGCCGTGCTTGGCTCGCACTCGGCGCTCGACATTTCCTCTGGAGCCATGAAATACGGCATGAAGTCCATCGTGCTTTGCCAGAAGGGGCGCGAGCGCACATATCAGAAATATTACACCAAGCGGCAGGCGCTGGGCGAAACGCGCGGCTGCATTGACGAGCTTGCGCTTCTGGACAGGTTCTCGGACATCGCCTCGAAGAAATGGTGCGACTACCTTGTGAAGCAGCAGGCGCTGTTCGTGCCCCACCGCTCGTTTTCAGTCTATGTAGGCTATGACAGGATAGAGAAGGACTTCAACGTGCCGATTTTCGGCAACAGGATGCTCCTGCGCGCAGAGGAGAGGAACTGCGAGAGGAACCAGCATTACCTCCTCACCAAGGCAGATGTCCGCGTGCCGGAAACCTTTGCCACGCCGGACAGGATTGACCGGCTCGTGATTGTGAAGGCGTCCGAGGCAAAAAGGAAATACGAGCGCGCGTTTTTCATAGTGAACTCCCCGCGGGAGTATGAGCGCAAGAGCAAGGAGATGCTGAAGGCGGGATTGATTACGAAAGAAGGGCTGGAGTCCGCGCTCATCGAGGAATTCATACTCGGCGCGCAGTTCAACTTCAATTATTTCGTTTCGCCGCTCACGGGCGAATTGGAGCTTCTGGGCACGGACTTCCGCAGGCAGACCAACCTGGACGGGCTGCTCCGCCTCACCGCGCCTGAGCAGACGGAGATACTCAGGTACGCGCGCATGAAAAACATCGAGGTGGGCCACGTCGCCTGCACCATACGCGAGTCGCTCCTGGAGAAAGTGTTTGAAATCGGCGAAAAGTTCGTGGAGACGTGCAGGCGCGAGTACAAGCCGGGAATCATCGGCCCGTTTGCGCTGCAGGGCGCGATTGTGCCAACGGACGACGGGGAAGTGCCGTGCATATTCGATGTCTCCTTCCGCGTGCCCGGCTCCCCCGGAGTGCGCTTCACGCCCTACGGGGAATACCTGTACGGCAGGGGCATGAGCGTGGGCGAGAGGATTGCGCTTGAAGTGAAGGAGGCGGCAAAGCAGCAGAGGCTGGACGAGATAGTCACGTGATTGCATTTAGTTGATTATATGGACATGACACGCGAAAAAATTCACAAGGTGCTTGAAGGCTACGACAAGAAAAACCTCAGGATTGCCACTATCTGCTCGCACACCGCGCTGCAGATTTTCCACGGCGCGCGCGCCGAAGGGATAAAGACCATTGGCATCTGCACGCCGAACAGGCGCAAGGTGTACGAGGCTTTCCCGCTCGGCTGCCCGGATGAGTTCATCGAGGTGGACGACCTGAAGGACATCCCGTCCGACGAGCTTCTCGAGAAAAACGCGATACTGATACCGCACGGCTCGCTGGTGGAATATTCGGGCGAGTCGCTTTCCTCCATGGCCGTGCCCATGATGGGCAACCGCGAGTCCCTTGCGTGGGAAAAGGACAGGAAGAGGATGTTCGAGTGGATGACCGCGTCGGGGCTGCAGGTGCCGGCGACCATCGACCCGGACAAGATAGACCGCCCGTGCGTGGTGAAGCTTGCCGGGGCAAAGGGCGGCAGGGGCTACCGCGTGGTGAATTCGCCCGAGGAATTCTACGAGCACTTCGAGGGCATGAACGTCACGGTGCAGGAATACCTCATCGGCGTGAGGGTGTACCCGCATTATTTCTACTCGCCGCTCTCGCGCGACGGCTACCACGCGTCGGAAGGGCACATCGAGCTAATGGGCATAGACAGGAGGTTCGAGAGCAACATTGACGAATCGTACAGGATGGAAAAAGTTGGCCTGTCATTCACGCCGTCATTCACAGTCGTGGGCAACGAGCTGTTCGTGGTGCGCGAGTCGTTGCTTGAGAACATCATGGAGATGGGCAGGAACGTCACCGAGACCGCGGACAGGCTGTTCGGCGGCATCCCCGGCCCGTTCTGCATCGAGATGGTTTGCGACGAGAACCTGAATTTCTTCGCGTTCGAGATTTCCGCGCGCATAGTGGCGGGCACAAACATCTACCCGAACGGCTCGCCATACAGCGCCTATCTTTTCAACGAGCCCATGAGCATGGGAAGGCGGATGGCGCGCGAGGTCAAGCTTGCGGCAAAGGCGGGCAAGCTGCCGAAGATAATTTTCTGATTGGCGGAAAAGGCGAAGCGGGCTGCAAATGCGCCAAGGCAAGCTGCGAATTTTGCACCATCGCTTCCGCTAATTGGTGAAAAACTTCCAGAGAAGTTTTTCAGCAGTGGAATTATAGAAATTCCACTACAAAGACAAAATCTGCGGACAGATATTGTCTGCTATTGGAAATCCGATGTGCATTTTGCGAAGCAAAATGCATCAGACATCGAGCCGCGGCTCGATGCCGATAGGATTTACAATACAAAAATAAAAGAAAAAAGAAGAGCCTGCCGCTTAGCAGGTGCAGTTGTTCTTGTTCATCAGGTTGGTTACCGCAATGACAAGCACGAGCACAGACCACACTGTCGGGAAGTATGCTTCGAAGCCCGGCCAGTTGATATAGTTGAGCGCTGTCGCAAGCCCCAAGCCTCCAACCAGGATGAGGAGCCAGTCCTGGATGTTCGAAATTCCGGCTGTTGGCGCGCAGCACGCGCACTGCGCGGCCTTTTTCACTGCCATTTTTTTCGCTTTCTTGGTCGCCATTAATACCACCTGAAGGGAAAACACGCCCGAGATATATAAGCTTTAGCTGCGCCCAACCTCTTGCAGGGGTACCAAAGCCCGGTCAAATGGGCGGGACTTAAGTCCCATAGCCCCTTTTCTTCGGAAGAAAAGGGGCTGAGGGTTTCACCCCCAAAAGAAGGATAGTGATGGGGTTGAATTAAGATATCCTGTGGCTCAGGCCTTCGAGAGTTCGAATCTCTCCCCCTGCATCTCGCTTCTTGCCCGATGCAGTGTTTTGCCCTGCCGGGCAAAATCTGCCGCAGAGCTGCGCTCTGCTCTATCTCCCGCATGTATCATGCACAGTTGTACCGCTGCCTTCCGTCAATGCCCTGACCCGCCCTCGTTGCATGCCTCGCTTAATGCCGGACCCAAGCATCAGCATGGAACGACCGGTATGTACAAAGCAAATGATTTTGGTTGTTTTTCCAACCACATGGTTGATTTAGCAACCATTATAAAGCTTATCTAGAAAAAGAGCATTATGCTTAATCCAGCATTCAGGCTCCTCAAAGTGTTTCTGCAAGCTCCATCGAAAGAGCTATATGGCAGACAGATGGAAAGGCTTGCCGGCATCAACCATGAACGGGCTATCTCCTATCAGAACAAACTTGCCAATGATTACAAAGCACTCATCAAAGAAAAAAAAGGGAAGCAGGTATTCTACCATGTGAACAAGCGGAGTGAAATAGCTCAAAAAGCGCTATCAATTGCGGAGTTGGAAAGGAAAATTGAGTTTATAAGCAAAAATAAGAGAGGCGCTGCCATCCAGAGTTTGGTTTCGGAAATGGTTGAGATTGCTGGAACTAGCGTTTATTTTGTTGTTCTCTTCGGCTCCATGGCAAGGGGCCAGTCAAGAGAATCAAGCGACATAGACCTTCTTTTTGTGCTTCTTGAGAAAGGTAAGACGCAGTCTAAGCTGGATGATTTTGCACGGCGGATGGTGATAGCAACACCCGAGAAGATTGCATTCAATTCAATTACGCTGCGTGAACTGGAGAAACAGTGGCACAAGGAACCAATTTATCGCAATATCTGGGAGGAACGGATTGTGCTTTTTGGAGAACAAAATTTCTGGCAGTTTGTATTGAAGGAGGGGGAGCCATATGGATAAGTTGGAACGGTGCTTTAACGGTTCAAGAGAAATTCCGCCCAGACTATTGCAAAAAGAGGTCAGCATAAACGCAGCAGAAGCTCATCTGAAGAAGGCGGAGGGGAATCTTCTGACGATGGAAATCTTGCTTCGAGAAAAACGTTTTGATTGGAGCGTAGTTGCAGCCTATTATGCAATGTATCATGCGACACTCTCTTTATTGTGGCTTATTGGAATAGACGCAAGATCACACGAATGCGCAATTGCAGCGTTTGAAACATTCTATGCCAAAAAAGGAAAGGTCAGTAGCAAGTATGTGGAGCACCTGACGCATGCTAAAAATATGAGTGAACAGTATGCTGAAACGCTAGAGCAGATAAAAACGCTCAGAACAAAGGCTTCATATGGCATTGGCGAGATAAAATCCCCTGACACCGAGTTTGCCAAGATTAAGGCAAAGGAATTTGTCTCAGCAGTCAGAGAAATTTTGTTCGAAGCTAAAGGCTCAAGCTATGAGAGAATCGAAGTGCCTTAGCCACTGAAAACATCCGCCCCAAGCATAATTTTTGTGTTGCTCCCCTGCATTTTCCCTACTTCTTCGCAGCCAGGAATTTTTTCTCCACTTCCGCCCAGTTCACGACGTTCCACCAGGCATCCACGTATTCCGCGCGCCTGTTGTTGTATTTGAGATAATACGCGTGTTCCCAGACGTCAAGCACAAGAAGGGGGACGCTTCCCTGCACCGTCAGCTTTTGGTGGTTCTCAGCCTGCAGGGCAAGCAGCCGCTTTCCAAGAGGCTCATACGCAAGAACCGCCCAGCCGCTTCCTTCCACTGCTTTTGCAGCCTCGGAAAATTGTTTTTTGAAAGCGCCCATTGAGCCAAAATCGCGCGCGAGCGCCTCGTAAAGCTCGCCTGATGACGGCTCCTTGCTCTGCGAAGGGGGGCACATGGACTCCCAGAAAAGCGAGTGCATGATGTGCCCGCTCCCGTGGAATGCGGCCTGCCTTGAAAGCGCCTGCACCGAGGAAAAGTCGCCTTTTGCGCGCGCCTCCTCAAGTTTCAAAAGCGCGGCGTTGAAGCCGGCAACGTATGCTGCATGATGCTTGCCGTGGTGCAATTTCATGGTGGCCTCGTCAATGTAAGGCTCCAGCGCATTGTAGGCATAGGGCAGGTCGGGCAGCTTGTACTCTTTTTCCATTTGCTCACCTCGGAGAATCAGCATGATTGGAACCGCGGCAAATTCAAGCCAAGCTCACGCAGGCAGGGGAAACAGGGCAATTCACGATGCGCTTGTCAGCCGTACATCGTGCCAAGGCTGCCTTCGTTCTCCACTTTCTTGTAGGCGGCGTGCGCGTTCTTTGCCTTGCCTACGACTTCCTTAACCTTGGTGTCGATTTTCGCGGCCTCGTGCTCAAGCGTGGTGGTGTCAATGTCAATCTTGATAAGCTCCTTGAGGGCTTCCAGGACCATAGAGGATGCCTTGGGGTCCATGTACCCTTGCTGGGACTCTGCAAGAAGCGAGATGACGGGGTATTTGTCCACTGCGCCGCGCGCCAGGAGCACGCCGGTAACGCCCGTGGTGGCGCCCTCCTTTATGAGCTCCACCGCGTGGAGCTTCTCAAGCTGGGATGACAGCTCGGGAATGGATGAGATTGCATACACTGTGTCCTGCTCGCCCTTTATCGCAATCCCGCCGAGCGAAATAATCTGCTTCACCTTGTACTTTTGCGCAAAGTCGTAGATTTTATCCGATAATTCCCCCACCACTGAGATGGGTATTACGAATTCCGATATGAATACGATGAGATTGTGCTTCTGGGAGAAATACATGCGCGCGGGGAAAAGCGGGCGCTTGTTGTGCACTGCCGCGAGAGGCGGGAACTGGTCGCCGGTGATGTAGCCCAGCGGCTCCATGCCGAGCTTTTCCACGAGATAGCTTGCAGAGATTGTCCCGACAAGGCCCAGCCCCGGGAAGCCTTCGATGAGGATTGGCGAGTGCAGGCGCGGATTTGCTGTCATGTGGAATTCTATGGTCATGGGATACCTCGCATGCGCTACACTGCCAACACTTTTAAAACTGAGGGAGAGGGGAAAAAGAAAAAGGAAAAAAGAGAAAAAACGTTGATTTAGGATGGCGTACACGAAAGTGCTGCGCCATTGTTCACTGTTGCAAGCACTGCAGGTGCAATCACCGTTATCAGTATGGCAATCAAAGCGCCTGTGAGGCAAGCCGTTGCCCAGACGTTCGCGCGTGCGCGCGTTTCAGCACCCATCATCTGGCCTGCAGCGTAGATGACACCGGCAAGGATAATCATGAGCATGGCTGCGACCGGGAGCAATTGGGTGAGCCCTTTGCAAAGTTCAGACATTGCATCGGTGACAGGGGCAAGCACTGATGATGCTGCAAGCACTGATACAGCCAGCGCCAAAACGACCAATATTCCAAATTTTCTCATGAAAATACCTCCATACATTCTATTGATTGTGCTAATGCAGATGAGATTTATAAATATCTGCCCCAGGCACGGGCAATTTTGCCATACGGCTCGCCTGTTAGGCAGCAGCCAGGACTAATGCGCCTGGATAATGGACGCCGCCAACGGGATTTGGCGGGCGTGGAAACCTTCCTGAAACTAGGGGTTGGAAGAAAAAAGAAAAAAGAGACTGCTTAACAGAGCGATGCTCCGTTCGTGAAAGAGGTGCTCGGGTAGATTGTGTAGAGCACCGCGGGCGCAACAACTGCAATCAGTATTGCGATGAGCGCGCCGGTGAGGGCGGCTGTCGCCCAGACGTTCGCGCGTGCGCGCGTTTCAGCTCCCATCATCTGGCCTGCCGCGTAGATGACGCCTGCA
>JBAYMR010000013.1:0-49671 GCA_041663445.1 Candidatus Micrarchaeia archaeon
ACAGGGGTGCTGGCATGGCTGATTATCCGTGGGAATTTGCCATTGGAGCCGCTCTGGCGGCTGCCGGCAAATTCCGTTTGAAACAGGGGTGCTGGCATGGCTGATTATCCGTGGGAATTTGCCGATGCCCACTGCCATCTTGAATCTTGCGCAGGCGGCTTTTCGCCCTCCATCCTCCACATCACATGCGGCTATTCCGACAAGGCAAACCAGCGGAACGCGCAGATAGCCTCGGAGAACGCCAACGTGCGCCTGTGCGCGGGAATCGCCCCGCAGGAGGCGATGAAATACCCGGACGTGAAGATACGGCTGGTGGAATGGGAGGAGAAAATCGCCTCGCTCCCGCAGCTTTTGGCAATCGGCGAAATCGGGCTGGATTTCCATTGGGCAAAGACCCAGGAAGAGCGCTTCCTGCAGCACGAATGCTTCATTTCGCAGCTCGTGCTCGCGGAAAGGCTGGGGCTTCCGGTGGTGGTGCACTCGCGCGATGCCGAGGCGGAAGTGCTCGAGATATTGGGCAACTTCAACCTGAGGTACATGCTGCACTGCTTTTCAGGAAGCGCCGAGCAGGCGCAGGCGGCGGTTGCAGGGGGGAGGGCGGTTGTTTCAATCCCCCCGATGAGAAGCAAGGAGAGGAAAAAGTCCGTGCAGTGCCTGCCGATTGAAAAGCTCCTTGCCGAGTCCGACGCGCCCTACATCGGCAAGTCGCCGTCTGACACCCTGGAGGCTATAAAAACAATTGCGGAAATAAAGGGGATTGAAGTGGAAGCCGTGAAAAAGCAGCTTCTGCAGAACACGATTGCATTTTTCGGAGTAAAGTAGGCAAAGAAGGAATATATGACGGGCCGGATGGCAACGCGCTTGCCTGAGGGCAGTCCGTTGCCATTCCATGGCAACAGGGACAAATTTCCAGAGAAATTTGTCCGCATTCGTAAATTATCAAATTTACGAATACAACAAAAAAGGTGTAAAAATGGCAATGCTGGACAAGGTAAAGGAACTTCTCAAGAGCAAGAAAACCGACCGCAATATCGCGCTTCTGATAGACGGGCCAAACGTCATAAGGAAGGACGTGCGGCTTGACCTGGTAAGCGTCCGGAAGCAAATCGAGAAGCACGGCACCATAAAGGTGTCCAAGATTTTCCTGGACCAGTACGCATCGGACAAGCTCATCGAGGCGATGACCAACCAGGGCTTCGAGCCCATCATCACCACGGGAGACGTTGACGTGACGATGGCTGTGGAGGCGATGGTGCAGGTGTACAACCCGCACGTCCAGGCAATCGCGCTGATGACGCGCGACATAGACTTCCGCCCGGTGCTTGTGAAGGCAAAGGAGCTTGGCAAGGAAACCATCGTGATAGGGAGCGAGCCGGGCTTTTCAGTCGCGCTGCGGAACACCGCTGACGTCGTGATAATGGCCGAGCAGAAGTAGGCTGAAGGCGGTGGGCTTGCGAGCCGGCAGATAACCCAAACAGAGGTAATCCCATGCAGAGGCATCTTGACCCGAAAGTGAAGGCGCAGTGGCTTGCGCCGCAGTACGCGCTGCTCATCGTTTTCTGGGCGCTTGCCATCGCCTCGATTTACGTTTTCGATTCAGACAGGATAGTGTTCGGCATGAGCATATTCCTGGCCGCCATCATCTCGTTCGCAGGCATGGCTGCGCTGCTTTTCTTCCCGCTCTACATATATTATTCGAAGGAGTACGACGGCTTCACTTACGAGCTTACGGACAACGAGATAATAATCAGGCAGGGCGTGTTTTCCACCAACACCAACGTGCTGCCGTATGCGCGCGTGAGCAGGGTGGAACTCTGCCGCTCGCTCCCGGATATGCTGCTGGGCCTGGTCTCCATCAGCATAATCACGCCCGGCCCGTCCGAGTCCAAGGACGTCACGCACGTGCTTGCGGGCGTATCCGTGAAGGACGGTGTGATAGACGAGATAAACGCGAGGATGAGCGGGGCGAAGAAGGAGGCGCCCGCGGCGGCCCAGAAGGCGCAGTACACCACCGACCGTGCAATCCTCCTGGCGATGCTTTTGGAGATGCGCCACACCAATGCCAGCCTCTCCTCGCTGCTTGCCGCGCTCCGCGCGCCGCCTGCGAAAAAGTGAAGCGGGGATTCGCGAACGCTACTTTTATAACCGCTGAGGGCAAAATTACCTTATGGTTTCCCTAAGCGCGGTTATTTGGAAGGAAGACGGCGTCTTCATAGCAAAGTGCACCGAGGTCGGCACGATAAGCCAGGGCAAGACAATGGACGAGGCGCTTGAGAACCTGCGCGAGGCAACCGGGCTTTATCTTGAGGAATGCCCGATGAAGGAACATTCGCGCCCCGTTCTCACCACCTTCGAGGTGCCAGGTTATGCCAACCCGGCTTAAGGCATGTTCCGGAAAAGAGTGCGTGCGCATACTCTGCAACAAGTTCGGCTTTTCAACGAAGAGGCAGAAAGGCAGCCATGTCGTCCTTGTGAAAGAAACAGAAGCAGGGAAGGCGGTAACCGTGGTGCCGCTTCATCATGAACTCAAGCTAGGCACGCTCAAAGGCGTGCTGGAGCTTGCAAAAGTGAGCGAGGAAGATTTCGCAAAGTTCCAGTAGTTAAGCCTCAGCACTGGATGAAAAAGTTGCAGACAACTTTTTCAGCATTGGAATATAGAAATTCCAATACAAGAACAAAGTCTGCGGACAGACTTTGTCCGCATATGGAAATCCGATGTGCATTTTGCGAAGCAAAATGCATCAGACATCGAGCCGCGGCTCGATGCCGATAGGATTTACATATACAAAAATGAAAACCGGCGCGCCGGCAGGAAAGCATAAACGCCAACCGCGCACTCAGCACGAAAAGACGAACACCAGCCCGTGCTCCTCAAGCTTGTCCATGCGCGCGTAGCCGTAGCGCTCGAACTGCACGATGTCGCCGACAGCAAGCCCGCGGCAGGAGGCTTCGCAGAAGCCCGAGTCCTCTGACATGGAGTTTTCGCGGAAGTTGCCATCCTTGTCCAGCAGGTCGCCCGCGATTTTCACCTTGCAGGCGACTGCGGACTCCGCAGGCACCCATTGTATCTTTTTCGCAGCCAGGCCCTCGTCGGCGTCGTATTTTGCCCTTATCCCGCCTGCTGTTTTTTCAGTGACCACGAGGTTGTAAAGCTCCTTGAGGCGGAAGGTCTCGCCCACGGCAAGCGCGTCCGCGTCGGTGCCCGCAATCCAGAATTCTGATGCCGTCGCCATCTTCCGCTTGCCCATGCCCGCATTTTTCGGGTGGTTCGGCACTTCCACTTCCTTTCCCGGCGCGCCGTCCACGGCAAGCCTTGCCGGCGCGCGCACAAAGTAGCGGCGCATGCACCTCTCGTCAAGCAGCTTGCGGTTCTCGGCAAGGAGCGCGTCCCAGCTGGGCTCGGATTCCACCTTGGTGAGCCCGAAAGAGAGCACGAACGATTTCACCGCCTCGGGCAATATTCCCTTGCGGGCAAGCCCCTTCAGCGTGGGGAGCCGCGGGTCGTCCCAGCCATCCACCTTCTTCCGCTCAATCAGGGGCGTGATGAGGCGCTTGGAGATGGGCGCGCCCTTTATCGAAAGGCGCGAGAATTCTATGAGCTGCGGCGGGCGGAGCTCGAGCGCCCTGATGATGGCGAAGTAAAGCTCGTTGCGCAATTCATATTCCTTTGTCCTCATCGCGTGCGTGATTCCCTCGGTGGAATCCATGATGGGCGCGGCAAAATCGTATGACGGCCAGCAGGTGTACTTCCCGCCCTGCCGGAAGTGGGGCGCCTTGATTATCCTGAAAAGCGTGGGGTCGCGCATCACCGTGTTCTCAGAGTGCATGTCGCCGCGGAAGCGCACCACGGCCTCGCCCGCCTCCATCTTGCCCTCGCGCATTTTCCTGAAAAGCGCCATGTTCTCCTGCGGCTCGCGCGCCGTGCAGTCGCATTCCTTTTTCTCCTCGCGCCCTTTCTTCATGGCTTCGGCGCTGCAGGTGCAGACGTATGCCTTGTACTTCACGAACATCTCGTCGCAGCTTGTGTAGAAGTCCTCCATCCTGTCCGACGTGTAGGTTTCCCCGCCCCATTCTATGCCGAGCCAGGCAAGCCCTTCCTTCAGCGCCTCGACATATTCCTGCTTTTCCTTCTCCGGGTTGGTGTCGTCGAAGCGCAGGAGCATCTTTCCGCCGTAGTTGAGCGCGGACTGGCAGTCGAGCCACGCCGCCTTTGCATGCCCGATGTGCGGGTAGCCGGACGGCTCCGGGGGGAAACGGGTGAGCACGCGCCCCTGCACCGCGCCGGGAAGCTCAAGCCCCTTTTTCTCCTCCTTCTTTTCCGCATACTCGAACTCCTTCATTTCCTGCTCAACCTGGCCGTGCGCAAGCGAGTTCACGCGCTTCGCCTCCTCGTTGAGAAGCTTCATCGTCGCCTTCATGTCGTTCTTGGCATCCGGGAATTCGCCGATTACCTTGCCCACCACCTTTGCCGGGATTGCGAGCTTGTAGTCCAGCGCGTTCTTGAGCGTGTATTTGCGGATGATTTCCTCCAGCGTGAGTTTTCCTGCCATGCGGCAATTTCGGGAAGAAGATTTATCAGGCTGCCGGAATTTTGGGGGGCTACAATGCATGATTTTGTAGCCACCCAACTGTGCCCCTAATTGTGAATTTTTGCTTTTTATCGGACGCCTTTCAAATTCAAATAGCCTTTGTATTGAAGAGCATAAACCCTGAACAGGTATTTCACGAATGGTTTCGAACGCTTCTTGAAATCGGCTTCCTGCAATTTGAGGTAATAAAGCAATTTCTCGCTGTCAAATATGTTCAGCAGGGGATAACCATTTTTCAGAAGAATAAAGTTCATCAGCAGCCGCGCCATCCTGCCGTTTCCGTCACGGAAAGGATGGATGCGCACGAACTTCAAATGCACAAGCGCGGCGAGCTCGAATGGATGCAGGGATTTGCTTGCAGATGAGTGCCAGGAAAAAAAGTTGCCCATCAGGCGCAGCACTTCTGTGTGCGGCGGGCAGACATACTTCCCAACGCGCACGTCCACTTGCCGATAGTTTCCAGCGCCAGGCAGTATTCCACCCATTTCTGCCGCGTGGAGCGCAAGCACGAATTCCTCGCCCATGCCGTCCTTGCGGCTGAAAATCATATCAATGCATCTTTTCATGTTCCTTGCAGCCAGCACGTCGTATTTTTTGCCTGAAATCTTTTTGCCGCCCAGCACTTTCCTGGTTTCGGCAAGCGTGAGTGTGCTGCCCTCAATTGCATTGGTGTTGAAGATAAAACTTATGAAAAGGTCACGCTCTTCTTTCCAAAGCGTGGGCCCCACTTTGTGTGCCTTTGAATATGCCTCCTGTATTTCATCAATTAGCTTAAGCTCTGACTGAGACAGCAGGTGTTTTGGCTCGCTCCGCGGCTTTTCAAAGCCGTGCGGGGTGTGCACCCCAAGGTATTTTCGCTTTTTTTTCCACTTGCCGCCCTCGCGGACCGACTCTGTCAAGTAGTAGTAAACGCCCCCATTCACCTTCTTTTTTTCTATGTAGCCAGCCATTATGTCTTTTAGGGGGCACGTCTATTTAAGCGTTTAGGGGGCACGCCAAAAACTGCAATCAGGCACACGCCCGCCTCGCCGCCTGCGCCGCATTACCTTCTTGCATACCTGCCGACGTCCACGCCGATGCGCTTCATTTCCTCGGCTGTCTTGCCGGATATTACGAGGCGCGCGCTGCGCAGGTGCCAGAGGTTCTTGCTGCCTGAAAGGAGCATTGCAATCTTGAGGTCGCGCTTCCATGCAGCAGCCTCCTTTGCGGGCTCCTTCGCGCGGATGAACGGGAGCGCCGCGCCAGCGTATGCGGCGCCGAGCGCGAGCGCCTTCGCCGCGTCAAGCCCGCTCCTCACGCCCCCGCTGCCGATTGTCTCTATCACTTCGGAGCACGCCGCGATGGAAACGCACGTGGGGTTGCCCCATCCCTCGAACACGGGGGACGCGCCGCTGCGCATGTACTCCACCTTGCTCCAGGAAGTGCCGCCCAGGCCCGAAACGTCGGCCATCGCCACGCCCGCGCGCCGGAGCGCGACAGCCGCGTTCATGCTCATGCCTGCGCCGGTCTCCTTCACTATGACGGGCATGCCCAGGTCGCGGCAGAAAATTTCAATCTGCCCGAGTATCCCTGAAAAATCATGGTCTCCTTCCGGCTGGCAAAGCTCCTGCAGCGGGTTGAGGTGTATTGCAAGCGCGTCGGCTTCCACAAAGTCGAGCGCCTCGCGCACCTTTTTCACGCCGTATTTCTTCAGCTGGCAGCCGCCGATGTTCCCGATGATGGGGATGGCGGGCGCAACTTTCCTCACCTTGTATGTGGACGCGAGCGAGGGGTTTTCAATCATGGCGCGCTGGCTGCCCAGGCCGAATGCCAGCCCTTCCTTTTCCGCCGCAGCGGCGAGCTTGGCGTTTATTTTTGCAGCCTCGGGATAGCCGCCAGTCATGCCAAGCAGCATGAGCGGCGAGGAAAGCATCTTGCCGAACATGCGGCACTGCGTGTCAACGTCGTCAAGCGCCATTTCCGGCAGTGGCTGGTGCACAAAGCGCACATCGGAAAATCCGGCTGGCTGCGAATACTCGATGTCCTTCTTGCGCGCGGACTCCACGTGGTCGCGCTTCCTGCTCCTAATATCAAACTTCATAGCGATACCCGCAGCGAATTCGCAAACATCCTTTTTAAAGTGCAGTGCGAAAATGGGGCATGGCAAACCTTGAGTGGATTAAGGAAAAGTACATCTATGTCGTTGTTCTGGCGCTCCTGATTCTCATGGGCATCGTGATTGTCCACTACCATTCAGGGCAGATAACCTATGAAGACACCAGGGTGTACCTTGAGGTCCTCACGGCAATCGCCACCCTCGCGCTCCTGTATTTCGCATACTTCAACGCAACCGCCAAGAAGGAGGAGGACGCCGCGCACCTTGAGCTTGCGGTGCGCCCGATATTCGTTTGGGAGCTGGAGGCGAAGGACGGCGGCGCGCAGATTGTCTACAAGACGCTCAAGCACCCGATTTACGATTTCAAGGCGGCGCTTTCATGCGCAGGCAAGGAGCTTGTGCTCAACGAGCGGCACCTGGACGTTTTCGAGACCAATCCCGGGGCGGAGAGGGAAAGGGACGTGACCGCTTTTGTGCGCGAGGCGCTCGGCAGCAAGGGCGCACGCAGGCTGGACATTGTTTTCCACTACCATTCCGAGGCCGGCGGGCAATACGAGCTTGCGTTCAGCAAGGATGTCTCGCGCAAGGGGCGCGGCTTCCTGTTCGACCACAGGAAATTCGTGTCCGCGAAATACCCGTGGCGCGCGGAAAAAGTCATGTTCGACGAGGAGGAGTAAGCCTGCGGACAGGTTTTGCCAGCAGCGGGACGGGCAGGGCGGATTCCACTGCAAAGAGCAGCTATTTCTTCAAGCTTCGAAGATTGCGCCGTACGTCAGCCCGTTAAGCAGGAATTCATCCGCATAGACAATGTATTTGCCATCTTGCCTGAAGATGGGGCTGGTGTTCGAGATGATGAGAGGGATGCCAAGCTCGCGCAGGTAGCCGCCGAGATGGAAGCCGAAATTATAATTGGATGCACCCGGAACTTCAAGGAAGACCGCACCGGCATTGAAAAGATGGCGAAGGGACCAACTTTCCATCGGCAGCCGGCCATTCGCTTTTATGTGCAGCATGTATCCGGAATTGCCCTCATTGAACCTAATATCATCCTCGCTCGGCACCCGGCCTGCAGACCGGACTTTTTCAACATGCCTTTCGCATGTGCCTATTGATTCAATGACTTGGATGGGCAGGTGGCGCGCGGATAAATCCACTTTGAATGCAGCCGTCCTCAGCTTTGCCAGCTGCACGGGCATTGCGCCACTTGCGTGGGGGTTCATTACGAATTCGGCGTAGAATGGCCCGAGTTCGGAGAACAAAAGTGGCAGTGCTTCTGAGACACTATTGACGCTCGCGCACAGGCTATGGAGTTGATCATCTATGTTAATATTGACAATACGCTCGGAATAGCCGTCTGAGATGCCGGGCGGAAGGGATGCCTTGATGATTGCCCCAAAAGAAGATGAGATAGTTGAATCAGAGCATGCCCCATTCATAAAATTGATTTTTGAGTGCAAAATTTTTGGAGTTAGATGCTCGCTGAAATTATTGGCGAGTATGGCGTTGAACATGGAGTCGGTGGCTACCCCACCGATATTATGCCATTGCACCAAGCTGCCGGACTCGAATGTGGAAATGACTGCCTTCTTTGAGTCCCCACCATATGCAACCGAGAGCAGTATGGGGAAGCTCGCTGTGAAGGAATTGCCTATCACGTGGGAACCGTAATATGGCATAATCATGGCGCCGTTTGCCTCTTTCCCGAGCCCCATCATCCTGTCAAATATCACGGCATCCTCATTGAAGCGGCTGGCCAGCACTTCTTTTATTGCAAAAAACAGCCGGTCAATGAAAAGGGCCTCGCTGCCATGCGAAAGCGCAGACTGGCTTTTGCGCACGCCAGTGCCGGCTTCATACTCGTCGGAGCGCGCAAATGCCGCATAGAAGGGCTTTTCGTCAGGGAACAATGGCGCATATGTGCAGTCGCGGAGCGCAGCCTCGATTATCGGCTTCATTTCGTTGTATGTGAATTTGGTTTCCATTACTTTTTTTTGCTTCTCGGCATTGCTGCCCTTGCCGTTCGCCCCTGCCCTGTCATAGAATTCCTCGAAATGCTCGGAAGTGCACGGCTGGAGCTTTGGGAATGGCAAGCCTGCTTTCTGGAAAGCGCCCTTGGCGTCAATGAGGCTTTGCGATTTGCCGCCCATCTTGCCAGTGCCTATCGGCGTTGGAACCTGAGGAACATCCATGGAGTTTTGCTGGTGGCAAGTGTTTAAAAAATAAACAGTGTGGATGCACTACCTCATCTGCATGAGCGCGTCCTCTATGGCAGGCCTGTTGAAGCCGACTATCACCTGCCCGCCGATGTCAAGCACCGGCACGCCCATCTGCCCTGTTTTCGTGAGCATCTCAAGCGCGCGCGCCTGGTTCGCCGATACATCCACGTCCTCGTACTTGATGCCGCGCTCGCTCAGGTAGCGCTTTGCCATTGTGCAGTAGGGGCAGGTAGGCGTGGAATACACCGTCACTTTTGGCTGCGAAATCGTGCGTTCGTCTATCATGGGAAACACCCTGCTTGAAGCGGATTTCATGATTGCAATGGGAGCATAGGGAGTCCAATATAATAAAAACAGGGGTCATGCCGCCAAGAGTAGACGGCAGATAGAGTCAGTTTGAAATATACGCGCATGTATGTTTTTAAACACATATAATCAGGAAACAATAGATATTATGATGACTACTCAAACAAGGATAAAATTGCCGAATACTGACCCGAATGCGTTGAATCTTATAAGGTCAAAAGCCAGTGCCATCAGGCCCGAGCAGGTTTGGGGCCGCCAGTTGCCGAATCGCGCGCTCAGTCTCCCGAAGGAGGGGATATTGAACGTGAATGCCAAGGTCGGGTGGCTGAGGGAGCGCGGCTTTGACATCTGCAATTTCTGCATAGGCCAGCCTGATTTTGACACCCCGGAGCATGTGAAGGAAAAGATGAAATGGGCGATTGACACCGGGAAAAACGGCTATACCCCTTCGGCGGGCATATTCGAGGCGCGGGAGGCGGCGGCGCATTACATTTCGGAAACAAGGGGCATAAAGGCAAGCCCGGAAAACATCTGCATTTTCCACGGCGGAAAGCCCACGATTGCCGCAGCCATTTTCTGCGCAGCAAAACCGGGCAGCGAGATAATCTATCCTGTCCCGGGCTTCCCGACATATGGGGCGCAGATAGGCATCCAGCGCGCAAAGGGCGTGCCGATTCACCTGAAGCCTGAGAACGGCTTCCAGATGGACATGTCCGAATTCAGGAAAAAAGTCGGCAACAAGACAAGCCTTGTGATACTGTGCTCGCCCAACAACCCAACAGGCGTCATGCAGAATGCCGAAAACCTCAAGGAAATCGCAGGCCTTGCCCAGAAATGGGGCTTCAGGGTGTACTCGGACGAGGTTTATTCCCAAATCACGTATGAGAAGGAGTTCATGAGCATCGCTTCGCTTAACGGCATGTTCAACGGCACCGTGATTGCGGAAAGCGGGTCGAAGCTCGTGGCTGCGCCTGCGTACCGGATAGGGTTTGTTGCAAGCGGGGACCTGGCGCTGATGCAGGCCATCAAGGATTATGCCATGAACACCGATTCCTGCCCGAACATAACGTCACAGTACGGGGTGGTTGCGGCTTTCCGCGGGCCCATGGATGCAACGAAGATGATGGTGGAAAGCTACAGGAGAAGGCGCGACATCATAGTCCCGCTGCTGAATGGGATTGGCGGTTTTGACTGCAAGTCCCCCGACGGTGCGTTTTATGCGTACGTGGACGTTACCAAGGCGATTGCAAGGCTAGGGCTGAAAAATGCTGAGGCGCTTGAGACGCTGCTTCTTGAGAACGGGGTTGCCGTGCTTGCTGACAACAGGTTCGGGCCAAAGGAAAAAGGCGACCTGACAAGCTGCATCAGGCTCAGTTTCGCAGTGGCCGAAGAAACGATAAGGAAGGGCGTGGAAAGGATAAAGTGCGTAATCGAAGGCAGGCAGATTCTTGCCTGATTTTGAAGAGCAGGCACGCAATAATATGCGCGCGCGGCACGAAAAGGCCCCAAAGCAGAAGCGATGATGGCTAAGGCTCCAGCTTGAAGTACACGCGCCTGTTGCTCTTGCCCTTGTTCTCGGCGGAAAGGAAGACGATTTTCCCTATTTCCGACGTGTTCTTCACGTGCACGCCGCCGTCGGCCTGCTCGTCCACGTCCCCTATCTTCACTATGCGCAGCTCCTTCACTTCGGGAGGGAGCGCGCCAGCAAGCTTCACCATGCCGGGCATCTTGAGGGCTTCCTCGCGCGCGAGATGGGAAACCGACACGTCGAGGTTGAGAGCGATTGCGGCGTTCGCCTCGTCAATGAGGGACTGGAACGCGCCCTTGTCGAAGTTCTCCATGGAAAAGTCAAAGCGCGACTTGTCAACGTCTATGGAATTGCCGGTTATCAGTATGCCGCTCTTCCTGAACATGATTGCTGAAAGTATGTGCCCGGCGGTGTGCGAGCGCATGAGCCTGTGGCGGCGCCCCCAGTCTATTTCGCATGCCACTTCGTCCCCGGCTGCCAGCCCTTCCTTCCCGACTTCATGGGAGACTATGCCGTCCTTTTTCACGACGTAGAGGACAGGGAAGGCTGCGCCGTCGCTTTTGCGGGTGAGCGTGCCCGTGTCGGACACCAGCCCGCCGCCGCGCGGCGAGAATATGGAGGCGTCAAGCGTTACGAATTTGCCGTCCGTTACGGCAAGCACGCGGGCAGGGCAGGTGCGCGCGTAAGAGTCTGCAAGGTATAGTGAAGTTTCCATGTTGTGTACTGCGGTCAAACACTTTAAAAATTTGCCCTGCGATATTTGTGCGGGAGGGATATCAATGTTCAAATTCACTGTCGAGGATGCCAAGCGCTACAAGAACGCCACCGACGCCATCGTCAACCTCATTGACGAGGGCATAATGGAGGTGCGCGAGGACGGGCTTTACCTCCGCGCAATGGACCCTTCCCAGATTGCCATGGTGTCGTTTGCGATGCCGAAGGCGGCATTCTCGGAATACGAGGCGCCCACGCCGTCCGCAAAGGTGGGGCTGAATTTCGACGCGGTGGCGAAGATACTTTCGCGCACGCGCGGCGCCGAGAAGCTTTCGATTTCCCAGGAGGGCAACAAGTTCCAGCTCAGGTTCGTGGGCGCAAGCAGGAAGAGGAGCTTCAAGGTGCCCATCCTGGACATGCCTGCGGGCGTGGCAAAGGAGCCGTCCATCGCGCATGACGCAGTGGTGAAGGTGTCAAGCTCGAGCTTCCGCGACTCGCTGCGCGACGCGTCGCTCGTCGGCTCGCATATTTCGCTCGAGGCCAACGAGAACGGGTTTTCAATAGAGGTGCACGGCGACTCGTCCGACCTTACCGAGGAGAACGAGAAGGCCGGGGAGGAAGTGATGGAAATGTCCGTCACCAAGCCCGCGCGCGCGACGTTCCCGCTCCAGTACCTGGACGACATCGTGAAGGCGTGCCCGGACAATGCGCCGATTTCAATCTACCTCAAGACAAACGCGCCGCTGAAGGTGGAGTACGAGGTGGAAAGCGCAAAGGTCGTCTACTACCTCGCGCCAAGGATTGACAGCGACTGATTGCGGATGGCGCGCAAGGCGCTTGCGCCAAATCAGTTATCATACAAAAATGCGCAGGTTGTGTGCTAACTATTCATCCCTTGCAGGTTAGGCACACAAACAGGCTTTGAAATGTGTGGTAACTATTAATTTCGATTAGCGTGGGCTTTATAAAATATAAGTGCCAACTTATATGTTATGAAAAAAACGCTTGCTGCCGTTTCCGACGGGACGCGGCTGAAAATCCTTGCCCTCCTTTCGCGCGGCGAGCTTTGCGCGTGCGTGCTGCCAGGGAAAGTGGGCACGTCCCAGCCCGCCGTTTCGCAGCACCTCCGCGTGCTGCGCGAGGCTGGGCTTGCGCGCATGAGGAAGGACGGGAAAATGCGCATTTATTCTGTTTCTGCAAAGGGCAGGAAAGTGATTGGCGACATTGCCAGATGGTAAATATCGCGAGAGTGGTTTTATGTTTGAGGAATTTGCGGCGTGGCTTGTTTATTCGGCGCTCGGGATGGCGCATGGGCAGCTTGGCGAGTCGGCGGCATTCTTTGTCGCGGACGTGATGTATGTCACGCTGCTTTTGGCGATAGTGGTGTTCGCGGTAGGGATTATGCGCACGTTCGTTACCCCGCAGAAGGTGAAAAAGTGGCTGGGAGGCAGGCGCGAGGGCGTGGGGAACCTGATGGCTGCGCTCCTTGGCGTGCCAACGCCTTTCTGCTCGTGCTCCGCAGTGCCGCTGTTCATAGGCTTTGTGGAGGCGGGCGTGCCGTTGGGCGTGACGTTCTCGTTCCTCATTGCCTCGCCGCTCATCAACGAGGTGGCAGTGGCGCTACTGTGGGGCATGTTCGGGTTCAACATCGCAGTGCTTTACATTGTTTCCGGCCTGGCGATTGCGACTGTCGCGGGCATTGTGATTGGAAGGCTGCACCTCGAGGGCGAAGTGGAAAAGATGCGCCTGAAGAAGGGCAAGGCGGCAAGGAGCAAAAGGATGGACTGGAACGCGCGCGTGGAGTTCGCGGCTGGCGAGTCGAGGAGCATCACGCTTAGCGTGCTGCCCTACCTTGTGCTGGGAATCGGCATCGGCGCGCTCATACACGGCTACGCGCCCGCGGATTTCCTCTCAAGCGTCGCGGGCAGGGATAATTTGCTTGCCGTGCCGATTGCGGTGCTGATTGGCATCCCGCTCTACTCGAATGCCGCGGGCATGGTGCCCATCATGGGCGTGCTCGTCTCCAAGGGGATGGCGATGGGAACCGCGCTTGCCTTCATGATGGGCGTGATTGGCCTGTCGCTGCCCGAGATGATAATATTGCGGCGCGTGATAAAGCCCAAGCTCATCGCGGTGTTCGCGCTCGTGCTGTTCATCGCGTTCGTGATTACGGGCTACCTGTTCAACGCCGTGCTGGGATGAATGCCGCGTCGGCAGGGCAGCCGTTTGCGCCAGCGCGCAATTCAATGGCAGGCCAACGCGCACCCGTTCTGGTGCGGTTTATAAAGTGAGGAGAGGCAATCCCTGCAAGGCGTTTTGATGAATGGAAAACCAGCGATTAGCATAGAAAAACTTTCCAAGCATTTCGGCAGCCTCAAGGCGGTGGACGGCATAACGCTATCCGTGCGCGAGGGGGAAGTGTTCGCGCTTTTGGGCCCCAACGGCGCGGGAAAGACCACCACGATTTCCATGCTTACGGGCCTGCTTGCGCCCACATCGGGCAAGGCGGTTGTGGCGGGATTCGACGTCGCGCGCGAGCCGCTCAGAGTGAGGCAGCAGATAGGAGTGGTGTTCCAGCAGCCGTCGGTAGACGACTTGCTTTCGGGCAGGGAGAACCTCGAGATGCACGCGCTCCTTTACAACGTCCCGGCAAAGGGGAGGAAGGAAAGGATTGACGACATGGTTTCGCTCGTCGGGCTGAAGGACAGGCAGCACGCGAAGATACGGGAATATTCGGGCGGCATGAGGAAGCGCCTTGAGATTGCGCGCGGCATACTGCACCACCCGAAGGTGCTTTTCCTCGACGAGCCGACAACAGGGCTTGACCCGCAGACGCGCCAGCACATCTGGGAATACATAAGGAAGATGTCCAGGCGCGAGGGCACCACGGTTGTTTTCACCACGCACTACCTGGAAGAGGCGGAGCAGTTCGCGGAAAGGGTTGCGATAATTGACCACGGGAAGGTTATTGCGGTGGGAAAGCCGCATGAGCTTGTGGAGGAATTGGGCGGCGACACGGTAATCATGAAAGCGAAGGATGCGAAAAAGGTGGCAAAAAAGCTCGGCGGCATGAAGTTCATAACGCACGTGAGGGCGGAAGGCGGAAGCGTGCATGCGACAGTTGCGGATTCGCACAAGAACCTGCCAATCATGCTCAAGGCATTGTCAGGCATCGAGGCGATTGAAATCCGCCCGGCCACGCTCAACGATGTTTTCATAAAATACACCGGCAAGGGGATACGAGAGGATTCTGCAGAGGGCGGGTACATGGAGAGAATGATGAAAAAATACGATTAGCATTTTTTCAGTATTTGCGGGCTTGCCCGCAAATATGATGAATGCCAATAACAGATAGGAAGGGCTGGATAGAAAGAGTTGGAAGGGTTTGATGGGAAGGGCGAGATAGAAAGAGGACGGGATGGCAAGCGAACGTGGTTATCATGGGATATTTTGACGGAGTCTACGCGATTTGGGTGCGCGAAATCATTGTCTTCTTCCGCGAGAAGGAGAGGGTGGTTTCCGCGGTTGTCACCCCGCTCATGTGGATTTTCGCAGTTGGCGGCGGCCTGGGCGCGAGCGTGCAGATAGAGGGCATGAGCTACCAGGCGTTCATGTTCCCAGGCATAGTGGCAATGGCGATACTTTTCGGCTCCATTTTCTACGGGATGTACATCATCTGGGACAGGAAACTGGACTTTTTGAAGGAAGTGCTAGTGGCACCTGTGCCGCGCTCGGCAGTATTCCTGGGAAAGATGCTTGGCGGCGCGAGCGACGCGACCATGCAGGCAACCGTGCTCCTGCTCATAGGGCTGGCGTTCGGCTTTGTGCCCGGCATCCCGCAATTCCTGCTGGCAATCCCGCTCGCGGTCATCGTGGCCTGCTGCATGACAAGCATAGGGCTGATAATCGGCGCGAACATGAAGTCGCCGGAAGGGTTCAACCTCGTGATGAGTTTTGTGATGTGGCCCATGTTCATGCTCTCGGGCGCGCTTTTCCCGGTGCAGAACCTGCCCGCGTTCCTTGACATCATCGTGAAGCTCAACCCCATGACGTACGGCGTGGACCTGATGAGGGAGGCGCTTCTGGGCACCGGGCAGTTCGGCATTGCGTATGACGTTGCGGTGCTGACCGTTGCCACGCTGGCATTCGCGTACATTGCAAGCAAGAGCTTCGACAAGATGCAGATTTGAAGGGGGAATGGCTGCATGGAAATATACAATAGCCTTGGCAGGAAAGTCGAGAAATTCACGCCCCGCAGCCCGAAGGAAGTCAAAATCTACACCTGCGGCCCCACTGTTTATGCGCGCCCGCACATCGGCAACTTCAGGACTTATGTTTTCGAGGACACGCTGAAGCGCTACCTCCTTTACCATGGCTACAAGGTGCGCCATGCGATGAACATAACCGACATTGACGAGACAGTGGAGAAGGAAGTGCGCAAGGCGCACGTGGCACGGGCTGCGCTCACGCGCAAATACGAGGGGCTTTTCAGGAAGGATGCCGCGGCGCTGGGGATGCTGCCTGCGGACAGCTACCCGCATGTGAGCAAGTATGTGGAAAGGATGGCAGGCACTGTTGCCGCGCTTTTACGGATGGGCGCCGCGTACAATGACGGGAAAGGCAGGGTGTTTTTCGACATTTCAAAATTCCCGTCGTACGGAAAGCTTGCGGGGAAGAGAATCCGCGCGCAAAGGAAGGTGATGCGCGAGGAGTACAAGCCATACCAGGCGGGGGACTTCCTGCTTTGGAGCCGCTGCCCGCGCGCGGAGTGCGAGAAATGCATGGAGACGGACCAGGGCATGTGCAAGCCCGCCTGGAACGTGCAGTGCGCGGCCATGGCAACCGCCGAGCTTGGCGGCAGAATAGACATTTCGATGGGAGGGCAGGACAACCTGTTCAACCACCATGAGAACACGCGCGCAATCGCGAATACGCTTTGCGGCGGAAAATCCCGCTCCGGCCACGAGTTCTCGAAATATTACGTGCATGTGCGCCACCTGATTGTCGGCGGCAAGAAGATGAGCAAGTCAAAAGGCAATGTGGTGCTGCTGCCAGACCTGCTTGCGCGCGGCTTTTCCGCGCAAGAGGCGCGCATGATGCTTTTGTCAGTGCATTACAGGAGAAGGCTGGATTTCACGTGGCAATATGCGAGGGCGGTGAAAATGCGCTCGCTTGGCATGAGAAGGGCGATTAACGCGCTGAAGAATGCGCACGGAGGAGCAGGAACCGAAGGCGCTGGAAGGGAGGGCTTTTTGGAATTTGCAGTGGATGCGCAGAAGGAGTTCGAGGCGTCGCTTGGCGACAACATGGACGTGCCGTCGGCGCTTGATGTTGCGGAAAAGTTCGCGCTTGAGTGCGCCGGGGCAGACTTGTCAGGAAAGCAGGCGCGCAGGGCGATTGCGCTGCTCAGGAAATTCGATTCAGTGCTTGCATGCCTTCCTATTTAGCGTCTTGACGTCCAGAGACGGCCCCGACCTGCGAGTGATGAGAGTTTCCATGCGGGGGCGTTCCACGCGCGACGTCGAAACCTTTTTTAGCACTGCGCGGACCAGCTGTTTCTGGAGCCCGGATGGGGCGTAAATAATCCTCCTGCCGTGGGCAAATTCGCATTTCAGGCCTACGAGCTGGCCTGCGGCAATCTGCGCAAGCGCCAGGAGATTGCCATTTGGGGCAGCAAGCAGCCTATCCAATACATCCTCAGGAATGGGAGGATAACACTGTGTTTGTGTTTCTTTTGCCATCATATCGCCTAGTTTGAAGGATGTAATGATGTGATATGCGGGCAAGGGTTTATAAAGTTATTTTAAGTGGTATCACGCGTAATTCATTCCCGCCTGAGCCGCTTATACAGGAACGTCTGGTCATCGCCGTCTTCCTCGTAGAATTTCACCCTGCCACCCAGCCTGAAGCCCTGCTTCCTGTAAAATGCCCCTACGGGCTTGCCGGTGTAGATGTCCACGCGCAGGAACGCGGCGCCGGATGCGCGCGCCATCTTTTCCGCGCGCGCGACTATCCCCTTCCCGATGCCCTTGCGGGCGCAGTCGCCCCGCACAAGTATGAAATAAAGCACGAACGCCTCCACTTCCTCGCGCGTGGCAAACACCGCCACAAGCTCTCCGCCCTCTTCCACGGCGTATGTAAAAAGCCCGCAGCGCGGGCAGCCGCGCTGCGAGAAAACCTTTTGCATGCGGATGGCCCAGCTGGCGCCGAATTCGCCCTTGGCAGCGAGGAGCATGGCGCGGAAAGAGGGCAGATGCCTTTTGCTGAAGCGGATGAAGCGCATAATAGGCGATGGCGCGCGCAGATTTATAAAAGGGCAAAGGAAAAGGGCGCTCATGGAAGAAATAAACGGGAGGCGCAACCGCCTGTTCGCCAATGAGAAGTTCTCAACGGCGCTGTTCTGCAACGGGGACCAGGCAATGGGGGAAAGCGCGTCGTTTTCCTATTTTTCGGGCTGCAATGTTGATGGATGCTATCTTGTGCTCAAGAGAGGAGGCGGCGTGCTGCTCACGCACGAAATGAATTTTGCAGAGGCGAAGAAAAGCTGCCGCTACCCGGTGAGGAAGCTAGGCAAGGAGCCCGCAAAAGTGCTGAGGAGAACGTGCGGCAGGGGAATGGTTGGCTTTGCCGCGTCGGAAATGAGCGCTGCGAGGCATTCCGCGCTGAGGGCTAGGGCGAAGCTGAGGCTTGTGGACGCCGACATGAAAATCGAGGAAATCAGGGGGAGGAAGAGCGCCGGCGAAGTGGAAAAAATCGCAAAAGCCGCGCGCATCGCCAAGAAAATACTGGGGGCGCTTAAGCCCTGGAAGTTTTGCACCGAGGAAAAGCTTGCCGCGCACCTGAAGATGGAGGCGTTGAGGCAGGGATGCGAGATTTCATTCGAGCCCATCGTGGCGACAGGCGCGGGAAGCGCGCAGCCGCACCACAAGGCGGGAAGCGCCAGGCTGGGGAACTTCGTGCTGGTGGATTTTGGCGTGAAAAAAAACGGGTACTGCTCAGACTTCACGAGGTGCTATTTCAGAAAAAAAGGCATGCCCGAGCAGGCGGCGTATGAAAAATGCAGGAAAGTTTACCAGGAGATAACCGCAGCGCTGCCGGGATGCAAGGCGGGGAAGGACGTTGCGCTGCTTTCAGACAGGCTCATGAAGAAATACGGGATGCCCCCGCTCATCCACGCGATAGGGCACGGCGTGGGGATTGAAGTGCACGAATGCCCGCACCTCGGCGCAAAATCGCGCGATTCGCTGGAGGGCGCTGTGCTCGCAATCGAGCCGGCTGCATATTATAATGGGAAATTCGGGGTGCGCTACGAAGGCATGGTGGCGCACGCCAGGGGGAAATGGCGGGAAATCTGACCGGGGATTGCGGATAACTGGCAGAAGCCCGATGGCGCAAAGGCCTGCGGCGCCGCAAGCCTTTTTAAAAGATTGCCAGGAATAACCCATCAACGGATACGACACGTGTTCTAAATCCAATAAAGAGAGTGATAATATGAAGATAGTCATATCAGAGAAGAAAACCGGCAAAAGCTACGGGATAGACCTTGCAAAGGACAAGGATTCGGCGCTTATCGGGAAGAAGATAGGCGACAAGCTCGAGGGCGGCGCGGTGGGCGCGGACGGCTACGAGCTGGAAATCACAGGCGGAAGCGACAGCTCGGGCTTCCCCATGAGGAGGGACGTGTCGGGCCCGAGAAGGGCGGGCGTCATACTTTCAAGCGGCACTGGCTTTCGGAAGATGGGCAAGGGCGTGCGCGCGAAGAGGAATGTTCGCGGCAACATCATCTCCGACCAGATTGTGCAGGTGAACACGCAGGTGGTCACCATGGGAAGCAAGCCCCTGGAGGAGCTTTTCCCCAAGGCAGCAGCTGGCGCTGAGAAGAAGGACGAGAAGAAAAGATAAATTTTTTTCTGATTTAATTGATTGAGGCATTTGATGCAAGCTGAAGTGAACATAGGGATGGTCGGGCACGTCGACCACGGAAAGACAAGCCTGACCCGCGCGCTTACGGGCAAGTGGACGGACACGCACTCCGAGGAGCTCAAGCGCGGCATCACGATAAAGATAGGCTACGCGGACGTGACTTTTTACAGGAACAAGGACGGCACGGAATATGCCACCGAGGCAGAGGCTGCGAAGGACAAGTCCAAATGGGAAGTGGCACGGTACGTTTCCTTCCTTGACGCGCCGGGGCACGAGACCCTGATGACCACCACCATAGCCGCGTCGAGCATATTGGACGGCGCCGTACTGGTGATTGCCGCGAACGAAACCTGCCCCCAGCCGCAGACTGAAGAGCACCTCCAGGTGCTCGACATACTGGGAATCAAGAACGTCGTGGTCGTGCAGAACAAGATTGACCTGGTGGACAAGGAAAAGGCGATGGAGAACTACAGGCAGATAAAGAAGTTCCTCAAGGGCTCGACGGCGGAGAACGCGCCAATCGTGCCCATATCGGCAAATTACAACGCCAACATAGACAAGCTCATCGAGGCGATTGAAAAGACAATCCCCACACCGAAGCGGGACACAACGCTCCCTGCGCGCATGTACGTCGCGCGCTCGTTCGACGTGAACAAGCCCGGCTCGGACATATCAAAGCTCAAGGGCGGCGTGGTGGGCGGCTCGCTCATACAGGGAACGCTCAAGGTTGGCGACGAGATTGAAATCGCCCCGGGCATTGCAAAGAAGATAAAGGACAAAGAGACGATTGAGCCGCTCGTCCTGAAGGTGGGCGCGCTCATGGCCGGGAAGGAATCCGTGCAGGAGGCGCACCCGGGCGGGCTTATCGGCGTCGCGACGGGGCTTGACCCGGCAGTCGCGAAGTCGGACCACCTTGTGGGCAACCTGATTGGGAAGAAGGGGACGCTCCCGCCAGTGCTTTCGGAAATCGTGCTTGATTACACCCTCCTGAAGCGCGAAGGGTTCGACAACCCGGCACTCAAGGCCGCGGAGCCGCTCGTGGTTTCGTCCGGCACTTCCACTTCGCTCGGCGTGATTCTGAAGCTCAAGGGAACGACGGTAACGCTCAAGCTCAAGCGCCCGATTTGCGCAGAGAAGGGGAACAAGATGGCAATCACGCGCAGGCTCGGGCAGCGCTGGAGATTGTCCGGTTTCGGAGTTCTCAAGTGAACAGGCACAAAAACTCATTTTAGGCAACATTTAAAAAGGCTAGCAGGCATAAGAAGAGCATGGAACGTGCATTGCTAGCACCGCGCTTACATGCTATAGAAAAAAGGCATAGCGCAGCTTTTGAGAAAAAAAATGATGGCGCACCTGAACTTATTGAGAAGCAGAAACGTGAGCTAACGGATGTGAAAATCAGCCAGATCGCAAAAGAGCTTATCATAAAGTCCGGCCTGTGCAGCATATATGTCCGGAAAGGGAAGGGCAGATGGATTCCTGCATACGGGGCTGCCACAATAGGATTCAAGACAGTAGTTGTGGGTGAAAAGCTTGGCACCTTCAGCGAGAGCGCAGTAAGGGGCATAATCGGGCATGAGCTGGGGCACATTGCCATGAATCATCCCCAGAAAAAAGTTGCTGCTGCCATTTCTGCAATTGCGATGGTGGCAATAGGCACACATGAGCTATTTTCCGCTTTCCCAGGGGTATTCGAGACTTTTGTGCAGAAGGCGCCAGTTGTCGGCATTCTTGCGTTGACAGCGTGGCTCACCTTGAAAAGAATTTCCAGGGCGTTTGAAATAAACGCGGACAGGTTTTCCGCAAAGCTCAATGGAAGTGCAAAGCCACTCCTGGAGTATATCGTGATGTTCCTTTTGGATGGGCGCCATGGCGCATCGAAGGACGCTGAACTGCGCTGTGTGCTGTGGTTTGAAAAACATCCGATAATCAGCGCGCACCCGACGTTGAAGAAGAGGATAGTCAAGCTTGCAGAACTGGAGGAGAAGCTTGATATGCCTAGGGAAACAGCTTAGGCGGTCTTTTACAGTTTTTTCAGCGCGGAGAGCGCAGCCTCGCGCTTTTCATAGGGGACAAGCACATGGTCGTGGTGGTAGCCTGCGAACACGTTTGCAGGGATTTTTGCGCGCGCAAGCGCTGCTGAGAAAACCGCCGTGATGCCATCATCGTTGAGGGAAGTCTGCGCGCGGAATGTGATGAGCGCGAACGGGCCCTGGATTTTCTTTTCGGTGAGCTGCTGGACATGGGGCAATATTTCCTTTGAGAAAATGACGGAGATGCCTTCCTCCTCGCGGAACACGCCCAGCACGCACGAGAGGTGGCGCGCGATGCCCATGAGCTGGTGCTCGGGGATTGATGAAACGTAGTATTCGCCGTCAGCAAGCGCGGGAAACAGTGCCATGCGCCAAGTTGGGCGACAAATTTTAAATATAGCCCCCCAATTCCTGTTGAAGTGATAATTATGAATATTGCAGGGTTGTGCGCCATCTGCGGAAGGACCGCCACGGAAACTTGCCGCTCGTGCGGAAGGGGCAACTGCGGAAGGCCGAACTGCAAGACGGGCTTTGTCTGCAACGACTGCGCGAAAGGGACGCAGGCATAGGCGCTTATTCTTTTTTGGCAGAAGCGATTGCCGCCCTTGCGTTCTGCAAAAGCTCATCTGCCTTGGTGGCAAATTCGCGCGCCTCAAGCTTTTCAACTGCTTCATAGACGCCGGATTTTTCAAAAAGCTTTACAGTTATCTGCTTGTACTCGGCGATTTGTGGCTCGATTGCAGCAAGGATTTCCTGCGCGGAGATTACCCGCTGGGTGGAATTGGCTGAGATGAATTCGGCAATGTTCGCCCCTACGAAGACGTTTGCTGCTTTTCCATAGCGCTCCGGGTCGACAAGAGAAAAGCAGTCCATAGGCACGCGGTCCACCACTTCAACCGCTTGGGCGTCGCGCTTCACTACACCGTTGGATGTAAGTGCAATTGCCTGATATGGCTTTTTCTCTTTCATCATGCTGGTTTCAGCAAGCGGAAGGGATTCCTTTGCATGATATACGCTGTTGCTGGTGTTTTGCCAGCCAAGCGTCGCATTCTTTGACGCCGGGCAGATATCGGGGACAACCCTTAGGACAATCCTGTCAACGCCGGACTTTTGCATCCCGTCAAATGCCTTGTCAAGCGCGGCTTTCACTGCACCCTGCGAGAAATCCGTCTTCCCCTGCTTCGCGTCGGTTTTTTTATCTGTGAAAAATACTTTGAGAGACATTGAGCCACCCCGTTATTGCTGTGGCGGCAAAAGTATTTAAATAGAGTGGTTAAAAATGGATAATTAGAGCTTGAGGAAAAACTCGTGGAATTTCGTGGTCGTAAGCTCGGGATGGAACGATGACGCGAGGAAATGGCGCTCGCCCTTCTTCTGGTACGCGGCAACGACCTCTTCGCCGTGGAATGCCATTGGCTGGCAGTCCTTGGAAGCGGGCGCGATTTTCGGCGCGCGGATGAAGACGCCGTTCACCGTGCCGAAAACCGTGGTGAGGCGCGCCTCAAAAGAGGAAAGCTGGGAGCCGTAGGCATTGCGCGAGGCCGTTATGTCCATCAATGAAAGGAAGCGCTGCCCCGGCACCGCGCCTTCCACGTTTTTTGCAAGCATTATGGCGCCTGCGCAGGTGCCGAATATTTTCCGCACGCGCAACACGTCCGGGAAAAGCCCCTCGCGCTCCATGAGCCTGCCTATCGCGGTGGATTCGCCGCCAGGAAGTATTATGCCGTCCAGCCCTTCCGCGTCCTCCCGCGAGCGGACTTCCACCACCTGGACTGGCAGCGAGCATTTTGCCGACGCTGACAGGAGCGCGTTTATGTGCTCCTCCACCCCGCCCTGGAGCGAGAGCACCCCGATTCTCTTCATTTTTGCCGTTTCAGCCATTTTCAGCCCCTTGCCCCGCCCGCCATGCGCGCGCGGACGCATGCCGTTCAGATGCCACGGTTGGAAAGCCTCTCCTCGGGCTTCAGCACGTTGACGTCCAGGCTGTCCATGGGCTTGCCCAGCCCTTCGGACGCCTTGCATATCTTGTCTGGCTCGTCATAGTGCGCGACAGCGTCCACTATCGCCTGCGCGCGCCTTTCCGGGTCCGAGGACTTGAATATCCCGCTCCCCACGAACACGCCGTCGCAGCCGAGCTGCATGCAAAGCGCGGCGTCCGCAGGCGTCGCTATGCCGCCTGCGGCGAAATTCACCACTGGAAGCCTTCCAAGCTCTGAAACTTTCTCAACAAGCGAAACGGGCACGCGCATGTCGTGCGCAGCCTGCGCAAGCTCTTTCCTGCCCATGCCCCGAAGGTTCGCGATTTCCTCGTTCACCGTCCTGATGTGGCGCACGGCCTCGATGATGTTGCCGGTGCCCGCCTCTCCCTTTGTCCGAATCATCGCCGCGCCTTCGGAAATCCTGCGCAGCGCCTCGCCAAGGTCGCGGCATCCGCACACGAACGGGACCGAGAACGCCCATTTGTCGATGTGGTGGGCCGCGTCCGCGACGGTGAGCACTTCGCTCTCGTCAATGTAATCCACCTCGAGGGACTGGAGCACCTGCGCCTCGACGAAATGCCCTATCCTGCATTTTGCCATCACGGGAATGGAAACTGCCGCCTGGATTTCCCGGATGCGCCGCGGGTCGCTCATGCGCGCCACCCCGCCGAGCCTGCGGATGTCCGCGGGCACAGCTTCCAGCGCCATCACGGCAACCGCGCCGGAGTCCTCGGCAAGCTTCGCCTGCTCGGCATTGATGACGTCCATTATCACGCCGCCCTTGAGCATCTGCGCAAGGCCCGCCTTCACTGCGAACGTGCCGGCTTGCGCGCCCTGGGGCTGAGATTGAGATTTTTTCAAATAAACACCCTTCCCTGCGAAGATACAGCGCCCAGATTAAATAGCTTTTGGTAAATGCACAGAAAATGGCATTGAGCGCGGTTTGCGGCGCACCGAAAAAGCCAAGGCGCGCGTGCCGCGCGGGCCGGGTTTGCCCGAAAATTTTCCCAAATTTTGCCCACTTCGCCGTGATTTTTTTGCGCGAAAGCAGGTATATAAATCTAAACCTTAGATATCCGTTGCAAGCGCAACAGGTTGTGGTTGGCTTACCTGGAAAACACCATATATTGTGGTTTTTGCAGGTTCGAACGTGCCGGAAAACCTCGCCGAAACGCCTCTTTTGCTTGCAGCGGAACGCATTTTCCGCTTTGATGGCAAACGAGGTGGGAACATGGCTGGGACAACCGTGGCAAATTCTGCAGGCATGATTGAACAGAAGCATGGCAATGAGATGGAACTGAGCCCTGCGCTGATGGCAAGGCAGGCGGCCAAGCAGGGCGGAATGCAGATAAAGCGTCTTTTTACCGAAGAAGGGACCGACCCGCTGGATGCGGTTGAATATGAATTGCGCACATCCGTAATCAGGAACTCCGACGGCTCGGTGGTTTTCGAGATGCGGGATGTCGAGGTGCCGAAAAGCTGGTCGCAGGTGGCAACCGACATCGTGGCGCAGAAATACTTCAGGAAGGCGGGCGTGCCGCAGTATGACAAGCAGGGCAATCTCCTCAAGGACAGCAACGGGAAAACGGTCACGGGCTGCGAGAAATCAATCCGGCAGGTGGTAAGCAGGCTGTCAGGCTGCTGGCGCAGCTGGGGCGAGAGGCACGGCTATTTCCTCTCGAAAGCCGACGCGGACGCGTTCGAGGACGAGCTAAAATACATGCTGATAAGCCAGATGGCGTCGCCAAACTCGCCGCAGTGGTTCAACACCGGCCTTGCATACGCGTATGGCATATTGGGGAACAAGCAGGGGCACTATTATGTTGACCCGACGGACGGAGTGGTGAAGCAGTCCACGGATGCATACACCCACCCGCAGCCCCACGCTTGCGCGGAATACCATACCCAGATATACACTGAAGACGGGATAAAATATATTGGGGAAATTGTAGAAAACAACCTCGTAGGGTTGAAGGTGTTCGATGGAGATGATTACACACCCATAGTTGCCACAGCATACAATGGAGAAAAAGAAGTTTTCAGGATAAGGCTGAAGAACGGCAACCACTTGGATCTCACGGAAGGCCATCTCGTCCTAACAGCTACCGAGAGGAAGAAAGACGGCGGAAAATACGGCTGGAAGGAAGTAAAAGGCCTGAGTGCCGGAATGATGATGCAGCAGCCGCTGGTGCTTGAGGTAAAGGAGAAGAATGTGTTTTTGGATGATTTGGCCAAGGCAAGGCTCGCAGGCTGGGTTACGGGCGACGGCTCGGTTGGCATTTACGACGGAGTCATGAGGCTGGAAGTGATAACCATCAATGATGATGAGCACGAGGCGGTGCTGAGGGACGTCGCAGAGGTTTTCCCAGGCGCACATTATTGGGTAACTGGCTTCAAGACGCAGAATGCGGATTTGAAAGGGAGAAGGATACACCTTTCCGGCAAGAAACTTGAGGGATTTGTGGGCGAGTATTCGCTCCATAGGCAGGGCGTGGATGTCTGCGTGCCAGACAGGATACTGAAGGCAAGTCCGCAGGAAAAGAGGGAATTCCTGCGTGCGCTTTTCCAGGCGGATGGATGTGTAAGGATAAGAAATGGAAAAGCCTGCGGACAGGCTTTTTCAGCATTGGAATCGAAATTCCAATCCAAGGATGAAAGGAACTCCGGCGACATCTGCCTCACCACAATTTCGAAGAGCCTAAGCTTCGGAGTGCTGCAACTGCTGAACAGCCTCGGAATATATTCAAGGATAAGTTATAATGTTGACAAGCGGGATGACAGGAATGACACGGAGCAAGTCATAATAGCATACGGCAGCGCAAGACAGAGGTATGCTGAACAGATAGGATTCATAAGCACTGAAAAACAGGCAAAGCTGGAGTTGCTGCAGAAGCTTGTCACGAACTCAAAAACACTGCCGGTGATAAGGGAAGAGGAGATAACTGGCATTGAAAGTGTTGGCATCAGGAAAGTGTATGATATCCAGACGGGCAGCAACCGTTTCCTTGCCAATGGCACGGTGGTGCATAACTGCTTCATCCAGTCCCTGCACGACGACCTTGTGAACGAGGGCGGGATATTTGACCTCGTGACGCGCGAGGCCCGCCTTTTCAAGTACGGCTCGGGCACGGGCACCAACTTTTCCTGCCTGCGCGGCGAAGGGGAGAGGCTCTCCGGCGGCGGGCAGTCGTCGGGCATGATGTCGTTCCTGAAAATCTACGACAGGGCGGCAGGCGCCATAAAGTCGGGCGGCACCACGCGCCGCGCCGCGAAGATGGTGATAGTGGACGTGGACCACCCTGACATCGAGAAATTCGTGAACTGGAAGGTTAGGGAGGAGCAGAAGGTGGCCGCGCTTGTCGCCGGCACCAAGGCATGCTCGAAATCGCTCAAGAGGATAATGCGCGTGGCGAAGGAGGAACAGAGCACGGACCTCAAGAACGAGCGCATCAAGCTCGCAGTCGTCCAGGCGCTTGCGAAAAACGTCTCCATGAACTACATACTGCGCACGCTGGCGCTTGCGAAACAGGGGAAGACGGACATTGACTTCCCGGTTTTCGACACCCATTACGAGTCGGAGGCATACATCACGGTTGCAGGGCAGAACGGCAACAACTCGGTGCGGCTCTCGAACAGGTTTGTCTGGGCGGTGCAGAACGACGCCGAGTGGAACCTCCTTTCAAGGACGGACGGAAGCGTGATGAAAAGGATGAAGGCGCGCGAGCTTTGGGACCAGGTTGCGTTCGCGGCATGGTCGTGCGCTGACCCGGGCGTGCAGTTCGACGACACGATAAACGAGTGGCACACCTGCCCGGTGGACGGGAGGATAAACGCTTCGAACCCGTGCTCGGAATACATGTTCCTGGACGACACGGCGTGCAACCTCGCCAGCATGAACCTGATGAAGTTCTACAACGAGGAGTCGGGAATATTCAACGTCGAGGCATTCAAGCACGCAAGCAGGCTCTGGACGGTGGTGCTCGAGATTTCCGTGCTCATGGCGCAGTTCCCGTCGAAGGAGATTGCGAAGAGGAGCTATGATTTCAGGACGCTGGGGCTCGGCTATGCGAACCTGGGGACGCTGCTCATGGTGATGGGCGTGCCTTACGACAGCCCGCAGGGGCTTGCCATGGCGGGCGCGATTTCGGCGATAATGACGGGCGAGGCATATTCCACCTCGGCGGAAATGGCGCGCGAGCTTGGCGCATTCCCGGCGTATGAGCGGAACAAGGAGCACATGCTGAGGGTCATCAGGAACCACAGGAGGGCGGCGCACAGCGCGCCCGACAACGAGTACGAGGGGCTTTCGGTGAAGCCGATGGGCATACACCCGACGCACTGCCCGGACTACATGCTGCAGTCGGCGCAGGAATGCTGGGACAGGGCTTACGCGCTCGGCGAGGAATTCGGCTACAGGAACGCGCAGACCACGCTCATCGCGCCCACCGGCACGATTGGCCTGCAGATGGACTGCGACACCACGGGCATCGAGCCTGACTTCGCCACCGTGAAATTCAAGAAGCTCGCGGGCGGCGGGTACTTCAAGATTGTGAACAATTCCGTGAAGAAGGCGCTCCACAAGCTCGGCTATGACGCGGCGCAGATGAGGGACATCGAGCTTTACTGCGCAGGCAGGGGCACGCTCTCCGGCTGCCCGCACATCAACGCGGAATCGCTTGCGCAGCATGGCTTTGGCGCGGAGAAAATCGCGAAGGTGGAGGCGCAGCTTCCCAAGGCGTTCGACATAAAGTTCGCGTTCAACAAGTACGTGCTCGGCGAGGATTTCGTGAGGGGCATGGGCTTTGCGGATGCGGACATGAACGACCCGAAATTCGACCTGCTCTCGAAGCTTGGCTACACCAAGCAGCAGATAGAGGAGGCGAACGAATACGTGTGCGGCACCATGACGCTGGAGGGCGCGCCGCACCTCAAGGCTGAGCATTTGGCGGTGTTCGACTGCGCGAACAAGTGCGGGAAAAAGGGCAGGCGCTTCATTGCCTACACCGCGCACATACGCATGATGGCGGCTGCGCAGCCGTTCCTTTCAGGCTCGATTTCGAAGACCGTGAACATGCCTTCCGACGCCACCATCGAGGACATCAAGGAGGCGTACATGCTTTCCTGGAGGCAGATGGTGAAGTCCAACGCGCTTTACCGCGACGGGAGCAAGCTTTCCCAGCCGCTCAACGCGACTGCGGACATAGACGAGGACGAGCTGGCGCAGCTCTACGGGCTTGGAGACGACATTGACGAGAGCTTCGGGCCTGCGCAGATGCAGTCCAAGATTGTGGGCAGGATAAACAGGCGCAAGCTGCCGACCAGGCGCCGCGGCTTCATACAGGAGGCGCGCGTTGGCGGGCACAAGGTGTACCTGAAAACTGGCGAATACTCGGACGGCGCGCTCGGCGAGATATTCATAGACATGTACAAGGAAGGCGCGGGCTACCGCTCTCTCCTGAACTGCTTTGCAATCGCGGTGAGCAAGGGATTGCAGTACGGCGTGCCGCTTGAGGAGTTCGTGGACAGCTTCACGTTCACGCGCTTCGAGCCGGCGGGAATCGTTACCGGGCACGAGGCGGTGAAGAACGCCACCTCCATCGTGGACTACGTGTTCCGCGTGCTGGGCTACGAGTACCTGCACAGGACGGATTTCGTGCACGTCAAGGCGGTGAACGGCGACGAGCACGCGCACGTGCCGCACATCGACGAGCAGAAGTCGCAGGTCAAGCTGGTGGAAGCGCCCGTTGAAAAAGAGGACGCAGGCGGAAGCGGCAGCGATTTTGACGAGCGCGCAAAGACCGCGAAGGAGCAGGGCTTCACCGGCGCGCAGTGCCTGAACTGCAGCTCGATGAAAGTGAAGCAGAACGGCAGCTGCCAAGTATGCATTGATTGCGGGGAGACGACCGGGTGTTCCTGAGCTGCCAGTGTGCATTGACTGCGCAATTTTTGCAGAAGCAAAAATGCGCCCATTTGCCGGGTCGCCGGCAAATAGGGCGGGGAGACGACTGGCTGCTCCTGAGGGGACAACGGCCCGCATGGCGCCACCGCGGCAAGTCGGACTGGCCGTTCCCGAGGGCACCCGCGCCTTTGTCTTTTTTTTTCATTTTTTTCCTTCCGGCCAGCCTCGGCGCGGGCTGGGCGGCTGATGGGCGGGGATAGGATAGCTTTTAATTTCCCATATACGGAAATGATGCCATGGAACTGTTAGTTGACATCGTAGCCCTTGTCTTCCTCATAGGCATTTCCGCGTTCTTCGCCGCGTGCGAGACGTCGTTCCTTTCAATATCCAGCCTCAGGCTCCACTCGCTCCTTGAGAAGCACGCGCCCGGCGCCGAGTCGCTTTCGCGCCTCAAGCAGCACAGGCGGCGCGTGGTGATTGCCCTGCTCATAGGCAACAACATCTCGAACATCGCGGCATCGGCAATAGCGACCACGGTCTCGCTCACCATGTTCGGCGACAGCGGGCTGTCCATTGCAATCGGCGTGATGAGCTTCCTCATGCTCACGTTTGGGGACATAATGCCCAAAAGCTTCGCCACCACGTACGGCGACTCGATAATACTCACATGCGCGCCCATAATCGAGGGCGTGTACTATGCGTTCTTCCCGCTCGTGATTTTCTTCGAGTTCATAAACCGCCTTGTCCCCGGCGTGTATTCGCGCGCGACGGGCATAGAGCGCTTCACGGAGGAAGAGGTGAGGGCGGCGGTGAAGCTCGGCGCCACGCACAAGAGCATTTCCGAGAGGGAGCGGGAGCTTATCGAGAACGTGCTTGCGTTCAACGACAAGACAGTGGCGCACGTGATGACGCCCAAGACGCGCATCGTGGCGCTCCCCGCCGAGATGCTTGCCACCGAGGCGCTCCAGAAGGCGGTGCACAGCGCATATTACCGCTTCCCGGTTGTGAAGGACGGGCACGTGATGGGCACCGTGAACATGCGCGCGCTTGCCAAGGCATCTTTCGACAACCCCAACTGGAAGCTCGAGCAAATCATGCTGCCGGTGGTGAGGGTGAAAAGCTCCGAGCCGTTGAACGAGGCTTTCACGCACCTGCAGGCCGCGAACAGGCATTTCGCAATCGTCCAGGACGACAAGGGCGAACTGGCGGGCGTGCTCACGATGGACGACCTGCTTGAGGAGCTTGTGGGGAAGATAAAGATACAGTAGTCCGGAGCGAGAGTAAGCGGGGAAAACACTATTTAAAAGGTTGCACTTGGAAAGCAAAACATGAAAGCCCAAGGCGCAACAGAATATTTGGTTCTTCTGGCAGTAGTCCTAATCGTCGCCCTAGTTTCCGTCGCGCTCCTTGGCTTCTTTCCAGGCATGGCTTCGGATGCACAAATAACTCAGAGTCAAATATATTGGCAAAGCGCAAGCCCGATTGCGATAACTGAATGGAGCGCGCACACGAACAGTGCATCATATTCGCTTCCGTACCTGCGCATAAAAAATAATGGAATTTACCCCATCAGGATAACAAAATTTTTGGGGCCAAATGGCAATTGGACGGGCTCGTTGGAGATTTCGGTGATTGGGAGAAAAAATATAAGCGATTATTTTTATTTAGCGCCAGGCGAAGACAGCTATATCGCATGGAACCTTAGCCCGCTAACGACACAGCTCGTATATTTTTATAGCGGCGGCAGCACGGGTTCGAATAGTTGGCTTGGCGGCGCCTCATCGCTTTGCAATTATAATGACACGGCAAATCCCGGTACGCTTGTGATGCCTGATTTCGGTTTTGAGTATATCCAATACATGGACAGCAACCAGCAAATAACCAAGCGGGAGATTGGCAAGGACCTTATCGTCAGGTGCTCGTAAGCGAGGCTTTTCATTCATTTCCAGTATGTCCTGCATGGAACGCAATGCATATATAGCGCGGCTGAGGACTGGCTTTTGCTCTAGTTTTGGGAGGTGGGGCAGTGGTGATTGTCCAAGTTGCGAATCCTGCGCGAAACGGCGCAGGCATAGGCACGCTCAGCATTGCCAGTCTGCGCGCAGAAATAAAGAAAATAAGGGATATTTCCAAACACTGGCGCGAGTTCCGGCCCGGGCAGGCTGCGCACTGGCAGGAACACCGCAGCTATGACTACATACGCGCGCTTTTGCCAAAAACCAGCGAGCTTGACGAGCCCACAAGGCGCCTGATAAATGAAATGAGGGAGGGCTACATTCTTGCAATGGACTCCGGCACAAGCAGCCTGGAGAACAGGATTGTGGTGCTGAAGGGGCTGGTTGCAAACACGAGAAGGCTGGGAAAGGCCGAGCTTGAGGGCGAGCTGGCCGATAAAACAAGGCGCCTGCTGTTCGAGACCGAGGCCCTTTTCTCAAAAAAAATAGGCACGGCCTACCTTAAGCTGTCGGTCAGTGAAAATGGCACGAAGTACGACCTGGAAGGCGTGAGGCTTGCGCTGGACAACCTGAAAAATGCCGTGAGGTGCTGGGAAGAGAATAAAAGCGGCTGCCTGGATTACCCGAAGGCGCTTTTGTGGATTGCGACGATATGCCATGCCATGGACAAGATGGAGGAATGCATCGCATATGGCGAGGAGTGCCAGAAAAAATGCATGGACGGGGACGGCATTGCCGAAAGCCGCAAGTGGCTATATGACAAGGCAGGCCTCCTTATCCGCGATGCCAGGTGGGAGTCAAGCAGGCTGAGGTTCTCGTACTGAAACTGATATTTCCGCCCCGTTTCCGCGCGCTTTTGCGCGGCTGGAAGCCCGCAGGCGCGGGGGCTTTGCTCCTTTAAAGGGCAAAAACAGGCACTTTAGGAGCAGCCCTCCCCTTTTAGGAGCAAGAAACCTAGAAAGCTGTTTAAACTCTGCCTAAGAGAGTGTTCATAAGAGGGTTGAGAATGGGTCTGAGAGAACTATTACAAAGGATCAAAAACTCTCCTAAATTTCAGCCTATTAAAGATTTTGTACATTGCATTGAAAAGCGCGATAAATTCTGGGTTTTTGTTGGTACGTTCGGAGCAATTATACTTCTAATTTTAACTTATAGTCAACTGGAACAAAATGCGCAAGCACTACAAGCACAGCAGGCACAATATACATTAGACAATAGACCATTTTTGTATGTTAGTGGACTAGATGTAGCTTCAAATTATAATCAAACTTATGGAGATGTGTATTTCAGAATAAATATGGCAGACGCTGGCAAACTTCCCGCGAAGATATACGAGCTTCCAAATATAACTATCATCCTGGATGGAAATCAAGTCCCAAATGAGATTAAACAAATTAATCGATATGACAAGGTATTTTATCCCAATCAACCGTATCAGTGGTTTGATGTTTCAGTATCTGGGGCACAGCTCAACAGAAATTTCAGTAAATTTGAATTCAAAATCAGCATTAATTATTACGCTGCTACTGATACTAATAAAACCAACAAATTCTACTATTATGCGGATGAATATACTAATGAGGTGGGTAGTGACGTATCACGAATAATACTTAACGAAACTGCGACCTAAATATTTTACAAATCCGAAATGTTGGGAAGCGCCTCAGAAAAAAGCTTTATTTCTATTGTTTCCGCTATTCATTTCGACCACCTTTTTAGGAGCAATTTCTGGTTTTTGGGAACAAGACTGACTTTGGGAGCAAGCCCAGGCGCGGGCATACCTTTATTAAGCTGATTTGGGATAATATTGCAGTTGATTTTACGTCGTAGAATGCGCTTGGCGGCGCGCGGGAAAAATGCTTGAAAACCAGTGGAAAACATAGCGCAGATTTTGCTCAAATTTAGTGGTAAACATGGACGGGGAGAAAGCGAAAAAGGCAGCGCAGGGAGCAGCCCAAAAAGCCAATGCGGCACCAGCCCAGAAGGCAGCCCCAAAGGCAGCGCAGGATGCGCAAATTGCCGCACCAGGCAGCGATTACACCGCAAAGTCCATCCAGATAATGGAAGGGCTTGAAGCGGTCAGGATGCGCCCTGCGATGTACATTGGCGACACGGGCGAGCGGGGCTTGCACCACCTGGTGTACGAAGTGGTGGACAACTCGATAGACGAGGCGCTGGCGGGGCACTGCAAGAACATTGAAGTTTCAATTGGCGAGGGAAGCGTGGTCACGGTCACCGACGACGGGCGCGGCATACCCGTCGAAATCCACGAAAAGACAGGCAAGAGCGCGCTCGAGGTCGTGATGACAATCCTGCACGCGGGCGGCAAGTTCGACAACAAGAGCTACAAGGTGTCAGGAGGCCTGCACGGCGTGGGCGTATCGTGCGTGAACGCGCTTTCAGAATGGCTGGAAGTGGACGTGAAGCGCGGCGGGAAGCAATACCGCCAGCGCTACGAGAGGGGAAAGCCCGTAACGCCCGTGCGCGAAATCGGCGCCACGGCAGGGAGGGGCACCATTGTGCGCTTCAAGCCCGATGCCCAGATTTTCAGCTCGATAGGATTCAAGTTCGAGATAATAGCGAACAGGATGAGGGAGCTTGCCTTCCTGAACAAGGGCCTGAAAATCCTTGTGCGCGACGAGATTTCCGGCGAGCACGAGGAGAACCAGTACGAGGGCGGGATTGTCTCGTTCGTGGAATACATCAACAAGAACAAGCAGCCCATCACAAACACGGTCTATTTCGAGAAGCAGGATGGGGACGTGAATGTCGAGGTCGCCATGCAGTACAACGAAGGCTACAACGACAACATCTACACTTTCGCCAACAACATAAACACAATCGAGGGAGGCTTTCACCTGGTTGGCTTCCGCTCCGCGCTCACAAGAACAATCAACGATTATGCCGAGGCGAACGGCGGGAAGAAGGGGAAGGAAGTGAAGATTTCAGGCGAGGACCTCAAGGAGGGGCTCACTGCAATCATATCCGTGAAGCTTTCGCACCCGCAGTTCGAGGGGCAGACCAAGACGAAGCTCGGCAACAGCGAGCTGAAGGGGATAGTGGAGTCCATCGTGGGGGAGAAGCTCAAGCAATACATGGAGGAGAACCCGGCGGAGGCGCGCAAGATATTGGACAAGGCGACTTCCGCGGCAAACGCGCGCGAGGCTGCGCAGAAGGCGCGCGAGCTTGTGCGCCGCAAGAGCGCGATGGAGGGAGGCGTGCTCCCGGGGAAGCTTGCCGACTGCTCGGAAGAGGACCCGGCAAAGTCCGAGATTTACATCGTCGAGGGGGATTCGGCAGGCGGATGCTTTTCAGGCGACACGCGTGTTGCGCTTGTGGATGGCAGGAACCTGAGCTTCAAAGAGCTTGTCGAGGAAGACAGGCAAGGCAGGAAAAATTATTGCTACACCATAAAGGAGGACGGAAGCATTGGCGTCGAGCTGATAAGGAATCCAAGACTTACGAGGAAAAATGCGGAAGTCGTAAAGGTTGTGCTGGACAACGGAGAGGAAATTGTCTGCACCCCCGACCATCTTTTCATGCTTAGGGATGGAAGCTTCGCAAAAGCAGAGCAAATGGCTTCGAAAATATCCATCATGCCGCAAGATGCTGCAAAGAAATACAGGGTGAAAGAAATAGTTCACCTCGCTGAAAAGATGGACGTATACGACATTGAAGTGGAAGGCACGCACAATTTTGCGCTTGCGGCAGGCGTTTTCGTCCATAATTCGAGCAAGCAGGGCAGGGACAGGAAATACCAGGCGATACTGCCGCTGCGCGGCAAGATATTGAACGTGGAAAAGGCGCAGATAACGAAAATATTGGGGAGCGAGGCAATCAGGACGCTCATCTCCGCGCTTGGCACTGGATTTGGCGAGGACTTTGACATAGCAAAGCTGCGCTACCACAAGATTGTGATAATGACCGATGCGGACGTTGACGGCGCGCACATCAGGACGCTCCTGCTCACGCTGTTCTTCCGCTACATGCGCCCGCTCGTGGACAATGGGCACATTTTCATCGCCCAGCCGCCGCTCTTCAAGCTCAAGCGCGGCAAGGACGAGAGGTATGCATACACCGAAGCGGAGATGGACAAGGCCATGGGCGAGATGGGCGGCAAGGCGGAGTCAATCAGCATACAGCGCTACAAGGGATTGGGCGAGATGAACCCCGAGCAGCTGTGGACCACCACCATGGACCCGGCGGGAAGGATATTGCTGAGGGTAACGGTGGACGACGCCGTGAAGGCGGACGAGATATTCACGATATTGATGGGCGACGCCGTGGAGCCGCGCAAGCTGTTCATAGAGCAGCATGCGAAGGAGGTAAAGAACCTGGACATATGATGTTCATCGAGCAGCATGCGCATAATCGCGCAGCGATTTGCGCAGACAGCGGAGCCGATGTGCATTTTGCAACGGCAATCGGCAGATGCCGATTGCGCCCCTTTTTGCCTGCGGGCAAAAAGAGGGAAGCAAAATGCATCAGACATCGAGCGAAGCTCGATGCTGAAGCTCCGCTGGATGCGAAGGAAGTGAAGAACCTGGACATTTAGGCAGGATTGGATTGCATAACGGGAATTTGATTTGACATTTGCAGAGTGATGGCATGGATGAGGAAAACAGGGAATACCAGCACGGCAAGATACTGCCGCGCGCGGTTGAGAAGGAGATGAAGACCTGCTACCTAGACTATGCCATGTCCGTCATCGTGGGCAGGGCGCTTCCGGACGTGCGCGACGGGCTCAAGCCCGTGCACAGGAGGATACTTTTCGCGATGTACGAGCTGTCAAACACGCACGACAAGCCGCACAAGAAGTCCGCGCGCGTTGTGGGAGAGGTGCTCGGAAAATTCCACCCGCATGGCGACGTCGCGATTTACGATTCCATGGTGAGGATGGCGCAGGACTTTTCCATGCGCTACATGCTTGTGGACGGGCAGGGCAACTTCGGGTCGGTGGACGGAGACTCCGCCGCGGCCATGAGGTACACCGAGGCAAGGCTGTCCAAATACGGGGAGGAGCTCCTGATAGACCTGGAAAAGGAGACGATTGACTACGCGCCCAACTTCGACGCCACGCTCAAGGAGCCGCTTGTGCTCCCGTGCAGCGTGCCGAATCTGATTGTGAACGGCTCGTCGGGAATTGCCGTGGGCATGGCGACGAACATGGCGCCGCACAACCTGTCCGAGACGGTGGACGCGCTTGTCGCCATGATTGACAAGCCGGACATGCCCCCCGAGCTGCTGCGCGCGCTCATTCCCGGGCCGGATTTCCCGACAGGGGGCTATATCGTGGGCAGGCGCGGCATTGCTGACGCATATGCCACGGGCAGGGGAATGATACGCGTAAGGGGCAGGGCGGAAATCGTTGCCAAAAAAGACAAGAAAACGCAAATCATAATCACGGAGATACCTTACCAGGTGAACAAGGCGGAATTCATCAAGCATGTTGCGGAGCTTGCGCGCGACAAGAAGCTCGAGGGGATAGCAGACATCGCGGACAGGTCGGACAGGAAGGGCATGCACATCGAAATCGTAGTCAAGAAGGATGCGAACCCGGAAGTGGTGCTCAACCAGCTCTATGCGCACACGGAGCTTGAGGGCACGTTCGGCATAAACAACCTCGCGCTCGTGAACAACGAGCCGAAAACGCTTTCCATGCCGCAGCTCCTCACCGAGTTCCTGGCGCACAGGCGCGACGTGGTGAAGAGGAGGAGCGGCTTCGAGCTCCGCGTGGCGCAGGAGAGGAAGCACATCGTGGAGGGCCTGCTGGTTGCGGTCTCGAAGATAGACGCAATCATAAAGGTGGTGAAGACGGCAAAGGTGCCGCTCGAGTCCCTCATGTCGGAGTTTTCATTCTCGCAGAAGCAGGCAGAGGCAATACTTGAGATGAAGATACGGAAACTGTCCGCGCTTGAGTCCGGAAAGCTCAAAGACGAGGACATCGAGCTTGCGAAGACCATAGATTACCTCGCAGGGGTGCTTGCGGACGAGAAGAAGATATACGGGATAATCCGCGCGGAGCTGTCCGAAGTGAAGCAGAAGTACGGCGACAAGCGCAGGACCGAGATAATTGACGATGACGGCGAAGTGGAGATGGAAGACCTCATTGCCGACGAGGATGTCGCGGTCATAATCACGCAGGACGATTACATCAAGCGCGTGCCGATTTCGGAGTATCGCGCGCAGAGAAGGGGAGGCAGGGGCGTCATAGGCTCGGAGACGAAAGAGGAGGACCAGATAAAGGACGTGATGCTCGCCTCCACGCACGACTACCTGCTGTTCTTCACGGACAAGGGAAACGTGCACTGGCTGAAGGTGTACAGGATTCCGTCGGGCGGAAGGTACGCCATGGGCAAGGCGATTGTGAACCTGCTTTCGCTTTCCGGCGAGAAAATCGCGGCATGGATAAAGACGCGCACGTTCTCGGGCAAGGAATTCCTGGTGATGCTCACAAAGAAGGGCATTGTGAAAAGGAGCAGCATGGAGGACTACTCGCACCCGAGGAACGGCGGCATCATCGCCATCACGCTGAAGGAAGGCGACGCGCTCATTGACGCCAAGAAGACGGACGGCAGGCGCGAGCTAATACTTGCAACGGCGGACGGGAACGCCATCCGCTTCAAGGAGGACGACGTGCGCGAGATAGGGAGGACGGGGCAGGGCGTCATCGGCATCCGCCTTGAGGACAAGGACGAAGTGGTGGGCATGGCCACCGACGAGACGGAGACGCTCATGATTGTCACTGAAAACGGATACGGCAAGAGGACGGACATTTCCGAATACCGCCTGCAGTCGCGCGGCGGCAAGGGAGTCATCAACATCAAGACGCACGGAAGGAACGGGCGCGTTGTGGGCATTGCCCCGGTCAAGGACACGGACTCGCTGCTGCTCGTCTCCTCAGGCGGCAAGATGATACGCCTGTTCGTGAAGGACGTGAGCATCATCGGCAGGAACACTGGCGGCGTGCGGCTCATGAAGCTGGACGATGGCGAGAAAGTGGTAGCGCTCGAAAAGGTCGGCGCGGAAAGCGACGACGGGAATGGGAAGGAGGATGGCGAAGGGAATGGGGAAAGGAAAGACGAGCCGCCCCAGCCCCCGGGCGCGCCGGAAGCAAAGGAAAAGAAGGGCGGGAATGAAAAAATCGAGCCAGTGATTATCGCATAGGGGATGGCGGCGCATTTTCAGCGGAAAATGCAGCGAGGGCGGAAGAAGAAAAAAACTAGTTTTGTTTCTGCTGCGCGGATTTTGCCATTTCCTGCCGCTGGTTTTCAAGCGCAGCGGAAATGCCCTTGTTCATTCCGTTTGCCACGATATTCTTTGGCGCCACATACCTTTCCCATGCCATGCGCGCGCCTATGCCAAGCACAAGCCATGACATGGGATTGAGCACTACCCCTGACACCACCGCCAATATGAATGCGACGCCGGCAACAGGCACCCCGAGGAATAGCCACGCTTTCGAGCTTGAAATGCTCATCTCTGCATCCGAGACCGCGGATTGCGCGATTTTATTGGCATCAATGCCGTTTTTCTGCATTGCAGCAATAGCGCCAGCCTTCCCGCCCAAGACGGCGTTGTGCGTTTTCACGACAGATGACACCACCCTGTTGCTCGTGGGCAAAACCAGGTTCGGGGCTGATTCGGGCCGGAGCCGCATGTTGCGGAACTCGTTGAGCACCCTTTTCCCGCCGGCAGGGGTCACGATGGCATGCATCAGGAAGCCGTTTTTGCCGAATTGCCTGCCGCCAGGCACCTCGGTCACCATGGGCTTGTGGATTGCTGGGAACTTGCCGGCGACCATGAGGAATGTACGTGCCATAGACAAACAAATCACCTGATTGGGATGCGGCTTGAGCCACACACACCACACATATATTTAATTGTTATATTATGTGTATAGATAAGTTTAAAACCGTTGGGTTGCGCCGGGAAGCAGGATTTTCTGCAGCCAGCGGGCCGGCGGAAACTTGCGCAGGCGCGCGGCAAATGCAAAAAACGCAAGAGGAAGGGCGATGCTCGATGCGAACGTGATGTTGCGCACAAGCTCAAGCCCGCCGGGCGGGAGGGATGGGACGGTCCCCCAGGAATAGTCCGAGACGTCGTTGAGCAAAAACCATGCAAGCGCGAGCGCCAATGCAAGGCGCGCGGGCTTTTCCGGGAGCAGCGCAAGCCCCTCAAGCGCCATGCCAAGGTGCCCGGCCACGAGAATGGCGGAGATTGCAAGCATGCCCGGCGCAAAATAATAGCCCGAGTGGAAGAAGATTGCGAACACCGTCCAAAGCCCGTATTTCACCATGCCAACCGAAACGATGAACTGGAAGGTTTTGTTGCGGGCAATGCCGAGAATGATGAGGAGGGAAAGGAAGACGTAAAGCGGGCAGTCGGGCACAAAGGCGAGAAGATGCAGCGGCGTGGCGGCAAGCTGGTCAATGTAGAAGTAAATGCCTGCGAACACCGCCGCTACGTTGAGAAGCACAACGGGGATGAATAGGCTGCGCCAGTCGGGTTCCATAGTCAGCCCCTAAGCTTTTTTGCAGGCACCCCGCCCCAGGCTTCGCCATCGGGTATGTCGCAGTTCACCAGGGACATTGCGGATACGGATGCGCCTTCGCCCACCCTCACGCCGGGAAGCACGGTGCAGTTTGCGCCCACCATGGCGCGCGCGCCGATTTCCACCTTCCCCGTGCGGTATTCGCCCTGGAGGAATTCGTGCCCCAAAAGCACGGCGTTGTAGCCGATGATTGCGTCCTTGCCGATTTCTATGTTCTCGGGAAAGAAGATGTCCACCGTCGCGCCAAGCCCGAGTGCGGCCCCGCTTTCCACGCGCGCGCCTGCCGCGCGGAGGAGGAAGCGCCGGAGCGACAGCGACGGGGCATAGCGCGCGGCGTAGATGAGGAGGAAATTGGTGCAGACGCGCAGGGGGTTCCTCGCCTCATGCCAGTGGTGGAGGGAGTTGCCGGCGCACTTGTGTATCGTGATGCGGCGCATGGCGTGATTTGGAAGGCGATGTTAAATAGCTTGCCCTGCCCCAGCCGCAATTCATTGCCAACTGAGCGATACTCAGCCCACTTTTTCGGCGCGCACTTTTTCCTTCGGAAAATGGGCCCCTTTTTGCTTGCAGCAAAAAGTGGGCTGCTTGCAGCGGAGCGAAGTTGGCAATATTTCGACCGAATGGCTATGATACCCCGCTGCTTGCGCCTTCGGTCGAATTCATTTTATTTTGAGGAGGTATTTCCGCGCGGCGCTTGAAAGGGCATACCAGAGGGAGGTGGCAAGGAATGCGCCGGATGCGGACAGGAAGGCGAAAAAGCCGACGATGGCGAAAAGCGGGCTTGCCCCCCTGAAGAAAACTGCGAGGGTGGAAAGCGCCAGGAACAGTATGGAAAACAGCGCGGAGATGAAGATGTGCCTTTTGTTGCCGAGCAGGCGGAGGATGAAGCCGTTGCCAAGAAGCGCGATGCCTATGCCCATGAGCACGCCCGAGAACAGGGCGAGGAATATTGTGTCTATGCCGCGCGAGAAAGCCTCGAGAACGCCCGGGTCGGGCGAGGAGGAGGTGACGTCCACAACCAGCGAAAAGATGCCGATGAGGATGAGGGCGGCGCCCGCTGCGAAAAGCGCGTGGCTGAACTTCAATTCCATGAGGGTGGTTCGCATGGAATGTTATTAACCTTTTTGCCGAAATCATGCAGGCGACGGGGAAAAACATGGATGGGAACACGGGCGAGGATGGCGGGCTTGACCTGCACACGCGCAAGAAGTCAATGCGCAGCATCACCGGGGACGGGATGGCCTATTCGGTGATGACAGGGCTTGGCGACGCCTACCTCCCGGCATCGCTCGTGCTCCTCGGCGCAAGCGACTTCTGGATAGGCATGCTTGCCGCGCTCCCCCAGCTTTTCGGCGGGATTGCGCAGGCGTTCTCGCTTGCCGCCATGCGGATTGTGAAGGACAGGAAGCTTCTGGTGATGGCCGGCTCGTTCGTGCAGGCGCTTTGCTGGCTGCCCGTCATCGCGCTCCTGCTCTGGCCGGGAGAAATGTCGGTGCCGCTCATAATATTCTTCTTTTCCTTGGGCGCGGGCGCGTCGCTTTTGATAAATCCCGTCTGGTCGAGCTGGGTGGCGGACATCGTGCCGGAGAACGAGAGGGCGGGCTTCTTCGCGAACAGGAACAGGCTCATGCAGGTGATGCTTTTCGCCGTGACGTTCGGAGGGGGCATGCTCGTGAGGCAGCTCCAGATGAACTATGCCGCGGCGGTTGCATTCGGGATGATGTTCTGCGTCGCATTTTTCGCGAGGCTGGCAAGCGTGTTCTTCCATTCCCGCACCGCGAACGTGCCATACGAGATAAAGCTCATGAACGAGATAAAGATGAAGCACCTGTTCCTTCTGCCAGCCTACAAGAACGAGCTCTGGTTCCTCGCGTTCGTGGCGCTCATGAATTTTGCGGTGCAGTTTTCGTCCCCATTCTTCACCCCGTACATGCTCAACACGCTCAAGATGGACATGGGCATGTTCGGCATCCTCACCGCGATTTCCATAATAACGAAGATAATCTGCTCCCATTACTGGGGCGCCGCGATAGACCGCTTCTCGAACAGGACGGTGCTCATCGCCACCGCGTTCATGGCGCCCATCGTGCCGTTGCTGTGGCTGTTTTCCGGCGACGTCTGGATGCTGGCGCTGTTCCAGGTGTTCTCGGGGTTCATCTGGGCGGGATATGACCTTGCGGTTTTCAATTCCGCGCTTTCCCTGGTGGGCAGGGAGCTTAGGCCGTCATTCATTTCCAAGTACAATGCGTTCGGCTGCATTGCGAATGCGGCGGGCGCGCTTGCGGGAGGGGTTTTCCTTTCCATGTACCCGGACATGGGCATGCTCGGCTTTTCAGGCATATTGCTTGTGTTCCTGCTTTCCGGCCTGATGAGGATGGTGGTTGCGATTGCATTCGCGCCCAAGCTTGCCACCAGCCGCGAGATTGCGAATACCACTGCTGACCGCGCGATGGTGTTCAAGCTGGTGGCGGTCTACCCGACGCAGGGCGCGGTGGCGCAGGTGGCAAACGGCTGGGACTTCACGCGCAAGATTGTGGGCAGGAGCACGGAAAGCTCGGGGAACATGCTGCACGAGGGGCTGGCGGCGACTCTGGAGCTGGCGAAGGAAGGCGCGCGCAGGCTGATGTCGAAAATCAGCAGGAAAGGGAGATTGTAGGCTTATCGGGAGGGGCAAGTAAGGTAAAATGCCACGTTTACCTTATCCGGTAAGGTAAAACATCGTTTTGACATGACTAGGCACGTTTCATTATTTTCCTTATTTTTTCCTCAAGTCGGGGCAGGTCGTGCGCCACAACATCCCAAACTATTGCAGAGTCCACGTCGCTGTAGGCGTGGATGAGCTTGTTGCGCATGCCCACGACGTCCCCCCATTCCATCTCCTTGTGCGTTTTGCGGAAATCCGCAGGGAGTTTGGATGCCGCCTCTCCGATTATCTCGATGTTGCGGATGACGGCGTCTTGCACAAGGGCGTTTGCGGAGAATGCGCGCGCGTCCATTCCTTGGGTGAAATCCTTTATTTTTGCCATTGAGGAGAGGATGTCCTGCAGATAAACATCCGGGTCTTTTTTCTCGTCGTTCACATTATCGCCGTCAGGTCCCGCTTTATGTATGGAAGCAGTGCAGGCTTCAGCGAGCGCAGCGTGGCGACATCGGCTTTCTTGCCAGTGGCTTTCTCAAGCTCGCGCTCCACAGCCACCAAATCAAGGAGGGAAAACTTGCCCTCAGGGGGCACTATTGCAATGTCAATGTCCTTGTAGCCCTTTTCTTTCCTTGCAAAGCTGCCGAAAATGTAGGCTTTCTTCACCTTGTGCCTTCCAAGCACGCCGCGCATTGCCTCGATTATCGCTTCCCTGTCCATGGACTGATTGTGCCTTGGTTTCCTTATAAACTTTCGCGCACCTCGGAAGCGAGAGGGCGATTTTGGAGATATGCGCAAAACCGCTCATCATAAAGTGCAGCCGGCGGCGCGCTATTTTTATTCTTTCCGAGGAAGAAGGGAAGCATGCACGACATGGACGCAAAATGGCAGAAAAAATGGGCGGAGGAAGGCGTTTTCGCGCCCAGCGCAGGCGCGGGTTCGAAATTCTACCTCACCGCGGCATTCCCCTACCCCAATTCGCCCCAGCACATCGGGCACGGGAGGACTTACACCACCACAGACATTTACGCGCGCTACCAGCGGATGCGCGGGAAGAACGTGCTTTTCCCGATGGGCTTCCACGTCACAGGCACGCCAATCCTCGCCATGGCGAAGAGGATTGGGGAGAAGGACGAGGAAATCCTGGGCATATTCGAGAAGATATATGGCATCCCGCGCGAGGTTTCCGCCACGCTTACCGACCCGCGCGAGCTGGTTGCGTATTTCTCGCGCGAGATAGAGGCGGGCATGCGCGAGATGGGCTATTCCATTGACTGGCGCCGCAAGTTCTACTCGTACGACGCGCAGTTCAACAGGTTCATCGAGTGGCATTTTTCCAAGCTTGAGAAGGCGGGCTACATAACAAAGGGCGAGCACCCCGTGCCGTGGTGCCCGATAGGGCAGACCGCGATTGGCTCGCACGACACCAAGGGCGACCTTGACCCGCAGATTGAGGAAGTGACCGGCGTGCTTTTCCCGTATGCGGATGGCGCGCTCATCTGCTCCACCTACAGGCCCGAGACCATTTACGGAGTCACGAACATCTGGATGAACCCGGATGCCGCTTATGTGAAAGTGAAAAATGCGAAGGACGGGAAGGCGTACTACATTTCAAAGGATGCCCTGCCCGCGCTTTCCATGCAGCTGCCGCTTTCCGTTGCCGAGGAGATAAGCGCGGCGGGGATGATGGAAAGGAAGGCGAAGAACCCGCTCACCGGCGACGAGCTGCCCATTTTCCCGGCAACTTTCGTGGACCCCAAGCACGGCACGGGCGTGGTGATGTCTGTGCCCGCGCATGCTCCGCTGGATTACCTTGCGCTCCGCGACGCCGGCCTGGAGGGCAAGGTGAGGCTGAGGCAGGTGCTCTCGCTTTCAGGCTTTGGCGCCTTCCCCGCAAAGGAGCTTGTGGAAAAGATGGGCGTAAAGTCGCAGAACGACCCGCGCGCGCACGAGGCGACTGACGAGATTTACAAGAAGGAGGCGCACACGGGCGTGATGGTGGCGGGCGAGTTCGCGGGCATGCTGGGCATGGAGGCAAAGGAGAAGATACGCGCGAAGATGATTGCGGACGGGAGCGCGCTTGCGCTTTACGAGATTTCAAACTCCCCGATTTATTCCAGGTATGGCGGGCTGGTGGGCGTGAAGATTGTGCGCGACCAGTGGTTCATAGACTATGGCGACGAGGCGTGGAAAGCAAAGGCGAGGGAATGCCTTGCAGGCATGAGCATACTGCCGCAGAAGACGCGCCAGGAGTATGAATACATAATTTCGTGGCTCAGGCAGAAGGCATGCACGCGCTCGGCAGGCCTTGGCACGCGCTTCCCGCTTGACAGGACCAAGATGATTGAGGCGCTGTCCGACTCCACCATCTACATGGCGTTCTACACCATTTCGCACATTGCGATGAAGATGAAGCCGGAGGAGCTTGACGAGAGGCTGTTTGATTACGTTTTCCTCGGCAAGGGAAGCCCTGCCGGGCTGCCAAAAGAGGCGGCGGAAATGCGCCGCGAGTTTTCCTATTGGTATCCCCTCGACTCAAGGCACTCGGCAACAGACCTTGTGCACAACCACCTCACTTTCCTGATATTCAACCACGTCGCGATTTTCCCGCGCGAGATGTGGCCTCGCCAGATTGTGACGAACGGGTTCGTGCTCATGGACGGAAAGAAGATGAGCAAATCAATGGGCAACATAATCCCCATACGCGCCGCGGTGAAGCAGTTCGGCGCGGATGCGATACGCTTCGTGGTGGTGTCGGGGGCGGATTTGTCATCCGACACAGACTTCAACCGCCCGGCGGTGGAAGGCGTGATTTCCCGCCTGAAGTTCATGTCCGAGGCGATGGAAAAATTCGCCAGAAATTTTCCAGCAGTTGAATCGGCAGATTCAACTCAGATGGAAAAATTCGCGAAAGAAACTGATGGAGCAGGGACGGCGCACGGCGGGAAGGAAGGCGCAGGAAAGGGCGCGGCAGCTGAAGGAAGAGAGGATATTGCAGGCAAATGGCTGCTTTCGCGCATGCACAAGCGCGCATTGGCAGCGCCTGCGATGTACGAGAACTTCCAGCTGAGGGAGCTTTCGCTGGAGCTGCTTTACAATACTTTCAATGATTTGCAGTGGTACCTCAAGCGCGCGGAAAAGCCATCCCTCCGCGAATTCTTCGAGATGTGGGTGCCGCTCGTCGCGCCCATCGTGCCGCACTATGCCGAGGAGATGTGGCAGAAGCTCGGCAAGAAGCGCTATGTGAAAGACGCGCCCTTTGTTGCGAATGCAGAGCTGCCTGCGGGCGACCCTGCGAAGGTGGATGGGACGCTTGAGGCTGCGGAGGATTACATACTTCGCGCCCGCGAGGACATTTCCTCCATAATGAAGCTCATCAAGAAGGAGAAGGCGGAAAAGGTGGAGCTGTTTGTCGCAGCCCCGTGGAAGAGGAAGCTTCGCGAGATTGCCGCGCGCGAGCGCAAGTTCGACGTTGCGATGAAGGCGGCGATGATGGATGCGGAGATAAAGCCGCACGCCGCGCAGGTGGCAAAGGTGCTCATGTCCTACATGAAGAACGCGGGCGCGCTCGGCAGCACGCCATCCGCGGAGTTTGAGGAATCGGCGCTGGTTTCGGCGAAGAAACTTCTTGAGGCCGAGCTGGGCTGCCCTGTTTCCGTGATGAAAGAGGAGGGGAGCAGCGCGCCAAAAGCGGCATATGCGCTGCCAGGCAAGCCGAGCATAATGATTTCCTGATTCGCGGCGTTCACACTGCCGGAAAAGATTGGCGCCATGATTTTGTGGTTTCCCCTACTTTTTCTTCTTTGCAGCCGCAGTTTTCATGCCCTCATTGGAGTAAATCTGCCAGGCAGAGAACAGCGCGCACAGTGTTGCCACGAAGAACACGCCTTCAAGGTACATTTCAGGTATGCTTGCAGACGTGAAGCGCGCAAGGTCATAGAGCACATAGACGGCGAACGTGACCGCAAAGCCCGCCATGTATTTCTTGCCATTGAAAAGCGCCGCAAGGCAGAGGAAGACCACGATTGCCTCGAGCACGATGGACACCATTTGCATTTCGCTCATTATACCACCATATGGCGGTTCACGGAAGAGGTTTAAATTGCTTATGCTAATAGAGGCGCATGGTCAAGTGCTTGCGCGTGGAGAAGGGGAAGGCGGAGGCCAAGCGGCGGGAGCTGGCAGGCAAGGGCATCCTGGATAATAGATATGCGCCTGCGCGCGATTCAAAGTTCGTGTTTTTTCCAGTCAAGGGCGCGCCCCCTGGCATGAAGCTGGTGGAAAAAAAGCTGGCGAGGCGGGAAGGGCGCGGAGAGCCTTTTTCCGCAGAGCTTGAGGCGAAGCTCACCCCTGTCGAGAGGGCGGCGCTGGTAAAGTCTTTCGACATCGTGGGGGACATCGCAGTCGTCGAAGTCCCGCTTGAGCTTGAGGGCAAGGAAAAGCTCATTGCGGATGCGATAATGAAGCAGCACCGCGGCATCCTGGTGGTTGCGAAGAAAATGGGCGGCACCGCGGGGGAATTCCGGATACGCCCCGTCGAGGTGATTGCCGGCGAGAAGCGGACGCACACCCTTTACCGCGAGGGAGGATGCGTTTTCGGGCTTGACCTGAACAAAACCTACTTTTCGCCTCGGCTTGGGACGGAGCGGGGAAGGCTTTGCGCACTTGTGAAAAAGGGCGAGCGCGTGCTGGTGCCGTTTGCAGGGGTGGGGCCGTTTGCGATAAGGATGGGCAAGGCAATGGAAAAGTTCCAGAGAAGTTTTTCAGATGTTGCGCCAAGAGACGCAACAAAGATGGGGGGCGCCGAAGTGGTGGGGCTGGAGCTCAACCCAGAGGCATGCGCGTTTTTCAGGGAGAACATTGAAAGGAACAAATGCAAGAACGTGCGCGTGGTCGAAGGCGACGTTGCCGCGCTCCTGCCGGGCAAGTATAATGGGTGGGCGGACAGGGTGGCGATGCCGCTTCCCAAGGACGGCAGGCAGTTCCTTGCAGGCATAATCCCGTGCCTGAAGAAAGGGGGAATGTTGCATTACTATTCGTTTGGGGGCATGGAAGCGCCGTTTGCCGAGGCGGAGAGGGATGTGGTCGAGGCATCCGCGAAGCTTGGGCGGAAGGCGCGCGTGGTGTTCAGGCGCGTGGTGCGCCCGTACTCCAAGACGGTGGAGCAGGTCGTGGTGGATGCGGAGATATTATAAATTTGGCAATAATAGAGTGAAGCGGTGTAAGCATGGACGTTGAAAAGCAGTTGATGGCGGCGGTGCGCGCGGAGGGCGAGCGGGCCAAGAAGAAGATGCTGTACGCGCTCACCATGCTTTGCTGCGTCTATGTTGCCGCGATTGCGATATACCACTATACGGAGAAATGGGGCTGGGAGGACTCCATCTACTTCACCACCTCCACCATAACCACAGTCGGGTACGGGGATTTGGTGCCCCACACGTATTATGGCAGGCTGATAACCATCCCGCTCATGTGGATAGGCATTGCAGTGGGGCTATACTTCATCTACAGCCTGCAGGAGTACGGCAGGGTGCGCGCAGAGGAAAGGATTGACATTGTTGCACGCCGCCTTGGCGGATTTGCCTCATCAGGCAAGGAACGCATGGGAAGGCTTGCCGGAAAGAGGAAGAAGTAGCGCCGGCGTACCATGCCCCCCCCACTATGGCCTGCAACACGCCCTCTTTTGCCGCCTTTTTTCCCATGCCATTGCAAACGAGAGGAAGGTTTATAATAGTTTAATCTAAAATTACAGATATCTAAATTTTAGATTAATCTAAAAATAGGTGGTTTTGATGAAAATCATTGCACGGAAAGTCTTTCCAAAGCTTCTGGAAGAGAAGAAGAACCGAAAGATAACGCTATTGGTCGGGGCGCGCCAAGTCGGCAAAACCACCCTGCTGCGGGCGCTGCAAGAGGAAATATGCACAAAAGGCAAGAAGCGCGGGCTGTTTTTGGATTTGGATGTTTTCTCAAATTTCGAAAAAGTGGGCTCGTTCGACAGGCTGGTCAATTTCCTGAAACTGAACGGATATGAGGAAGGGCAGCGCGATTTTTTCTACCTCTTCCTTGACGAGGTGCAGCGGCATCCCGAGATGGGCATGGTGATGAAAAACGCCTATGACACCCTTGCAAACGTCAAGATATACGCATCCGGGTCATCATCCATTGCGATAAAGGACCAGGCACAGGAATCGCTTGCCGGCAGGAAAAACATGACGTATGTCTATCCCCTTGATTTTGAGGAATACCTGTGGTTCTTGGGGGACACGGCAGCAATCGGGCAGCTTGCCAACGTGGGAAAGCTTCGGGGAGATGGATTGGAAAAAATCGCAGGCATACTGCGCGGGCGCCTGGATGAGTTTTTGACTTTTGGAGGCTACCCGGACGTAGCGCTGCAGAAGACAGAAAAGGAAAAGATTGCGGCGATTGAGAGCATATTTGACTTGTACATCAGGCGGGACCTGATGGAATACCTGAAGGCAGGGGATGTGCTTCGGGTGAAAAAGCTGCTGGAATACCTGGCGATAAACCACGGGCAGAAGATGAAATATGATGAGGTCTGCAGCATCTGCAGCCTGAGCTATAATGAAGCCAAGGAATACCTTGAAACACTGCGGGAAACCCAGATAATTTCCATTGTCTCCCCATTTTTCACGAATAAGAACAAGGAGCTTGTCAAGGTGCCGAAAGTCTATTTTGCGGACAGCGGCGCCCGGAACTATTTTATGAACAACTTCAACCGCCTGGACATGAGGGGCGACGCCGGCGCGCTTCTTGAAGGGCATGTCCTTTCTGAAATGGCAAAGGCCTCGGGTGGAAAAGTGGCTGTGAATTTCTGGCAGGACAAGAACAGGCGCGAAGTTGATTTCGTAATATCCGGTGGAAAGATAGTGCCTGTCGAGGTCAAATTCAAGCCTGTCCTCAAGAGTGATGACTACATCGGCATGAGGCGTTTCATGGCGGATTACCCGGATGTAAAGGAAGGCTACATTGTGAATATGGGGCAGCAGGGCAGCAAGAACGGAATTTGCCTCGCGCTCCCATATGCTTGCGCTAAGCCGGAAAAAGAAAAAAAGTGAGAGCCATTACAGCTTCTTCTTCCTGCCCTTCATGTAGAAGACTAAGCCGGCCAAGCCGATTATCACCACTGCCACTATGGCGACAGTGACAAGCAGCGGCCCGAGCGCGCCATCCTGTTTTGCAGGTGTGGTTGGCGGCTGCACGGCAGGCTGTTGCTGCTCC
>JBAYMR010000014.1:0-28685 GCA_041663445.1 Candidatus Micrarchaeia archaeon
GCGCGGCGCGCCAGCGCCGCGCGCCGCCGCTAGGAGCTGTTTTTCATGCAAAAAATAAGAGAGAATGGGGCGCTTTCATCCAACGCCTGAAGGCATTGGGTTTCCCGCGCCCCCGTCAACTAACTTTCTTGCTTGGCACTATGTAAAAGTCGGCTCCGCCTTCTCTTAGGTTTACAAACACGTAGACAAAATTAGGCGAGTAAGTTCCCTTAGCGTCTTTATTCAATAGCCAAAAAGAAGCGTTTTTCGAATTTGTCTTAACTTGGATATTGAAAACTCTTTTCAAATCCTGCGTAGATGAGATTATATCGACGCCAGGTGCATTACGAGAAGTTAGCGTCGCTATAATGTTATGTTTTGAAAGTTCTGCAGCGACAAGATAAACACCCGTCATCCCTGTGATAAACCCTTTCTTTGCAGACATGTTATCCCCCTCACTTATCTATCCACTCTGGCTTGTCAATCGGTCCGCATTCCTCGCACGACTTCTTCCGCAGGCGCGGATTTGAAATGTAAACGGTCCCGCACTTAGGGCATTTGTACTTGCGCCTTGTTTTCGCGGCGGTTTTGCGCTTTTTGCTCATCATAGCCCCCCCTATTCGGTTTATTCTCTCTCGCCTTAAAAATCCCCGCGTTGCCCTTCCATATTCTACCTGCGCGCTGGACTGGCAGCGCCGCGCCCGCCCTGCACTTTTTCAAGTTCATTTTCGAACCTATCCCCGATTATGTCCATATACGTGTAGCTGCACACGAAATCCAGCGCCATCGTTACGCCCATAAGAACGATTACCAATGTCCACTGCTCCATCGCCACATACCAGCCGAGCAGAAACCCGACGGGAGACATGATCGTATAGAGAAGGCAATTGAACAGCCTTCTATCTTTCTTGTTTAGCTTGTTCCACATTCCATCAACTTCCGTGTGCCTTCTTGGCACAATTTCCATTCTTTATCTTGCCTTCTTCGTTGCCCTTGCCTGCGAAAGCATTTCTCGCAGCCGATACAAATCCAATAAAATCCTTGAACGGCTGTTGCGCATGCCCTCCATTCGCTGTTCGCATTCCGTCTTCAGCCATTTCATATCCGAACCAACTCTCTCAAACCGCATCTCCCGCTCATTTTTCAGTTCAGCCATCTGCTTGTCTAGCGCCAAGGCGGCATCGCTCAGGTGCCGTTCCTTCGAGAGAAGTTTTTCATTTTCCATAAAATAACCCCGGTTTATTGCCTCTTCGCGCCTGCTTTCCCAAGAAGCTCTGCCACGGTATCATCCCCCGCAAAAAATAGGGGTGAGTGCCCCATGCTATTCCGGGCATTCACATCTGCGCCCTTCCTAATCAGATAGCGCACAAGCCCCGCATGGCCCGCGTTTTTCATCTTGACCGCCTTTGCCGCGAAATGGAGAGGGGTGGCGCCTCCAGGCCCCTTTGCATTCACGTCAGCGCCATTTTCCACAAGAAGTCGAACAACCTCGCGTTTGCCCTTGAAAGCCGCGCCGTGGATTGGCTGCGCGCCAAGATTGTCCTTCGCACCCGCATCCGCTCCTCCGCCAATCAGCAGGCGGGCTATTTCCAGGTTGGCGGCTTTGTGGAGCGCAGTGGTGCCATCCGCTTCCTTCCATCGTGCATCTGCACCTTTTTTGAACAACTTTCCTGCTTTTGCGGCATCTCCACTAGCAGCAACCTCAATCAGCGCCCGATTCAGCTCTTCCTGCGCCCCATGTATCGGTGCCCGCACACCTACGGCTATCCCGCATATCTCAATCCTGTCGGAAACCAGCTTTGGCCTGGGAACAATACAGAACTCAGCATCCCCCATCCTCTTGCGCATTGCTGAGATTGCGCGCATGGCGCTGTTGGCAGGCACGCCGTTGCCGCAGCAAAGCATCACAACGGAACTGTGGGCATCCGCCAGCCCATCGTCTGCAAAAGACTGTTTCAAGGCGTCCTTTGCCGCTATTTGTGCGCCTTCCTTCCCTTTTCCGCTTCCCCAGGCAAGTGTGCAGAGTGGCTTCCCACCTAGTAGGGAACATAAACGTATCCAGCTCCTGCCTTCGGGCGCTTGACTGCCCGCGCACTCGAATAAGCCCCCAAGAGTTTTTGCCGTCATCTTGTCAACCGCCACAAATGCCTCGCTCATGGGCAGGTTTGGCATCAGTCTTGCCAATCTGTTGTTATCCAGAAGAATGACCGCGTTGCAGTTTCTCTGAAGCCTTTCCAGGCCCTTTCTTGCCCTTTCCTGCCTCGCCTTCTCAAGCCTGAAGGGGTAATATGCAACTGACAGGACGAGCGCGCCGCGCTTTTTGGCAATATCCGCCAGAAAAGGGGCGGCGCCAGTGCCCAATCCGCCCCCCAAGCCAACGCATAGCACTACATTGCTTGCCTTTCCAATCAGATTAGCCAGCGCCTTCTCGTCTCCCTTTGCGCATTTCTCGCCTAATTCCGCGTTCCCGGCGCAGCCCGTTCCGTGCAGCAGCCTCCGCCCTATGTTAATCCTCCTTATTTTTCCACGCAAGAGGGAAAGGTGCCGCGCATCGCTATCCACGGCTGCGAACTCGCCTTGTAAGCCGCTTCTGGCAAACCGATTGACCATGTTGCAGCCCGCGCCGCCCACACCGACTAAAAGAACTTTTTCCATGCCATCACCTTTTTCCTTATTTGTATAGTTTTTATCTATACTCTTATAACTGTTTGCTTTAGTATACGTTTTTATACCTTCACTCGAAAATAGTAACATGGCAGGGGAGGATTCGAACATGCTAGCTCGCCTTGAGGGCGAACTGTCGCTTCTTGCGCTTGAGACAGAACTTGAACGGTTATCACTGCCGCCTGCTCCGGAATTTTCCATTTTCGATGCATTGTGCGTAAGGCATGAGAACCAGGTTTCGACCTTGCTTGCCTATCTTTTCAACATTAATAATCGGCTGCCAGATGGAGATAACTTTCTTCGCGAGTTCCTTCGGGAGTGTTTCAAGGACAACTCGGAATTCCTTCAGATTATAGAAAGGCAAACGGCTTGGAAGGTGCGTTTAGAAGTTGATATTTCAGGAGACGAAGGGACCAAATCCCGCAGGCCAGACATTGTGCTCGAATCACCTGAAATTGTTGTTTTTATTGAGAACAAGATTTATCCGCAGGCAATACGTGCAGGACAAGTGAAGTGTACGTGCAGTTACATCAAAGCCAAGCCATACTGGAAGGAAAAACCAAAGGCGTACCTCCTGATTAAGCCAAAATGCACTGAAACTGCGGTAATGGATGGAGAATTGAAAGACGCGAGGGAAAATTTCGGGCATGTCGCTTCTATCGAATGGATGGTGCTTTCGCCATTTTTTAGGAAAACCGCATGCCGCTCAAGCAGAATGAGGCTTGTTCTTGACGATTTGGCTTCTTTTGCAGAGCAAATAGGGGGTGGACAGGATGGCTGAACTCGACGATATCAAAAACAATGAAGACGAAGAATATAGTTCGGTCTCAAAAATCAGCCAATTGGCACTGACCTCTCTAAAATACGGTGCAACTATCGAACGCGTTTCGAGATCTGGCGAGAAATTCAGGCATGCCGTGCTAAAAGAACTTAGAAAGCAGATTGCCGAGTCTAAAGACCCGGTTCTTACTGCAAATAATTCCAACATAGAAGAAAAAAATCCTAAGTTGCAATTGCTTATGTCATTTCCTGACAACAACAAGTCAAAAGTGGACGCATTCGTTGGTTTTGATGAGCAAACCTCGGGCGTTTCTAAGATGCCAGGAATTTATATCAATACAATCAAGAGCAGAGTCAGCCGGAGCGCCACCATGAATTTCTTCAGCAATATTGGAAAGGCATTCTCAAAGAGCAGAAAGCTTACAAGAATAAATGAAAACTCCTACGAATTCCTGTGTGATGTTGACCTGGCGAAAGATGACATTGGCACGATTGCACGAAAAATGCACGAGGATTTTAAGTTCGCAACCCAAATTGTGAACAAGCACATTCATTTGCTGGAGGAAGAATAATGCCTGAAACAAACACTCTAACGCTTATCTCTACGTTCTACTCGTTTGAACCTTTCGTAGCTGCAGCGCACGCTTATTCTCCTTCAAGGATTTACCTAGTGGTGGCAAAGGACACCCTTCAAAAGATAGACGGCGATTTGAACAAAGTAAAGGAGTTTTATGGAGGCGTGGCTTCCATCGAGGTTGTGAAAGTCGAAGATTCCGACCTTTATGCCATTGCCAAAGATACTGTCAAGCTGCTGGAAAGCCAGAAAGGACGCGTGATAGTAAACGTTTCAGGTGGCTGGAAGCTGCTTGCCCAGGGCGTTCTTTATGGCTGCTACGCGCGCCCATCCCTTGTCGAGAAGATAATATGCAACAATCTTGCAGACAAATCCATTGTCGAGATTCCCAAGCTGAGTTATGGGTTGACTTCAGCTAAAAAGAAGCTTTTGGGAGAGATAGCGAAGAGAAATAACCGCCCAATTGCCGAAATCGCTCGGAAGCTCAGTAAAACACCCGGGATGCTTTACCAGCACCTGAAGGAGCTGCGAGACAACGGGTATGTTGACGGGAAGTTCGAGATAACGCTTGCGGGAAAGATGGCGCTGTTGTAATGGTGAACCGATGCTGTACAAGGAGTCCGAAACGCTGGAGCTGAAGAAATCAACCTCCGAACTCAAGGAGGCGATTATCTCCATATCAGCCATGCTCAACAAGCACGGGCAGGGCGAAGTCATCTTTGGCATAGAGGACAATGGAAAAGTGGTTGGGCAGGGCATAGGGAAAACGACTACGAAAGACATCTCCAAATCAATCCAAGACCATGTCGAGCCAGAGGTGTTCCCCAACATCCAGGAAGAGCAAATCGAAGGGAACCCCTGCATCCGTGTCAGAATCAGCGGGAACCATATGCCTTATTTCGCCTATGGGCGCGCATACACCCGCGTTGGCGACAAAGACCTCGTCCTCAGCTCCCGTGAGCTTGAAGGGCTGTTTGAGAAGAAGAACAAGGGCAAGCTGCGCTGGGATGACAAGCCCTGCCATGATGCCAAGCTCAGCGATATCAATCCCGTGAAATTGCAGGCTTTCCTCAAGAAGGCTAACCTCGAATCAATATCTGTTGAAGTCGCGCTGCGCAATCTGGGGCTCGCGCTTCCCGGCGGCGAGCCCACCAACGCAGCTATTCTCCTCTTCGGCCGCTCGCCACAGAAATTCATCCACAACACGAAGCTCCGCTGCGCCGTATTCGCCGGTTCGGCAACCATCATTGACATGAAGGACTTTGAGGGCGACCTATTCAGCCTCATAGAGGACGCCCAGGCATATGCCCTGCGCAACACCCACACCGGCGAGCGGATAGATGGGCTGTACCGCGTCGACGTGCCGGAAATCGACCCGGAGGCGCTGCGGGAGGCCATCATCAACGCTTTCTGTCATAGGGATTACCATAACCCAGATTCGGTGCATGTGGCCGTCTTCAGCGACCGGGTGGAAATCCGCAGCCCGGGTCTGCTATATGGCGGCTTGACGATTGAGCGCATCAAGCACGAACAGGTGTCCGAGCGGCGGAACGAGCTGATTGCCGCCATGCTGCAGCGCATCCATTATGCAGAAGCCTGGGGGCGGGGTATCCGCATGATATTGCAAAAGGAGCCCACGGCATCGTTCAAGGAAGTGGGAAGGCAGTTCATAACGGTGTTCAGGAGGAAGAATGGCGCGCAGGAAAAAGTATCAGAAAAGACAGACGAGAATATGCTGAAAAGTACCAGAAAAGTATCCGAAAAGTACCAGAAACTCCTAGCTGCAATCATCGCTGATCCGTCAATATCCCGTAAAAAGCTCGCCCAGGAACTAAATGAGCCGGCAAGCACTATAGTCTCCAGATTACGCAAGCTCAAGAGAGAGGGCATGCTCAAGCACGTTGGCCCGGACAGGGGCGGACATTGGGAGATAAACAATAAGCCAAATAAAGGAAGGAAATGATGCCTAGAAGACGCTGTTGCGAGGAGAACTGTTAAGCGGCGCTGCCGCCATTTCTGTTTTTGGCATCAGAGTCAAGTCACCTCATCATTCTCAAGTCAGGGTCGTAATGCTCATCATATGCCGCGCCCCATTTGCGCGGCAGTTATAATAAGTCTTCAGGCTTCCTGCCGGCAAGCTTCGCCTTTGCAAGGGTTATCGTGAAGGTCTTTTCCTGCTCCTCAAGCAAATGCACCGGGAATATGAACCAGCCGTCGCGGTTCACGCGCCAGCCGATGAGGTATGTGATGCCGGTGACCTCTTCCCATTTCCGCATGCCCTCCATTTTTTCCTTTGGGAAGGAAAGCGAGCCTGATTCCCATGCCTTGCATTCTATCGCGTACTGCCTGCCCTGCCTGAAGGCGAGCAGGTCGGGCGAAAGCGAATTCACACCCGAGCCAGCCGCGCGTATCACCTCGAACCCGTGTGTGGAGAAGAAGTGTATCAGTTCGCGCTCAGCGCGCGCGCCTTTCTTGTAGGTGCCGAATGCCATGGAGGAAAAACACGGAAAAGGAATAAGAACAAGGCAGTAGCTAGGGAGGAAAGAAAAAACTGCAAAAAGGCTCAAACCGAGTCCTCTTCCAGGCACTCGTCGCACTTGAGCTTGCCCTCGTCGCGGCGGAGCTCCTCGGAGAAGCATCCGCAGATTTCGCAGATGCCGGTGTAGTATTCGCTGGGCTTGCTCGTGCGGAGCTCCTGCATCTCAGAAACCACGTCCACCATGCCCGGATAGACGCGGAGCAGGTCGCCCTCGGTGATGATGCCGACGAGCTTGCCCTTCTTGTCCACGACGGGCAGGCGCTTTATCCTGTTTGCGCGCAGCGCCGATGCCGCCGACTCCACGCGGTCGGAAGCCTTTATCACCTTGAGCGGGCGGCTCATGACGGCGGACAGCTTGGTCGTTTTCGGGTTGCGCCCTGCGGCAACCACCTTGTAGACGATGTCGCGCTCGGTGATGATGCCTTTTGCCTTGCCCTTCTGCATCACTATGATTGAGCCGATGGATGTTTTCTTGAGGAGCTTTGCGGCATCCACCACCCTCTTGTCTGCAGGAAGCGTGAATACCCCGACTGTCATGCACTGGCCTACGCGAACGTCCATTTTCATAGTGACACCCCGGTTTGCGATTCGCGCCTAAAGCTTATAAAACGAACTTTGCCGCAAAACTCATTTGCAGGCAAGCTCGCGCATCGCCGCTTTCTTTTCATGGCGGGATATCTCCATGAATTTGTAAAAGACAGAGTACCCGGTAGGCCCCTTTGTGATTTTCAGGATGCGCTCGCCCCTGCCAAGCTGCATGTCGCCGGCGGCAAGCGGCCCGAGGATGTGCCTGCCGATTATTTCAAGGGGCCTGTTTTCCACCATGAACCCCCTGCTCTGCATGCGCGTGAGTGCAATTATGCCGGTGCCGGTGCAGACCGTAAGCCTGTTTCCCTTTTTTGCGCCGCCGTGCCTGGCTTCGATACTCTCAAATGTGATTGTTTTTGGCTTGAAAAATTTCCACATATTATCTCCCGCGCTTCCTTTCCTGCCAACAACCGTTTAAAATCATTTGCTGGAAAAGAGAAGCGGTGCAAGAATGGAATTGAGGAGCTTTCTCGCGGGCGTACTTTGCCTTTACGGCGTGCAGGTGCTGCTGCCAGTATTTGGCATTGTGGTGAGCGTCACCACGCCAAACCCCGTCATCAACCTGGTTTTCGGGGTGGTGGCGCTTGTGCTGGCATACTATCTTTTCAGGAACTGAAAAAGGGCAGAACAATTACGCGCTTCTCCATCCAAAAGCGCTCTGGCGCTTTTGTCTGCCGAAAAGCTTACGCTTTTCGCCATCTGGAAGCGCTCGGGCGCTTCCATCTGTCGAGCCGCTACGCGGCTCGCCATCTTCGTTGCGCTGCTGCGCAACGTCTGTCGCCTCGCTTACGCTCGTCTCCATCCATCCAAAAGCGCTCTGGCGCTTTTGTCTGCCGAAAAGCTTACGCTTTTCGCCATCCACTTGTGCCGTCTTTCCTGTCCTCAAGAAGAATGCCTGCCGAGGCGAGCGCGGAACGGATGGCGTCCGATGCCGCAAAATCGCGCGCCTTGCGCGCGGCGTTGCGCGCCGAAATGAGCGCGGAAACGCTTTCCTCGAGCGAAGCGCCGGGCTGGACGGAAAACTGCCTGCAGATTTTTTCAATTGCGCCCGATGCTGCGCCTTCGTCGTCCGCCCCATGCACTGGAAGGAGGTTGAAGACCGCAAGGAGCTTTTCGAGCGTGGCTGCTGCCGACTTCACTTCTTCCTTGGAGGCGCTCGCTTCCGAGCAGGCGCCGCCGATTTTTTTCGCAAGAGCAAAAAGCGCCGCCATTGCCGTGGGCGTGTCAAAGTCGTCATCCATCGCGGCCAGGAATTCCCTTTCAGCCTCGGCAGAGGCGGATGCGAGCTGCCCGTCGCCCTTTGCCTGCGCGGAATAGGTGCGCGCTGCTGAAAGCGAGGAATGGAGCGACGAAAGCGCGCTGCCGGCGGCTTTGACGGAATCCTCGGTGAAATCTATCGGGCTTGAGTAGTGCGAAAGCAGGAAAAGCGCGCGCAGCGGCTGTGCGCCGTATTTTTTCAGCCCGTCCTCGATGGTGATGAAGTTGCCCAGCGACTTTGCCATCTTCTCCCCGTCCACCGTCAGGAAGCCGGTGTGCACGAAATAGCGCACGAACGGCTTGCCAGTGGCCGCCTCGGATTGCGCGATTTCGTTCTCATGATGGGGAAATATGAGGTCGCGCGCGCCGCCATGGATGTCGATGGTGTCGCCAAGGAGCGAGGTCGCCATTGCCGAGCATTCTATGTGCCAGCCTGGCCTGCCATTGCCCCAGGGCGAGCCGAATGTGGCCCCGGCCTCCTCCCCGAGCTTCCAAAGCGCAAAGTCCCATGGGTTTTTCTTCTCCTCGTCCACCTCGATGCGCGCGCCGGCCTTCAGAGTTTCTGGCGACTGTCGCGAAAGCCTGCCGTACGCCGGGAATTTGGAAACGTCAAAATAAACTCCGGTGGATGTCCTGTAGGCGGCCCCTTTCTTTTCAAGGCGCGAAATGAGGGCGATGATTTGCGGGATGAAGCCGCTCACGCGCGGGGCTGCGTCGGGCTTCAGCACTCCGAGCTGGGCGCATTCCTTCTCCGATTGGAGGGAGTATTTTTCAGAAAGTTCGGTGGGCAATACGCCCCTCTCCTTTGCGCGGTTGATTATCTTGTCATCGATGTCGGTGACGTTCTGCACGAACCTGACTTCATAGCCCCTGAAGACAAGGTAGCGGCGCATGACGTCAAAGGAGATGAACGTGCGCGCGTGCCCAAGGTGGCTCCTGTCGTAGGGAGTGACGCCGCACACGTACATGCCAACTTTTTTGCCTGACAGCGGCTTGAACTCCTCCTTTTTCCCGGACAGCGTGTTTTGTATTTTCAAATCGCCACCAAACCAAATGTTCCGGGAAACCTAGACCACGCGCACTTCCACGCTCTTCTTCGCATAGTTGAGGACGTGCGAGTAGTCGCGGTAGTGCTGGCTCACGGTGAGTTGCGCGGAATATGTGCCGGCGGGCGTCTGCGAATTTGCGCATATCGAGAAGCCCACCGTCTTTTCCTTCTGCGCGGGAAGCTCGCCAATCCTTATTTCCTTTATCTTGGTGATGCCGAGGTTCTCAAACCCCAGCGACTTCGGCACCTCGATGTTCACCGACATCATGAGGGGCGCGTCTGACGCGTTTGACACCGTCACCAGCATTTCAAGGCAGTTTTCCTTCCGTGCCGCCAGGCGCACGGGCCGAAGCGCCGTTGATACGTTGAAGGGCAGCCCTTCGCGCGCAGGCTCGGCCTTTTTTCCCAGCAGGTTGTCAAGAATGCCCATAAGCTCATTCCTCCTTGTTTAGCATAAAACGTTACTTTCTCCTGCCATTCTTTCTCGCATTTGATTTTTTAGGCTTTTGCTTCGGCTGCGCCTTCTGCTGCATGGGCGGCCTGGAATCGTTCGGCGCCACGGCCTGCGCAGACGGGTCGGAAATCCTCTGGAAATGCGGCACGTCCTCAAGCGCCAGGGAGAAGAAAACATAGAGCAGCGAGAACTGCGAGCCGATTTCGAAAATGCTCGAGACGAACCGCGCGAGGTTCGACGACATGCCAAGCGGCACGCCGAAAAGCTCTATGGAGAAGCCGATTGCAAAGCCGAGCGAAGCCGCGCCCAGGAAGTACGCGTGCCTCACCGCGCGCCATTTCGTGAAGAAGTAATGTATAGGAAGCTTCTGCTTGGCAGTGTTCCAATAGTGGCGGTAGTAGAGGAAGATGAAAAACGCGAGCCAGGCGAGGAGCGCCTTGACGAGCAGGAGCGGCGAAATCAGGTCGGATGCGGACAATGGGAGTGCCATGGGGCAATATCGGGGGCAAGTAATTAATCTGTTTCCCTTCCCGCCTATTCATTCTGGCTTATGCCGGAGTAATCTTCCGAGAATGACCGGAGGGCGTTGTAGTACTCGCTCCCCTTATTGTCAATGCCCAGTGCCCGCATCTGCTTGTTGGCATATGACTGGCTATCCGGGCTAAGCGCGCCCGAAGAACATATGACATATGCCAGTTCAAAGCGCTCGAATGCTGCATTGCGCTTCTCGACTTTTTTCGGAAGCTTGCTCGGAAGCTTGTTCATTATCCAGTGCAGCTCGCGATCCAGCCTGTTGCGGTAATCCTGGGAATATTCGGCTGGATACAGAACCGCCAGGCTTGATAGGTAACGCAGCTGGTCATATAATTCAAGTATCTTGGGCTTGATATCTTCGTATTTGGCGCCGTCCTTTATCGCGTCGCTTATCCTGTCAATCTGCTGCACCGCGTTCTCGAATGACGAGCTGATGGATTGCTGCGCCTGCAGCGCAAGGCCGGAATTGCCGTGCGCGAAAACGTCCGCCATGTATGCCCGATAGACGCTGGAAACGAGCGAATGCTTCTGCACGGATTCAAGCGCCAAGATGGCATCCGATAGAGCCGGATCATTTTCAGCCTTCTCGAGCACGGCTGCGTAGTTGTAATTGGCGTCCTTCATTGCACCAAGCACGATGCCCATGCTGGAAAGCACATGTGAGGATGGCCGCTTGACATCCGCCATTTCTTCCACGGATGCGTCCAAAGCCTCAAGGCGCTTCGGGTCTTCCGTCTTGAGGAACGCCCTCATGCCCGCAATTTCGCTTGCGGCATCTTTCTTGAAGCTGCCCATTTCAGGCTCGCCAACTGATGAAAGATAGACATATGCCTCGCCTATGCGCCGCACCGCGTCGGAGTGCATGTTGGAAAGCGCGTTGTACTGCGCTGACTTTGCATCGTACTCCGCCTTGTTCTTCCTGTACGCTTCCATGTCGGATTTCTTGCCGCTTGAGAGCCTGTTTTTCAGCACCTGGCGCTCGGTCTTGAGAGAAGACAGTTCCTTGTCGAGCGCCTCAATTGCGGGCGCAACCTGCCCAGCCTGGGCGATGGCAATCTTGGATGCCAGCACCTCGTACGCAACCCCGTATTTGACCATGTGCTGTGAGATTTTCCCGCCAAGCGCGCGGTCGTTGCCCTGGAACACTATGGGCAGCATCTTGCCGAGGTAGAGCATGTTGGCAAGCATTTGCTTGTCCCCCCAGTCAGGTGTGCCTGAAAGGAATTTTTCGTTCGCCTCCATTGCCTTCATCACGTCCTTGCGAACATGTTCCTTCCTGGCATCGCTCCGGAAATATATTGGACTGACCGTGCCTATGATGTGCGAGGCTATCTTCAGCAGGTCGCCGCCCGCGTCCATCACCGCACCAAGCACCTTGCCCAGCCCGTGCCCGTTTCTGGTGTTTTCAAATGCGAATGTATTCTCGAACCAGCCGCCAAAGGTGTCTGCGATTGTCTTGTCAATGCGCCAGCCGTGCCAGCGCAGGCTTATGGGGGCCCCCAGGGTAAGCTCCTGCACGTTGAAGATTCCCGATAGCATGCTGGAAGTTATGTCGCCGGCAACCCTCGCCGCCCCGGAGCTGCTCTTTTGGCCCCAGCCCTGCATGAAGCCAGGGGTTTTGGTTGATTGCTCCCCGAGCCGCCGCGTGTCCACATGCACGCGAAGCTCGGACATCAGCGTGGCGTCGAATAAGCTTGAGTTGCGGTTGCAGATTTTGAGCAGCTGTTCCCAGTGCTGCGTCTTGAGGCCGTTTTGTTCCCCTGCATTTTCCTTGAACATTTCCACAAACAGCAGGTTCTGCAGGTGCTGTGCCGCATGCTGCCGGAGTTCCTGGAATTCCTCGGCGGAATATGCCTTGCCCAGGCGCTCCCCGCGCTTGGACTGTATAATCTCGACGCACTGCTCGATTGTGAGGTTCTCGGATGTCTCGAGCGCGTGAAGCGTTTGCCGGTTTGCTTCCCTATGGGAACTTTGGATTTTTGGCGCGAAAAGTTCGGAAGCCCAGGTGGCGAGGGAGTAAATTATGTCCACGCCTGCTTTGGCAAGCGAAAGGGCTCCGCCAATGGCGCCGACTTCAGATGTAGACAGGTATTTTGCGAGCGCGTACGTGTCCCCTGCCGGGCCGCCAAAGGAGTTTACAGACCATCCAACTTTGCCGGAACCAGTAACCCCGTAAAAGAGCCCCATGCCCGAGCTGGAGGAAACGCCGAAAGAAACTCCGCCTTCCACGAGCCTGTAGCCAGTCCCTATATAGCCGGACTGTGATTGGAACGATGCGTATATTCCGAGGTTGCGGTAGTCAGCCAGGCCTTTGCTTTCAGACTGGTAGAAATAATAGCCTGGCTCGATGCCAATCTGGCTTTCCTTGCCGCTAAGGGAATAAACCGCGGATGTGCTCGCCTCGATTCCACGGATTGTGGAAAAGCCGGTTTCGCCCCCAAGTTGCAGGTGCGGAGCCAGTGGCCACTGCTGCTCGTTTTTCTTGGGCACCAGGCTCAGCGCATAAGGCTGCGGCTGGGCATCGTTTTGCTTGCTTGCCTTGTTTCCGGAGCTGCGCCGCGCCTTCTTCCCGCCATCGCTTTCCTGCGAATAGAACGCATCTTCCTGCTTTTTTTGCGCGCCCTGCTGGATTGCGGCTTCCATCTGCTGGTCCAGCCGCTTGGCTGCCTGGGATGCGTATTTTTCCGCCAATTTCTTCACCATGGAAGATTATTGTGGCTACTTATTAAAAATTGCACCCCCGTCGGCAACAAGGTGCGAAAAATACCCGAGGAAAAACGCGAGCGCGGCAAGCGCGCCGAAAACGAGGAAAGCCGCGGCAGCAGCCGCAAGCGCGAAAGGCGCGCTGTGCATCACCCCCCTGTGGCGCGGGCGGAAGAGCAGGTCCAGCACAAGAAGCGCGCCGGCTATTGCGAGAAACGCGATGGCGAACTCCTGCGGGCCGCGCCCTTTTGCAAACGAAAGGAAGTAGGCGGCGGCAAGCACGGCAAGCAGGGCGGCGGCGTAGGTTGCCTGGGAAGCCTTGCTGTTCCGTATGTCAAGGTCGGGCAAGAGGGATGAGACGGCCGAGATTGCACAGAAAAAAATTGCGCTTGGGAGATTGAGCTGCAGCAAATAAGCCGCAACCGCGCCAAATGCGGTGCCTATGAAAAGATGCGCGCGCCAGTTCATGTGCCGCCCCGTGCCCCGTGTCAGTCAGTGCTCCTCAAAACGGATGAGAAATGCTTCCGGTAGTGCTCCAGGTGGTGCGATTGCTCCTGCTCAGACATCTTGGAGAGGTTTGATGACAGGTTGAGTATTTCGTGGTATGCCTCGCCGAACGCGCCTTCCGCGACCAATACCTCCTCGGGCGTGCGGCACTCTGACGCGTCGCAGAGCATGGCAAGGTATTTGAGCTGCGACAATGCCTCCTCGCCGCGCGCTGTCAGGCGCGCCTTTTGCCGCGCGTTTCCGCGCAGGCGCCTTTTTGCAGAGGTGAAAAGCGAGAGCAGGTATTCATAGATGGATGTGAATGCTCCCTGCTTTTGCGTCTTGGATTGTGTGCGCATGGCGGCAAGCGCGGTGTCGAACATGATGTTCGTGGATGCCACTGTCTGCTCGGGAAGGAGGAGCTTTGCCTCGCGCAGCGGGTCAATGAACGCGTCCTCGCGCTCCAATGGCGCGCGCGGGAATTTCGGCTTGCGGATTGCCTCGGGCTCGCGCTGCTCCTCTAGCTGTTGCTGGACAGCCCTTGCGGGGCTTGAAATCATTTCCATGCTGGTCGCACCCCTATATTTGCCGGGAAGGTTTAAATAAAGAAGGGAGCATAAATGCAGAATGGCGATTGGATGATGCATTTACATGGAATTGTCTGCTTTTACCACCACCATGCAGTGCACTTGACCGGAGAAAAAGCAAACGCGCAAGAGGTGTAGGTATGTTTTTGTTTCAGAACACGGGAATGGGAATGAGATTCACAAAGCCGTACGTCTTCGATGCTAGGACAGAACTTCAAAATTTCCAAAAGTATGTTGTAGACCAGATAAAAAGGTTTAAAGCGCTCCCAGCGAGTGCCCAAAATAAATTGTACCTTGAGGCGTGGACAGACATTAACGCAAACATCGCTAAAATCTTAAAGTCTAAAACCGACGACTTGGTAATAGTGGGGCCTGCGATAAATAAACTGACCGCACACCTCCATTACAACGTAATAGAAGGCCACGTTATCAAAGGCAACATGGCGGAAATGAATGCTTGCGCAAACAATATCAGAATTCAGCTTGAGAACATCGAAAGCAAACGCAAAGCGGCTGCCGAATCCAAGAACAAGAAAGCTGAAGTTAGTCCAAACCCAGACGCCAAGAAATCGGAGGTCGCACAAAAACCAAAGGACGCAACAAAGTTTCCCCCGGTGCACAAGGCTGCCAAGAAGACCGACCTTGAATTCTGGTACGAAGTCGGGTTTGGCGGCACGAATGCCACTGGAAAATGGAAGGAGGACAATGACTGGGCGCAGAAGACCGTGGATGTATGGAAGGCAGATGACAACAAAAAAATGCCTGCGCTTTTCAAGGGAATGAAAGAGGAGCTGCTCGTCTCGCTGGTTGCCTATGCGAAGTCAATGGAAGATGATTTCGGTGGCTTGACAGTTAGCGCCAATAATGCAACAGCTTTCCTGACCAAGGCAATTGAAACCATGAAACAAAACAACTGGCTGGCTATGGATTGGACGGCAAGCAATGGGTTCAGCAAGGACCAGGCAGTCGTGCTTCTCACGCTTGTGCCGCTTGTCTCCAGGAACAGAGTAGATGACCTTGTGAAAAAGACCACTGATAAGAGCGTGGCAGATGTTGCAAAGTATATCTACGATAAAGATACTAAAAAGTCGCAGTTTGCAATAGACAGCTTTGGGAAAGCGCGCAACATCTACATTACACAGAGCATGCTGAACGTGGAGCGCGCGGAAATAATCGCCAACATGCAGAAAGATGCAGCCCCCGAAACTAACAACAAAGCAGCGGTCTCTGAAATGCCAGGCACGCTTGAGGAATATTCCAGCCTCGAAGTGTTCAAGAAGGACTGGCGCGTGAAAGCTGCAACAGAAGCGTTGGGAGGGGACACCAAGGTAAACTACGAGACTTACAAGACTACCGAGGGCAAATACTCTGTGGCGATGATTGAGGCGGCAGTGAAAACCATGCTTGAAGCTGAAAAGAAGCCAGCGGTAGTGAACAATGATACGAAAATTGCCGCCAATAACTTGCTGTACATCGCAGGGGATATATACGGATTGCCAAATGATAAAAACGCGCCTCACCATAAGCGCGAAGACAAAGAAAGCATTATAGGTAATCCGCTGTACGTCTTGGTCAAAATAGGAGCCGTAACGGAAAGCGACAATAGGAAAACCCTGAGGGACGCCGATCTTCGCGGGCACATAATAGCTGTTGGAACTGGCAGCAGCAAGATGTTTTATTCGCTCTCCACAGAATATGCAAACCAAACCCCGGTAGATGCCAAGAATATTATGAAACATATCATCGCGGCTGACGATATGAAATATGGCGCAATACCAGCTATAATCAAAGCCGAGATTAAGAAAAACCTGATAGCGCTCAATGTAGTGACTGAAAATAACGGCGTTCTTAATGTGAACTGGAATAACGCTGCCGAGAAGAAAGTGTTAGAAGATTACCTGACTAATAAGACGACTGCTCTGCCTGACAAGGCACTCTTGCCTGTCTTGGAAGCCATTGCCTATAAGAGCGCCTACCCTGAGGTTGCCGATGTGAACACCACCATCGGGGCGCTCATTGCAAATGCCTCAGGAGTCAAGGACGCAATAGTGGAAAAGGGGCTTGACAATGAACAAACTAATGCCATGCTCGATGTCATCAAGAGAACCCCCGAGCTCAAGGATGGGAATGCGTTCAATGAGACCAGAGTGATTGACTTCATAACACACTATACACCTGTTGATACATCTGCCGGGAAAACAGAAGAGAAATCAAAAGACATAACCATTGTGCCAGACAATGGGACACAGACCTCAAATCTAGTTACTGAGGTACCGTTGGACGCAAGCTTGAAAAATAATTGGATATATCAGTTCAAAACCGCCCCGGTTTTCGTGGAAGTCTATAACGACATTATGGCAAATGCAGCAACGAATCCGGCCATGAGTGTGATGACGGAATTGACGGAGCGCCTGACCAACCCCAAATTTATAGCACCAAACATGCCAGAAGAAGCTGATGCGGTTGTTGAACTGGTGAGTGTGGCCAAGAAACTCAACCCGGAATACGTGAACGGTATCAGTAATGAATTGAAAAAGAAAATGATTGATATTGGCGTGCCGTTGGATTGAACAGGTGAAATGACATGTTTGTTTTCCAAACCACGATGGCTGAGAAGAAGCATTCGCCAGTAGAAACTAAGCAGCCGCCAGTAGAAACTATGAAGACAGCAGTCAAAAAGGCAATAGAGAATGCAAACCGGACCAACGATAGCCGGGCAGCCATACGCAGCCTACGCGCCACGTATAATGACCTTACCCAAGACATGACGGACAAAATAATGGTAAGGAAACTGCGCGGGATGTATAATGACGCAGTGACTGTAATTGAACTTCCACAAAGCAAATTGACGGGTATTACCCCGAAAAAAACACAGAGCGATACCACGCCTGCAAACGCTGAAACCAACCAGAGGATGACGGCTTTCGCATCCAACCTTGTTTCATATGTGCTTCACCCGAACCCGGCGACTTTTTACGGGGCCTCGAGCACGTATGACATGCCCATGCCAGCGTGGGCGCAGCAGCTCAGCACGGATTACACAGACCTCATAAGCAGCTATGGCGGCCGCACGCCGCAGTTCATAAAAGCGCTTACAAATCAGCTCGGGAATTTGCCTGAAGAGCAGAAGAACATGATACTCGGGATGTTTGCAGATGAGACTGCCTTTTCAAACTCATTGCGGACAATTACGCGGACACAAAGGGCGATTGACGGCATTTCGCTCGTGATAAAAAACAAGTGGCTGGGCGGCAACGCATCAGAGGCGGAAATAAAGAGATTTTTCCAAACTGACAAAATGAAACAGAGTGGTTTGACCGATAAAGACATCCAGGACATCATCGCGCTCAAGGACGGCTCGAAGACGATAAACGGGCTATTCGACAAGATTGCGGGCGGGGACGAGCAGAACCGGCGCATGATGGCATTTGTGATTGAAGCCAACTACGGGGAGAACGCAGCCTCGCTCAAGCCGGTCATAAACTACATGAGAAAGGATTCAGATCCGCAGTTTGCTGACGCTGCAGGCAGCAGCATAACGAACCTGGAGCTGTTTTACCAGACGCTTTTGAACCCCGCCGAGCCAGGGGCAAAGGGAATAGTCGCCAGGAATTTCCAGGACACCTGGCAGAGGCTGCGCAGCGCAGGCGACCTGACGAACAGGCTGCTCAACGGCAGGACGGCTGTAACCTCGGACAACATGCTGGTGAAAGGCACTTATGACATATCGGTGCTTGTTGGGTTTGTGCGCGCCTACAACGAAAGCGAGTACTTCAAGAGCGGGGCTTTCCAAGGCAAGATATCCACGAAGAATTCCGACGGCACAACCTCGGTCACATATGTGCCATCCACGTATCTTGATGCGATAACCGGCGCGGGAGGCTATGCGCCGGAAGTGCCGCTCACCATACTCAATAACACCGCCACCACGGACTTCATATACAAGAAATTCAAGAAAAAGCCCGAGAACATCGTGAAAATAAACGGGGAGATGGCAAGCAACATCGCAATAATATACAGCGAGCCGATGGGTGCCACGTTCAGCCCGGTGTACGGCACAACTGCGCCAGCCACAAGGCAGGAGGCGGCAGAATGGCTTGTCGCAACAGTCCCGACGTTGAAGGGCAACAAGCTGATAGAGGATATGCGCGAGAAGTGGCTTGACCTTGGCTATTCCGAGGACGATCCGTACATCAAGCTCCGCACGCTTTACGAGATTGCCATGATTGGAGGCGTATATGCGGACAGCGACGACTTGCGCAGGTTCTTGAACGAGCTCAATGTCAGGGCAACGGCATGGAACAACCCGCAGGACGCCTACAATGCGATTGTGGAATATGTGAACAACAATCCGTCCATGCTCATGGGAATGGTGGATTACTACTATGCGCAGCTTGCCGAGTCACCAGAGACGCTGATAAGCGGCATGGGCAACCTTGTGGAGCAGGTGCGCTCGAAAGACGTGTATTCGCGCATCAACCAAATAGCTGCAAACGGGACAGGGACAGGCGAATCCAACGTATATGCAAACAACGAATGGACGAAAGACCTTCTTGACTTCGATGCCACGGCGGGCACCAGCACAGGAAGCGCCGCAGGGGGCTTCACATACGATGCGTCCAGGAACATCGTTGGCGGGCAGACTATGGAGGACCGGGTGAAGTACGAGGCATACCTGCAAACCCAGAACCTCTATATGGGACAGACGAGGATATATGAGATGTTCACTCACTGGCTTGACGATAAGATAGCAAGCGGCGACGCGACGCTGCAGCAGATAACCGACACAAAGGAATTGGACGGCAAGCTGCGTGCAGGCGGGTTTGGCGGCAACCTCTATGTTTCATTCGAGCAATCAAGCACCGGCACAAGCGAGAACGGGGAGAAGCTCACTGGAAGCGACAGGCTCCACGTCGAGGCGATTTACTCAAGGAACGGCCAGTACTTCAAGGTGCTGGTGCATGACAAGAGCGAAGGCGGAAAGAACAGCGAATGGTCTTCAGACTGCAACATAAATGGGGAGCTCCGCGACTACGGCGGGCAGGTTTCAGCCCATCAATACGTGGCAGAGCACAGCCAATGGGCGCTGCCGTTCGGCTCGCTGGCAATAGGGGAGGTAAAGCAGACCCCGAATTATGCGAAGCTTGACCTCATTTTTGACGGCGTGGACGCCGACAAGTTGCAAACCAGCTTTTCCAGCAGCGGAATCACGCTCAGCGAGGGCAATATGAAAACGATAACCGCGCTTGGCACGGGCGCGAGGATAAACATACAGGAAGGGAGCAAGGTTTACGAAGTCAGAAAGAATCTAGAAGGCAAATACAGCGCGTACCTTGCGACCCCGAGCCAGGACAACACCAACTTCGGGTTTGTGCTTGGCGCGCAGACAGGGTCTGAAACGCTTGCAGGGCTTTGCGCAAAGACAGTGGACGGCGGCAAGTTCGGCATGGCAACCAGGCAGTTCAACAAGGGAAAGAAAGACGCCCCGGCAGATAAGATTGGGGTGGTGGTTTCGGCAGGGTATATTGAATACGGTCAGAATCAGACTGACATGTACGGCAAGCAGCGCGCGTACAACCAGAACCAGGGCCCGCTCGGCAGCGGAACCCCGAATGGGGGCATGGGAATAGCCTCGCTTCTCACCGACAAGATGTACGCAATGGTGATGGGGGGAGAGCAGTATGGAGTCGGCAAGGTGGAAGCCGACGCAGGCCGCGCAGGCTCGTTTGGAATGGGTGGCATGATAAACTGGGGGCAGGGCGGAACAGACCCCAAGGTGTACATGTTCAACGGTGCGCACTCGATAAAGGACGTGATAAGCACGCGCGTGGTGGTGGATGGGCTGGTAGATGGCCACTGCCGCATGGCAGGGCAGAGCAGCATTGACCTTGGCAACGGCTACAAGCTCCATTTGTATGGAAGCAGCAGATACGCCAACGGCGCGCAGGACCTCACCACTGAAAACCAGAAGACAATCATAGATGGAATGCACATGATATCGGAAAGCATCGCCAGCCTTGAAAATAGCACTGATGCAAACAAGGGACAGCAGGTGCATGACCTTGGCGTGCAGATGCTTGACTTGCTGGATAAGTTCCACCTGCTGCGCCCGGGAGATGCCTTCAACAACACAACCAACCAGATTTCAGTCGGCCTGGAAATGCCCGACGGCACTTTCTCCAAGCTGTCGCTTGCCAAGGTAAACACCGAAACGGCGGGCGCCACGGGCACAAAGGAAATGCTTTATGCCGTGAACATGACAAGCGTCAGGATAGGGGACGGAAAGGCCGTTTCGTTCACGGTTGGCGTGCCGACCACGAAAACAAGCGGCAAGGACATCAGGAACTTTGGAGGCGTGAAGCTTGACTTGGGCAATGTCGCGTTCGGAGTCACTGAATACGACGCGGACTTCAAGAATGTTGGGGCGGGCAGCACCCGGTTTGACATCGCATGGGTGAACCCGAAATACGACGCGAAGCTCAAGGGCGCAGGGGCAGGGGTGACGTACATGAAGGGCGGCGTCACGGGAGATGTCACAGTGGGCTTTAATCTGACGGATAAGATAAGCGCGAGCTTCACATGCACCAGAACGCACATGGATGGCAAGAGCGGGAAGCCCTCGGAGGAAGCCTATTCAATTGCAGAGACGATTGCGATAGGCACCGCGCGCGGGACGACCTGGCTGATAACAGGGGGCTACCAGAATGCGCACGAAGGCCTGATGAAGGCGAACGAGCTTGAGATTGGCGGCACGGCGGTGTCAAGAACGGGCTGGACGGCCTCGCTTACAGTTGGCCGCAAGAAGTTCGTGCTGAATGATGCATGGAGCCGCGAATACACCGTAAATGCAAGCGCGAGATTCAATGTTTTCTAGCCCTTCAGGTGGAGAATAATAAAAAATGGACCCGGGGGGAATTTCGGCCCAAGCCCCGTCGGGGGTTTGGGGTGCGCCGCACTAAGGGGGCAGCGCCCCCTTGGGATGGCATTCGAACCCCCGGCCTCCTGCTTTTTTGAACCAACGGAATTTTCCGTTGACACAGTCGAGGTTCACTCGGCTTGTCATGCAAAGCAGGCGCGCTACCACTGCGCCACAGGCCCATTGTCTGTCGATAGCGCAACTTTCAGGCGTGAAGGCTTTTTATATGTAACCCCTGCTAGCTTCCACCATGGGATTTTTTGACCTGATATCGGATGTCCTCAAGCCCAAGCCTTACGCGAACAGGAAGGCAAAATGCCCGAAGTGCAAGGCGGACGTGGTGCTCGGCATGGAGCGCTGCCCGTCGTGCGGCACGCACATCGAATCCATGTTCCGGATTGAGTGCCCGAAGTGCAAGGCGGCAAACCCGTTAGACGCGCAGAAATGCTCGAAGTGCGGCTATGACCTTGCCGGGCAGCAGGAACCTTCAGGGAAGCAGCAGTACCGCTGCCCCATGTGCGGATATGTTGCGGACTACTACATGATGTCCTGCCCGTCCTGCGGCGTGAAGTTCATCTAGCAAGCAAGGCGCGGGCGGGTTCGGGCCGCAGCATCGCATCATTTGCTTGCTTTTTTAAGCAGCCTGAACTTGTAGCCATAGTGGATGAGCCCTTCGGGCGAGTCCTCCATAATCTTCCTGAAAATCATTTCCAGCCTGTCGCCAATCTTGACGTCCTTTTCGCACACGCCCACCACCTGCGCGGTGAGGCGGGGCCCCTCGTCCAGCTCCACGATGGCAAGCACGTAAGGCACTTCCAACTCAAAGCCCACCGGCCCGGACGACACCTCTGTGAACGAGTATATCTTGCCCTTGCCGGAAAACTGCTTCATCACGATTTTTCCCTTGCGGCGGCATTTGGGGCAGAGCTTGCGCGTGGGGAAATAATTGGTTTTGCACGTCTCGCACGCGCTTCCGGTGAGGCGGTAGCGCTCGGGTATGCGCCTCCAGGTTATTGCAAGATTTTCAGATGGCATCATAATCACCCAAATCAAACATTATTCATTGTTCTCACTAAACTTCGTTCTTCATTATGTGGACGACTGCGGTCGCGCCGCTTCCGCCCACGTTGTGCGTCATCCCCACCTTGGCGCCCTTTACCTGGCGCGCGCCAGCAGTGCCGCGCAGCTGCCAGACGACTTCCACCGCCTGCTTTATGCCCGTGGCGCCCACGGGGTGGCCGCAGCCTTTCAGCCCGCCAGATGTGTTGACAGATATCTCTGCGTTGAGCGCGGTCTTTCCGGCGGCAGATGCCGGCCCGCCCTGCCCCTTGGGGAAAAAGCCCAGGTCCTCGATAGCCATTATCTCGGCGATGGTGAAGCAGTCGTGCACCTCAACGACGTCAATGTCGGATGGCTTCACGCCCGCGGTTTCGTATGCCTTTTTCGCAGCCACCTTGGTGGCGTTGAGCGAGGTCATGGAAGCGCGCGAGTGGAGGGCCAGGTAGTCGGATGCCTGCGTCGAGGCCACGATTTCGATTGGCTGCTCGCACACCTTCTTCGCCTTGTCCAATGGCATGAGCACCACCACGGCAGCGCCGTCGGTGATTGGCGCGCAGTCAAACAGCTTGAGCGGGGATGCGACGTACTTGCTTTTCATCACCGTGTCAATCGTTATCTCGTTCTGGAAGTGCGCGTACTTGTTCTTCGCGGCGTTTGCATGGTTTTTCACGGCAACCGCAGCCATCTGCTCCTCGGTGGTGCCATACTCCAGCATGTGCCTGCGCGCGGTGAATGCGTAAATCGCGGGGAATGTTGCGCCCATGAAAAGCTCCCATTCCTGGTCGCCTGCGCCGCCCAATGCGGACGCGACCTCGTCGCCGGGCGTGTCGGTCATCTTTTCCACGCCGCCGACAACCACGCAGTCGTGTATGCCGGACGCCACTGCCATGTAGCCCTGGCGGAGCGCCACGCCTCCCGACGCGCACGCGGCCTCGCAGCGGGTGGCCGGAACGGGCGTGAGGCCCATGTAGTCCGCCACCAGCGCGCCTATGTGGTCCTGGCCCACAAGCGAGCCGGGCGCCATGGTGCCCACGTACATCGCGTCTATCTCGGAGCCCGACAGCTTGGCGTCCTCGACTGCCTTGCTTCCCGCGTCTATCATCATGTCACGGAAGCCGCGAGTCCATTCCTCGCCGAACTTGCTCATCCCTACGCCGACAATTGCAACTTTTCTCATAGTATCAACCCGTTAAACCGATAATCACATGCTTTTCAGCTTGCGGCGGTGCTTCACATAAACGCCGTAGTCAATGTATTCCTTGTGGGCGATGTAGTCCGAGAGCTGCCAGCCTACTTTCCTGTAAGCCTCGCGCTTCGCAACGATTCCGTCGGTCACGCGGATGGCGAACGAGTCGCTCCCCGCGCCCGAGCCGAACGACGTGACAAGTATGCGCGAGCCGGGCTTTGCGACGTCAAGCACGCCTGCAAGCCCGATTGGCGATGCGCCGGAGTACGTGTTGCCGATTATCGGCGTGAACAGGCCCGGCTTCACTTTCTCGACGTCAATGCCCATCTTCTTCGCCACTTCGAGGGGGAACTTGCCGTTCGGCTGGTGGAAGACAAAATAGTCGTACTCAGCAGCCTTGGTGCCAGTCTTCTCGAAAAGCCCCTGCGTCGCGCCCATCACGTGGCGGAAGTAGGCTGGCGCGCCCGTGAACCTGCCCCCGTGCGAGGGGAACTCCGCGTGCTCGCGGCGCCAGAAGTCCGGCGTGTCCGTGGTGAAAGAGTACGTCGCCTCAATCTCGGCGACAAACTCGCCTTTTTCGCGCCCGACGAGGAACGCGGCAGCGCCCGCTGCGGCGGAATATTCCAGCGCGTCGCCGGGCCTCCCCTGCGAGGTGTCAGAGCCAACTGCAAGGCCGTAGCGCACCATGTTGGATGCCACCAGGCCCATGCACATCTGGATGCCAGCCGTGCCCGCCTTGCACGCAAACTCGATGTCGGCTGCGGTAAGCTCGGGCGTGGCGCCAATCGCCTCCGCCACTATGGTTGCGGTCGGCTTGACGGCGTAAGGGTGCGACTCGGAGCCCACATAGACCGCGCCTATCGCCTGCGGGTCTATTCCGGACAGCAGAAGCGCGTTCCTGCTCGCCTCTACGGCAAGCGTGGCGGCGTCCTCGTCCACGTCTGGCACGCTCTTCTCCAGTATGCCCAGCCCCTTGGAAATCCTGTCGGGCTCCTCGCCCCACACGCGCGCTATCTCCCCGCTTTTTATGCGGAACTTGGGCACGCACGTGCCATATCCTACAATGCCGACTGATTGCACCATAATATTACCTCGCAAACAGGCTAGATTTTGTTCAGAACGTCTTTTATCTTTGCCAAGTCCATGTTGGTGGCAATGACCGGGATTTTTTCGCGCTCGGCTATTTTTATTGCCAGCGGGTCCACTTCCTTCAGCCCGTGGAGGACCACGAGCGACGGCTTCATGGGCGTCACCCTTATCACCACCATGGGCGAGCGCCCCGTCGAGACCTGGGTGAAAATGAATGCGCGCTCGCTCATCGTCCCGTAGAGCTTGGGGAAGTGGGAGTATGGCATTTCAAGTATGATTTTAAGCGATTCCATCAGCGTGTAGCCGTAGAGCTTCTTGCTCTTCATGAGCTCCTCGTTCGCCACCACGGTGGCGTTGAGCATTTTCTGGAAGTCTATCGCGGAAATCGAGGTCGCAAACTCATGCAGCTCGAAATACTGCTCGCTCTTTTCCACGCCCTGCTGAAGCTTGGAAAGGATGGGCGAGCCGCGCTCGGAGTCTATCTGGAGAAGGGCCTGCACGAAGCGCTTTATCACGCCCGAGCCGGGCGACTTCCTCCTGTTGCCCTCGTAGTCGCTGATGGTGGAGGGCGAGATTTGCAGCGTCTCGGCAAGCTCCACCTGCGTGATGGCGAATATCTCGCGCCATTTCTTCATCGTGGAGCCAGGGGTGGGGGAGAGCGTGATTTCGCCTGCGATTTCGTTCTTCATTTTCTCCATTTTAATCCCCAGCCTGAGGCTTCGACGTCTAGGATGCTTCTAAAACCCTTTTAAAGCTATCGAAGTTGTGTACGTCTTTTGGCGATGTCCGTTTTTCGCAGGTGCTTTTTTATTCTTTGTCAGGATTGCCTTCTTCATGGTGCTTTCAGACAACGACATCCGCGCTGCCATCAGGGACGGCAGGCTGGTTTTCGAGCCCGCGCTTGCCCCGGACCAGATAGGCTCCGCCTCGGTTGACCTCACGCTTGACGGGAAATTCTGGGTGTTCAAGAAAAAATATGTTGCGAGCAAGAAGGCGGTTGACCTCTCGCGCGTAAGCTTCACAGAGGCGACTGAGGCACACAAGGAAAAATCCATCACGCTTGCGCCAGGCGGCATGGCGCTCGGCATCACGCGCGAGAAAATCTCCATGCCCCATGACATGATAGGCACGCTTGAGGGAAGGAGCCGCTACGCGCGCATGGGCCTGGCCGTGCATGTGACATCGGCGCTTGTGATGCCGGGCTCGCAGAACCACCAGGTTTTGGAGATTGTGAATTTCGCGCCATTCCCGGTTACCATCGGCGAAGGCATGAGGATATCGCAAATCACATTCGAGAGGCTGGACTCCGCCACGGGCAAGCCGTACGCGAAGTTCGGGAAAGTCGCTGTGAAACAATGAAAAACTTCCAGAGAAGTTTTTCAGCAGTGGAATTATAGAAATTCCACTACAATAAATATAAAAGCAGGCAACGGAGAATAATATCATGGCAATAAAAGTGAGCGTTCTTTTGCACAAGGCAAGCGAGGGAGGCTATTGGGTGGAAGTGCCTTCCATGCCAGAGTGCGTTTCGCAGGGAGAGACCCGCGGCGAAGCTTTGCATAACATACGCGAGGCGCTTCTTTTGCACCTTGAATCCCTTGGCTCCTATCGGGCGCAGAATGGCCCCCAGAAAGCCCAGGTTGCGACGGTGTTGCTGAGTGGCTAGGCTTCCCGTTGTTTCAGGGGCTGAGTTGGCGTCTGCGCCAACTACAGGCACCTTGGTCGGCCAAGGTGCCACAGAGTATCTTGTTTTGCTAGCTGTTGTGTTGATTGTCGCGCTCGTGTCAGTCGCGCTCCTTGGCTTCTTTCCTGGAATGGCGTCGGACGCGCAGATAACACAGTCGCAGATTTATTGGCAGTCCGCCACCCCGATTGCGATAACGGAATGGGCGGCGAAAGCGTATTCTGCTGATGGGAGCACCCGCCCATACATTCGCATAAAAAATACTGGCATGTATCCAATACGGTTAACTGCCATAGTTGGGGGAGATGGCGGAAAAGCAATAACGTTTTATGGCAATGGATGTGGAATCACAAGTGCGGGCTATTACAACATCAGCGACTATTATTATCTGGCTCCTGGTGAAGAAAAATATTTTAACGCGGGCAGCAGGTATGGGCTTGCCTGCGACAGAACAATACTGCTGTATAGTTACGCAGCACAAAATAATTCGTTGTATGTCAATGGCGCCTCATCCGTCTGCGCAAATTCCACTTCGTCGCCGGGTTCGCTTATGCTTCCGAGCATGGGCTTTGAGTACATACAATATATGGAAGGGCAGCAAATCACGAAAAGGCAGATGGGCAAGCAAGTGATAATTAAGTGCCTGCCGCCGGCCTAGAAAATCAGATTCTTTTCGCGTCCGTTATCGAGAGTATCTCCTCAAGAACAGCCAGTTCGCCGGGCGGGAGGGCAGCCGTTGAGACAAGCTCCTTGCCCTCGTTGCGCGTGATGTACACCAGGTAGTCGCTCCCTTCGCACACGTTCTTGCCGCAGATTGCGCCCTCGATGGAGATTGCGAGCTGCTCGCCGGCGTGCGTCTCCTTCACCGCCTTGCCGTCCTTTTGTATCTCGCGGACCTCGCCGATGATTTCGCCTTTCCTGTCCATGAGCCGCACGCCCTTTTTCAGCCTGCCCTCGATTATTTCGATGCCCAGTATGGCGGGCTTGCTGGCGCGGAAGGTGCAGCCCGGAAGCGCGCGTATCTTTGCAGGCAGGGGCAGCCGCTCGACCGCGCTTCCCGCCGCCTTCTTTTTCTCGTCCGCAATCCAGGCGACATATTCGTCGCAAAGCGAGTAGATGACGCGGGAGGAGAACACTTTCACGCCCCGGCGCGCAGCCTCGTCCGCGGCGTCGTCCTGCACGTCCACGTTGAACGAGAGCACCACGCCCGCGCTTGAGTCCGCCGTCGCCACCACCGAGGCGTCGGACACGTCCTTTTTCGTCACCTTGCCGATGGAGGCGCGCCGTATTTCCACGCCTTGGGACGCCAGCAGCTTGCAAAGAGCCTCGAGCGAGCCCAGCGTGTCCGCTTTCACAATCACGCCGTTCTTGTCGGTCTCGAACATGATGTTCTTGAGCATGTCGTACATTTCCGCAAGCTGGTCGGTCTGCGGGTTGCCGTCGTCCACCACGAGGGGGGAGCCTGAAAGCGCGCCTTCCACCCCGGGCGAGTAAATCTTTATCCCCGCGGCTGCGTGCACCTCGTCAACGTATTCGTACTTGTCGCCATCGCCCGTCGGATGTAGATTCGGCTTGAGGAGCCCGCGCACGCGCGCCTTGCAGGGGCCGTTCAGTGTTGCGAATATTATCTCGTCGTTCTTGCGCAGCGTGCCGTCGTAAATTATCACGTCTATGGTGGTGCCGAGCCCCTTTTCCTCCTTCACTTCAAGCACCGTGCCCTTGCCTGCGCCGTCCACCTCGGTCTTGAGGGAGGCTTCAAGGAACTTTTGCGAAAGCCCTGCGATGGAAAGGAGAAGCTCGGGGAGCCCCTCGTGGGTTTTTGCAGACACCGGGATGATTGCCACCTGCTTGGTAAAGTCCGTCACGCGGTCAAAGCGCTCGCTTTCTATCCCGCGCTCCGAGAGCTTGCCCACCAGGTTGTACAAAAGCTCGTCCAGTCGCGCCTGCACGTGCTCGGGCTGGGAATTGATGTTGGGGAGCACGCCGCACGCGCCCTGCGCGTCGGTCCGGCTGTGCCAGCCGGAGACCAGGTCTATCTTGTTCGCAGCGACGATGAACGGGGTCTTGAATTCGCGCAATATCCTGATGCTCTCGATGGTCTGGGGCTGGAAGCCCTGCATGATGTCCACCACCAGCACGGCAATGTCGGCGATTGAGCCGCCGCGCTCGCGCAGGTGCGTGAAGCTTTCGTGCCCGGGCGTGTCAATGAAAAGGAGCCCGGGAATGGTGAATGGCGGGAGCTTGCCGCCCGTCGCCGCGATGCAGGACTGGCGTATGTCGTCGAGCGAGATTTCCGACGCGCCTATGTGCTGCGTGATTGCGCCGGCCTCCTTTTTCGCCACGTTGGTGCTGCGGATGGCGTCAAGTAGCGAAGTCTTCCCGTGGTCCACGTGGCCCATCACTACGACGATTGGCTGTCTTATAGGCATCCGATTACCTGTTTTCCCCCATGTACTGCCCGTCATATCCCTTATGCGCCGCGCTTTCCAGGCGCATGAACACAAGCTGCATCACTTTCGCGTCCTTGTAAAGCGTTATCCCGTGCTGCGAGTTCACCA
>JBAYMR010000015.1:0-27872 GCA_041663445.1 Candidatus Micrarchaeia archaeon
ATTTCGTCCGCAACCGCAAACGCCTCGTTCATCGGCAGGTTCGGGACCAGTTTCACCAGCCTGTTGTTGTCCAGAACGATTACCGAGTCTACGTGCTTGCGGAGCTTGGCAATTCCCTCTTCGGCCTTTACCCTCCTTGCCCTTTCAAGGTTGAACGGGTATGTCACCATGGCAATGACGATGGCGCCCTGTGCCTTTGCGACTTCCGCAATGACAGGCGCTGCGCCCGTGCCCGTGCCTCCTCCCATTCCTGCGCAGATGAACACCAGGTGCGCGCCCTCGAGCTCTTTCTCGATGAGCGGCCTGTCCATTTCCGCAGCCTTGCAGCCTGTGTCCGGGTAACCGCCCGCGCCCAGGCCCTTGGTGATGGTCTTGCCGATGAGGAGCTTCTTAGCCTTCTCGTGTATCATGTTGAGGTGCTGCCTGTCGGTGTTTACCGCGACAAGTTCGCATCCCTTCACGCCCGAGCGGATAAGCCGGTTCACTGTGTTGTTTCCGCCTCCTCCTACTCCTACTACAACTATCTTAATCTGGTCTGAGCCAAAAGATTCGGCTTGAGCTGGCTCTTGCTCACCTAGGACTGACCTTACTAAGCTGTCCATACCTATCGCCTTGTATGCCCATTCGCGGATTAGCTTTATATATGTTGCAGCCAGTGGGAAATTTTTACGGCGTGGAGAAAGGTTCGGCGATTGTTGGGGGCGCACCTGCGATTGCCGATGCATCTGTGCTTTGCACCGCAGCTGGCGCACGCCATGCCGCGCTTCGTTGCATGCCATCTCCATTTGCGCCTTGCACGCCTCGGCTGGGCTGCGCAACGGCAGCCAAACGCTTTTATAATGCGCGCGAGAAACGGGTGCATGCTCCTTGAGTTCGCGCTGCTTGTTGCGTTTACGTTCGTGCTTTCGAGGGCATCAGTCATCGCCGTCGAGCAGGCAGGCAGGCTTTCGGATTATTTCGGCATAAGCAGGATGGTGATGGGCATGCTGCTTGTGGGCGTGATAGCCTCGCTGCCCGAGCTGTCCATCGCAATCACTTCTTCAGTGGCAGGCCAGGGCGAGCTTACCGCCGGCAATGTGTTTGGCGCCAACGTGGCGCTCATACTTTTTGCGCTGGGCATGGGAGCCATCCTTTACAGCTTCAAGGTTGACAGGAAGAGCCTTGAGGACGTTGGGTTCGTGCTCATCATTTCCATCCTGGTCTCGGTTTACATAATATACCAGACGCAGATTGCAGAAAGGCAGATTGGCCTTCTTGACGGCATCGGGCTGTTCATCATCTTTGCGTGGTATGCCGCAAAGACTGTGATTGACAAGGTGGTGCGCGGGAAAAAGGGCAGCACGGTGATAACTTACCAGCAGGTGCAGGGCATGCCAGCCGCAAGGAAGAAGGGAAAGAGGCACGGCGCGGCCATTGCCCTGTTTTTTGCAGGAAGCGTGCTGGCAGTGTATGTGAGCGCGAACGTGGTGGTCGGTTCGGCGATAGGCATTGCGAGCGAGTTCGGGCTGGCGCAAAGCTTCATAGGCGCGACTTTCATATCGCTGGGCACTGCGCTGCCCGAGATGATGATGGGGCTTGCTGCAATCAGGAAAAAGATGTATGGCATTGCGCTTGGCGATGCGATGGGCAGCGTGATGGCGAACATCACGCTCGTTTTGGGCACGGCGGCAATCATCCGCCCGATATCGCTGCACCTGGGAGTGTTCGGGGTGGCACTGATTTTCGCGGTGATTGCAAACGTGGTTTTCTTCTATTTCGCCGCGGTGAAGAGGAAGTTCGGGAAGGCAGAGGGGCTGCTTCTCTGCTCGTTTTACGTGCTTTACCTCATAACGATTGTGGCGTCGCAGATGGGATGGCTGTAAGAAAACGGGGAATGTTCATGAAAATGAAATTTGGGCAAGGTGCAACGGAATACCTAGTTTTGCTAGCCGTTGTGCTGATTGTCGCGCTTGTTTCTGTCGCGCTCCTTGGCTTTTTCCCAGGAATGGCATCCGACGCGCAAATCACGCAGTCGCAGATTTACTGGAGAAGCGCGACGCCGATTGCGATTATGGAGACGGGGGCGAGGGCGTCAAGCGGCGGTGATACGCTTCCTTATTTGTTGCTAAGGAATACGGGAATGTACCCGATAAGGATAACCGGCATAATTGGCGGAGATGGGGGCAAGGCAACTCTATTTGAAGCAGATGGTTCTTGCAGTCTGCCTAGCCCATATGCGAATTTCAGCGACTATTACTACCTGGCACCCGGAGAAGAAAAGTATATTGCACCGGGCAACTGGTATGGGCTGACTTGCTATAGGTACATATATTCGTATGTTGGCGGCAACAGCTCAGGCAATAATGTCCGTGGCGCCTCCTCGGTCTGCCAGAACTCCACTTCTTCGCCCGGCGTGCTGGATTACAAGACGTTTGGGTTTGAGTACATCCAGTATATGGAAGGGCAGCAAATCACGAAACGGCAGATTGGCAAGGATTTGATAATAAAGTGCCGCGAGCCGGCTTGAGCCTCGCGCACATTTTGTCGCTCTTCTTTCACTGCGCGCTCTTGCGCCGCTGCATCTCGAACATGGAGATTATTTCGCGCACAGTGGTCGCGTCGGAGGGGGACTTGTCGTCGCGCATGGAGACCATGCGCGGGAAGCGGAGCGCGTAGCCAGTCTCGCCGACACAGCCAGCAGTGTGCATGGGCGAGAGCGTGATTTCGTCAGCCGCAACCGTTATGACGATTTTCGGGGCAACCCAGAAATCAGGCACGAGCTTTGAGACAACCCCGCGCGGCTTTTCCTTTGTCTTTATCTTCCCGAGCGCTTCCTCAAGCGAGGTCATCTCGTCCTCGGTGAAGCCGCCGCCGATTTTCGCGATTGTCTCAAGCGCGCCGGTCTCGTCGTTCTGCACTGCGGCAAGCACGCCACCGAACTTGAACTCCTCGCGCGCGCCCTTCCCAAGGTAGTAGCCCACGATGACCGCGTCCACGCTGTCCGCCAGCTCGCCGTAGGATTTCTTCAGTTTTATCCAGGCGAACTTGCGCGCGCCGGCCACGTAGGGCTGCGCGAGGTCCTTTGCTATTATGCCCTCCAGCCCCTCGGAAATCGCGCGCTGGAAATATTCGTCGAGCTTCTTGGGCGAGTCGGTGTAGATGAGGTCGGATTGGACGATTGTTTTGCTTCCCTTCACGAGCCGCTCAAGCGCCTTGCGCCGTTCCAGATAAGGCGTGAGCGTGAGGTCGTCGCCGTCAAGGTACATTATGTCGAATGCGAACAGGCGGAGCGGGAATTCCTCCGCCATCTTTTCCACCCCGTGCTTGCGCTTGCGCTGGATGGTCTGCTGGAAGGAATAGTACTTCTTCTCGCGCACGTTGTACGCAAGCGCCTCGCCCTCGAAGATGAGCGACTTTGCCGGAAGCGCGGCGGCGGCTTCCACGATTTCGGGGAACATGTGCGTCATCTTCTCGAGCTTGCGGGAGTAGATTTCCACCTCGCCGTCCTTCACGTGCACCTGCATGCGCAGCCCGTCGTACTTTGCTTCAACAGCGCATTTTCTAGTTATCTTTGGCGCCCCATCCTCGCCTTTCCCGTCGCTGCATATTTTTTCGATTATTTCGCGTGCGTTTGGGAGCCGCTCCGCGAGCGCCGGGCGGATGGGCTTGAAGGGAGCGGCTGAAAAGCGGGAGAGGTCGCTGCCTGACAGGTAAGCTTCCGCGACTTCGCCCAGGTCGGAGCAGAGGTTGAAAGCGCGCTCAAGCTCTGCCTTGTCGGCCTTGTCGCCTTTTTTCAGCATGGAAAGCGCGTCTATTATGGAGGGGTCGCCCACGCCCAGCCTGAGTTTCCCGAGGCAGAAGCGCACGAGGTATTTCGCCTCAAGCGGGGTGGCGCCGTTGAGGAGCTCGGAAAGCACGGAAATTTTCGCCTCCTGGCTGCCCGAGCCGGACATGCGCGCGATTTTGAGGAATGACGCATACACCCTTGAAAGCGTGTTTTCAGACGAGGCAAGGGAGAGCTGCGCCTTTTTGGAGAGAAGCGCCTCCGCTGTGGCGCCAAGGTCGCCGGATTTTTTGGAGCCGGCTTCCACCTGGCGAACAGTGTACCCGGCAGTCTGGGCGATTGCGCGGATGGCGAACTTTTCGCCGATGCCGACGTCAAGCCCCTCGTGCGATGGCAGGACATTGCCCTCCATGATATAGACGAGCTGGCGCGCCTCGGCAGGGGTCGCCGAGGACAGGAGCTTTGCTATTATGCCGGACATCTCAAGCCTTGAGGCTGTGCTTTCTATCTCTGAGAAAGTCTGCGCAACTCCTGAAAAGAGCATGGAATGGGAATGGGTAGAAACTATTTAAACCCCGCGCGAGCAAGCGCCTTATGGCGAGACTAGGGCAGGCTGCAACCGAGCTTATCATCATACTGGGCGTTGCACTTATCGTAGTGATGCTGTTCTTTGTCCTATCCGCGAACATGCTGACCGGCGCAAAGACGCAGCAGAACTATGACGACGCGCGCATGTCGGTCCAGGCGCTTGTCGAGGCGGCGGACTCGGTCTATGCACAGGGAGAGGGCGCGGTGCGCAAGGTAACGATAACGCTCCCGGGCGACACCGTGTTCGGGGGCGACCACACGTACATAGGGGCGCCGGACAGCATGCCTTCCGCCGCGCAGAACGGGATAAACATCAACGTGAACGGCACGGACATCAACGGGATTTCACGCACCTCGCTCTCGGGGCAGTTCCCGGCAAAGGCGGGCAAATACCCCATGAGGGTGACCTCGCGCGGCGCGTACGTGGAGATATACCCGTACCTGATTGACGTGGACAAGCACTCGATTGCGATAGTTATGGCGCGCGGGGAGACGAGAACCGCGCAGTTCGTGGTGACAAAGGTGTCCGGGGAGGCGGTGAGCGTGGAGCCCGCGCAGAACTGGGGCTTCACCGATGTGGCGATGAACATCACCCCGTCGGGCACGTTCGATGCGAGCGGGATGGGGACCACAATCACCGTGACGGTCAGCGCCACGCCCGCGGCATCGGACGTCTACAATTCGCAGATAACGCTGAACGCGCTTGGCGGCGAGAGCGGGACCGAGGAGGCGATAAACATCCCGGTAAGCGTGAATGTCGTGACGTAACGCCCCTTTCTACCCCTATTTTTTAAATTCTCCAGCCTTTATCTGGATATGAAACTGGAAAGTTCGAAGCAGCTTGCGCTCATGGCGAACTCCATGCGCCAGGACGTGATTCGGATGCTGGTGCCTGCCGCGTCCGGGCACACCGCAGGCCCGCTTGGCATGGCTGACATCTTTTCCATCCTGTTCTTCCACGAGATGAAATACAATGCCGCGCAGCCCAAATGGGAGGGCAGGGACAGGTTCGTGCTCTCGAACGGGCATATCTGCCCCATACTTTATTCGGCGATGGCGCGCGCGGGCTTTTTCCCGCTCGAGGAGCTTTCCACGCTTAGGAAGCTGGGGAGCAGGCTGCAGGGGCACCCGAGCATGGCAAAGCTTCCGGGCATTGAGAACTCCTCCGGCCCGCTTGGAGAGGGGCTTGCGATTGCGTGCGGCATGGCGCTTTCAGGCAGGATGGACAAGGCTGATTGGCGCGTGTACTGCGCGACTTCGGACGGCGAGCACCAGGAAGGGAGCACATGGGAGGCAGTGATGCTTGCGGCAAAATACAAGCTCGACAACCTTGTTGCAATCTGCGACAGGAACGGCATACAGATAGACGGGAAGACCGAGGACGTGATGCCGCTTCTGGACATGGCTGAAAAATACCGCGCGTTCGGGTGGCATGCGATTGAGGTTGACGGGCATGACTATGCGGCAATCATGCGCGCGCTTGACGAGGCCAGGGCGACAAAGGGCAAGCCCACCATGATAATTGCGAAGACGGTGCCCGGCAAGGGCGTGTCGTTCATGGAGAACGATTACAAGTGGCACGGCGTGGCGCCAAAGCCCGACGATGCTGCAAAGGCGCTTGCCGAGCTTGAGGCAGAAAGGGCAAAAATCGAGCAATCCGAAGGATTGCGAGGGACTTCGGGCCTCGGCTCGAAGAGGATAGGGGCGGAATAGATGGGAATCGCACTTAACAGTGAAATGCACCTCCTTGACATCAGGTCGCCTGATTTGAAAAAGGCCGCGACGAGGAACGGGTTTGGCGAGGCGCTTTGCGAGATTGGCGAGAAGGATGCCAGCGTGGTTGCGCTTTCCGCGGATGTCTCGGGCTCGGTGCAGATGGACAAGTTTGCAAAAAAGTTCCCGGGCAGGTTTTTCCAGGTCGGCGTTGCAGAGCAGGACATGGCTGCCGTGGCGGCAGGGCTTGCCTATTCCGGCAAGAAGCCGTACATCGGCGCGTTTGCCGTTTTCTCCCCGGGCAGGAACTGGGAGCAGATAAGGACGACGATTTGCTATGCGAATGCGAACGTGAAGATAGAGGGCTCGCATGTCGGGCTGGACGTCGGCGAGGACGGGGCGACGCACCAGGCGCTTGAGGATGTCTCGCTCATGAGGACGCTTCCGAACATGACAGTGGTCTCGCCTTGCGACTTTGAGGAGGCGAAGAAGGCGGTGCATGCCGCGTGGAAGTCGCCAGGCCCGTTTTACATACGGTGCACCAGGAACGCCACGCCGACATTCACGACGGCGGAAACGCCTTTCGCTGTCGGGAAGATGAACCTGCTCTGCGAAGGGGGCGACATTGCGATTGTTGCCGCCGGAAGGCTGGTTTATGACGCGCTTGCCGCCGCCGATGCGCTGGCGGGCGAAGGCATAAGCGCCGCTGTTGCGGATATGCACACCATTTCATCCCCCGATGCCGCCGCGCTGGAAAAGCTGGCGCGCGGATGCGGCACCATAGTCACGGTGGAAGACCACCAGGTGAAGGGCGGCCTGGGAAGCGCGGTCTGCGAGACGCTTGCCGGCGCGTACCCCGCGCGCGTGAGGAGGATGGGGATGGAAATGAAGTTCGGGGAGTCCGGCAAGGGGAACGAAGTGATGAGGAAGTACGGGCTTGACAGGGACGGCATTATTAAAACTGTGAAGGAAGAGATGGGACGGAAACAGGAAACGCACTGACGCGCGATGATTGCATTTTGGGGTGGGCACATGAAGATTTTCCTTGACACTGCGGAAGCGGGCATGATAAAGAAATATGCCGAGATGGGCATGGTGGACGGGGTCACCACGAACCCGACGCTCATACTGAAATCCGGAAGGCGCCAGGAGGAAGTCACGAAGGAGATTTGCAGGATGGTGGACGGGCCTGTGTCCGCCGAGGGGAACTGCGAGCGCGCCGAGGACATCGTGAAGGAAGGCGAGGTCTTTGCCTCGTGGGCGAAGAACGTCGTAGTCAAGGTGCCGATGACTCCGGAAGGCTTGAAGGCCGTGAGGCAGCTTTCGAAAAAAGGGATAAAGACCAATGTCACGCTCGTTTTCACGCCGGCACAGGCGCTGCTTGCAGCCAAGGCAGGGGCGACATACGTATCCCCGTTCGTGGGAAGGCTGGACGACATCGGCGAGGACGGGATGGCAATCATTGAGAGGATAATGAAGATATTCAGGAATTATGGCTATAAGACGCAGGTCATAGTTGCAAGCGTGCGCTCGGTTGCGCATGTGGTGCGCTCTTGCGAGGCCGGCGCCGACATCGCCACCGTGCCGGTGAAAGTGATGGACGAGATGTTCGCGCACAAGCTGACGGACGCGGGCATAAAGAAGTTCCATGACGACTGGGCGGCTGCGAAGAAAGCATGACGATTTTTTTGCATAAGCTTTGCCTGCGCCAGGCTATGCATGCGGGTTTTTGGCGCACGCTGGCGGGTTCGGCCAAGCCGCCTGTGCGCGCGGGCTGGTGAAGCGTTTTTAAACCAGCCTGAGAAAGGGCTCCCATGAAAACCGACAACGGCGCCCGTGCGCGCGCAGTTTTTGCGAAAGTGCTTCCAAAGATAACCCCCGGCAGGCGCGAGGCTGCAGAATGCTTTGCCACCGCCACGGCGATGGCAAGGAAGCTTGAGCGCGTGGTGCCGCCGGCGGTGGAAGTGAGGCTGGCAGGCTCGCTCGCCAAGGGGACGAACCTTGCCGGCAACAACGAGTTCGACATCTTCATGCTTTTCCCGCGCCATTACCCCCACCATGAAATGACCATGATGGGCATGCAGTATGCGCGCCGCGCGTTTTCAGGCATGCGCTCCTCGGCGCGCTATGCCGAGCACCCGTACCTCCAGATTTTCTACCGCGACTATCACGCGGACATAGTGCCGGCATACAAGATAGAAAGCATTTCCGAGCGCGGCTCGTCCGTGGACCGCTCGCAGCTGCACACCACATACATCAATGCAAAGCTTGGCGCTGCGGCGAAGGGGGACGTGAGGCTGCTCAAGCGCTTCATGAAAAACTTCGGCATTTACGGGGCGGAGCTGCGCGTGGAAGGGTTCTCGGGCTACCTGTGCGAGCTTTTGATTGCGCACCATGGCTCGCTTGGCGCGCTCATGGCAGCCGCCTCGAAGTGGGGCGAGCAGCCCGTAATTGACACTGAAAAGCACCTGAGCGAGGATGCAGCCCGCAGGAAGTTTGCCCAGGCGCCTCTTATCGTAGTGGACCCGACAGACCCGGGCAGGAACGTTGCGGCTGTGGTTGCGCAGACGTCGCTCTCGCGCTTCATATTCGAGTGCCGCCGCTTCATTGCCGCGCCGTCCGAGAAATTCTTTTTCGCCAAGAAAACCGTGAGGAGCCCGAAGGAAATCGCAAGGGCGATGAAGGAGAGGGGGACAAGATGCCTGGCAGTGCGCTTCCCTGCGCCCAAGGTGGTGCCCGACGTGCTTTGGCCGCAGCTCAAGAAGACCGCGCAGGCGCTTTCCAGGCAGCTCTCCGACCAGGGCTTTTCCGTGTTCGGCTGCTACCACTGGAGCGACGGGGCGGAATGCGCCATACTTTTCGAGATTGACAGGTGGGAGCTGCCCGCGGTTGCGAAGGCAATCGGCCCGGGCATCAGGTTTGCAAAAGACGTGGACGCGTTTGCCAGCAGGCACAAAAACGCGCTGAACCTGCACCTGGAGCACGACAGGATTGTGGCGGTGGAAAGGAGGGAAATGCGCGAGGCGCTGCCTGCGCTTTCGCACGCGTGCCGCCACCCGCACGGCGCGGGAATCCCGGAGCACATGGAAAATGCGATGGCGCGCTGCGAAGTTTTCGATGCAGGAAAGCTTGTTTCGAAAAAATACGCGGAGTTCATGTCGGACTATTTCTTTGCGAAAATCGCATAGCTTACAGTTAGCTTTTTATTATTTTGATGAAATTTTGTGGCAGAGGCGATTGGATGAGATTTTTTGCGTTCGTTCTGGCATTTGCAGCATTTGCGCTGGGCATGGCATATGCATATGGAAGCCCCTGCGCGGATGGAACTTTATACGGGCAGTGCTCGAGCGTCAATCCCGGCAACTTATGCACAGGCATTGCAACCGCTCCGAGCCTTGGCGTCCTGCTGACCACGTGCCCCTGCTCCAAATATTCCGGCTGGGTACAGGAGGGGACGGGCGACGACGCGACGTGCGTGCAGGCAAAATGCTCTGACGGAACGCTGAATGGGCAATGCTCTTCAGTGACCAAGCCAAAAATGTGCGTCAATAGCGCACTGACAGACAATGCCACGAAATGCGGCTGCCCGTCCGGAAAGAAAATTGCAGCAGGGGGCATATTCTGCGAATCAATACCGTGCACGGACGGAGGGATAAGCGTGCCTGAAGGCACGTGCTCCGCAAAGAAGGAGAAGAAGTGCGTGAACGGCGCCCTGGTTGACAAGGCATCGGAATGCGGCTGCCCGACAGGGGAGACTGCCCAGGGCGAAACCTGCGGCGTGGTCTGCTCGGACGGAACAAAGGAGGGCGCGTGCTCCAGCGCCAAGCCTAAGCAGTGCGTGAACGGGTATTTGCTCAACAATGCCACAATGTGCGGCTGCCCAAGCGGCTACAATATTGTCGGCAACCAATGCACCAACGCGGTGACTGGAAGCTCCAGCGGCGCAGACCTGCTCGGAAGCACAGCCGGCAATGACACGCCCTCGTCCGGCGGAAGCACCTCGAACGCGCTTTCATGCTGCTGCCTCCCGGCTGCGCTGATAGGCGTGATTGGCGGGTTCGCGTTCTTTAGGAAGAATGAGTAGCTGCCTCTTCGTTTTTTTTCATGCCGGCTTTCCGGTTTTGCCTTTTCCTTAGCCCGAGGCTTTGCTCTTTTCGGCTATGTTCTGCTTCAAGAGATAGGGCTTGCCGTTGGAATCCGTCCCGACAAGATGGAGCCGAAACGCGGGGGGAACAGCCCCGCCAGCCGGAGCGAAAACAAGCTTGATTCCTTTTTCCCCGCCTTTCACCTTGGTGCGCGAGGCGAGCATTGCCTTTGTCTCGGTGCCTTCCTGCGAAAAATATGCAGCCCAGGAGGACGTCTCGAGGATGCCTCCGCTCTCGCCGGTGTTCTTGAAGGCCAGCACCAGATTGCCCTCTTCGGATGCTGCGCTTCCAGGCACATATACGAGGTTCATGGGGGATTTTACCTGGGAGGAAAGCAAAACTCCGTTGCTTTGCGCGGCCTGCTTGTCTATGTAGATGGCATTCTCCTTCAGGCAGGAAGCGAGCGTGAGCCGCCCGCGCGCAACGTCCTCGGGCAGGTCGAACGTGACCTTGAACTCGGACGTTCCCTCGGGCTCGAGGGTGCATGCGCGGGGCTCAAGCTTTGCGGCAATTGCAGCGTTCTGGGAGTCGAGCACGGATACTTCGAGCCCGGCTGCGATTGATGATGCGGATGAATTCTTCCCGAGAAGACGGGCGCTGACCTGGGCCTGCCCGATTGACAGGGAAACCGGCAGGCTGCTTGCCACGGACAGTGAAAGCGCGGGTTTTATGGCAAGGGGCATGGGCTTTGCCTTTTTCCTCCCTTCGGCCTTTTTCCCGTGCTGCAGGAGGCGGGGGGCGTACGTGGCCAGTTCGCCCTTTTTTTGCGGAATCGGGCCAGGCACGGGTTTTTTCCGCTTGGCTGACGAGACGGAAAAATGGGGCGATTCGTTTTCATGCACGCGGTACTTTTCAAGGTCAATGCGCCACTTCATACGCTTGCGCATTTCCGCGCCCTGTTCATCGCGCTTTTTCCTTTCCGCCAAAAGCCCCTGCTGCACCCTTTCCTCGGCAGCCTTGTGCTCTTGAAGCTGGCGCACCATCCCGTCCTTGACATACTGCTCGCGGAGGTGCTGCTTCTGAAGCTCGATTTTCTGCTGGTTCAGCAGTTCCTCCTTCCTGCGCTTGATGTCGACTTCCTGCTTTACTGCGACGTAACAAGTCATGCAGTAGTCGTGCCCGCCGTAGTCCGAGCCGGACTCGTATTCCGCCCTGCAGCGGTCGCATCTTCGGGTCATGGCAGGAAAATCGCGCCCAAATATTAAAAAGGGCGTGAAACGCCGATGGCTTGCTGCTTTTTATATATTTTGCCTTCTATCCTCATTTATCCCGCCATAACTCAACCTGGTAGAGTGCTTGGCTGTAGTAAAACAACGGCCGTCGGCGATTGTGCTGGCAGTCATCAAGATGTTGTGTGTTCAAGAACCCTTTTGTTCGCTCCAGATGGGGACGCTCACAAAAGCGTTCACGGAAAATGTGAGAAAGGGCTGAACAAATCACACTGGCGGGATTTTATATTCTCCTATGGACAAATTTCCAGAGAAATTTGTCCGCATATGGAAATCCGATAGGATTTGCATATACAAAAACAAAGGGAGACAACCGTAGCAATAAGGAGACAACTGTAGCAATAACCTATAACCTTGCCCCGATGGTGTAGTGGTCAGCATCCCAGATTGTCGATCTGGTGACCCGGGTTCGAATCCCGGTCGAGGCGCTAACTCCTGTTAGCGCCAGCCTGACCGTTTTGGCGCGTTGCGCCAAAATCCCGCCAGCCGCTTCGCGGCTGACGGTCCCGGTCGAGGCGCTTCTTTTTTTCAGCGCGCTTTGCTTCATCTGCCCAAGCCCAGGCTTTCCTGCGCGCGCGGCTATCCGGCAGGCCGCCACAGAAGAATACGTGATTTTTTACTCAGCATAACTATCATTTATATTCCTTTCGTTGCATGAAATGATATATGGTGGTATGATGGTTACGAAGAGAATGATACCTGTCAAGCCTGAAAATGCAAATTTCAAAACATCCGACCTTGAGAGAATAAACATGCCAATATATAGGGAGATAACCGGCTCAAGATACTGCAACAAGATAAATGCATCCGCCGACGATTACAGTCGCAAGCGCCTGACCCCGCCGCAGGCAATCAAGGAAGCCAAGGATGCTTTTGAAGCCAATAACTGGGTGGATGCCGCAGGGGTGTGCAGCGAGCTTATATTCAGGTGCGAGAGGGAAATCAACGAAAAGAGAGAGCCACCCGAGGTGGTGGAGCTTGCCTGGATACGCCTCAACATCTTTTCTGCGATAATCTGGGCGGAGGAGAACGACATGAAATTCTCCTACGAGTTTTTGGCAAGGTTCGAGGGCACCTACCTAAATTCCACGTTCAAGCTGCTCCAGCAGGAGCAGCCGCAGGTTTTCCGCCAAGAGAATGGCGATTATTCTTACAGCGTCAAGACAAATGATGGCAGGTGTGGAACGGGTGGCCGTGGAGAGAGGCAATGCGACCCGCGCATCGTCAACACCGGGGACATTTACACCATGGGAGAGGAAAACAAATTGATTTTCGAGGAACTTGACAGGAAGGCGCCAGGCGCGTATGGCAGAATACGCGAATATTCGCGCCAGTTTGACGGGAAAATCATGGATTGGAAGCAGATTTTCCAGATTGCAAGGGACCTTTACCTTTCAGGCAGGTTTGAGGAGGCGGCGGGGGCGTGCGAGGCTGCGCACACTGCGCTTTGCAGGGAAACCGCGAACCGCATGGCGCGCAACGAACAGGCAGACCGCACAGCGCCGGTAAAAACCATGATTTTCGTGCTTGAGCTGTTCCTTAAAATCATAGACAGCCATGGGCAGCCCAGTTACATGGGCGAACGGAATGCGCCTGCAAGCGTGGTGCCGACTTTTGCAGGATGCGACTGCAGGCCGGGATGGGTGGAAGAGAACTTTGGCTCGCTTCGGGGAGAGGCTCTCGTAGGCGCAATAGTGGGCAAATCAACGAAGAACACGATGGAATACAGCACGCGCGAACAGGCAATCCGCCTCAACCGCGAGGCTGCCGCGCTTGCAAAGACAGCAAAGAGCAAGGAGGAGTACGGGGCAGTGCTCGCCATGCTTGCCAGGGCAATGAAGCTTGACCCGGGCAACCAGTATGCTGAAATGAACATGATGACGCTGATGTACGAGATGGGATTGAACACGGATTTCCTTGCAATCGCGCGCGGCGAGACCACGCCGGAGCTGGATGCGTTCATCAGGACCCTTTCGCCCGACATGCAGAAACTGATTAAAGGGCAGGGCAACGGCACAGGAGATGGCATGCCCGCCAGGTTTTGATTGCGGGCGCACCCCGGCATGGCGCGCACCTTTTTAATTTTCCACATGCTCATCAGCCCATGCCAAAAGCAATCGTTTTCGACCTTGACGGCGTGGTCTATTTGGGCGCGCGCGGGATTCCCGGAGTCGCGGCTGAAATTGCGCGGCTGCAGAAGAAGGCGCGCGTGCTTTTCCTCACAAACAATGCCACGAAGGGAAGGGCGGAGTATGTGAGGCACCTTGCAGCATACGGCATACGCGCGAAAGCGGATGACGTGATGACCGCCTCCTACGGGTGCGCGCGCTATATCGTGGAAAAATACGGGAAGGGAAGGCGCGTCTGCCTTGTGGGGGAGCAGGGATTCCGCGGCGAGCTGGAGAAGGAGGCGGGCGCGAGGATTGTGGGCAGGGACGCAGACATTGTTGCGTGCGGGCTTGACAGGCAGGTTACTTATGGAAAGCTTGATGATGCGCTGCACTGCCTGGACGCGGGCGCAGCGTTCGTGCTTGCGAACAACGACCCCACGCTGCCGCGCGAGTATGGCGCGTCGATAGGCTCCGGCGCGATTGCCGCCGCGCTTGTTTTTGCGAGCGGGAGAAGGCCTGACGTGATTGTGGGAAAGCCCTCGCTGTACCTTATCCGCGAGCTGCTGAAGCTGCACGGCATCAGGGCGCGCGACGCGGTTTTCGTGGGCGACAGGCTGGAGATTGACATTCGCATGGCGAACAGGGCTGGCATGAAGTCGGTGCTGGTGCTTACCGGCGTTGCAAAAAGAGGCGACGTGAAGCACGCGCCAAAGTCCGACAGGCCGTGGAAGATAATCAGGAGCGCGGCTGAAGCAGGGAAAACGCTGGGGATTTGATGGAAAAAATCAGCGGAATTTTTTCAGCATTGGAAGCGCATCGCGATTCCAATCCGATGAAAGCCGTCTTTGTGCATGGATACCAGGGGCACCCGATGGGCGGCTTCCGCCCGTACCTCAAGCGCGGGCTTGAGGCGCGCGGATGGAGCGTGAGCGCGCCAGCCATGCCATCGCCGGATGAGCCGCGCGCGGAGGAGTGGGTTGCCGCCATTGCAAAGGAGGTTGGCATCGCTGGAGAGGGCTGCGTGCTTGTGGGGCATTCGCTGGGATGCATTGCAATATTGAGGTATCTTGAAGGGAAGGGAAGGAAAGTGCGGGGCGCCGTGCTTGTCGCGGGTTTTGCCGAAAAGCTGGGCGACGATTTCAAGGCCATCGAGGGGTTTGTGGAAAAGCCGCTTGATTTTGCAAAGGTGCGGGGGAACTGCGGGAAGATGGTTGCAATCTTTTCAGACAATGACCCTTATGTCCCGCTGTCGCAGGCTGCGCTGTTCGAAAAAAAGCTTGGCGCGAAGACAGTGGTGCTGCACGCGCGCGGGCATTTCTCCTCAAGCGAGGGGACGACGGAATTGCCCGAGGCGCTCGCCGAAATTGTGGGGATGGAACGCTGATTCTGCCTGTGATAATAACAGGGGTTTCGTAGAAAGGTTAAAAAGGAGATGGCTGCAATATAGGGGCATGCAACTTTTGAAGCATCAGCTCAGCAAAGACGGGGTCGCAACAATCCGCGTCATGGGCAACGGCAGGCTTGGCGGGAAGAGCGCCAACCTGGTGGGCAAGGCACCCATGCTCGAGGAGTGCGGATTCCTTTTCCCGAGAAGGAACCTTAACGTTTCGTCGGACGTGCTTCTGGAAGGCATGGTGAAATGCGGGCTGAAGGACGGGTGGAACGCGGGGTTGGAGGAAAGGTCGAAGCCGGAGTTCGTGAGGGCTTTTTGCGCGTGGGCAGCCGAAAGCATCTGGCCGACTGCAACGGCTGTTTTTGACGGCAGGACGTTTTACGTCCGCTCGGATGCGCCCATGGATTCGCTCGGCAGGGGAGTGTATGAATCCGAGCCTTTCATCAACAGCAAGGGCTACCCCACGGAAATCGGAAGGGCGGAAGCATTCGCAAGGCGCATGTACAACGTCCTGATGAGCTATTTCGGGTATGCTGCGGCAGAATTCCGCAAAGGGAGCAGCGTGCCGGAAGAGGGGATGAACATACAGCTGTCCCAGTTCATCGGGCGATTCGGGAACCTGTATTTCGATGGCAACAACGAGCCAGCACTGGCGCCTTTCCTGAGCGCGGTGGTGAAGACAAGCCGTTTTCACGGCGGAGGCGGCGGGCTGGTGCGTTTCGAGTACGGGATGGGCAGCGGCGCCCTGAAGGGGCGGAGCATCCTCATAGGGCAGGACGGGAAGGTCAGCACCGTGGCCGGCAAGGAAATAGTGAAGGGGATTGATGCGAGCATATGGAAGTCCAGGAGCGAAATCCTGCTTGCGGACAGGAACGAAGTCGTCGAATTGCCAGGCAGCAACGGAGCCGCGCTTTCCATGTTCATGAAATCCGCCTACCCGGAAATAAGGCAGGGGATTGAGAAGGAAGCCCAGCAGCTGCTGTGGTGGCTGGCCGAGAACAATTCGAGGATTGAGGCCATGAACGGCGGGGTTCCGCTCTACCTCGAGCTGGTTTCATCGTCATACCGGAAGCAGGGCGAGATGCGGTGGTTTGTCGTCCAGGATGCGGATTACGCCCCGATGGAAAGCATGCCAGCCCCGCCGGAGAATCCGGCATTTGTTTCCTGCAGCGACTTTTCCGGCCATGGGCAGATAAGCGGCAGGAGAAAACTTTTTGTTTTTGCGCCAGATGCCTGCAACGGTGACGGCTGGCTGCGGGGCCTGGAGGAGATAAACCTGCGGAACGAGGGGCACATTGTGGCAATCCCGCAGGCCGCCCTCAGCGGGCTCAATCTCGCCGCCATGACAGAGGTGAGCGCGCGCTACCTGTCGAAAGCGGCGGTGGTGCTGGAGTATGAGCGCCTTGTGCAGGGAAGCATGCCGAGGATAGCGCATGACGAAGGCAAAATGTCATCTGAGCATTTCGAGCAGCTTGCGCTTGACCTCAAGACGATGTTCATCCCGGTCAAGCACCTGTTCGGCGCGGGCGACGGCATTGAGCAGCGCGAGGGGATTTGTGAATACGTGTGCGACGCGACGTTTGCATGCGACAAGGAGAGGGGAATGGCCTGGGGGAAGATGGATAACATTTTCCGGACAGGCTGCGCGTAGGAGGTTTTACCTGAAAAGGTCGCGCACCGCCTGCTCCACGTTCTCCTTTGTCTCGGCGTCAAGCGGCTCGGAGGAAACTGAAGGCTCGGCAATCGTTACAGGGGCGAGCGGCTGCGTTTGCGCCTGCTGGGATTGCGCGGGGGACGGTTGCGAAAGTAGCGAGGAGACGCTTATGCACACTGCCGCGCCGCAGGACGGGCAGCGCGCGGTGAGGGTGAGGTCGTCAACTGAAAGGTCGGACGAGAAGTCGAACGAATTGTTCGCGCCGCACTTGCAGGGCACGTATTTCTTGAGCGAGACCATGAATACCACCAGCAAGAAGAACGAAGGCGCCATTAATAATGCTTATTCCACCGTTACGGACTTCGCCAAATTCCTCGGCTTGTCGGGGTCCTTCTTCATCTTCACCGCCATGTAGTAGGCAAGGAGCTGCAGCGGCACGGCATAAACTATCGGGATGGCAAGCTCGGGGACCGAGGGCATCCTGAAGGAGAGCGCGCTCTTGCCTATCGCCTCGTCGCTGTCGGAGAATGCCACGAGCATCGCGTCGCGCGCGCGGCATTCGCTCATGTTGGAAATCGTCTTCGGAAGCGAGGCGCCCGACGGTGCGAGCGCGACCACCACCACGTCCTTTTGCAGGAGGGAGAGCGGCCCGTGCTTGAGCTCGCCCGCCGCGTATGCCTCGGCGTGCAGGTAGGTTATTTCCTTGAGCTTGAGCGCGCCTTCAAGCGCGGAGGGGAAGGAGAGCGAGCGGCCTATGAAGAAGAAATCCTTGTGGGAAACGAGTTGGGAGGCTAGCGACTCGATTTCGCTTGAGCGGCGCAGTATGCCCTCGATTGCCTCGGATGCGTCGGAAAGCCCGGCAAGCCCGTCCTTGCTTCCGGGAAGGGAGAGCGCGAGCTTGGAAAGCACCGCCACCTGGCAGGTGAAGGACTTTGTTGCGACCACCGCTATTTCAGGGCCGGCTGCGATATTGACGCACGCGTCGGCTTCGCGCCAGAGCGAGCTTCCCGTGACGTTCGTGATGCCGATTATTTTTGCGCCGGACTTTTTTGCAAGGCGCACCGCGGAAAGCGTGTCCGCCGTTTCCCCAGACTGGGAAATGGCAACCACTACCTTCTCCCGGCCCGTGCGCGCGTACGGGAATTCCGAGCCGATTATCACGTCGCAATTCACTGCGAGGCGCGATTGCAGCAGCTGCTTGAAGACAAGCCCTGCGTAATAGGAGGTGCCGCAGGCGACCACGGCGACATTCTGCTGCCCGCGCAGCAGCAAGGCTGCGCTTGCGGCGTCCGCAGCAAGGGCCCCGCGGATTTTGCCCGCCTGCTCGTGTATCTCCTTGAGCATGAAGTGGTCGAAGCCTTCCTTTTCCGCCATCTTCGCGGTCCAGGTAACGGTGTTGATTTTGCGCTCGGCCTTCCTGCCGCCGTTTGTTATTTCGCAGCTGTCGCGCGTGAAGCGCACCATGTCCCCGTCCTCGATGTAGATTACCTTCTTTGTGTATTCGAGCAGCGCGGGGATGTCCGAGGCGCAGAACATCTCGCCCTTGCCAATGCCCAGAATGAGGGGCGGGCCGTTCCTTGAGAGGTAAATCACCTCTTCGCCCTGGTGCATGCAGACCAGCGACCAGCTGCCCGCAAGCTTTGCCACTGCGTTGGAAAATGCCTTGCCAAAATCCCTCTCTTTCTTGCCCTCCTCTTCAACGAGGTGCGCAATCACCTCGGTGTCGGTTTCCGACACGAACTTGTGCCCCTTTTTCGAAAGCGAGGCGCGCAGTGAATCGAAGTTCTCTATGACGCCGTTGTGGACAAGGTATATCTTGCCCGTCGAGTCGGTGTGCGGGTGCGCGTTTTTCTGCGTGACGCCGCCGTGCGTCGCCCAGCGCGTGTGGCCTATGCCCATGCTGCCCTCGAGCTGGAGGAAGTTGCGCCGCGCGTTGATGTCGTCAATCCTGCCGATGTCCTTTATTGCCGAGATGCCGTTTTCAGAAACAGTCGCAATGCCTGCGGAGTCATAGCCGCGGTATTCAAGCTTGCGAAGCCCCTTGAATATGACCTCGGATGCTTTGCGGTACCCGATGTAGCCGATTATTCCGCACATAAAAAATACCCGTTGAAGCCAGCTAGGCCTTTTCCCCTAGGGCAAATGTCCTTTTCACCGCGGTTATCCTCACTTTCGTTTTCTCGCCGACGATGCCGCCTGCGACGAATATCACGAAGCCCTCCAAATGGGCGATGCCGTCCCCCTTGGCGCCTTTCGCGTCAATGGTGAGCTCATATTCCTTGCCCTCTTCCACAGGGCGCCCGATGCCGTCCATATGCCCACCTCCCGCTTGTTCTTCCGAGCCACCATTAATAAAATTACCTGAAAGGCGGCGGGATTGCGCGCCGCCCGCTGCTGCTGCCGCGCCCCGGCGCCAGCGTTTCTTGCAGGCTCATCTGAATGGCCGTTCGTTCCTGCGCAGGCGCATCAATGACGAGCTCCTGCCAAGGCGCGAGAAAAGCGAGCCGTACGCGCGCTCGAATTCGTCGGGCGGCATGGCTGCGCGGAGGTCGGCCTCGATGAGTATTGCCGGGTAGGCGTATGCCTTGTGCGTGCAGGAAAGCGAATGGACAAGCGAGGCTATCTCGGAGAACGTGCGCTGCCCGGAGAGGAATTCCACGCGCAGCGGGCGGTCGTCCTTCACGGGCTTGAGGTAAAAGGAGAGGATTTTCCCGCTCCACTCCCCCAGGTCCTTCAGGACGGGGTGCTTGGCGGATGCCGAGGAATAGGGGAACGCGCAGGTGCGCTCGCCCGATTCTAGCATGAAGTAAAGGAAGTTGGTGTCCGACGTGTGGGCAAAGCCCGGCTCGTCCTGCGAGTGCTTCTGGACGATGTCTATGAACCGGCGGCTGCGGCTGTCCTTTATCACGCCAAGAAGCGTGGTGTTTGCCTTCCAGGCGGATTCGTAAAGCGACTGGTAGGCGGAAAGCACCTCGTTGTACAGGGGGTGCATCTCCGACTCCTCGGATGGCTTGTCGGACAGGAGCGGCGCAATCGAGCCGTCCATCATGAGGTAGGATGGCGAGTGCTTCTGTATGAGCGCGGCTGCGAGGGAAAGCTCGCCCTTGAGGCGGAAAAGGGAGTTGTGCAGCATCACGTCGTGCGAGTCGAGCCCGCTCCTCACGTCGTACTGCATGGGCGGGAGGGAAGAGGGGAAATAAGAGTATGAAACCGTCCTTGAGCCGCTGTAGGTGAACAGCGCGCCCACTGCGCGCATGAGGAGGAAATTGAACCCGTGGAGCTCCTCGCCCACTATCCCGCCGTCCACCGCTGCGATGGTGCCGTCCACGGGCACCACGGGCACCTTGTGCACAAGCTCGCGCTCAAGCGTTTCCCCGTACTCGATTTTCCCCGAGTTGAATCGGAGGCGCTGCGCCAGCTCCCCTCGCGCCTTCTCGGTTGAGGCAATCTGCTCCGCGATTTCGGCTAGTCGGTCCGGCATAACCATTATAACCAGAGCAATCGTTTTAATCAGCATGGCAATGAAGCAGGCAATTGTAATCAGGAGCGACCTGGGCATGGGAAAGGGGAAGATGGCGGGCCAGTGCGCACACGCATCGGTCTCAGCCTACGCGCTCGCGCTTTCCAGGGAAAAGGGGGACGCGCGCGAATGGGAGGAGGAAGGGCAGAAAAAAATCGTGCTCAAGGCGGGGAGCGAGGAGGAGCTGCTTTCGCTTTACGAGAGGATGAAGCGCGAGATGCCCTGCGCGCTCATACGGGATGCTGGAAAGACGCAGCTTGAGCCCGGGACAATCACCTGCTTTGGCGCTGGGCCTGCGGACGAGGCGCTCATCAACAAATATACGAAAGAGCTCAAGCTTCTTTAGCTGAAGCTGAAGGCACCGAGCAAACTGCCTGATTTTGGAAATAATGGCGGCACGTGTAGATAACCTTAAAAAGCCGTGCAAATACATCCCGACTCCCTTCCCATAGGGGAAGCCAGCGAAGGGGGATTGACATGCCATTTCCGTACAACTTGAATGTGAAGGCAGACGCGGGCGCGAAGGCAGTGCTGGGAGCGGACGCGAAGATAGTGCCGGGCAAAAAGGAAATCGTTTACGTTTCGGATTGGTATGTGATGGAAGAGAAAATGTGGCAGAAGGGCAAGGAAGCGAAGCTGATGCCAGTGCAAAAGGAAAAAAACCCATTCGTGAAGGAAAACACGGCTGCTGAAACGATATGGCGATGCGTGGGCAATGCCAAAAACACCGGGCCGCTTGGCTCGGCGTACTATTTCTGAAGCAGCGCGCGATGCAGATGCGTTTCTTTCTCCCCAAAGATACACCGAACGCTAGTGCCTGGCTTTTTAAGCCTTGTGCGGAAAAAAGGGAAAACATTCGTTTTTACTTGGAGGTGAGACGATGGCAGATAGCGTGAAAGCCGAAGGAAAGGCAATTGAAAAAGGAGAATACATAATAGGAATCGCGATAATACTTGCAGCGCTTCTTATTTCAGGCACCGTGTTCATGGGAATGAATTCCGTCACGGATGCGATAGGCAAGGTAAAGCTCAATGTTACGACGCTTTCCGGCACGGTTGCGCCACAGGCAAATACGACTGTTCCGACGCCAACCGCACCGACGGTGCAGAAGCTGTCGGGCCTTGATTACAGCTCGGCGCCATCCAAGGGCAACGCCGACGCAAGCGTGATAATGGTGGAGTACTCGGACTTCCAGTGCCCGTACTGCGGCAAGGTGGAGCCCACGCTCGCGCAGGTGAGGTCTGCATACCCGAACATGAGGTTCGTGTACCAGCAGTTCCCGCTTTCGTTCCACGCAAATGCGCAGAAGGCTGCCGAAGCCTCGCTTTGCGCGAACCTGCAGGGCAAGTTCTGGGAGCTGCACAACAAGATGTACGCCAGCCAGGACAACCTTACCGTGAGCGAGCTGAAGGCATACGCGAAGGCAATAAGCGGCATGGACTCGGCGAAGTTCGACACATGCCTTGACAGCAACGCAATGGCTGCACAGGTCGCATCCGAGGAGAACCAGGGGGCAGGAGTAGGCATCCGCGGGACGCCCGGCTTCATGGTGTACTCGAAGGGAGTGAAGAGCGACGCGCTTGTGGCCAAGCTCCAGTCAATCGCAACCAGCCTCACCGCGCTCGGCGTGGACGCATCGGTTGTCGAGGTTGACGGCGCAGGCAACGGCATAGTGTTCGCTGGCGCGCTTCCGTACTCGAACTTCCAGGAAGTCATGAACGCGTTCAACTGAGCGCGTTCCTTTTTTTTATTTTTCCTCTTTTTCTTTTTCCCCCCAGTCCTGTTTTTATATTTGCTTTTTCCAATAGGGCAGACTATATCGGAGGGGTTGGATGGACCAGTCGGAACAATCGGGCTTTGACCGCGCGCAATACCTCATAGGGTTCGTGATACTTGCCGCAGTGCTGCTTCTGGGGGTCTCGGCGTATTTCAGCGCAAACAGCGCGAAGGGCACGGCTGCGAAGCTTGACAATGCACTTGACAGCGCCAGTGCAGGGAATTTCCATGCCGGCGCGCCCTTGCAGAATGGGAGCGCGGCGAATGTTTCGGCGGCGGGGCAGCAAAACAATAGCAATGCCACTGCAGGGGGAAATGGGACGCTGCCGGCAGCCGGTCTTGAGAATGGCACTGCACTGCAGCCCGCGCAGGCAAACGGCACGGCGCAGAATGGCACCGGCCAAACCGCGCAGAACGGCACGGCGGCAGTGCAGCAGAATGTTTCCGAGGCGGCAAAAAAGGAAGTGGTGCTTGACTTCCTGTATGCGGACTGGTGCGGGCACTGCCAGAACATGAAGCCCATCGTGGCTGAGCTGGCCTCCTCACTGCCGCCCGACAGGTTCGAGGTGCGCTACTGGAACGAGGCAAGCCGCGGCAAGGAGGACGTGGCGGCAATCTACACGGAGTACACCGACAAGGAGTATTTCAGGGGATTCCCCACATTCGTGGCAAACGGCAACGACCCTAGGGTCGGGGAGATGTCGGGAGCCATCTTCAAGTCGTGGGTGTGCTCGAAGTTTTCAGCGCCAAAGCCGGCAGGGTGCTGAAGCGGCGGGAGCGGCCAGGATTTCCATCCCGAAGCCGCCCGGCTGCCGAAGTCCCTTTTTATTATTTCCCTTCGCCCTTTAGCCCATGTCAGGAATGCAGAAATTCATAGAGGAATGCCTTCTCGGCGCATCGCGCGAGATTGACAAGGCAAAGCGCGCAGGGCTGTCCATAAAGGCAAAGGCACGAAACGACATGGCGACATCCGGGGACCTTGCCTCGGAAAAATTCATCGTGGGGCGGATTGCGCGCGAGTTTCCCGATTCCATTGTCCTTTCCGAGGAGTCGTACCTGAAGGCAGACCTCTGCCACAGCTCGCTTTTCGTGATAGACCCCATTGACGGCACGCACAATTTCATACAGGGAATCCCGCTCTGGGGAGTGTCAATCGCGCATTATTCGTGCGGCAAGCCCACGGCGGGCGGCGTCTACCTTGTGCCGCAGCAGGAGCTGTTTTACGCCGAGAAAGGGAAGCATGCCACCTGCAACGGGGAAAGGGTATCGGCCTCGAAAAAGGGGAAGGTAGAGGATTTCTTCCTGCTTTGCGACACCAGGCTGCACAGGATTTCGGAAAGCGGCTTCCTCCCGGGGCTTGTTGCGCTGGAAAAGGCGAGCCAGCACACCCGCTTCCTCGGCTCCACCGTGCACGACATGAGCTACGTTGCATGCGGCAAGGCCGAGGCGTGTATGAGCTTCAAGCTGAAGCCTTACGATTTCGCGGCAGCCGCGTTCATTGCCGAGTGCGCAGGCGCGACAGTCACCGACCTTGAGGGGAAGCGGTGGGGGCTGGGCACGGTGAGGTTCCTTGCCTCGAACGGGCGCCAGCACACGCGCATACTGAACATGCTGCATGGGAAGGAATGACCTGTTTTTGATGGAAAAGAAGAGACTGCTTCGCCAATGCCGATTATGCGGGGATTTTGCTGCTGAATATTCCGCGGCGCTATTGCTGCTGTTTTTTCTCCTTCGCAGCCGCGGCCTTTTCCGCGCGCTCAAGCATGTTGGGATAGTAGGAGAGCAGCACCGAGAGGGACACCAGCGTCACGGATGAGAAGAGCGCGAGGAGGCAGAGGGAAAAGAGGAGGGAAAGCCAGCTGAGTGCCGACATTGCCGACTTGAAGTTGCGCTTTGCCTCGGAAATCTTGGAAGCCGCGCTGTCAACGCCATCCGCGATGCCCTGCACCGATGATGCCGCGGATTGTGCGGAGGATGCCATGAGGGCGGCGGACTGCGATGCGTTTGCGAATTGCCCTGATGCCTGCCGCAGGTCGCCTGCCGCCGACATGAGGCGGGCGTCGAGCGAGAACGGAGGTATGGCGGCGATGTCCGAAAGGGAGGAGGAAAGCGAGGCGGTGGAATCGGAATAGGACTGGAGCGCCCCTGAAACGGAATTTATGGAATCATAGGCATAGGACGACGAGTTTGCCGCGAGGGAGATGGATGCGCTGGCGCTGGTGAGCGCGGATTCCGCCGACTCGAACTGCGGGGAAATCGTGGCGTCCACGCTGGACAGCGCCATGTATGACGCGGCATAAACGGCAAGCGCCGCCACGATGCCAGAGAGTGACAGGAAGAAGGCGACAAGCGCAAACGCCGTCGCAGTGTTCTCCATTATGTCCGTCGGGATTCGCATTTTACAGCCCCTTCTTTTTCTTCCTCATGATGTGGAAGAGGAAGCCTGCCGCGATTATCGCTATGAAGAACAGGATGACGGCAACGGAAATCGCTGCGAGGGAAATCGCCTGCGAGTCGCGGGCTTTTGACTCTGCCGCGGCCTTTGCCTTCGATGCCATCTGCACGGCAGAGGATGGGGATGAATATGCCACATCCTTTGCTGACGCAATCAGTGCGCGCTCCGTTGCCAGGTCAGGGGCGAACAGCGAGCCGCTTGCCGACGCGTTGAGCTCTATCTCCGTTGTCGAGATGGAGGAAAGCGCGGCGTCGATTTCCGTTGTGGAAGCGCCAAGCGTGGTTTCGTACGAGATTATCTCAAGTCGGGCAAGCTCGAGCGAGTGGTTTGCAGACGCAAAGTCATTGCCCTCCGCGCTCTTTTGCGCAAGCGCTATGAGGGCGCGCGAGCCGGAGAGGTTTATGCCCTGGCGGTAGGCGTCAGATTTCTCCTGGAGCCGGGAAAGCCGCGAGTTGAGGGCGGTTATCTCGGATGTGAGGAATGCAGTGGACTGGTTCTGCTGCTTCTCTTCCTCGGCCTGCGCCTTTGACTCGGAACCAGTCACGATGGAGTTGGCAAGGGAGGGAAGGGCAAGCGCAAGGCCCGACGATGCCACATAGTTCTTTGAAGTGAGCGCAGACAACGCTGTGGCTGCCTTGTTGTCGAACTGCGCCACAAGCGAAGCATTTGTGGTGGAAACGTTCCTGTACGGGGCAACCAGCGCCTGTGAGGACTGGATGGCCTGCCTTATCTTGAGCTCCACGCTTTGCGTGAGCGCGGACTGGGCAGCCATGCACCCGGACTTGGCATTCTGCGCAAGCGATGATGCCGAGGAGAATGCATACAAATCATAGTATTGCTGCGCGGACGCAAGGGCGGCGTCCGAATCTGCAAGCGGCGTGAATGATATGTTGAGGGAGGTGGCGACGGTTTGCATTGAGTGGAGGCTGTTGCATGATGCATTTGCCTCGGAAATCATCTGGAGCACCGTCGGGTCGCCGCCGGTCTTGTTCACCAGGAACGCCTTGACAAGCCTGTTCTGCGTGTCCGCCACGTAAAGGATGCCGTTGTCCACTATCACGTCTTCCGGATAGGATAGGTTGCCCCACGTTGTGGACGAATTCAGGACGTCCACTGGGTAGCCGTCAAGCGAGAACGCGACCACGCGCCCTGCGCCTGCGTCGGCAACATATAGGCGGTTGTCGTCAAAGTCCATTCCGCGGGGCGAGGAGAGCGTTATCCCGCCCTTGCCGCGGCCGATGGTCATGTTGAGGAATGTGAAATTCTCGTCATAGACGAATATCAGGCCCTTTGCCGCGTCGGATATGTAGAGTTTGCCATCGTGGAAAAGGATATCCTGCGGGGAGGAAAGGAGCCCGTCAGAACCGCCTGACTGGATGACGATGCGGGAGAATGCCTTTGTGGTGCGGGAGAGCGCTATTACCTGCCCGCGCACCGCGTCCGTAACGTATATTGTGTCGTTGGAGAGCGCAAGCCCGGCTGCCTTTTGCAGGTTGGTGACGCCCGAGTTCCATTTGTCCACAGTGGAACGCTCGCCGTTGTAATACAGTATGTTGCCTGAGCTGCCCCCGGCAATGTAAAGGATGCTGCTCGACCCATCGAATTCCATGTGCATGGGGTTGTTGAGGTAGGCTTCTGAGGAAGGATTGTTGATTTTCTTGACGCGCGTAAGGTTCGCGCTTGCATTAAGCGCGTATATCGCGCTCCTGCCGCCGTCAGCCACGTACAGCCTGCTGTCCACGAGGTAAAGCGAGGATGGCTGTGAAAATGAAATGTCCGTGCCGGCATCCGACGGGATGGAGCCGTTCGTCAGGTAAAGGAAATTGAAGCCCGGGAATGCCAGCGCGCAGAGCGCCAATATCGCAAAGATAGCGGAAAAATATCTCATGTGAACACCGCACGGGAATTGCGCGGGGAGATTAAAAAAGTAATCGCAGGCGTTTTTGCGGATGGGCGCAGCCCGCCAGCCAAACAAAATACTCTTTTTCGTCTTCTTTTTCTTTGCTTTTAACTAAATTAGGTGTTGTTAGTGTGCTGTATAGCCATTTTCGTTACAAAATGGCGAATGCTTTATAAATGGGTGCCACAAGAAGTGATGCAGATGATTCAAATGGCACTGCAGCAGGCAAGCATAGGCGGAAATGTGGGCAGCGTGGGCGCTGCCTGGCCGCCTGCCTTTGACGCGGGCAACGCAAGGATAAAGGGATTCTGCCCCTCAGTCATCACCAGCAGGAACGGGCTTTTCCAGGATGCTTTTGCGCACGCAAACAATGCCAGGAGGGCGCACCCAGAGGCGACGAGGGTGACTTTCCGCGCGTTTGTGAGAAGGGGGCTTTTGGAGGGCATTAGCCGCTCATGCGGGAAGATGGAATTTTCAGTAGAGGCGGTTGTGCCTGCGGACAATGCCGTGCCTGGTTTTGACATGGTATATTTCGGCAGGAACGAGTCCGTGCGCACGCCGCCTGAAAAGCTGCGCCGCAAGGAGAATGAAAGCCTGGAGGGCATAAGGAGCACGGTGGCCCGCGCAAACCCATCCGAGGCAATTGAAAGGGTGGAGTCGGGAGGGTACCAGATATCCATGCCTGAAAACGGCAGCGTGCACAACGAGCAAGACATCAGGACGCTGCTCAACCTCTACAAGGAGGCGTACCAGCAATACACTTTCCCGATAAACGAGACCACCATACAAGTCATGGTCGGGAACGGCAACCGCGTGGTGGTGGCGCGCGACGCCGGCGGGCAGATTGCATCCGCCCTCATCGCCGAGGAGTGCGAGCTTGGGCTTGGCAATGGCATGCGCGTGAAGCTTTACGAACTTTCGGATTTTGCGACATTTGAAAAGCACAGCGGGAAGGGGCTCATGACCGCGCTACAGATTGAGGCGGTGAAACTGATAAGGAGCCTTCCAGGCGGGGAGAAGGCGATAATATACTCTGAGGACAGGGCGCCGTGGAGCTGGGTGAACAAGTCGTCGCACAAGGCCGGGATGGAATTCGCCGGGACGCTGCCGTGGCCATGCGCAATGATGGCAAGGAGGGACGTGCAATACACGGGCAAGTACGAAAGCTTAAATGTCTGGTACGCATAGGCGATGGCATGGAACAGATGGCACTGCTCAGGAAGCTGGTCTCGATAAATTCGGTTTTCGGCAGCGAGGGCGAGATGGGCGAATTCCTTGAGGCGCAGCTTGCCAGGCAGGGCTTTTCCGTGCGGCGCGTGGAAATCGCGCCAGGGCGGTTCAATGTTGTAGGCGAGCGGGGCAGCCGCGGGAAGCCCATATTGCTTTACGGGCACATGGACACCGTGCCCCCCTATGGGGAATGGGAAGGCGGCGACCCGTTTCGGCTGCGCGAGGAAGAAGATAAGCTGTCCGGGCTTGGCGTGTTCGACATGAAGGCAGGTGTGGCAGCCATGCTCTGCGCGTGCGGGGAGAGGACGGACAGGCGCCTGCGAGTGGTGTTTGGCGTGGACGAGGAGAACGATTCCGAGGGCGCGCACGCGGTTGCCGCATCGGGGCTTTTTGAC
>JBAYMR010000016.1:0-19383 GCA_041663445.1 Candidatus Micrarchaeia archaeon
GCATCAATTCAAGGAGCTGAATCAGTCAATCAGGGAAGCAAAAAGTGAAGCTATGCAGATGCGCCTGTCTGCGTTCTGTTAATTTCCCAAGAAGCCCACGCCTTCAGGCGTGGGTAGTTCACTAGAGCGATGTACATTGAAAAGGCAAAGACTGGAAAGAAGCAGGTTTGGTATTCTTATCCGAGAAAAGAGCAAGACAAAAACAAATGGGATATTTTGCGTTAAGTTTAGGTGGGTTTATGGCATATAGCGAAAAATTCTTGAAGGGATTTGAAAAGCTTCTTAAAAACAGTTTGGAATCGGACGAATATTGGACAACATTCAAGTATACTTCGACTGGAAACAATTACTGCCATGCTTTAACCTGGGGCATGATAGTTAAGGTTTTGGCAGGGGTAAAGGAAACAAAAGAGCTTTACATAAATATTCCCCTCAAGCCTGGAAAAATCACGTTTAGACCAGACACTTATGCTGTTTCGAACGATGGTTCTCGCCTCGCAATTGATTTCGAAAGCCCGAATTCTAGTGATGCACGGGTCGTTAAAAAAGACGTAATGCAGTTTCTAGATTTTTTGGCAGAGGGCGGGGGGGTTAAAGAGTATATTGTCGTCACCAGTCTCCCAGAAAGAAGTTCAAAATGGGAACTTCGTTATACTAGTGCGGGCGGATGCAATAAAGGCCACAGATTACATAGGAAAGAGATATGTAAAAATCCGAAAAAATACTGGTTCAGTTTCTACAAAAAAGAGCTATCGAAGATAAAGGCTCCAAAATCACATCTCAAACGAATACTTTTTGTGAATATAAATGGAAAACACCTGGAATTTATGCGGATGTGGGGTAAATAAATGCTGAAAGCAATCCTTTTCGACCTGGACAATACACTTCTCGACTTCTCGGGCTTCAAGCGCGAAAGCGCGCTTGCGGCTGCCAAGGCAATGAAAAAAGCAGGCGTTCCTTTGACTGAAAAAGAGCTTTACGCGCGTATCTTCAAAATCTATGACGAGAAGGGGATAGAGTATCAAAGGACTTTTGGAGATGTACTTTATGGACTGGAACTTACCCAGCACGAGCTTGAGCGCGCGAGGCAGGCTGCCGTTATTGCTTATACGAAAAAGAAGTACGAATGCATAAAACCGCGCCCGAAGGTAATCCAGATGCTTTCCTCGTTGAAGCGAAAGTACAAACTAGGCATTGTTACGGATGCACCGCGTGAAAAGGCCTGGCAGAGACTGGTTTTGGCGGGCTTGGACGGCTTTTTCTATCCAGTCGTCACCTACAATGATACGCTGGAGCACAAACCTTCTCTGAAGCCATTTGAGCTTGCGCTCTTTCTATTGAAGGTGAAACCTGGCGAAGTTCTTTTTGTTGGAGATAACCCGGAAAGGGACATAATTGGCGCGAAAAAGGCGGGGTTGCACACATGCTTGGCAAAGTATGGGTGCATTGACTACAAGGAAGAGATGGATGTAGCGGATTATACGATTGACAAAATAGATGGATTGAAAGATGTGATAAGAGGGATTGAATGATATATGAAGGAACAAAAAAGCTGCGGCCATTCGAAAACCAGCCATTTCCTACTGAGGAAGATTATTTTCACCCAATTATTTTGGATAATCCGGGCATCATACTGCCCGATGATTTGCGCGACAGAAAGTTTGAAGTCTTTCATGAACTGGAAATCGGATCCAACCGGATAGACTTCCTTTATGTTTTTGAAGATGGCACAATACTTATTGCAGAAGCCAAATTATCAAAAAATCATGAAATTAAGAGGAAAGTTATTGGACAACTCATAGACTATGCAAGTGACTTAAGCGGCCTATCCGCGAAAGATGTGCTCGAATTGCTGAAAAAGCAGCCTCAGCCCCACATGCCATTTTTAATGGGTGATTTGTTTGAGAAAAAGCTCGCCAGTGGAATTCGAAACAAACTAATTATGGCGGTGGTGACGGACAGCAATGTAACGGACTTGAATAGAATTACGGGTTTTCTTGGTGGGAATATGAACCGGGCAGTCATTTGCCTTGTTGAAATAAGCAGATTTTCCGATTCCGGAAAAACATATGTCAATGTAAATATAAGAAATCCCAACGATAACTTGCCATCTAATAGTTTCAAGACATCCATGGATGAATTTACGGATAAGCTTGCCAAAAGATACAGTGCGGAAAGCGAAGAGATAAGGAATGGGTTAAACAATCTCCCGCCGGGCTGGAATTTATATTGCGGGCAGAGCGAGGTGGTTGTTTACAAGAAAAAACCTGACGGGAAAAAGAGGTTTGGTTTGAACTTTAATTGGGAAAAAGACTGGATAAATCTCTTCGGCTCGGGCGAAGAATACGATAAGATAGCAAAGCTGTTTGACGGGGATGACGTCCAAAAAAACCAAATGACCAGCAGCAAGTTCAATATGGTCAGATTCAATTATGACGCCATAACAACTGAAAAGATTTTGAAAATTCTGAAGAAACTTGACACATTATAGGCGGTTTTCTATGGTCTCTCTAACATTTTACGGCGGCGCAAACGAAATCGGCGGCAACAAGATACTCCTGGAAGACAAGGGCGCAAAAATCTACCTCGATTTCGGTGAGAGCTTCGACTTTGGAGACGAGTATTTCTACGAGTTCCTCTCCCCGCGCTCAGCCAACGGGCTTGAGGTCTTCTTCGAATTCAACCTTGTGCCAAAGGTGCCAAGGCTCTACAGCAGATCATTGTTGGAATTCACCGACCTCAAGTACGAGAAACCTGATATTGACGCGGTTTTCATATCCCACTCACACTCTGACCATGTGGGGCACCTGCAGTTCCTTGACGAATCAATACCCATCTATATGGGGCACGGCACTTACAGGATAATCGAGATATATACCAAGCTCTACTCGAGCCTTTCCGACATCGGCGAGCACGAGCAGCTGCGCTTTTTCAAGTCGGGCGACAGGATAAAGGTGAAGCACCTGGAAGTCGAGCCAATACATGTGGAACACTCCATTCCAGGCGCCTACGGCTTCATTGTGCATACTAGCAAGGGCGCACTAGTCTACACTGGCGACCTGCGGCTCCACGGGCCCAAAAGCGCCATGACGCGGGAATTCCTGAAGAAAGCTGCTGCTGCAAAGCCATTTGCCATGCTCTGCGAAGGGACCAGGATGGGCGGGGACGAGGAGCACAATTACACCGAGGATGAAGTCGAAACGATGGTCGAGGCGGTAATCAACAAGTCAAAAGGCACGGTCTTCGCCAACTTTTCCATGTCAAATGTCGACCGTTTCATGTCTTTCTACCGTGCAACAGTCAAAAACAAGAGGAAGCTCGTGGTGGATACGAAGTTTGCCTACATCTTGGACAACCTGAAAGACAAGATACCTGGCCTGCCGGATGTGAGGACGGACCCCAATATTCGCGTTTACTACAGGCTGTCGAAAAGCTGCAAGTTCGACAAAATGGACTATGTGCCGTGGGAAAGGGAATATTGGAACAAGAAGATAACCTACAAGGAGATTGCCAAGGCGCAGAAAAAGTTCGTCATGCACATAACTTTCTACAAGCTGATGGAGCTGGTCTACATACAGCCTAAGAACGCGGATTACATATACTCGCAGTCGGAGCACTTCCTGGAAGGCGAGGAGAACAAGGAGCAGAAGAAGGTGCTGGACAACTGGATGGCCCACTTCAAAGTCGGTTTCCACAAGGCGCATTGCTCAGGGCACGCCAGCAGGCAGGACATTGAGGAACTGGTGAGCCTCATCAAGCCCAAGCTGCTGATTCCCATGCACACGCAGAACGCAGAGGACTTCAGGAAGTTCCACAAGAATGTGCTTATACCTGAAAGGAAAAAGAAGATGGAGATTTAGCACGGCTCGACGATAAGGCTGCAGAGTATCAAGGATGCTACTGATGCCATTATCTATAAGATTTGACTCTGATGCCAAAAACAGAAATGGCGGCAGCGCCGCCCTGAATTCAGTTCAATTATCTCTTCTTCTTTCCCTTTGACTTTGATTTCACTGCTTTTTTCTTTGCTGCCATTGTATCACCACGCTGCCATTCTCGCCATTAGTTTATAATGCAGCCGTGGCGCAGGATTTTCTCCCTCGTGGAATGCGCGCCCGCGCGTTCATTGCTTCCGCTGCCTTTGAAAAACCTGCGTAAGCGCGCATTGACTGCAAAACAAAGGATGCTCAGGCCATTCCCATGTAGGAAAGGAGCTCGACCTTCTCCTTCTTGGAAAGGGAATCATGGTTCAGTATCCCCTCCTTGAAGGCAAGGCGGTAGTCCTCGTCCTGGGCAGTGCTGCCCTCGTTCTTCTTGTGGCGCCTTTGCATGTTCGAAAGGTAGCCATGCCACGCGTTTATTATCTCGTTTTTTGTTTCAGCTGTCATTCTCTCACTTCCATTGCCAATCGCAGCAAACCCCTTCTCCTAGAGCAAATTCTCTGGCAGAAAAGGTTCTGCAAAAGGCGTAGTCATCCTTATGGTTGCCCCAATTTATATAGGTTCCTACATGTTTGGCGAATTTTGCACACCTCAAAGCTCCAGATTGAAATCATTGCCTGCTAAGGCGTCAGCAAACCTGCAATCCCTTCATTGGCGTGCTTCCACTTTCTGGCGCCTCTTCCTTATTACCCTTCCATTCCCTCGAGCCGCACGCACCAGGCTGCAAAGCCAATCTCGGACAGCGCAAGGAGGGCGAAGAAAGGCATATAGCCCCACGCGGCAACCGCCGCGCCGGAAACGCCAGTCACCAGCATCACCCCGAAATAGCTGGGCATGACCAGCAGGGAGAGGTCAATTGCGCGCTTCTTGCTTTCCTTTGCGGCGATGAAATTCACCTGCTCCCAAATCAGCGCCAGGCCCGCATCCCCGACTGCCATGGAAAGGAAAAAGAGCGGGATAAGGGCATGGGGCGCAAGCGCCACACCTGCCAATCCGAAGCAGTATATCGCCGCACCGGAAAACGCCGCAACGCCGGCCGACACTTTCCTGTGCGTCATTAAGTGCAGCATCGCCCCGATTATCATGAAATAGCCCGCGTAGAATACGCCTATCTCGCCGAGCGTGAAGCCCTTTGCCGCGAAATAGAGCGGCAGGAGCATGTAAAACATTGTCCCGTATAGCGCGCTCCCAACAGTGAACACGCCTGCGATTTCATAGAACTTGCGGCTCCTGCCAAACGGCGAGAAATCCGACAGGCGCGCATGCGTTTTCGCCCTGTGGAAGTTTTTCAGGCGCAGCGAGGCGAGAAGGATGTATGCGGACAGCGCAATCATCGCGGCAAGCGGCAGCTCGAAGCCGCCGAATGCGAAAAGCGCGCCCACCGCAAGGCTCCCGAGCGCGTTGTAGATGAACCTTCCGGAGAGCAGCGACGTGAATGCAAAATGCTTTTTCTCGGGAGCGGCAGCCATGAGGCTTGGGCGCACAGTGGACCAGACAAGCGACTCGCGCGCGCCGTCCAGCAGCTTTCCCGCCCCGAACCCAGCGGCGGCGGACGAGAGCATGTATGTAATGGTTTCCAGGAAATTGGCGATGCACGCCACGATGTAGATTACCCTGTCGCCGAACGAGTCCGCAATCCCCGCGCTTGCCAGCCTCACGATTGCCTTGGCCAAAGGCGCCGCGGCGAACACAAGCCCGATGGTGGTGATGTCTATGCCGCGCGCAGCCATGAGAAGCGGCACGAGCACAGTCATCCCGCCCACTATGAATGCGTCTATGAAATTTATGGTGTACAGGCGCCTGAGCATGTTTTCCCTTGCGAAAGCCACCTTTTTTATAGCCATCTATTCTAATAGGAAAAGAACGAACGTGGCCAAGGTGATGTAGCCTGGTAGCATGGGAGCTTGTGGAGCTCTTCGCCCGAGTTCAAATCTCGGCCCTGGCCCTTTTCTGTTTCTGGCTGCCGTTCTTTCGCCTTCCCGCATCCAAACCCTATTAAATTTCACCTGCCATTTCCCTATCATGAAAACCGAGGTCCTCATAATTCTCCTGGCAATTGTCGCCTTCGCTGCGATATACTTTGTGTTCTCCACCCCGACATATCCAATCTCGGAGGAGAGCGCGAAAAGCTTTTTCCTCGAGGACCTGAAGGAAAAGTATCCGGGCGCCGACGTGCGCGAGGTGATGGAAATCATCCCTGCAACGGCGTCCGACGGCTCGGCATACTACCAGCTCATGGCGCGCGTCACCAACGGGGTGGGCACCCCCTGCCCGGAGCGCATGCACGTTTTCTACGACTACCCGCCAAAGAACTTCGTGGCCCAGCAGCCCGAATACATCACGCGCGGCTGCAAGGTGTGCCTTGACTCGCCCACGTGCATACTGGCATTCCCAGAGGAGGCGATAATCGCGTCCCACACATACAATGGCACCGAAGAAGTGGCTGCATTCGTGAAAGGGAACTCCGACGCAAAGGCGGAGGCGCTTTTCCTTGACACATTCGATGGCACGGCTGGCGCCTGGAAGGTCACCTGGTCATCCGCCACCAACGCGGTCTCCTACGAAGTGGTGCTTTCAAAGTCGCAAAACTCCGTCCTGTCAGTAAAGAGGCTCTAGTTTTCAGCCCGAAGCTATTTTTCGCGCAGCCTTTGAAGTCAGGCAGCCCATTTTCCACAAGGCGAACAGCTGCGCGAGCATGCTTGCCAATACCACGTATACCCCGTACTGTGCAAAGAATTGCATTGCGGCGATGGGAATGGCGAGCGAGAATATCCCTATGCCTATCGTGCCGCAGGCAAGCGAAAGCGAGCATGCCGAGAGCGCGGCAAGCCCGACGGCAGACGCAACCACGCTCAGCGCGCCGGCTCTTTTTGCACGCCTGATGTTCTCCTTGGCGGCATAAGCAACACACGACATCGTATAGGCAAACACGAGGAAAAAGGCGATTGAGACGATAAAATAGCGGTCCACCACCGCCTTCGGCACAAGCAGGTAGCCGAAAATGAGGGAAATGGCAAACACCGCCCTGCAGGCGTAGCTGGCGCTTTTTTTCTTCATCTCCATGTGCCCGCCGCCATCAGCCTTCGTAGTAGTAGTGCTCCCCCGCCTCGGTCTGCTCCCTGTCCAGCGCGCTTCCAGGCTTGTTTATCCTGGGCCTCCTGCTCTCCTTGTCCCGCCGCAGCGTAATGCCCGCGGCTTTCAGGAATGCATTCATGCCCTCGCGCTTTCCCGAAGGCGCGGTTGCATGCCCTTCCCTTCCCGGGGCGCCTGCGAACATCATCATGCGCGAGGAAATGGCGTCGAGGAGCACCAGGTCATGGTCAATCACGAATGCGCATTTCTTGCTGCCTGTTATCAGCCCCTGCAGCAGGTCGGCGAACTCCAGCCTCTGCTCGATGTCCAGGAAAGCCGACGGCTCGTCGAAAAGGTAAACGTCCGCCTCCCTGCACAGGGCAAGCGCGATTGCCACGCGCTGCAGCTCGCCGCCGGAAAGCTCGGAGAGTTTTTTCTCCATGAGCGGGGACAGGGAAAGCTTCCTCTTCGCAGTCTCGAAAAATGCCGCGTCCACCCTGTTCGATATGAAAAGCTCGCGGACTTCCAGCCCTTCCTCCGCCTTGATGTACTGCGGCTTGTAGGACACTTTCATCCCGGAGAGCGGCTCGCAGTTGTCGGGCTTTTCCACGCCTGCCACCATTTTCACGAACAGCGACTTGCCTATCGCGTTCTCCCCCAGTATGCCTATCACTTCGCCCTCGCGCACCGCCCCTGCGTCGGATGTGAATGAGAACTGGTCGAATTTCCTGGCAAGCGCGGGGTAGGCGAACTTCACGCTCTTGCTCCCTGCCTCGGTTGCCGAGGTGAGCGAAAAGGTTATCGAATGGTCCCGGAACCGCGTGTTCTCGTCTTTGAGGTAGCCGTCCAGGTATTCGTTTATCCCGCTTCTTGCTGCCTTCACGCCCGACACCGTCCCGTACGCGTTCTCGGTGCCGTAAAGCACGTGCACGTAGTCAGACAGGTAATCGAATATTGCCAGGTCGTGCTCAATCACCATCACGCTTTTCTCCTCGGACAGTTTCTTGAGCGCGCGCGCCATCCCGAGCCTCTGCCTGATGTCAAGGTAGGCGGCAGGCTCGTCGAAATAATACAAATCCGCGCTCCTGCAATATGCGACTGCGATTGCCACGCGCTGCAGCTCGCCGCCGGAAAGGACGGAAATCCTTTTTTCCAATAGCTCCTTCAGGTCGAAGCGCTCGATTGCCTCCTGCTTTGCCCCGCGCTCGTCGCTCACCCTCAAAAGCTCCCCCGCCGTGCCGCGGAAAATCTCGGTCAGCCTGTTCACGTCCTGGGGCTTGAGCGATATCTTCACTTTCTTCTCCCCGACGGACTTGAAGTAGTTCTGCAGGTCGGGGGACAGGCGCGCCATTATCTCCTCGTGCGTGTGCTTCCTGCCAAACTCCGCAAAGTTGGGCTGCAAGTGCCCGGCAAGCAGCTTTATCGCCGTGGATTTCCCGATGCCGTTCTTGCCGATGAGGCCGACCACCCCCTTCTGCGGCAGGGGCATGCCATAAAGCCTGAACGTGTTCTCTCCGTACTGGTAAATCGGCGCGCCGGCCTCGCCTGCAAGGTTGATGATGGTGATGCAGTCCATCGGGCAGCGCTTGGGGCAGATGCCGCACCCCGTGCAGAGTATTTCCGAAATTACCGGGAAGCCTTCCGAGTCTACTGTGACCGTGTCGTCGCCCATCCTCACGCCGGGGCATACCTTGAGGCACTGGTAGCCGCACTTCTCCTTTGTGCATTTTTCCCTGTCTATTATCGCTATTCTCGTCTTGCCTTTCTGTTCCATTTGCTTCTCCCCGTTTTATTCTGATACAACCGTTTATTAGTATTGCGCCGTTCCCGGCGGTTTATAAGCGCGCCAAAATCGTTTATTAGCCTTGCGCCGCCCTCGATGCCTTATAAAGTTGTCCCGAATGTTGCGATAAGTTTATACAGGACCTTACTCTTAATTTAGTACAATTGGCAACAGGGAGGTGGGAGGTATGGACAAGCTCCGTCTGGGTGCCAAGGCAGAAGGCACCAAAACGCCGGCAAGCCTGCCAAAAAAGGGGTTTTTGGGTTTCATACCCATGAGCCCCGACACGCTCGAGAAGACGGCGTGGCTGTTTCTGCAGGCGAACTCAGGGCGCGGCAGGCTGAGCCCTGAAGCGAAGGCGGTGGTTGAAAGCCTGGATGATGCGGTTGCGCAGTTGCGGCTCCAAATCAACGAAGCCTACGCAGCAGGCTATTCTCCTTCCGAGCGCATGAAAATGGAGAAGACGCTCTCCATTTACCAGGGCACCTTCGAGCAGCTGTACATTTACGAGCAGGTGTTCGCATCGCTTTGCGGGCCGCGCGAGGTGCTGGAGCAGGAAAGCGCTGACGTGAAAGCCAACGCAGAGCAGCGGCTGCAAACGAAGGGAGTTGTCGGGTTCCTCGAAAAGAACGTGCTGCCGCTGGCAGTCGGCGCGCTCACCGGCGGCGCAGCCGTGGAGAGCGGCCTTTGCTCATGGCTGGCGGCGCAGCTTTCCGGCCTGATGGGCGCCGCAGCCCCGTTTTTGCAGCCCAGCCCGCTCTTTGTGGGCATGGCGCTCGCAGGCGCGGCAATCTGGGCGGTCTCGGGCATGTCCTCTCTCCGCACGCGTTCCATCGAGAAAAAGCGCCTCTCGTCCATGCGGGCAATCGGGAAAAACGAGCAGGAGATACAGAAGGCGATTGTGGGCCTGGTGATGCTGGAGTACCAGCGCCTTGCCACGCTGCACGCAGTCAAGGTCGGCACCCCGGTGGAAAGCACGAAGGTCATCCACCGCAAGATGGAGCAGCTCGTGTTCAAGGTCAAGGACAAGCACGGCTTCGAGCTGCCGCTTCCTGCCGAGGTGGAGCGCGACGTCTGGCCCCTCCTGCACAAGAGGCGCGCAAGCTTCCTGGAAAAAGCCGCCCTGCTGCTGCACGCGCACCTCGAAATACTGTTCGGGCGGCGCGAAAAAAACGGAAACGCGCCTTCGGGCAATAATTGCCCCGTGCCGGTGACGTGCCTCGCCGACGCGCGCAGCATGTGCATGGTCTCCTAGCGCTTCCTTTCTTTTTTCTTTTCTGTTGCCTAAAATGTAAAGATAGGTTTAAATAGGCTTGCACCCATAAAATGTGCATACGGACGACAGAAAGACACGGAGGTAATTCCTATGGCTTCAAATCAAAAACAGCTTAATCCGTTTGACAAGAATCATTTCCAAGTAATGGGCGCAAACGAACTCAAAAGACTAGGCGTCCCAATGTCTCCTACTCTCGAGGGGATTACTCCTTTTCCTCGTAAAGAGCTTGCCAAGTTAAAGGCGTTAGAACCAGAGCTCGAAGGCATCGACGTCCACAAGCTTCCGCTTCTTTATACCACTCAACTGCCAATCAGCCGTGGGGCTCTCATAGACGTGGCATCATCTGAACTGTTTCTCGCAGTGCCCCCTACTAACAAGAACGGGAACGGAGGAGCGGCAAACACTATAATTGCGCTTGAAAAGCTGGTGGCAGATTACAAGTCCCTCTCAGCAGAAAAAATAAACTCCGAATTCCTCAAGCTGATGGTGGAAAAAACAGAGGGTGATCTCAAAAACATCAAGATTGATAATAATGGTGATTTCCTCAAGGAGGCAGCAATGAAAAAGAAGGCAAATTTCGAGAAGCTGGTCAACGACATTGATTCTGTTCTGAAAAAAATGCACGAAAAAGGGCTCGAGTACACCAACATTTACAAGAAGCTAACAGTGGATCTTGAGTATCTCAATGCAATGCAAGGGTTCATCAGCAATGCCATCAAAAAGGTGCAAAGCGTAAGGCTTGACCTCAACAAGAAGTACGCCAGTCTTGAGCACAGGCAACAGAACATCGAACTTGCGCTTGAGACGACTGAAACAAAGAACATTCTGGACCAGGTGTTAAGCCTGGCAAAATGGGTTTTCGGGACTGCCGCGTTCGGCGCTGCCACCTTCCTTGCGGCGAAAGGTGAGGCGCTGAAAATTCTTCAGGAGATAAGCCACAGCCCCAACCTCATGTTCATTGGCATAGGCGCAGGCTTGGTCGGATTGGGAATTTTTGTCAAGCTCTCTATCGAGATGTGGAAGGCTTTCCAGAAGAACCGTTTCATAAAAATATATGGCAAAAGAAAGGAAAAGGTCACCAAAAAGGCAGTGGATTACACTCACAACAACCTCAAGGTGATTGGCTACAAGGCAACCAAAGAGGCTGCGTTTGCCGGCTACCTTGAAGCGCTTCAGGGTGAAGTCTCAGAAAAATACATGATAGCTGCCTTCCAAGGCGAGTTTGGTGCAATAAACAAGATTTACGACCGCCAGGTGGACCGCATGCTCGGCGAGCATACCCTCGGATATCGCTTCCGCCGCTTCGTAGACATGTTCAGGCGGAACACAGAGAGAAAGATGGATGCCGCCCTCAGCAAAACTGCCGTTGAAGTGGATGGCTCATTTGTCGATGTTGAGCGCAGTGCTGATGGGGAAAATGCGCAGCCCGAGCCGAAAGCGTCCCAGTAGTCTTTTATTTTCCTTCTTCTCCTTTTTCCCTTTATGAAGCTAGGCAAGCAGGACCCCAAAGAGGGCGAAATACGCCTCACCCCGGAAAACACCGAGGACTTGTGGCACATCGAGCGATTGCTCAGCCCTGGCGACAGGATAATCGCGCGCACATGGAGGCGCTTCAAGGCGACTGAAGACGACGCGGGCGAGAAAAAGGCGGTAACGATGAAGCTTGCAGCGGAGAAGGTGGAATTCTCCCCGCACGCAAACCGTCTGCGCGTGACCGGCAAAATCATCGAGGGCACGCCAGAGGAATTCGTGCAGCAGGGCGCGTACCACACAATTGACATCGAGGAGCATTTCCCAGTCTCCATCATCAAGGACAAGTGGATGGCACACCACCTCTCGCGCATAAAGCAGGCGATTGCCGAGACCAAGCGCCCGCGGCTGGGCATGCTGGTGCTTGACGAGAACAAGGCGATTTATGCGACATTGCGCGGCTACGGGGTTGCCTACGAGCTTGAGCTTGAGAACAACGCGAGCAAGCGCGATGACAAGTTTGACGAGAAGACCCAGTCGTTTTTCGGCGAAATCCTCAAGAAGCTCCAATCCTCCCAGGTGGGCAGGATAATCGTGGCGGGCCCGGGCTTTGGCAAGGAAAACCTCCTCAAGTTCATCCGGCAAAAAGACGCCCCTCTGGCATCGCGCATCGTGCTCGAGCACTGCTCGTACGCCGAGAAAACAGGCATCACCGAGCTTCTCAAGCGCGGCGTGGTGGCAAAGGTCGCGTCCGAGGAGCGCGCGGAAAACGAGCTTGTGCTCATGGACAAATTCTCCACCGAGCTTCGGAAAGAGAGCGGCCTGGTGGCATACGGGAAGAAGGAGATGGCAGCGGCGGTCGCTGCCTCCGCGGTGGACACCATCCTTGTCCTGGACGAGCTTCTCCGCACGGACAAGGAAGTGGAGCGCATCGTGGAGGAAGCCGAAGCGCGCAAGGTGAAGCTCACGGTCTTCTCGCACGAGTCGGATGGCGGGCGCGAGCTGGACGGGTTCGGGGGGTTTGCGGCGCTGCTGAGATTTAAGATGCGCTGACTATCTCAGCATGTATGTAATGCCAACCTTTGCGCTTGCATTGTTTATCCTGCCGCCTGGCACCGATGCCCGCAAATCAATAAGGAATCTATTCCCCCCGGAATTGACGACCCGCCGTGCAGCTGCCGTTACATCTTTCCAGCCCTTGCCGCCCAGGCCAGCCGAAAGCTGGTATTTCTTGTTGCCCGCCTGCAGCCCGATTCCATTGTCCACAATGTTCCTGCCATTCATGGTCGCCTGCGCGGAAGCTGTAACTGCCCATCCCTTGAAGGCAAGCTGCCTCGTTTCCCCTGCGAGCCGGCAATTCCTGCTCTTCGTGTCATATTGCACTCCCAAATTGGTGAGGTTGCGCGGCGTATGGGCCGCCTTGTACACTGCGCCGAGCACCCCGTTTTTGTTCTGGGCTGAAAAAGAGGTTCCCATCATCAGTTTATTCGTAAGCTCAAACGCCCCTATGAATCCATAGCTCCCCTGCGCGTAGCTCCCGCTCATCTGCACGCCATAAAGTTTCTTTGAGACCTGGAAAAACGCGCCCTGCTGCTTGTTGCTAAGCGTGGCTACTGCGTATGCCCAATCCCCTATCTGGCAAAAATATGCCGGATTGGCGAATACCCCCTGGTATGACAAATTGGGGTATGCAGCCATCAGTTCTTTTTTGGCGGGTTCTGGAAGGCTGCCGTTTTTTTCCTGTGCGTCTGCCGTCTGCGAAACAAATGGCAGTGCGGCGGCAATGCCCAGCGCGCAAGCGAATGTTTTCAATGTCATCTTTCACACCTCTTTTCATATTACCACATGCCATCTATATATAAATTTGTGGTGAGTTAAAACACCACAATGACAAATTTCTGCTGGAATTTGTCAGCAGTGGGATGAAATTCCACTCAGAAAAGGAACAGTGTGCACATGGCAGGCGAAAACGAGGCGCTGCAGGAGTTCGGCCTGACGCAGAACGAGGCAAAACTCTATTTGCTGCTCCTTAAAGGCGGAAAGGCAAAGGCGACTGACCTGGCGACCAGGTCGGGCATGCACAGGCGTGTGGTCTATGACACGCTGGCGCAGCTTGCAAAAAAGGGCATGGTGGGAAAGGCAATGGTTGGGGGGGTGCTAACGTTCACCCCCTCGCCACCTTCCTCCCTCCTCTCTTTCATAGACGAGAAGCGCGATTCCATCGAAAAAATACTTCCCGCGCTTTCAAAGCCGTTCGAGGCAGGGGGGAAGACCAATGTCTCCATCCTCTACGGCAAGCAGGGCATAAAGATGGTGATGGAGGACATAATCGCGCTGCGCACCGATTATTACGCCTGTTACGGCCAGCTGCAATTCTTCGAGTCCATGCCGAAATCCATACGCCTGTTCAACGATAAGCGCGTGAAATACGGCCTGAAAACCAAGTATTTGCTCCTTGATGTCCCATCCGCAAGGAAGCATGCGCCGAATTTCCCGCTCGCCGAAATAAAGTTCATAGACCCGTCAGTTATCTCCGCGGGCGTATGGTGGACCTACAAGGACAGGCTGGCGCTATTCGTGCTCACCGACGAGCCCGTCACGATTTTTATCAAGGACGCCGAGCTTGCGCGCACATTCCAGAAGACTTTCCTCAACATGTTCGATTCCAAGGCGCAGGTGTACCGGGGCGATTCCGGCATGCGCGCCATAATGGAGGAAACGCTCAACCACAAGGAGACGCTTTTCATCGGCGCTGCCGGGCAGGCATCGGAGCGCTACGCCAGCTATATGGAAGAAAGCTACCTCCCGCGCGCGAAAAAGAAGGGGCACAGGTGGATTCTCCTGTCCAACCGCAAAATACTTTCCAAGCCCGCATCGGGCTATCCCATAAGCACCGTGAGATTGCTTCCGAAAGACTGGGAATACTCGCCCAACGTTGTCTGGATTTACGGGAATTTCGTCACGAACGTTGTCTGGCTTGGCGAGCCATTGGCGTTCGTTTTGGAGGACAAGCGCGTGGCCGACGCCTACAGGAAGTATTTCTGGCTGATGTGGAAACTTGCTGGAAAAAAGTAGCTATTTCACCATGAGCAGCTGCGCGAGGAGCGCCTCAATCTGCAGCGTCTCGTTCGCGCCTTCCACGAGCCTGAAGTTGTACTCGCCAATCTTGTCGACTATTGTGACTTTCTCGCGCTCGCCGACGGAGAGCTGGTCCACGGTCCTGTACATCTGCAGGAGAACGTCCTCTCCGCTCATGCCGTATTCCACCATGAGCTTGTGCAGCTTCTTGCGCGCCTCCACGAACTTCCTGCCCAGCGCGAGCTCCATCATTTCCTTGATTTCAGCAGGCTCTGCGCGCGAGGCCGCCTTGTACACCATTTCCGAGGTTATCTTATTGCCCTGCATGGATGCGCCCTGCAGCGCGTTTATCGCGCGGCGCATGTCCCCTTCCGAAATGTACAGGAGCGCCTCCACCGCCTTGTCGTCCAGCGTTATCCCTTCCTCACCAGCCACCCTGGAAAGCATGTGCTTCACTTCCTCGGGCTGGAGGGGGCGGAACCTGAAAACCGAGCAGCGCGACTGTATGGGCTCGATTATCTTGGAGGAATAGTTCGCCGAGAGGATGAAGCGCGTCACGTTCACATAGACTTCCATTGTCCTGCGCAATGCATTCTGCGCGTCGTTTGTGAGCGAGTCCGCCTCGTCCAGGAAAATTATCTTGAATGGCACGGATTCCAGCGACACTGTCCTTGCGAAATCCTTTATCTTGCCGCGCACCACGTCTATCCCGCGCTCGTCTGAGGCATTGAGCTCCAGTATGCAGTCGCGGTAATTCTCGCCGTACAGGTCGCGCGCGAGCGCAATCGCGGCGGTGGTCTTGCCGATGCCGGGCGGGCCTGCGAAAAGGAGGTTGGGCATGTTCTTTTCCTTCACATAGGCTGAAAGCAGCTTCACTATGTCGGACTGGCCCACGATGTCACTAAGCTTTCGCGGGCGGTATTTCTCGGTCCATGGAACATAGCCTGCCATATCTCTCCCGGCACACTTTAACCCCAAATGCCTTAAATACTTGCTCTTGCAGTTATAGAGTTGATTCCATGGATGAGTTCACACTTTCGTTCGCCATATGCGCCGCAGCGGCGCTGATTTTCGCCCTGTCGGGCACGGCATCGCCCCTGTTCGCGCTTTCCCTGTTCGCCATTTCCCAGGCTGGCTATTTCATCTTCCTGCAGCTCAAGAAAGCGTCGGTGGCGGCCCCGTGGGCGTGCGCGCTCCTGGTGATGGCGTCATTCGCCTGCTTTTTCATCTCAGCTCTCCTATTCAGCGCAACAAGCTCGCTCTCGGCGCTCGTTTTCGTTCCTGCGCTGTTCTGCCTTCCGTCAATCGCTGCGGTGGCGCGCGAAGTCTTCATTTAGGGTGATTATGCTTGCATGACCAGGTAAAGCTCGAGCAGGAAATTTTCTCGTTCTGGGAAAAGGAAAAGATATACGAGGAGGTCAAGCGCTCGCTTTCGGACGGCAAGTCGTTCTACTTCTGCGACGGCCCGCCCTATGCGACAGGGCAGATACACCCCGGCACAGCATGGAACAAGGCGATAAAGGACTCGGTGTGCCGCTACCGGCGCGCGCGCGGCTACAACGTGCGGGCGCAGCCGGGCTTTGACACGCACGGGCTCCCAATCGAGGTCAAGGTGGAGCAGGAGCTCAAGTTCAACGACAAGCGCCAGATAGAGAAGTACGGCGTGGAGAAGTTCGTGGAAAAGTGCAAGGCGTTCGCCACGCAGTACGTCGGCGTGATTTCCGGGCAGTTCAAGCGCTGCGGCGTGTGGATGGACTGGCACAACCCCTACATCACGTACAAGGACAGCTACATTGACGCCTCCTGGGGGACGATAAAGACCGCGCACGAAAAGGGGCTGCTCCACGAGGGCGTGTACGTGGTGCCCTATTGCAGCCGATGCGAGACCACGCTTGCAAACTACGAGCTGGAATACGGCGAGCAGGCTGACCCGTCGATATACGTCAAATTCAAGTCGCTCTCCGCCCCGAACGAATACTTCATCATCTGGACCACCACGCCCTGGACGCTCGTCGCCAACATGGCCGTGATGGTGCACCCGATATACACCTACGTGAAGGCAAAGGTGGGCGACGAGACGTGGATAATCGCCAAGGAGCGCCTTGACCACGTCATGTCGTTGGCTGGCAAATCCGCGGTTGTGGCCGGCGAGATGTCCGGCAAGAAGCTGGAAAAGATGCGCTACGAGCACCCGCTCCAGGGAAAGATTGGCAAAATCGCGGAGCGCTCAGTCGTGCTTTCGGACGAGTTCGTCACGCTCGAGGACGGCAGCGGCCTGGTGCACTGCGCGCCAGGGCACGGGCCCGAGGACTTCATAATCGGCAGGCGGTTCGGCATCGAGGCATTCTCGCCAATAGACTCCGCCGGGAAATTCACGAAGGAGGGTGGAAGCTACGCGGGCATCCCTGCGCGCGAGGCATCAGCAAAGGTGATTGAGGACCTCCGGGCATCAGGCTCGCTTTTGCACGAAGGGAAAATCGCGCACCGCTATCCGCACTGCTGGCGCTGCAAGACGCCGCTCATATTCATCGCCACAAACCAGTGGTTCATCTCGATTTCCAAGCTCAAGGAGAAGATGCTCTCGGAAATCGGCACATGCGAGTGGCAGCCCCCGTTTGCAAAAACGCGCTTTTCCGATTTTGTCTCGACAGCGCCCGACTGGTGCATAAGCAGGCAGCGCTACTGGGGCATCCCGCTTCCCATCTGGAAGTGCGGAAGCTGCAGCCACCTCAAGGTAATAGGCTCGCGCGGCGAGCTTCCGCCAATCGAGGAGCTCCACCGCCCGTACATAGACCGCATCAAGCTCAAGTGCGAAAAGTGCGGCTCTGCCGCGCACAGGATACCGGACATCCTTGACGTCTGGTTTGACTCCGGCAATGCGATATGGGCATCGCTTTCGAAAGAGGAGCGCGCCAAATTCACAAAAGCCGACTTCATCGTGGAAGGCAAGGACCAGACGCGCGGGTGGTTCTACTCGCTTTTAGGCTCGGGCGTCGTCCTCAACAACGAAATCCCGTACAAGACGCTCCTCATGCACGGCTTTTTCGTGGATGAGAAAGGCGAGAAGATGTCCAAGTCCGTGGGCAACTTCGTGCCATTGGAGGAAGTGCTTGACAAGTACGGCGCGGACGCATTCCGCCTCTGGTGCCTGTCGAATACCGTCTGGGACGACCTGCGCTTCAACTGGGACGAGATAAAGGAGGCGCACCGCGCGATAGGGACTGTTTACAACCTCGGCGTTTTCCTCTCCCGCTTCTGCGAATCAGGCGCAAAGCCGCCGCTGCCCGACGAGTCGCTCCTTTGCGCCGAGGACAAGTGGCTGCTTTCGCGCCTGTCTGCAACCACGGAAGAATGCACCGGGGCATTCGAGACCTACAGGCCGCACGTCGCGGCAAAGGCGGTGCGCGCCTTCCTGGTGGAGGACGTCAGCCGCGTGTACATGAAGCTTGCAAAGAAAAGGATTGACGACGAGGGCGCATCCTGCCCAGCGGTCGGCGTGCTCTACCATGCGATATTCGACGCGCTTCGCATGCTGACGCCTTTCTCGCCTTTCATAACCGAGCACATCTACCGCTCGTTCTACATGCGCCACGAGGGCAAGGCATCCATCAGCCTCTGCTCCTGGCCCGAGGCCGACAAGAAGCGCCGCGACGCGCTTCTCGAGCGGCATTTCGAGGTGGCAATGGCCATCTCGACCGCGTGCGCAAACGCGCGCCAGAAGGCGGTGCTGCCGCTGCGCTGGCCCCTTGAGGAAGTGCGCATAGTCTCCGAATCCACCGAGGTCCTGTCCGCAGTGGAGCACCTGTCCGGGCTTATCGAGACGCTGTCAAACGTCCGCAGCGTGAAGAACGCCAAGCAGCCAAAAACCTCGATAGAAGTGGTGGTGAACAAGGCAAAGGTCGGCGCGGCATTCAAGCGCGAGTCGCCAGCCGCGCTTGTGGCGATAGGGAAAGTTCCGTCCGCTGATGTCGGCAAATGGCTTTCCGGCGCCGATGCCACCTACAAATCAGGCAACTTCGAGTTCACGCGCGAAATGGTGGAGATGATTGAAAGCGCCGAGGGATTTGCGATTGCAGGCTTCGAGGGCGGCAAGGTTTTCCTGAAAACCGAGATGAAAAAGGAGCTTTACGAGGAGGCGATGGTGCGCGAGGCCGCGCGCCGCGTGCAGATGATGCGCAAGGAGAAAAAGCTCGTGGAATCAGACTGCATCGCACTTTGCCTCCACACTGATGACAAGGAGCTTTTTGCGATAATAAAGAAGCACAGCGAGGAAATCGCGCGCCAGGTGAATGCGTCATCTGTATCGTTTGCAATTCCCGCGCACGCCGCCAAGAAGGAATGGGAAATAGGCGAGGCGAGCCTGTCTGTTAGCATCGAGAAAAGCCGGAAGGCTTGATGGGCATATGCGTTCGTGCCTGCTTCAATGGGAACGTCTCGTTTTTTAGATGGACTTAAGTTAGCCCGCAGTCCGCCTCAGCAAGTAGTGCAAACAGAATCGCCGCAACAATACATGCACGTTGTGCCCACCTCGCATATTTCATTCAGGATGCAAGTTACTGAGGGGTAGCTTACTAGAGATGAGCTACAGGTACAAGTTGAAGTTAAGCATTGTTGGCCCGGCCCAATGGCGCTAGTGCTCTCTCCGCTGCAGCTTATCGTTGGCCCGTAAATTGTACTCAGCACGGTTGGCGTTATCGCGGTAATCAGGACTGCCATCATCGCGCCGGTCAGCGCGGCAGTCGCCCACACGTTCGCGCGCGCCC
>JBAYMR010000017.1:0-19314 GCA_041663445.1 Candidatus Micrarchaeia archaeon
CATAATCAGAAACTACATCAAGAAGCAAGGAAGGAAAGGAGACCAATTAAGGTTGGTTGATTTCGCCGAGCCGTAATGCCCCACAGCTTGCTGTGGGGATAGGCGAGGCTCATGTGGCTTTACTTGCGCCCGCGCTATTTCTTTTTTGAGCGGGCGTCATCCACCGCGGCAAGCCACGAGTCGCCTATCTTTGTCAGGTAGTTGCCGAACGTCTTTGAAAGGCTGATGGTCATGGGGCGGAACTTCCTCTTGCTCTCAAGCGCAATCAGCGTCTGCCTTTCCACCTTTATCATGCCCACGCGCCTCAGGCGCGGCAGCACGCGGTTGTAGAAGGTCGCCTTGGAAATCCCGTTCGTCGAGACGAAATGCCCTATCTCCTCGCCAGTCATCTGCGTCTTCTCGCAAAGGAGCTTCAGGAATGCGATTGCAATCTCATGGTACTTTGTCTGGTAGCGCGCGGGGAACACGAAGTTCACCACTTCCTCGAGGTTCCACGAGTTCCTCGTGATGTTCTCGTTGCCGTCCTGGAACGCGCGCAGCTCCGGCGAGTTATATGGCGGGAGGAAAAGCGAATCCTTTGACGGGATGCCCCTGCTGGCAATCAAGTGCTCTGGCGCTTCCCGTTCCCCTGCGCTCCGGGCGGCGGCCTTGTGCGCCCCTTCCTCAGGCCCATCTTCCTTGCCTTCAGCCACGTCTTCCAGCGTTTCCTCCTCAGTGCCATTTGCCCCTGGAAGCTCCTCTGCCCCTTCAGCCCCGGCAGGCCGCGCCGCCTCGTTTCTCCTCTTCTCGTCTTCAGCCATGCATCCAAAATCGCAGTGAGGAATTAAAAGCATGCCAGCGCCGCGCTCGCCATCCGCCTCCGGCAGCCGTCAATATCTATATAAGCCTTTCCCCGCTTAACTGAGACGTTCCAGTTCTTCTGTCTCTATAACTTTTACTTTTAGGAGTGGAAGAAAAGACATTTTCCCAGTGCGGGCGATTGGTGCCGTGTGCGTGGGCAAAATATGCGCGCGGCATGGTTTTCGGGGTGTTTCCTATGGCAAGCAACGACGTTAACGAACCGGAGCTCAAGAAGCTCCAGACAGGCACCACCACGGTAGGCGTGGTCTGCTCCGACGGCGTGATTCTGGCCTCGGACAAGCGCGCGACCATGGGGTATTTCATCGCGAACAAGGACATCCAGAAGGTTTACCAGATTGACGACCACCTGGGCATGACGATAGCCGGCGGCGTGGGGGACGCGCAGGCGCTCATCCGCCTCATGCAGGCCGAGACCAGCCTCTACCGCTTCAAGCACGGCAAGAGCATCACGGTGAAGGCGGCTGCAAGCCTGCTTTCAAACGTGCTCCACAACTACAAGTTCTACCCATTCTACGTCCAGCTCATCATCGGCGGCACCGAGGACAAGCCCGAGGTGTACAGCCTTGACGCGCTGGGCGGCCTGTCCGAGGAGAAATACGTCTCCACGGGCTCAGGCTCCCCGGTGGCATACGGGCTCCTGGAGGAGCTCTACAAGGACGGCGGGAGCATAAAGGACAATGTGCGCGCGGCTGCAAAGGCAATCGCCGCGGCGATGAAGCGCGACGCAGCAACAGGCGAGCGCGTTGACCTTGTAACGATAACGAAGGCAGGCTTCAAGAGGTACGAACGCGCGGACGTTGACAAGCTTCTGCAGTGATTCTGCCTGCGAATTGACCAGGAAATTCACATATGGCGAGGGCGGCACTCTTTTTCACATCGCTGAAAAAGATGTCTCCTTTTTGTGTAGCAAAAAGAGGGGCTGATTTGGACATAAAGGAAATCGAGAAGAAGATAGAGGAACTTGTGCCGAGCGAATGCAAGCTCGTCAAGGTGGACGCTGAAGGGCTGGACATCGTCATCTACGTGAAGGATATCGTCTCCTTCTACGAAAACGACCAGCTCATACGGAAGATTGCTGGCACGATACGGAAGCGCATACTGGTGAAGAGCGACCCGTCGGCGCTGCTTCCCGTGGCAGAGGCGCTTGCGATAATAAAGGAGTCCATTCCCGAGGACGCGGGCGTGTCCGACATCCGCTTCAACCCTGACTTTTCAGAGGTCAACATCGAGGCCCTCAAGCCCGGCCTGGTGATAGGCAAGGGCGGCCTCACGCTCAAGACAATCATCCAGAAGACGCGCTGGGCGCCTGTGGTGCAGCGCACCCCGACCATGCCGTCCTCGACAATAAAGGGCGTGCGCGCCACCATGCTCAAGGAGGCTGCCAACCGCAAGAAGTTCCTGCAGTCGCTCGGCAAGAAAATCTGCTCGCCGTTCACGACGAAGAGCGATTGGGTGAAGGTGACGGCGCTCGGCGGCTTTTACGAGGTCGGCAGAAGCTCGGCGCTCATCCAGACGCCGAACAGCAACGTGCTGGTGGACTGCGGCATAAACGCCGAAACCTTCGAGCCTTCAAAGGCGTATCCATACCTCAACGAGATGAAGCTCGAGCTTTCGCAGCTTGACGCCGTCGTGCTCACGCACGCGCACATGGACCACTGCGGCTTCATACCATACCTGTTCGCATACGGCTACGACGGGCCCGTGTACTGCACCCCGCCTACGCGCGACCTTGCAACGCTCCTCCAGATGGACTTCGTGAGCATCGCAAGCAAGAACTCGCAGTACGCCCCGCCCTATGGCATAAAGGACATCCAGAAGGAGCTTGCGCACATGGTGACCGTGGGCTACAACGAAGTGATAGACATCACGCCCGAAGTGAAGCTCACGCTCTACAATGCGGGCCACATCCTCGGAAGCTCCATGGCGCACCTGCACGTGGGCGAGGGGCTGCACAACCTTGTATTCACTGGCGACATAAAATACGGCTTCACCCGCCTGTTCGACCAGGCGAACAGCAACTTCCCCCGCGTGGAAACGCTCTTCATAGATAGCACGTACGGCGGCAGGAACGACATCCAGCCGAACAGGTTCGAGTCGGACAAGAAGCTCGTGGACCTCGCGCTCTCGGTGTGCGCGCGCGGCGGGAAGGTGCTCATCCCCACGTTCGCAGTCGGGCGCTCGCAGGAAATCATGCTCGTGCTCGAGGAATACGCAAGCAGGAACAAGGACTTCAACTATCCTGTCTATCTCGACGGGATGATTCTCGAGGCATCCGCAATACACACGGCATATCCCGAGTACTTGCGCCACAACGTCCAGAGGCGCATACTTTCAAACGACTCGCCGTTCGAATCGCGCATTTTCGAGCCTGTGAAAAAGAACAGGGAGGAAATCGCGGAAGGCGACCCGGCCATCATCATCGCCCCATCGGGCATGCTGTCCGGCGGCCCGTCCGTCGAGTACCTCAGGCTCCTTGCGGACGACCCGAAAAACGCCATGTTCTTCGTGGGCTACCAGTCCGCGCTTTCATTGGGGCGCAAGATACAGCGCGGCATGAAGGAAGTGCCCACAATCGGCGACGACGGCCGCGCGGCCTCGCTCAAGATAAACATGCAGATAGAGACGGTGGAAGGCTACTCCGGCCACTCTGACCGGCAGCAGCTCCTCGCGCTCCTCAAGAACATGCACCCCAAGCCCGAGCGCGTATTCACGCTCCACGGGGACGAGTCAAAGTGCGAGGACCTTTCGCGCACAATCACGAAGATGTTCCACATCGACTCTCGCGCGCCGATGAACCTTGACACCATCAGGCTCAAGTAAGAAGGCTGCGAGCTGTCCTGTCGGATGATTTCCATTCAATTAGCGCAAGCAAGAGAAGCTGCCTAGCCCTGCGGCATCATGGGCCCCTGGCCGAACGGCGTCCTCGGCGGCTCCTTTTTCCTGGTGAGCGAGTGCAAATATTCCATTATGGGGCGCACCGTGCTTTCTGCAAGGATGCCCCATGTGTGCGCAAAATATTTTGCCATGCCCCCCGTTGCCTGCGGGTTCACCCTGCCAAGCATAAGGACGGCTGCGCCGGATATCAAAACCAGGATGGCGATTCCCACCAATATCGCGCCCAGCCCGTCTATGGGCGAGGTCTCCTCTATCGGCTTTGGCAAAACAATCTGGGATGCATTCTGCTGCGTCGTGTTTGCCGGCTTGGGCGGCTCCTGCGCGGCGGCTTGGGACAGGGGAATTGTCTTTTCCACGGTCTCATAGCCATTTGATGCAACCACTCTCGCTTGCATATCAGCCCCCGCGCAAACCTTCCCAGTGTACACGTCGTTCTCATCAAGCGCCACCCGTATCTCCCCCGCGGGCGTGCTGTCGTTTTTCACCTGCATCATCCTGATTGAAATCGGCTTGTTCAGCCTCGGGTCGCTTGCCTTTGCGGAAACAGCATAGCAGCCGGCGCCGTCGGGCTTTGACTCGAAATACTCTATCCTGAGAAGATGGGTGAGCGCGGCAGTTTCGTTTTTCGGGCTGCCGTCGGCAGTCACATTGAAAGCAAATGAATAGTTGTAGTCGTTCTTGTTCACGCTCGCAATTACCTCTCCGCTCCCGTCCACCTCAACTGACACCATGCCGCCGGCATCGGTGTAAGCGGACGTGCCGGTGCCGTCGTGCGAGAAAACCACCTTTTCGCCTGAAAGCGCGGCGCCGTCAACCGAGATGAATTTCACCGTGAGCACGCTGCTGTTCCTGGCTGAAGCGCCGGCTTCCCCGCTGGAAAATTTCACAACCAGCTCCCTGCTGCCATCCTCCGCAACGGTTGCGGCGGACGATGAGAAATAATCCCCCTCGTCCTCATATGACGCAAAGCCCGATATTTCCGCGCCTTCCGGCAGGTAAAGCACCGCCTTCCCGTAATTGTCCGCAACCGTCTTCACTTCGCTCCCGGTGATGTAAATCGAAGCGCCAGGCGCCGGCATCCCGTTCGCCTGGAGCACCGTCACCGCCATTTTCACAAGCGTGAACGGCGCCGCGAATGAAACGTTTTTCGTGCCGTTGCCGCCTTCCGCCTGCACGGTCTGCGCCCCGCTCGTCCAGCCATACGCGCTCGCCACGACCCTTATCCTAGTGTCATCCATCCCGTCCGGCACGGTGTTGGCGATTGTAACCGAGTATTTCCCGTCTTCCCCGGTTATCCCTTCCGCCAGCCCGTCCCCCCCGGTTATGCCATTGGCTTTCTGGTATGTTATTTTCACGTCCGCGCCAGAGACTGGCACGCCGTTCTGGCCCTCCACGCTAACAATCAGCGACTGGTTCCAGCTGCAAAAGCCGGCCTGGAGAATCAGGGAAAGGAAAAGGAGTGACGCCAATGCAATTTTTCCCGTGTCCGCCATCACAACACCCTACTCTTCGCCAACGCGCGCAAACACCGGCGGGAAATCCTTGACAAGCTTTATCATCGCTCCGCAGTCCGGGCAGCTTATCACCTGCCCCACTTCCATGCCTTCCTCAAGCTGTATGTGGAACGTGCATTCCGGGCATTCTGAGACAGCCATATCAACCGTGCCTTATCCCTCTCTAACATTTATATTAGGATATCCGATTCGCTCCGCGCGCCATTGCCCGCGGCTGCGGGCCTGTCCGCCCGCCCGTCGGAGTAGTCTTGATTATAAGCTAATGCCCCAAAATCAATACGAAAGATGGTGATATCATGAAAGGAAAAGTGAAGATGTTCAATGCCGAGCGCGGTTTTGGTTTCATAACCGGCGACGACGGCAAGGATGTGTACGTACACACCACAGCGATTGAGGGCGGCGCGCCGCTTGCAATCGGAACGGCTGTTGAGTACGAGGTCGAGCAAAGCGACCGCGGGCTCCGCGCAAAAGGCGTGAAGAAGATTTAACTTCGCGCGCGCAAGGCAGTTGGATGCTTTTTTTCTGACATCCACTCCTCCAGCTCTGCTTTTTTTTGTTTTTTTCTTTCTTTTTCTCTTTAATCTCTCCTTTTCAGCAGCAGTGCAAACAAGGACAAATTTCCAGAGAAATTTGTCCGCATTCGTAAATTATCAAATTTACGAATACAATGAAAAATAAGAAAATGCAGGGAGGGGGGCGAGAGAAATGCAAACGGCTCGAACGCGCAGAGATAGCACAGCTGCCTCAGGTCAAGCCAGAAGACGATTTTCTCACGATACTTTATCTCGTCCGGAATGTCATAGCTCATGGAAGTATTGATGTCGCTGGGGTCTCATTAGCGCTCGTGTAGGATTTGGTTGCCATGAACCATATTTTGGGAAGGGGTTAAGGGTAGGCTGTGGCGGAAAGGCATGTATAAATAAATGGATGGGCATAGATTTGCAACGTGAAGCAGCTTTTCCGCGCACCAAGCCCCAGGCAGGCGCTATTCATCGGCACAGCCCTGGCGGCATTCTTCCTTTTCGGCTGCAAGAGCGCGGACAACTACGCGCATGTACGTAAGATGCTCAGAAACGACCCGGCAAAGGTGCAAAGAGACGTGAACCACCAGTCAAGAGGGGCAGTTTTCAGCCAAGGCAAACTGGAGAAAACCGAATATCTGTGGAGTCGGTTCGCTTGGATGCATCCGAAAGAGGCCGTTGCTGAGATGACGCAGGTTATCGACCACAGTCCGCAATATGGGTTGGCGGCGCTGGCATACACTTGCCGTGCAAAGGCGTATATGCAGCTTGAGCAGTACGATAAAGCCGCTGTCGATTTTGAGAAGGCGCTCAGCCTCGGCTCGAAATACGCTGAAACATATAGGGAATACGTATATCTCGTCTTTTTGACAAAGCCTATCGACTATGCAAAAATAGCCGACATATATGCCCGATGGATTGGTGCCATGCCGGTGAGGGATTACATATACGACGAGAGGGGCAAGGCATATCTGGAATGCGGAGAATACGCCTTGGCAGTCAAAGATTTCACGCGGTTCATTGGGGAGGCTAGCGACAGGCCGGGAGCCGTGGCAGACGCCCTGAAATCTCGTGCGCAGGCTTACCATGGGCTGGGGGAGTATTCCCAGGCCATCGATGATTACAACGCGCTGGTCAAGTTTGACCGCTGGTGGTACAACTATTACCTGCGGGGAAAGACGTATTATGCGATGGGGCGGCACGAAGAGGCGATTGCAGACTATAACAAAAAATGGTCCTCAACGATAGAATACTACGATGGCACGTATGACTCCACGGGCAGAAGGCCCTATGCTATCGCAGCCGAACATTACACCAAGATTCTTGACGCCCATCCGGATTCAGCCAACATCCGTTATCGACGCGGACAGGCTTACTTCAAGGCTGAAGAATACGCAAAGGCAGCGGCAGATTTTACGGCGCTGCTGGCAGCCGGATGGGATGCGCGCGAGATATGCAGGCTGCGCGCGCAGGCTTTCGAAAAGAGCAACAACCATGCCGGTGCGGTTGGGGATTATTCCCGGCTGATTGAACTAGAGCCAGATAGTGTAAAGTGGCACGTCAAGCGCGCGGGGGCGAACTCTGCGCTTGGCAATTACGAATTGGCGCTTGAGGATTACCGCGAAGCGCTTGGGCGGAATCCCGGCAACGGCTATTACCTTATAGAAATGTCATTCATACGCAGAAGAATGGGGGACTACGAAGGCGCGATTGCAGACCTCTCGGAAGTCATAAGGCTAGGGCGCAGGGGCGAGCCCGGCGAGTTCGAGGAATATGAGAAGCGGATGACTCCCTGCGTCTGGGCGCACATGTACCGCGCGGGCATTCACAAAATGAACTGCGACACGACTGCGGCTCTGGCAGACTATATGGAAATGGTCGACATTGCAATGAACAGCCCTTACTGGGACTGGTTTTCCGTCGTGGCTGATGCTGGCTTCCCGGGCGCGCTGGAGATACTGATTGACCGCAAAGAATACACAAGGGCGCTTGCATTGTTGGATGATTATGAGCGTAACCAACCCATCAAAACACACTCCAATAACGACCCAAGTGCTTGGGCGCTTTATGAAAAGGGGCTCGTTTATTTCAAGATGGGCGATCTTGAACGGGCAAATGGGTATTACAAAGAAGCGGTGAAATATTGGTCGCGGTATGCTGACAAGCCTTACAAGTGAAGGGCGCCACTCTTTATATATTCCCGCCGTGAAATTCGCGCATGCCGGAGCCAGGCATGGTTCAGTTAGACCCTGCGCAGAAGCAGGCTCCCGCGTCCAGCGACATGTTCGACGCGCGGAAGATGACTCTTCAGGCAAAGCAGGAAGTCAATCTCATTCTTGAGAAATCGAAAAGCGTAATCAGCGCTGATAAGGCAAAGCTCGAAAACCTTCAAGTGCTCAGTTCTTTCGCCGTAACTGCAAAGCCCGGGCACGAGAAGGAAACATATGAGATTTATCGGCAAGAGGTATGCAGGGCAAACGAGCTTCTGATACAAGAAGGGTCGAACGTCGGGATTCGGCTTGAGGAGGCCTCGCCCGGGAAGCTTTACATTGTGTGCGGAATCTACGAGGAAAGGGAACCGAAAACTGCGCGGGAAGAGAAAAAGGTCGAGCCATTGGCACTGAGCGACGCCGAATGGCTCGAAATGAGAGCGAAGATTGACTGCGTAGTGAAAGCCACGCATGGCGAAAAGAAATTCGAGGAGCTTTCCACCATGGAAAAGCTGACCGTAATCTGGCGTGCAATCGCCCCCGAGCTGCCTGATGGGTCAAAATCCGATTTTACGTACAAGACGAGCAGCAACCCTGCGGATTACGCGCCCCAGACGGCATCCGAAACCATTCTCAGGAAGAGCGGCGACTGCGACGACTTTTCCGTGCTTTTTACTGCGTGCGTGAAGAAACTGACAGATGGCAATCTGCTCAACGTGGAAGGGACGCAGCTTGCCCTCATGGAATATTACGACCCGAAGGACAAGGCGGTACGGGCCCATGCCAATATCCTCCAAATCATCCTGAAGGACGAAACGCCTGAAAAGAAGACAGTGCTTGTGGATTTCACCTTCAACCCGGCGTGCCTGGATTTGAAGGTGGTGCCGAAGGACGCCGACCTGAGGAAAATAATGCTCGATCACCTGAACGAACACAGGGGGAAAGCAAACAAAATAAGGCCGGATTGCTTCCAGTTGCTGGTGTATGGCGGCAGCACCTCAAAGGAAAGCAGGTATTCTGGCGTGGAGTCCTATTTCCACGAGGAGAAGGATGCCGAACGGTTCATCTTCCTCAAGGAGGCGGGTTTGCTGAAGGGCGATGCAGATGAGGCATTCATAAACAACAATAGCGATGACATATCATTGCATGCAAAAACAATCCAGAAATACGATGCTGCAAACGACATGCTAGACCTGGTAATATCTGAACTGGAAAAGGTCGTTCGGCTTGGACGGGAAAGCGGGGGCTATTACGGCGACGCTCTTTTCAGGCTGGCTGATGCTTGCTACGACAAAGGGGGCAATCTTGTGAAAAAGGGCAGCGCCATGGAGAGGATTGCCGGGCAGATGCCTGAAGGCAAGGAACATTCGGACTTGCAAAGTGCCGGCAAGAAAATCGGGGAAGAGGGCAGTACACTGCGCATGGAGGCAAACGGTCTCTATGCGGAAGGCTTCGCCATGAAGGAACTGGGCGCGGTGGCCGTCTCGTGTGAGGCATATTACATGTACCGCAAGTATGCACTGTCCCGTGACAAAGAAACATATGTGAAAGCCGAAGGGCTGGCAAAGGACGCAATAAGAATCGAGCCTTTCAAGCCAGACGGGTATGAGGCGCTTAATTCCATCTACGTCATGGAGGGGCGCTATTCTGAGGCAATCGAGGCATTCAAGGGATACGACGCCACGCTCTCGAAAATCAATTCTGATAAAAGCGGCGATATTTTCGAATTGAGGCAGAAAATTGGAGGCTATATCAAATCCGCTGAGGATGAGTTGAAAAAGAAGCCCTGACGTTACTTGCTGTGTGGCTGGACTGATGGCTTGAGCATAAGTTCGTGCATTTTTTTGTCTATCTCATTCAGGTTCTGCCAGCGCCGAAGCATGTCTTTCACTTCTTCGGGCGTGTGCACTTTCAGCGCGTTTGAAGGTGTCGCACCCTTGTCGCTCAGGAAGGCGGCTATCCAGCCTGTTCTTACCGTCTCCCAGCGCTGCTTCAATTCTTGGAGGTCTTCCTTGCTATAGGACTTTATGACATTCGCAGGCAAACCGAACGGAGCGAGCTTGTCATCCATGCTCCTCCAGATGTCTGCATAGTCCAATAGGCGTTCCCTGACTTTCGGATCCTTGCTGGTGAACATTGAGTCAGTAACATCAAAGGGGAAGCGGTATTTGATTGTTTTAACGTCTGGAATTACCAGCTTCGGGGTGGTGTCCATCGTCTTTGTTGTAGTGTCCTTTTTTGCCTGTTCTACGGGCTTGTAGACGGGCCCGGGGCTTGTTTGCATCAACAGCACGGTGTCACCTCCTTTTGGTTTCCTTTCCTGCGAGTATGCCTTGTAGAATATGCCCGAAGTAAGTAAAAAAGTGCCTGTCAGGAAAACCGCAGCGCCCACCCTGGCCTTGTGCGCTATGTTTTGCCTGAAATGTGCCATCCTCTGAGACATGGGTTAATTCTGACTTCAGGGCTATATAAAGGTGATTTTCCGCCTGTGCCGAAGTTCCTTCATCTGCTCAACACCTTCCCAGCCACCGCAAACCCAACGGCACTCCTTACTGTATTGTTTTGTAATATGATTGAGAGAAGAGCCCACAGAAGCATCAAATCATCTGAATTTGGCGCGCATAAATGCTAAAAAGAGCGCAAGCAATCAAAGCGTCTCAGCAAAAATCCAATGCGCATTAAGGCGTGGTAAAAATGCAGGGAGGGGGATGTGGCAGAACCGAAGTTCTGCCGCAGATTTTGCACGGAGTGCAAAACCCGACCTGCACTGAGCAAGAATGAGTGCAGGGAGGGGGACCGCCAGCTTGCTGGCGGGATTTCGACCGCAGGTCGAAACCGACCTGCACTGAACAAGAATGAGTGCAGGGAGGGGGATTGTCAGCCGAAGGCCGGCAACAAGTTGTCGCCAGACAGCGGCGTTTGAACCCACGAACGGCTAACCGACAGGATTTCGCAAACCCCGATTAGTCTGCGAACAAGGGTTATCTGAGTCCTGCGCCTTTGACCAAGCTTGGCTATCCCTGCAGGGTATCTTCTGTTTAATGGCATCTGATTTAAAAATTCGCCGTGCCGCGCGGCCTATTTGTCGTACCTGAACGCCTCGACCGGCGAGAGCGCTGCCGCGCGCTGCGCGGGGAAATAGCCCGACAGCAGCCCCACTGCAAAGGCAAAGCCCACGCCGAAGGCGGCGATTCCCAAGTCAACTGCGACGGGCAGCCCGAACATGCCGCCAAGGTAGACGAGCGCGATGCCAAGCGCGGTGCCCAGCACGCCGCCGACAAGCCCCAGCGCGCCGGCTTCCAGCAGGAATATTCCCATGATGTCCTCGCGCGACGCGCCCACCGCCTTGAGCACGCCTATCTCCTGCGTCCTTTCAATGACGGACGTGAACATCGAGGTGGAAATCGCAAGGGCCCCGACGATGAGCGAAATGCCCGCAATCGCGCCAAGGAACAGCGTCACCAGCCCGAGCACGGTGCCGATTGACTGCGCGATGAACTCCGGGTCAATGACGGAATAGTCCCTGTCATCCGCCTTCACCTTGTGCGAGGCGTCAAGCTCCATCTTTATGCGCTCCACGATGTCCTTCATGTCCGCGCCTTCCGGGACCGCAAGCGCGATGGAATCCATCTCGTTCTTGCCTATGCTGCGCCCGAATATCTCCTGCGCATCGGAATATGTCACGAACATCCCGTTGTCAAGGTCAGAGCCGAACGTGCCGCCTGTTTTCTTGAGTATGGCAATCACGCGGTATTTCACGCCGTTAATCGCGATGTAGCTGTTCACGGCAACGGGCTTGTCGGTGCCGAACATGCTCTCCGCGGCTGTGCCGCCGATGGCGAGCGCATGGTGGTCGGAATCAAGCAGGAACCTGCCCTCCGCCACCTCTATGGACGAGACTTTCTGGAACACGCCCGGCTCAATGCCGTCAATGGTGGTGGTGAGGTTCACGTCCTTGTAGCTCACGCTGGCGCGCCTTTCAATCACCCTTGAAATGTCGGTTATCTCCGGGATTTTCTTGAGCCGCTGCGCGTCATTTTCAGTGAGCTTGGAGGAATAGCCCATGGTGGAGCTGAAGCTGCCTGACTGCAGCTGGGCCTCGGCAATCGGCACGATATATATCGTGTTGCCGTTCAGCGCCGACAGCTGCTTGTTCACTTCGGCGCTGAATGCCTGGCCAAGCGTGAGGAGCGCCACCACCGAGGCGATGCCTATCACCACGCCGAGTATTGTCAGCCAGAAGCGCATCCTGCGGTGGCTGATGCTGTTGAACGCATACGAGAATATGTCCGAAAGCCTCATATCAACACAAGCCCGCGCATCTGCGCAGTTCCATCATCCGCCATTCCCCGGTGCAGTTTCGCCATGCAACCCTTTGCCATCACTCATCCCGGCCAGCTGTGCATCGTTGTTTTCCCTACTCGTACCTCAGCGCATCCACGGGCGAAAGCTCCGCAGCCTGGCGTGCGGGGAAATAGCCCGACACCATGCCGATTGCAAACGCGAAGGCAATGCAGAATGCCGCAATGTACGGGTTGATGGAAGCCGGCAGCCCGAAGAAGCTGCCGATGTAAACGATGGAAAGCCCGATTGCCGTGCCCAGAAGGCCGCCAATCGCGCCCACCGCGCCGGACTCGAACAGGAACAGCCTGTTGATGTCGTCCCTGTTGGCGCCCACCGCCTTCAGCACGCCTATCTCATGCGTCCTTTCCAGCACGGACGTGAACATGGATGAAGCAATCGCAAGCCCGCCCACCAGGAGCGAGATGCCTGCAATCGCCCCGAGGAAAAGCGTGATGAGCGAAAGCACGCTCGACACCGCGGCCTGTATGCTTTTCGGGTCCACTACGGAGTAGTCCCGCTTGTCCGGCTTCACCTTGTGCGAGGCGTCGATTTCCGTCTTTATCGCCTCCACCACCTCGTCGGTGTTGCTTCCCTCGTGCGTGCGCACCACTATGGCGCCAACCTCGTCGGCGCCTATGGTGTCCTTGAAAAGCGGGCGCGCGTCGTCAAACGTTATGTATATGCTCCCGTCCTGGCTGCCGGCCATGCCGAACCCGCCGCCCGACTTGTTGAGTATGCCAATCACGCGGTACTTTGTCCCGTTCATCAGAAGGTAGCTGTTGAGCGCCACCTTGTTCTTGGGGCCGAACGTGCTGTTTGCGACAGTTGCGCCCACCACCGCCACGTGCCTGTCCCCGTCCACGAAGAACCTGCCCTCGGAAACCTCGATTGCGGTGGTCTTCTCAAACACGCCCGGCTCGATGCCCGCGACTGACGATGGAAGCTCCTTGTCCCTGAACTGCACGTCCACCCTTCCGGTTATCAGCCGCGCGATGTCGCTTATTTCCGGTATCCTCTTCAGCCTGTCCACGTCCTTTTGGTAAAGCTTTCCCGCGCTCGTGACCGAGCCCATGCTCATGGTTGATGATGATGGCGTGATGAAAATGGTGTTCGAGCCAAGCGCGGAGAGCTGCTCGTTCACCTTGTTCTGGAACCCCTCGCCGATAGAGATGAGCGCCACCACCGAGGCAATGCCTATCACAATGCCCAGTATGGTGAGCCACGAGCGTATCTCGCGGTGCCTCAGGCTGGTGAATGAATACCAAACGATGTCGGATAGCCTCATTTGACCAACAACCCGGGAGCGGGCGCTCTTCACTCAACAACCCAGGTGCGGAAGCCGCTCTCTTCAGAGCGCGGAGGAGCACCTGGGCGCGGCTTCCCCTTCTGTTTCACAAGCCCAGGCCTTCAGGCCTGGGTTGTTGACTTGGAATGCATTGCGGGCATCCGCCAGCGCCCCACGCCCGCCGCAATGCCATTGCCAGTTGGGCGCTGCCCGCCGCTTGCAGCGGGGTGCCTTCGCTCGAATTCATGGGCAGCCCCGCTTACTTCTGCTTCTTAGCCGAGCCCTTGGCCCGGCTTCTGAGCAAGCGTTCAATCGCGCTTGCTCGTCTCAGGCTTCTTGCGGAACTTGAAGTACCAAACGCCTGCCGCCACGACAACCACCGCGAGCACAGGCACCACCGGGAAGCCGCTGCCGCTTCCCGCGGGCAGCGCGTCTGTTGCCGAGCGTATGGCAAGCTGCACTTCCTCGTTCTTGTCCACCCATACGCCGGACTGGTCCTTGTAGCGCACCGTGACATTGACCGGGTATGCGCCCGGCTCAACGGCCTTCACCCTCACCTTGTACTGCACGGACGAGAAGTCGTCAGACTCCAGCCCGCCGATGTACTGGGAGCGCTGGGCGTTGAAAATCTCGAATGCCGGGCTGTCGGCAAGCGTAACCTCCACATTCTGTATCTTGTACGAGCCCACATTCGACACCGTGATTGAGAGCGTGTGGTCGCCGCCCGCCACTATGGGGCTGGGCTTTGCGTCTATGTAAATCGCGGCATCTGCGTCGGAAGTCACCACTACCGGGACATAAGTCGTCTCCTCCTTGTCCACGTCGTCCTCGCTCCACTTGAGGCGCACCTGCATGCTCTTCACGCCCGGCTCGGCATTGACGAACACCTTCATGGAAATCCTCTTTTCATCGCCGGTTGCCATGTTCCCCAGCTTCACCTGCTTGTTCTCCTTTGCCTGTATCTTGTCGTCCTCCAGGTAGAACTCCACGTTCGCAAGCGCCCTGCCGGTGTTTTTGACGCTGAGCACAAGGGTGTTGTCCCTTCCCGTCACCATCTTCTCCGCCTGCGTGAAAACAATGTCCGCCTTTTCCTTCTTCACTGCGACCGACAGGTATTTTGTCTCGGACGTCTCGTTCCCGCCTTCCTGCTGGTATGTGAGGACAAACGGTATGCTGCTCACGCCCTCGCCGACATTCCGCGAGTCGAGCGGCACTGCCACCACGGCGGAGCCTGCCAGCTCGCCGATGTAAATCTGGCTGGTGCCTATGAATGAGAAGTTGCTCCCGTCGGCAATCGCCATCCTCAGGCGCGTTGCCTTGCCCCCGTCATTTCTCACGGTGAGGTTCACCTCGTCCGTGCCAAGCACAGTCTGGTGGTCTGAAGTGAGCGTGATTACCGGCGGGTTCACCACCCGCACAATCGCGTTCACGGTCTTCAGGTCAGTCTTGTCCTTCTGCGAAATGTAGAACGGCGCCGTTATCGCCCCGCCATTTGCAGTGGGCAGCACCCTGAAAGATATGCTCACCTGCGCCGTGCTTCCGCTGTCAATCGTGCCCACATTGAACGGGCTGGTTCCGGTGAATTCCAGCCCCTCCACCGTGCCCCCGAAAAACACCTGCACGTTTTCCAGCTGGGACGTCGTGGTTGACGAGGTGCTGGGCACCACGTTTGAAATCGAGAATGAAACCGCGCCTTCCTCGCCCGGCTTGAGCGTGGAGGGCGTGACCGTGTACGCCCCTATGGAAATCGAAGCATAAGCCGCGCCAGCCAGCATCACAAGCGCGAGCGCCAAAACAAATATTGCGTTCATCTTCACAAAACCACCCCTGGTAAAAATCATTCTTTCGCGAGCTTCCCGTCCACCACCCGTATCGTCCTGTGCGTCACCTTTGCGACGTGCGGGTCGTGCGTGACTATTATTATCGTCTTCCCCTGCTCGTGCAGCATGTGGAACATGCGCAGCACTTCCTCGCCCGTCTTCGAGTCGAGGTTGCCCGTGGGCTCGTCGGCGAGTATAATCTCCGGGTCGTTGATGAGCGAGCGCGCGATTGCCACGCGCTGCCTCTGCCCTCCCGAAAGCTGGTTGGGGAAATGGAGCAGCCTGCCCCCCATCCCAATCCTCCCGAGCACCACTTCCGCCTTTGCCTGCGTCTTTTTCGGGTCAGCCTCGTAGATTATCGCAGGCATCATCACGTTCTGCAGCACGTTGAGGCTGGGGATGAGGTTGAACATCTGGAATATGAAGCCTATTTTCCTGCCTCGCACCGAGGCAAGCTCCTTCTCGGTCAGCCTGTTGGTCTGCAGCCCGTCGAGCCAGATGCTGCCCTCGCTCGGGTTGTCCAGGAGCCCCAGCATGTTCAAAAGCGTGGACTTCCCGCTGCCGGACGGCCCGAGCACAGAGGCAAAATCGCCCCTGTGGATGTCCAGGTCAATCCCGCGGAGCGCGTACACCTTCTCCTCGCCCATCTGGTATATCTTGGAAACCCCCTTGAGGGACATTATCGGCTTTGATTGGTGCTGCGCCACTTCCTCACTCCCTCCCCACTTCCGCTCCCGGAAACCTTGCCAAAAAGCGCGAATAAGCTTTATTACTCCATGCCCTGCCCTTCGGGGCAAGTGTCAAGCCCGGAATCCTGGCCCATGGCGAATTTCCCGATTTCATGCGGCCTGTGCGTTTCCGTCCGCCCGCCTCAATTTCCATTATTGGCTTTCACCATTCAAACACTTACTGTATATTCTGAATATTGATTAAGTATATATAAAGTTCAGTCATATCTGAATCGTGGAAGATGAACACCCGGCAGAAAAGGGCGAAACCAAGACGCGGCCGGGATAGATTTCCACATTTTGCTCATGCGGGCGTCTCATTGCCGCAGGCGGAAGAATCCCGCTGCTGAAAAGCGAATATCGCAATCTAGTGAAAATATGCACAAGACCACTGGAGCATTCGTCCTTCCGGCTGGCGTTGACGGCAAGCAGCTGATGGAGCTGAAAAGCAAGCTATCAAAATGCCGGCTGCAGGCCATCAAGGAACAGACCGGAAAAGGCGATTTTGGCGGACTCCTGCCATTGCTGGCGCGAACCGATGGGATAGGGGCGGACATGGCTCCGGCCGCCAAGCAGCCCAAAACCAAAGGAAAAGACCATAACGGCACAGTTGAGCTCCATGTTCCAGCTGCCCCGGATTCCATGGAACGCCCGCCGGGCCTGCCGAAAAGCTGGAGGGAATCAGAACATCCGGACGAATCATTTTCGGCATTATACAATGTCAAAGACCTCTATCTAGCGGCTGCCCTCCCACAATCCCTTATCAAAAAGTTCGCCAAGGAACTTAAGGCGTCTGGCGTGCTTTCTCCTGAACATGCGATGGAATTCAAGGCGGTCCTATGAGCAGCCTGCAGCTTTTTGACAAGCGAATAATGCGAAATGACATCGCTCACTTGCAGGAAAAGTTTCCGGATGTTGATGGGAAACGAATCCGTTGGGAATATGCCCGGACTCTCTTGGACATTTACAACAGCGCGTCGCCAAGAATACGGGACGATAAGGCAGCCAGGGGGTTCTTCTACATTCTCTCGAAAAAAAGCGTCGCTGACGCCATGGAAAATGAGCATCTGCGCCCAAACGAACCTGAAAAATCGGCTGTAATCCCTGGTGCCGGGCCAGTAAAAAAGGCAGAGTTCAAGGAATCCGTGAAGGCATTTTTTTCGAAGCACTTCAAATTTCCCAGCAAATACGATGCGCCAGATTCTGCTCTGGCGTGATTGGGGTGGTGGCGTATGACACGATTATTGATGGTTGGCATCCGAAGGCCAAGAACCTGGGGGCAAATGCGCCAAAATGAACGCTCAAATCCCGCTTTATTGATAACGACGTTTAAGGATACGTGCCTGAACACCGGAATAACAAAAAGCGAGATTCGCACCCTTATGAAAAAGAGGGGGGCAGAGCCCGACCGGACGATGGATCCATCGGTTTTTTCGGCGGTTGTCGCCAATGTCTCCAAAAAATTTAACTGCAATCTTTCCCCCGAGCAAATTGAGATTGCAAAAATTACATGTGCGGGGGATTGCAGCAGCCTGCTTTATGCGGCAAACAGTTATCGGAAGTCAAACATCAATTCGCATATCCACAGCTTAATATGCGCAGTTCTTGGGGCGGTATACGTGGCAACCATGGTATTCCCAAAGCAATTCTCAAGCATAATCCATATCTCAGGCGGCGCATTGATAGGTTATGTATTTGGCGCCATTGGAAGGATAACTGGGAAATACTATAAATCCGAGCAAGAAAGCTTGGCTGGCGCCGCATACATGATTAAGGCTGCTGTCATCGAAGCATCCAAATCTAAGCAATAAGGGGCGGTTCATTTTTCCTCAAACTACTCACTCAAATTGCAACTTATTGTCCCTGCGAAGCCGCAAAGTCAATCAGGTTCTCGCACATGCCTGCGCTGTATTCCGCGATGCGCCTGATGCTTGCGGATGATGACGCCTCTACGGCAGTAAAGCTCCTGTTCTTCATTCCGCCTGACGGCGCCTTGCGGGAAATCACATCCTCTATCACCTGGTGGGCAAGCACCATGTTTTTCTCGAAAAGCGCGCGCGAAGCCCCGGAATACTGGTTCTCGGCGAATTTCCCGAATTCATGCAGCCTGCCGGACTTGGTTTTATCCCCATAAATCGAAAATGCATGGTCCGCTATCCTTTCCATGTACCTTGCAGACATAAATAGCAGGTGCGACTCCGCAAGGGTTATCCCTTCTGCGGCTGCCAGCGACGGAAACCGCAGGAACTGATGGTGCTTTCGTGCAGCAAGCCAAAGCAGCCGGTCAATGTCGCGCTCCATGATTTCCATGTTAAGCCCTGCGGGCCTGCCTCCCCCAAGGGAAATTACGGCAGCGCCCACCATTTTCCTGCAAACGGCATGCATCCTCTGCGTCACCTTGCCCATGGGAAGCTCTGCCGGGTTGAGCACGTCCTTCACAGAAATCATGTTCTCGGTCTCTTCGACCACTTCCTGGCCGACTGTTGATGACGTGTACTCTGAAACAAGCTCCAACGCGGAATCGAATTGCCCTGGCGCAGGGATGACGTCTATGCGCTGGCAGCCGGCTATATAGGCAGCAACCATCTTGCGGAACAGGACGCTTTTCTTCTCCTTGCCGGAAACCCGCAAAATCATTGGCGCCGCACTCTTTTCCGGAGTGGCGCGCGCAAGGATGGTGAGGCTGCCATCGCTGTTCTGCCCAACTGAAACAGGCGCGTTCTTCCTTATGCCCTGCGCCTTCACCCAGCCTGATGGCAGGCTGACCACGAACGACGAGTTCCCCGATTTCTGTACTTTCCTCATTTCCATGCTCCCGCCTCCAATCCAAAATCCAGCGGCAACCGTTGCCCTTCTGGCAATGTTGCGCCATTCACCATTCAAGTATATACTATACGTTCTGAATATTGATTAGATATATATAAAAACCAGCCATATGTTTAGCGTGGAAGATGAACACCTGGCAAAAAAGGGCGAGCCAAGACGCGGCCAGGCAAGATTCCATCCTCCAATTGAAACATTAGTTGACGGGGGCGCGGGAAACCCAATGCCTTCAGGCGTTGGATGAAAGCGCCCCATTCTCTCTTATTTTTTGCATGAAAAACAGCTCCTAGCGGCGGCGCGCGGCGCTGGCGCG
>JBAYMR010000018.1:0-18092 GCA_041663445.1 Candidatus Micrarchaeia archaeon
AGAAGAGAAGCGAGTGAGATCGCATATGCGCAGGCAAAAGAACCAAATGCCAATTGAAAGTATGCAAGCGCATAGAGAAAATACTGCCAAAACACCCGGAAAATCCGGCAGGTTCGCGCGCCGCGCATTGCTCGGGGCTGCGCTTTTTGGAGCGATTGCAGCCCCACTTGTTTTGAATGCGCAGAAAAGCGCAAACACCGCGCTTCTTCCATCAGACGTGAAAAACAAGCTAGGGGTAGCTGCCGTTGACAGCAAGCTGCCGGCGAAAACCTACGTCATGGGCAAAGACACGCTGAAAACCATGGCGTCAGTAGATGCGCGCGCGAAGCCGGCGGAAGTGAAGGATGCTGCGAAGGCGAATGAAACACCCGCGCCGGTTGTGAACAAGCTCGGGCAGACTATAATCGGTGAGCCTTTCTGCGACGTGAGATTTGAAGGGGAGAAGGTTATTTTTGAGAACATAAAACTGGCAAACCAGAATATTATGATGACAGATGAGGTACACAGTGAAGTCAGAGGCGACTTCCAAAAAGATGCAACGATAGTTTTTGTAAAACAAAATAAATCGGTTTTCGTCCACAACGGACTGATGCTGGCACAGTATAGGTTTACAAAAGATTCAAACGAAGTGGGTGACGTCAGGCTAGACCGTATATCAGTCACAGAATCTAGGGGAAACAACCATATTGAAAAAACAGCCATAATAGCCAAAGATGGCAGTTTGGTGATATTCCCTTGCGAGCAAGCCACCTTAATTTATGAAACAGCCAAGGATAAGAAAAACATACACGAACTCAGTGGTAGAATATTCACGCACCCGGGCGCGATTTATGAAGATATTGAGAATGGAATTTTCGTTGCGACGACACCAACAGAGCTATTTGTGAAAATAAACGAGAAAGTTTTTTTGATTGTTTACAATACGAGATGGGGAGATGGCCCGGCATTAGTGAAACCGATTATTACTAGATTAGATAATAACGACATTGAGTTGACAGATTCGACAATGCCAGAACAGCGTATCTTAATAGATTCTAAAACTGGTGCAAATGGACTCTTTGACATACCAAAAAAGCCAACCACAACGATTGGAATGAAATGAGGTTGATGATGTGATTATTTTTCAGTTAGTAGTGAAAGAACCCCCTATCGCGCAAGTTCCTAAACGACAAAGTGAAACGGATAAGCAAAAAATAACACCAAACACTCAAATCACTAACCAGAACGCTTTTAATTGGGAAAACGCTAGAACAAAAATAGAAGGAAAACAAAACATTAGTGATAAAGGTATTGTACAGATTGTGGCAACTATTACAGATAAAACCACTGGAAAAACCACATTAGAAATTATGGATAGAACTGGTTTTGAGAATTACCTTGGCAAAACATTCGGTGCCCAGGCTGTCCAGCAATTCCAAGCCTGGCTTCAGCAGCAGATGCAAAGCAAGGCATCCGGCAACGCAGATAGCGGGATGGACGCGCTAGTACAACTCACGCAGAACACAATCCTTGTGGCACAGGTGAACAAGGACATGGACATCGTGATGAGCAAGGAAGCCGAGATTGCCGAAAAGTACAAGAGCGCGTGGCTGGAATATGCGGCAACCGTGGTTGGCGCCCTCCCTGCGCTAAATGATGCAGATATAAAAGCACTATCCGAAAAAGGCGAAATAGATAAGGGCGGTTTCAACATCAAAACCGAAGGGGATGTGGGCAAGATAAAAGTCTCAATCAGCAAAACCCCGAGCTGATTCCCTCTTTTTCCGGCTTATTTTCCCGCAAAGTATCTGAACCTCTGCGCGAACGTTATTGTTGACAGCGCAGCGCCTGCGAGGAGCAGGAACGAGGAGCAGCTCGGGCAGAAGGGGACGAGCGCGAGGGCGATGAAGAGGATGATGAGGCGCTCTGCGCGCGGGAGGATGCCGGGCTGCGCCGCGAGCTTCTTCGCACCGGCGGCTTTCCTGTGGTCCGCGTAGGCTGTGGCAAAGCTGGTCATGCATGTGCCGAAGAAAAGGTAAAGCGCGAGTGTGAGCGCGAGCGGGAGGATGAAGTCGGGGAGCGCGTAGAAGGCAAACGAGAGGATGAAGAGGAACTCCACCAGCCTGTCAATGATGCCGTCAATGTAGGCCCCGCGCGAGGAGACCTCGTTCCTTGCGCGCGCGACTGCGCCGTCAATGGCATCTGTTGCACCGGACAGGATGAAGAAGAAGAGGGAAAAAAGCGGCTGGTGCGCGGAGGCAAAATAGAAGCCAGCAAGCGCGAACAGGAGCGCGCAGACCGTGATTTGGTTCGCGGAAAGCGGAAGGCGGGAAAACAGCTCCCCTGACGCTTTTTGGAAAGAAACGCCAAGGGAGGTTGATTTCAGCGCCATAAGACCGCCTATTCGCTTCCCCAGTAGTCGTAGTACTCCACGCCAAGGTGCGTTATCAGCTCCTCGCCCATCATGTAGCGCAGCGTGTTCTTCAGCTTCATGTGCTGGATGAACAGGTCGTGCTCGGGATAGACCGAGGCTGCGTGCATGGGCGCCTTGAAATAGAAGGAAAGCCACTCCTGCATGCCGCGCATGTGCGCGCGCTGCGCAAGGTCCATGAAAAGCGCGAGGTCGAGGACGATTGGCGCCGCAAGTATGCTGTCCTTGCAGAGGAAGTTTATCTTTATCTGCATGGGGTAGCCCATCCAGCCGAAGATGTCTATGTTGTCCCAGCCTTCCTTGTCGTCGTTTTTCGGGGGGTAGTATTCAATCCTTACCTTGTGGTACATGCCCTTGTACAGGTCGGGGTACATGTTTGGCTGGAAGATGTATTCGAGGGAGGACTTCTTGCTTATCTCCTTGCTCTTGAAGGAGCCTGCATCGTCAAGCACCAGCCCGTCCCTGTTGCCGAGGATATTGGTGGAAAACCATCCGCGCACCCCCAGCATCCTGGACTTGAACATCGGCGCAATTGCGGTTTTCACGAGCGTTTGCCCGGTCTTGAAGTCCTTGCCCGCTATTGCGACGCCCTTTTTCCTGGAAAGAAGGGTGAGCGCCGGGATGTCCAGCGTGAGCTGCGGCGAGCCGTTGACATAGGGCACGCCTTCCATTATCGCCGCATAGGCGTAAATCATCGACGGGGCGATTGCGGGGTCGCTTTCCGCAAGCCCCTTTTCAAACGCCTCTATGCTTTCGTGCACCTTCTGCTGCTCGGTGTAGGATTCCGTGCTTGCGCACCAGACGACCACCATCCTTGCTAGGTTCTTCTCCTTCTTGAAGCCCCTGATGTCCGCGCGCAGCTGGTTTGCCAGGTCGAGCTTGCTCTTGCCCGCCTTCACGTTTGGCCCGCTGATGTTCTTGATGTACGCCTTGTCAAACACCGCCTTCATGGGCCTGATTTTCTCAAGCTCGTCCTTCACAAAGCCAAGGTGCTCGGGCGTGAGCACGCCGGCCTTCATGGCCGCCTCGTAGGCGTTGTCCGGGAAAATGTCCCATGCGGCGAATTCGATGTCAGAAAGATTTGCGAGCGGCACGAAATCCTTTATCAATGGCGCCTTGCTCTCGTCGCGCTTGCCGAGCCGTATCGTCTGCATCTGGGTAAGGCTGCCTATCGGAAGGAGCTTTTTCTTCCTGGCGAGCATCACGCCGGCCATGAACGTGGTGGAAACCGCGCCGAGGCCGGGGGTGAGTATGCCTAGCTTGCCTTTTGCAGGCTCTATTTTCACTTTTGCCATGTGGAACACCCCTATAACTAGTATATGAAATGTATAATAGTATAGGAATATAAAATAGTGCCAGGGGGCGCTATTTTGGAGGCTGTGCGAAGCATGGTGGGATAATGATAGCGCTTGCGCTTGAGAGTGTGAATGTGCAGGGAGGGAGATTCGAACTCCCGAAGACCTAAGTCACCAGATAACGCATGCCGCGCCGTGGCGCGGAGATCTTGAGTCTGGCGCGTTAAACCGGGCTCCGCCATCCCTGCGGGTCAATTTCTGAAAAAGGAAGTTTAAAAGCAGTAGGCTATCGGATGGCGGGCATTTTGCGGAGCAGAATCAGAGCAGGCTGGCCGCATACCCCGCAAGCCCTAGGGCGAGGGAAAGGAGCGAGGACTTGCGCAGCGAGACGAGCGCGGCGCCGTCATTTTCGGACGCGCGCGCGGCGATGGCAGCCATTGCCGCGAATGAGAATGCGGTGAGGAGCACAAGCCCGAGGGAGAGGATGTTCGCGCCAAGGCCGAGCGCGAACGGGGAGAGCGAGAGGGGCACGAGCAGCGCATAGAGGAGCGCGGCGAGCATGAGGGCGTTTTTCTTCCCGATGACAACAGGCAGCGTGCGCGCGTTCCGGTGCAGCACGTCGCCTTCCATGTCCTCTGCAGACTTGATTATCTCCCTGCCAAGCCCTGCAACGATAGCCACGAGAGTGATTGCCAGAATCTGCGGGAGCAGGGCGGGCGCGACGACAAGGTTGCCGAAAAGGAAGGGGATGGCCATGGAGGCTGCGATATAGATGTTGCCAACGAGCAAAAGCTCCTTCAGCCTGAAGTTGTAGGCGATTGAGAGGAAGGCGAACAGGAGCGTGATGCAGATGGCGGCAAACGGGAGGGGGAGCGAGGCTGCGATGCCCACGAGGTAGCAGGCCGCTGAAGCCGCCAGGGCTGCGCGCGGGGAGATTTCGCCCGAGGCGATGGGGCGGTCGGTGCGCTTGTTCGCCTTGTCCGTCTTCACGTCGAAGTAATCATTGAGCGCGAACGAGCCCATCTCTATGAAGACAGGCACTGCAAGCGAGCAGACGAGCAGGGGAAGCGCGGGAAGCGGGCCCGAGAGAAGCTCGCCAAGCGCCACCGCCACCGCGAGCAGCAGCGCGTGCTCAATCCTGAAAAGCCGCACGTAGGCAGGGAAAGTTTCCATGAAATGCTTGGAGACGGAGAGGTTTAAAAGCACTAGTTGCTCTTCATATAACGGCGGGAGAAAACATGGAAAATTTCACCAAAAATTTGCCAGCATTCGCGGCAAGCGGCAGCGGGGTGCGAATCTAATGGACATATTCCACATAGGTTTGCCCAGGACGTTCCTGGGCGTGAAAAATGACGAGAAAAAGGCGCGCTACGTCGTGCTTTCCTCGCCCTACGAGGGCACGGTATCGTACGGCACGGGCACGAAGAGGGGCCCGGACGCGATAATTGCGGCGTCAAGGCAGGTTGAGACTTACGACATAGGCCTTGCGCGCGATTTTGCCGGGTGCGGCATATACACCGCCGACGAATTGGAAGTGAGCCATTCCACCCCTGAGAAAAACTGCGCATATGTGCAGGAGGCCGTGGAGGCGGTGCTGAAGGAGGGCAGGGTGCCGGTTCTGCTCGGCGGGGAGCACTCGGTCTCGGTGGGCGCGTTCAACGCAGTTGCCAAGCTGAAAAAAGCGGGCGACGTCTCGGTGCTGCACCTGGACGCGCACGCGGACATGAGGGACGAGTACGAGGGCACGAAGTGCAACCATGCATGCGCGATGAGGCGCTGCCGCGAGAAGCTGCACGCTGTCTCCGTCGGAATAAGGAGCTACTCGGAAGAGGAGGCGCAGGAAATAAAGGGGCAGAAGTGCGACGTTTTCGGCGTGGAATTTGACGAGGGCGCGGTGCTGAAGAGGCTCCGCAAGGATGTTTACATCACGATTGACCTGGACGTGTTCGACCCGTCCGAATGCCCCGGCGTCGGGACGCCCGAGCCTGGCGGCATGGGATGGGGCGCGGTGGTGTCGCTCCTGGAAAAAGTGTGCAAGGAAAAAAACGTCATCGGCTTTGACGTGGTGGAGCTTGCCCCCATACCCGGGCAGCATGTGAGCGATTTCCTCGCTGCAAGGCTCATCTACAGATTGATTTGCCGCATAGAGGCGAACAGGGAATAAGGGAGTGCTTTCATGGAAGAGAAGAAAACTTCGGCGATTTCGGGCTTTTACAAGCTGCCAAGGGAAGGCAGGATTGGCAAGGTGGCCGAGTTTGCAGGCTTGACGGACGGGCAGAAAAAGCAGCTGGCGTCGGACTCGCCGCTCGGCTTTGAGGTTGCGGAAAGGATGGCGGAAAACGCGCTCGGCCTCCATGCAATGCCGTTTTGCGTGGCAACGAACTTCATGGTGAACGGGCGCGAAGTGCTCGTGCCCATGGCGATAGAGGAGCCGTCCGTCGTCGCCGCGGCCAGCAATGGCGCAAAGCTCTGCAGGGACACCGGCGGCTTTTTCGCGGTTGCGGATGCGCCAGTCATGGTGGGCCAGGTGCAGCTTGTGGCGCTCAAGGACGCCGGGAAGGCGGTGCGCGAGCTCAACTCGAAAAAGGCGGACATCGTGAAGGCCGCGGAGCCTTTTGCGGCAGGCATTGCAAAATACGGAGGCGGCATAAGGGGCTTTTCCGCGCGCACGCTGCCAACCGAGCGCGGCGAGATGGCGATTGTGGAGTTCGAGGTGGACGTGCGCGACTCCATGGGCGCGAACACGATAAATACGATACTGGAGGGCATTGCGCCCAAGCTCGAGGAAGTGTCAGGCGGGAAAGTGCGCCTGAGGATATTGTCCAACCTCGCGGTGAAGCGGCTGGTGAAGGCGAAGGCGGTCTGGAAGCGCGACACCATCGGCGCGGATAGCGTGGACGGCGTGCTTGACGGCTGGGCCTTTGCGGACGTTGATATTTTCAGGGCGTGCACGCACAACAAGGGGATAATGAACGGGATTGACGCAGTTGCCGTGGCAACCGGCAATGACTGGCGCGCAATCGAGGCGGGCGCGCATGCGTTTGCAGCGTCGGGAGGAAGGTACCGCGCGCTCACGCGCTTCCGGAAGCTGCCAAACGGCGATTTGGAGGGGGAGATTGAGCTTCCCATGGCAGTCGGCACGATAGGGGGGGCTACGCGCTCGCTCCAATCGGCACAGGTGGCGCTTGCCATCCTGGGCGCAAAGACGTCGCAGGAGCTTGCGTGCGTGATGGCGTCAGTCGGTCTTTCGCAGAATTTTGCTGCGCTGCGCGCGCTTTCAGGCGAAGGGATACAGCGCGGGCACATGGAGCTCCATGCGAAAAACCTGGCGATTGCCGCCGGCGCGGGCGGGGAAGAGGCGGACAGGATAGCCGCGCAGATGATTTCCGATAAAGACATTTCAGCCAAAAAGGCGGCGGAGCTGCTGCTTGAGGCAAGGAAAGGGAAAAAGTAGGTGCTTATGATGAAATTTGATATCAAGGAAATTGTCGCGGTGCTCATTGTTTTTCTGCTGCCGCTGGGATTGGGGCAGTTCGTGGCAAAGTCCACCCTGCCGGAATATGGCGTTGCATCGCAGTTGCTGGGCGGCGCGGGCGCAATGCCTGCGCATGTTGCGGTTGCGTCGGCGCTTGAGGGCGCATATGCCTCCCTGACGGGAATGCCCGCAGCATCCACAACTACGATTGTGGGCTTCCTGCTGGCGTTTCCCCCGCTGCTCCTTGCCCTTGCGTCGGTGCTGCTTTACCTTGCGTGCAGGCAGATGGCATACGGGAAAACGCAGTCCGTGTTTGCAGTCGTGCTTTTTGCCCTCTGTTCCGCAGTGTCGGTTCAGTTCATGCCGGGCGCCTACGGGAGCGCGCAGCTTGCGCTGCTCCTGTTTGCGGCGTTCCTCGTCCCGTTTGCAGCCTTTGTAAATAAGCCAGGCAGGATGGAGATGCTCGGCGCGGCGATAGTGCTTGGCGCGGCGGCAGGCTATGCGAACGCCGCCTTTGCGCTTGCGGGCGTGGCGATGGCGGCGGCGTTTGCTTTCGCGCACAATAAGAAAAAAGCCGAGAAAAATTATTTGATGGAACTTTTCGCGATTGCGCTGGTGTTCGCGGCTTCGGGCTTCCTGTCTTCCGACAAGTCAATGCTTGCGTTTTCGGCGGGCAACCTCTCCTATGCCGCATCCGGCATGCCATTCCTCCTTGCAGGGGCATCGGCATGCATAGGGCTGTTCTTTTTCGGCAAGCGCGATTCCGAATACCTGGCGCTCTTGCTGCTGGGAGGGGCGCTTGCAGGCTTTTCGCCGTTTGCGGCAGCGGCGCTCATGGTTTTCCCGGTTGCGGAAGGGGCAACGAAGATGATGGGGGAAACGGCAAAGGGGGCAAAGCTCGCAGCGGTGTTTGCCTGCGCATTTTTCATGGTGTTCGGGATTGTGTACGGCGGCTCGAACATCTACCCTGCGCTTGGCGCGGGCCTGATGCTGGGCGTGCTCGCCCCGCTGGTGCTCCACTTTTACGAATACAACGCGCGCGCGGTCTTCTCGGTGATGGGCGCAGGGCTGGTGCTGTTCTCGCTGTTCTTCGCGCTTTTCATCCAGCTTCCCCCCGTGAAAAACGGCTACCTTAGCTACACCGACTCAGGCCTGGCGGAGGCGCTTTCCTACCTTGCCAGCAGCGGGGCAGGGAGGGTGGCGGCGCTTGAGGAGACGGACGCGCTGGCATTCTATGCGCCCGGGGTGGCGCGCGAGCCTTCTGCGAACGCGGAGAAGTTCCTGCTTTCAGGCAATGCAAGCATGGCATCCGGGACTTACCTCCTGCTTTCCCTGCCGTCGCTCGAGGCGCTGTCGCAAAAAGGCGGATTCGAGGTATATTACTATGCGCAGAATTACACAAACAGCAATGTCACGTATGCGCTGTTCATATCGCAGCAGGGAAGGCTGATTGCCCGCGAAATAGCCGCTGGCGGGAAATTCGCCCTCAAGGACGGCGCGGCGCTTGACAGCTACGGGAGCTACTATGCTCCGGTCTCGCTTCCGCGCATGGTGATGCTTTCCGGCTCCAGGCCAATAAGCGACAAGAACAACAGGATGCTGGTGCTGGAGGAAGGCATGGCGCCGCCGCGCCTTGTCGGCATATATTCGGGCAGCGATGGGGGAGTGGAGCTTGAGAAGGAATTTGCCGGAGTGGCGGTCTACAGGGTGAAATGAACATGGACCTTGCATTCCTCGCCGTAGTATTGGCAACTGCTTTCTGCCTCACTTCGTTTGCCATGCCAGTGGTCATCAGGAAGATGAAATCGGCGGGAATTGTCGGGCATGATGTGAACAAGCCGGGCAGGCCGGAAGTCGCGGAAATGGGCGGCCTTGGCATCGTGATGGGCGTGATAGGCGCGCTTTTGCTCGCGATTGCAATGCACACCTTTTTCGGCTATGCGCTTTCCCTCAACGACATGATGGCGGCAATGCTCACCATGACCATAATAGCGCTCATCGGGATTTTCGACGACCTGTTCGACATGAGGCAGGACGTGAAGGCGCTCCTGCCCATGGTGGCTGCGCTTCCGCTTGTGGCGCTCGCAGCCGTGGGGAGCACCACGATTTTTGTCCCGTTCTTAGGCTCGCTGGACTTCGGCATTTTCTACATCATCGTGCTCATCCCGCTAGGGGTCACGGTCGCTTCGAACCTGACCAACATGCTTGCAGGCTTCAACGGGATGGAAGCCGGGATGGGCGCTGCGATATTTGCAGCCGTTGCGGTGATTGCGGTGGCAAACGGCTCGGTTGAGGCGGCATTGATTGCGGTTGCCATGCTTGGCGCGCTTCTCGCCTTCCTGCGCTTCAACTGGTACCCTGCGCGCGTGTTCATCGGCGATATCGGCACCCTCCTCATAGGCGGCGCGCTTGCGGCGTCCGTGATAATCGGCAACTTCGAGTCTGTGGGCGCGGTATTGGTCGTCCCTTACCTCGCTGATTTTGTGATAAAGGCGGCGAACAGGTTCCCGAGGGCGGATGGCAAGTGCGGGGAGGACGGGAAACTTACGCCGGACGGCGGGAAGGTGAAGGGGCTGGTGCACCTTGTGATGAAGATGTCCGGCGGGATAACCGAGAAAAACCTGGTGCGGTTCTTCATCGCAGCGGAAGTGTTATTTGCCTTGCTTGCGATTTTCATGTATGGGAAGAACCTCTTCCTGTAAGGCAGGGCATTCCGAGGAAGCGCATTGCGGGAATTTGGAGATGATGTTGTGATCGTGGTAACTGGCGGCTCGGGATTCATCGGCACGCATCTTTGCGGCAGGCTGGTTGACGACGGTTACGACGTGAGGATAGTGGACATCGTGCCGCCGAAAAGCAGCACCAAGGCGGAGTTCGTGCGCGCGACCGTGCTTGACTCCGCGCGCCTCATGAAGCTTTTGGAAGGCGCGGAGGGGGTGGTGCACCTTGCGGCGCTTATAGACGTGGCGACTTCGGTCTCAGACCCGTTCTCAGACTTCTCGGTGAATGCGGCAGGCACAATAAACGTGCTGGAGGCAGCAAGGCACGCGGGCGTGAAAAAAGTGGCGTTCGCCTCGTCTGCCGCGGTGTATGGCGAGCCGGTGAGGCTGCCCGTGGACGAGGAGCACCCCACGGCCCCCATGTCGCCATACGGGGCTGCAAAGCTTGCCGCCGAAAGGTATGTGCTCCTTTACAATTCGCTTTACGGGATGGAGAACACCGCGCTTCGGCTTTTCAACGTCTATGGCGAAGGGCAGAACGCGGGAAGCCCGTATTCCGGCGTGATAACGAAGTTCGCAAATGCGATAACCGAGGGCAGGGCGCCCACGATTTTCGGCGACGGCGAGCAGACGCGCGACTTTGTCCATGTGGACGACGTGTGCGAGGCGTTCGTGCGCGCCATCGAGGGGCAGGGGTGCAATTCGCCCCTGAACATCGCGTCCGGCGTGGAGACCTCGGTGCGCGAGCTTCTTGAGACGATGTGCGGAATCTGCGGCACGGGCTTTTCGCCCACCTACATGCCCGAGAGGAAGGGGGAAATCGCGCGTTCCGTGGCGGACATAAAGCTTGCGAAAAAGAGGATGGGCTACTCGCCGAGGATGGCGCTTTCGCAGGGCCTGCGCGAGCTGCTGGAAGCGAATGATGGCGTGCATTCCATATTCAAGCCCAAGATTGCCTGAACGCGCAGCTGCTACTTCATCCCGAGCGCGAGGTCTATCACGCTTATGGACTGGTTTATGCTCTCGTAGTCCGTGGTGCGCCCAATGTCCAGCCAGTAGTCGGTGAAGACAAAGCCGCCTATCTTTTTCCCGGACGAGAGCAGGCGCGGGAAGACGTTGTTCGCGAAATCCTCGCCGGGCTTGATGTACCTGAAAATTTCAGGCTCGAAGACGTAGACCCCCGTATTGACGTAGTTTTCAAGTATGGGCTTTTCGCGGAAGCGGGAGATGTTCCCGTCAGCGTCAAGGTCTGCGACGCCGTACTCTAGCGGCACGCCTTTCCTGTTGAGCGCGATGGTGGCGATGTTTCCGCTCTTTTTGTGCGCGGAAATCACCGCGGCAATGTCAAGGCTGGACAGGTGGTCGCCCATCATCACGACAAACGGGCCGCCCATCTTCTTCTCAAGCGGCACTATCGAGCCTGCGGTGCCCATCTCGCTCTTTTCCACCGAGTAGTGCAGCTTCATGCCCATCTTGGCCCCGTCGGCGAAATATTCCTCAATCTGCTCGTGGAGATAGCCCACGGCGAGGTATGCCTCGGTGACGCCCGCCCGCTTGAGCGAGGAGAGCACGTATTGCAGTATCGGCTTTTTGCCAAGCGGCAGCATCGGTTTGGGTATCGTGTAGGTGTATGGGCGCAGCCTTGTCCCCTTGCCCCCGCATAGTACGATTGCTTTCATGTCATCACACCCGTTTCTTCCTTGCCAAATCATTTAAAAGAAATTGCCTGCACGTGGAGCGAGCGCAGCTCGTCCACCACTTTCCTCGGCAGCTTCCCCTCGGCAACCACCATCATTTTCGGCTCGGGATACAGGTCCGGGTCGTCGGCGATGATTTGGCGGATGGCCACCTTGTGGCGCGCAAGTATTGCCGTCACTTTCGCGGTGAGGCCGAGCGTGTTGGGGTCTGCGTCAATCTCGATTACGTCGTGCCCGAAATATTTTGCCGCGCGGGAAACGTTCGAGATGGGAAATAGGGAGGAGAATATCGCGAACAGCTTTGGGTCCGCGGCGATTTCGTGAGCAGTCTCGATGACCACGCGCCTGTCCACGCCGATTGCCCGGCCTATTTTCACCGGCGCAAGCCCGATTTGGTCGCAGTAGAGCCTGCCCTTGCCGTCCACGCGCAGCCCCAGGCGGAGCATGGTGGAGACCACGCGCAGCTTGGCGCGCTGCCCGGCGAAGCGTTCTTCAAGGTATTGGAGCATATGTACAGTATTGCACAAAAATGTTTAAAAAGGTTCATCATTAGATGTGAAGATACGGTGATGGAGATGGCAATAGGGCAAAAAATTGAAACTGCAGGCGGAGGCGCGCGGGCGCTGCTGGGCGCAGGCAAGGACACGGGCAACGTGAAAGGGAAGGAAGAGAGAGGGACAGCAACCGCAAAAGGGAAGACGCTGTCCCTTGGCCTTTGGGGAAAGGAAGGGCCAGCAGAAACAGACGCCGCAATTCAGCCGCACGCCTGTGCTGCATGAGGAGCCAATCATACCGCGCATGAACTTCCCGGTGCAGGAACAGGCGAGGAAAAGCTTCTTTGAGTTTTCGCCGGGCATTGCGTGGATATAACCCTGGCTGAAGCGTTGGCATTTTTAGAACATGGTTTTGGCCAGCGCGCACCAGGGGTTGCCGGGTCAGCGGCTATGCCTTTTCCACTGCGGAGCGCATGGCTTCCTCGTATTCCTTCATCAGTGAGTCTGCGCGCTTCTTTGTCTTGCCTTCCGCAAACACGCGCATGCAGTCTTCGGTGCCGGAAGCGCGCGCAATCACCCAGCCATCGTCAAAGTCGCAGCGCACGCCGTCCACAGTTGTGATGCGGGCGCCCGAGCCTTTGGCGTGCGCCTTGGCGGCGTTGAGCCCGGCGGCTTTTGCCTGGGGGCCTTTTGCCTCGATTTTTGTCTTGCTGTTGAAGTATGACGGGAGTTCTTGCACAAGGGCGCTCAGCTTTTCATCGCAAACCATTTCGCATATCTTTGCAGCCGCGAAGACGCCATCCTTGGCAAGCGAAAAGCCGGGCCAGATGATGCCCCCCACCTCTTCACCCCCGGAGACTGCGCGGGCGCCTAGCGACGACATTTTCTCGGAAAGGTAGGGCGCGCCAACCGCAGTGTAGATGGTCTTTGCGCCGAGCGCGGCGCACGCCTCCTCCACGCACCTGCTAGTCGCAACAGTCGTTACAACCGCCCTGTCCTTTTGCTTTTTGCTTTCTTTGCATGCCTGCACGGCGGAAACGGCAAACCCCTTGTCCCCGACTATCCAGTTGCCCAATTCATCCGCGAAGACCACGCGGTCCGAGTCGCCGTCCCATGCAACACCCAGGTCGCACCCTTCGCCTTTTACGGTTTTGAGGAGCAGCTGCACGTTCGCCTCGGAAGGCTCGGATGGGCGCCCTGGGAAACTGCCATCTATGTTTTCATTGAGCGATACCACTTCGCAGCCGAGCCTGGAGAAGACTTCGCGCGAAAGCGACGATGTCCCGTTGCCGAAGTCAAGCGCAATCTTCAGCTTGCGCCTCTTTATTTTCGCAGCCTTCACCCCGGCAAGCACTTCCGTTGCATGGGATGCCGCTGCCGAAGGGAATGGGCGCACATGCCCTACGGACTGCCATTCTGCCCGGGAGTATGTCTTTGCAAGCGCGGATTGCTCAATCAGGGCCCCGCGCTCGCGCGAGACCGCCACGCCCTTTCCGTCCACGAACTTCAGCGCATTCCATTCAGGCGTGTTGTGCGACGCCGTGATTATTATCAGCCCGGATGCCTTTTGCTGCGCAAGCGTGAACTCGGCAACTGGGGAAGACGCCAGCCCGATGTCAAGCACATCCTTGCCGGCCGCCATTATGCCCGATGATGCCGCTGAGTGGAGCATTGGGGAAGTGAGGCGCATGTCGCGCGCAAGCACTATCTCCTGCCCCTTGCTCCAGGAAGCAAATGATGCGCACAAGTCGAATGCGAGCGATGGGGTTAGCACGTCAAGCCTTCCGCGCACGCCGTTGGTACCGAATAATGCCATAGCAACACCTAGGTGGTTTTTGTCCCGTCTTCAACGCCCATCAGGGCGATTTTCTCTGCGAGGGATACGAGCTTCGGCGGAATGCGCGCCTTGCCTGCCGCGGAATGCAGCAGGTCGACGTCCTCGCGCTTGAAGGTGCGCAGGAGCAGCGCCACCACCCCGAACAGGGCAAGCCCGATGCAGCCCATTATGCCAAGAAGCGCAAGATAGGAGAATTTGTAGGCATAAACCGCAATGTCGCCCTCGCCCATGGCCGGGATGCCTGATGCAAGCAATGCCGCGGAGGGCTTGAGAAGCATGATCGCAGCAAACGCAAGGGCGCCAGCGATGAAAAGCTTGGGAATTTCACCCGGGGTTTTGTAAGCAAGGTATTGCCTGCCATAGCGCTCGAACATGAGCGCCGAGATCAGGAAGGCTATCGCGGATGCGAATGCCGCACCCTCCATGCCGAAGCCCGGGATGAGAAGGATGTTCAGGACGACGTTGGCAATGCATGCCAAGATGGCTACGTTGAGTTCCAGCCGCACCAGGCGCATGCCCGCAAGCGCAAGGGAGATGGGGTAGATGATGGTGGAGAACATGAGACCCAATATGAAAATCGCCATCGCGTTGCCGCCTGGGCGGTAGGCACTTCCGTAGAAAACGGAGAGCATCTCGCCTGCAAACGCCATTGTGGCGAGCGCAATCGGGATGGTAACGAACAGTATCCAGCGCTGGGAGGTCTGCAGCACTTTCCGCATGGTGGCGATGTCGTCTTTGCCAGCGAGGCGTGAGATGACGGGGAGAAAGATGCTGCCAAATGCGTTCGGGAACACCATTATGGTCAGCGCAAGCTGCGTGGCAATAGAGTAGATGGCGACGGTCTCTATCGAGGTGGCAGGGTTGCCGAAATAGCCAAGGAGCATGCGGTCGGTGGAGGATATCAGCGTCCAGAAAGTCTGGACAATTGTGAGCGTTATCCCGAAGGGAAGGATGCCATGCGACAGTTCCTGGTTGGTGAGTGGCCCGCCGCCTTCGCCATCATGGTCCTTCAGGCGGCGCATGATGAGCGGGGCGCCGAACAGGACGATAACCAGGAAGGAGAGGGTGAACGCCAGGCAGAGGGTGAATAGTGTGGCGCCATAAAGGCTGAAAAGCAGCAGGGTGAATGCCAATTTTGCTATGTTTTGCACGTTGGTAAGGAATTGGGATGCCTTTATGTCTCCCCTGCCCTGGAGGTAGCTGGTTATTACCTTTGACATGTTCTCGAAGACGACATAGGCGGCGAGAAGGCGCAGCCCTTCGGCAAGCGCCGCGTTCTGGTAAACAGCCCCGATGGAATCGGCAAAAATGAAAAGCACCGTGGAAAGCGCGGCCCCAAGCACCAGCTCGGCCGCAAAGCTTATCTTGAGCAGGGACAGCGCCTTCCCGCCCTGTTTTTTTGCCTCGAAGAACGGGATGTAGCGCTGGAGCGCGGCTGGAAGGCCAAGGTCGCGCCAGAAGCCGACCACGCCTATCACTGAAATCGCAAGGTAGAAGAGGCCGACGTTCTCCTGGGAGAATGCGCGCGCGACATAGATTGCATAGGCGAATGAGATGAGCTTGAAGGCGAGCGTGCCTACAAGGCCCCAGAAGCTGCCCCATGCCACTTCGTGGGAGTGTTTTGCTGCCTCATCAATGCCGCCAGGCGCGCTGCCATCGGGTGGCGCGTTGCCAGGCGCTGCCGCGTGTTCTTCTGCCATGGCAGGCATGGGGCGGAATAGCTATAAAATGGTATTTGGGGGAAATGCTACGTGTTTGCATGGATGCGACTCCAGATGTTGTTGCTGTGGTGCTTGCGGGGGGCCTTGGCACGCGGCTGCGCCCAATCACCTACTCGGTGCCAAAGCCCCTTGTCGAGGTGGACGGCAAGCCTTTCATACATTACCTGCTTGTCAGCCTGAAAAAAGCAGGCATACGAAAATGCCTCCTTCTCACAGGGTATATGCACGAGAAGGTCGAGGCATATTGCAAGGACGGGCGGGAGTGGGGCCTGGGGATAACGTATTCCCCCGAGAAGGAGCAGCTCGGGACAGGCGGCGCCATCCTGAATGCCGCGGCGAAAATCCGCTCCACGGCGCTTGTGCTCAACGGCGACTCGCTCCTTGGCATGGATGTTGGCGAGTTCCTTGCCTGGCACAAAAAAAACAAGGCGTGGGTGACGGTTTATGCCAACAGGGGCGAACTTGAGGGAAGGGGCGCCATCGTGATGGGCAAGGGAAGCCGGGTGGCGCAGTTCTTGGAAAAGCAGAAAAAGGGAGATGGGATTTTCAACACTGGCGCCTATCTTATTGAGCCTGAGGCGCTTGATTTTCTCAGGAAGAAGATGAGGGGCGGCGAACTTGGAACGGCATTTTCAATGGAAAGGGAAGGCTTCCCGCTTTTTGTGACGCAGGGCACGATGCACGCCTATGTCGGGGAGGGGCCGTTTTTGGACATGGGCACACACGAGACGCTGGCGCAGGCAGGCACCATTGTAAGGTTGATGAAATAGGCGATTAACGCGAGCTTGCCATGAAGCGCTCGAGCTTGGAAAACGCCTCGTTCAGTTCATCCGGCTGGGAAAGGAAGACAAGGCGGAAATATTTTTCATGAAGCACAGGCGAGAACGATGAGCCTGGCACCACGAGCACGCCGGTTTCCTCAAGGAGCCGGTAGGCGAAATCCCTGTCGTCCTTGAATGCTGCAGATTCCACTTTCGGGAAAGCGTAGAATGCCGCGCGCGGCTTGACGCAGGAAAGCCCCGGAACCTCGTTGAGCCGCTTGTGCACAATGTCACGCCTGAGGCGAAGGGCGGAGCGGAACCCTTCCAGGTGGTGCTCAGGCATGCTGAATGCCGCCAGTGCGCCGCGCTGCATTTCCCAATTGATGGAAAGGCGCTGGTTGCAAAGCTTCACAATCGCGTCGCGCAGCACCCCAATACCTTCGCCGTGGAATGCAAGGTATCCCACGCGCGCTCCGGGATAGATGAAGTTTTTCGAAATTCCGTTGCCTGAAACGACCATTTGGTCCGGTGAGGCGACATCGCGCATGTTGACGGCGTGCTCTTCGTCCAGGGTGAGCCTGTCGTAGATTTCGTCGGCAATGACGGGCAGCTTGTGCTCGGCTGCAAGGTCAGCGATGCCTTTCAGCGCCTTTCTCGGGTAGCTTGCCCCGGTCGGGTTGTTGGGATTTATCACCACGATGGCACGCGTTTTTTCATTTATCCTATCACGCAGGGCTTCGACATCCGGCACAAATTCGGAATCGCACTGGTAATAATTCTCGCCGCCGCCCAATATGCGCAGCTTGGTGATGTAGAGCGGATATGACGGCGATGGGAGAAGGGCGTGCTCGCCAGGGTTTACCAGCGCAGACACGAGGAATTCGATGCCTTCCGAAAGCCCGGAGTGTATTGTAACGTCCTCGCCGCCAACACCCTCGATTTTCCCTATTGCATCGCAGAGCTGCGGGTCGCCTTTCGACGGGCAGTATGCGCTGTACTTCTTGTCTGAAAGGGCTTCCTTTATCGCATCGGTCACGTGCTTGGGCGGGGCGAAGCCGAACTTGTTCGGATCGCCCATGTTGAAGTAGTGGATTTTCCTGCCCGTCGCCTCCACTTTTTTCGCGCGTGCCATTATGTCGCGTATCTCGTAGGAAACGTTCGCCATCCTGTCAGAAAGTTGCAAAGCCATTGTGGACGCCTCAGTAGCGGTCAGCCGCTATTTTCCCGTATTCGATTTTCCCCTTGTTCGCGGCATACCAGGAGTATAACCCTGGCATCCCTTTGTCAAGGGGGGTGAACTGAAAGCCCGGCATCTCCTCGCGCAGGCGCACAAGCGGGCGGCTCTTGTCATATTCCGCGCCTGAGCCAAGCTGTATCATTTTCCCAAAAGAACCACTGCAATGCGCCACATTCATGAACATGCGAAAGTTCTTCTCAAATAGCCCATCAGATTTGGATCGTCTGGTACTCCCAATACCGACGCAGTGCACCACCACGTCAAATTCGCCGCCTTTCAGGAAGCGCCCCACAGCATCTGAATCGAGAAGGTCTAACTCTGCCCGCGCTGGGCGGGAGATTTCACATGATGCCCCCAGCAGCTCAACAATGTTCCTGCCGATGAAGCCAGAGCCGCCGGTCAGGAGGATTTTTTTTGCCATGTCAGCCCCCCATAAGTGAATGAT
>JBAYMR010000019.1:0-12704 GCA_041663445.1 Candidatus Micrarchaeia archaeon
ACCAGCTCGCCCCCCTACCAATTTGCCTTTTTGAGGCAATTCCGAGGTTTCGGTACCAGGCTTAGCCCCGATCATCTTCGGAATGTACGATCTAGACTGGTCCGCTATTACGCGTTGTTTAAAGGATGGCTGCTTCTAAGCCTACCTTCCAGCTGTTTTAGACCGGACACTCCTTGTGGATTCGCACTTAGCCTGAATTTAGGGACCTTAACCCCGGCTCCGGTCGTTCCCGTAATGGCCCGCTAGCTTACCCAGCGGAACCCGACTGCCGGTGTCTACGACGGCTGCAGATTCGGAGTTTGACAACAAGGCGACTCCTTTCGGAGCCGATCCCCGTGATCAGTGCTCTACCCCGCAGCCAATCTCGACCGACGCTGTCCTGAGGGACATTTCGAGGGGAACTCGCTATTGCCGAGTTCGATTGGACTATCACCCCTAAGCATGGGTCACCCGAGCAGAATATACTAGCATCGGTTGCGGACCTCCACCGGCCGTCAGGCCGGCTTCGTCCTGCCCTCGCTTAGTTCACATCGGCTTCAAGTCTGATGCGTGTGACTGGTCGCCCTTTCGGACGATGCGCCTTTCTTACGATGCGCGCACTCGCTTTCGCTTCGCCTTTCGGCTCGCCACACACCATCAACTCCCTGGCTCTTGCTTCGAGAAGAACGATGCAACACTGGCCTTCCATCTCGCTTCCGCCCTCTCAGGCGGTCGCTTCGACAGAGGTATCCTTTCGCGCTGCATCAAATTGTAACCATTTAGTTTGAGGCTCTTTTGACAGCCCTTTCGGGCGCCTTTTCAGCTTTCACTCGCGTTACTAATTCGCTATCGGTCTCAAGTTATATTTAGGGTTGGCGGTTAGTACCGCCGTATTCACGCCCGATATTCGACGAGCGCTACTCTTTTGATTTCTTTCCATTAGACATTGAACTACGGGGCTGTCACCCTCTATGGCGCGGCTTTCCAGCCGACCTCGAATCTGTCAATGGATAATCCATCCCACATCTCCAGCACATTGCTGTGCAGGATTCAGAATGCCCTGTTCGGCTTTCAGTCACCCTTACTTACCGAATCCCAATTGGTTTCTTTTCCACCCGTTACTAGAATGTTTTAATTTTCGGGGTATCTACACCTTTCGGTGCACCGCCCTATCTCAGGATCAAAGGATGCATGCGCCTCCCCTGAGCTTATCGCAGCTTGCCGCGGGGCCTTGTAACTACTTGAGCCAAGCCATCCACTAAATGGCGTAACAAACATATTATTTTTCGCAGTCGCACTTGCGTGCGACTACAGTCCAGAAGCTTGCGCTTCTGAACTTGGAACTCACTTTGTGAGTATCAGTCGCTCTCTTCGTACTCGTGAAGTTGCCCTAAACTCCTGCCGCCTTCATTTCTACATCCAGCGGCTCTCAACATTCGTGGCAAAGTTAATGCGGCTCGCGCCGCATCCCTGCTTTTCCCAAAGGGAAAACACAGCTCATATCCCCGAAGGGACGGTGAGTATGAAACAAACTCCTCTCCAACCGCGAGCGGTGGGATATATTGAGGGGTTCTCGTTTGATTTGTGATTTCATCGCAACCAGACGTAGAGTCCGGCGCTGATGTTGGCCCCTTCTTGGAGCCAAGTCCTGCGTGGGCTTTTATCTGTGGCGGTTAGTTTATAAAGCTTCCGTCGCTTCGGCGTGGGATGGGAAAACGGGCGAAAACGGCCCCCTAAATCTTGCCGCGGGCATCTACCACCCTATCAATCACACCTCGTGGAACTTCCTCGCCCTCTCCGCGCGCTGGAAGAGCGCGAAGCACGCCCACGCGAGGAAGATTATCGCGCTTGCGCAAATTATCGGCAGCGTCACGCCGATGGAGATTATCACCCCTGCAATTATCGGCGGGATTGCCTGCGCGGCGGCCTGGATGGACTGGTTGATGCCCAGTATTTCCCCCTGTGATTCCCTGCCCGCAAGGTTGGAGACCACGGTAACCGTGTTGGGATAGGTCAGGCCTGCAAAAAGCGCCACTGCCGGGATGAAGAAATAAACATGGGCGGCATCCGTCGCCAGGAGCACCGCGCCCACCGCGAGCGACAGGCCGAGGAACGAAACCTGCAGCACCTGCTCCGACGTGAATCGGCGCGAGATTGGCCGCACCACAAACCCCTGCGTGAGGGCGATGCAAAGCCCGATGAATGCATATATGTCCCCTATGTGGCCCGTGCTGAAATCGAAGCGCTCAATGAGATAGACTGACAGGAACTGGGTGTACATGGTGTATCCGAACATGTAGAGGAAAATCACGATGAACATGGTGCGGAGTGAAGGGAGGCTAGCCGCCCTTTTCAGGTTGGCAAAGCCCATCCACGGGCTCATCGGGGTGTGCACGCGCACCTTCAACGTCTCCTCAAACCTGAAATAGACCATCATCATGTTGGCAAGCGCAAGCAGCGCGGCTGCGAAGAACGGGGTGGAGAAGTTGAACCACGGCACCACCGACGGGTCGGAAAGCTGCCCGCCAAGGTAGGGGCCGATGACAAAGCCAACCCCGAAAGCCACGCCCACCAGGCCGAAATTCCTCGTCTTGCTCTTCTCGTCGGAAATGTCCGCTATGGCTGAATATGCGGTGGCCATGTTCCCTCCGGTGAACCCGGAAACCATCCTCCCGATATAGAGCAGGGGCACGTTGCCCAAAAGCACGCCCGCGGCAAACACGAGGTAGCCGAGCATGGTGCCTGCAAGCGTAATCAAAAGCACGGGCTTCCTCCCCCTGTGGTCGGAAAGCGCGCCTATTATCGGCGAGCCGAAAAACTGCGCCAAGGGGTATGCCGCAATGAGCAGCCCGAGCAGGATTCCGCGAATCCCGACGCCATATCCTGCAGGAAGCACCCCGTGCTGCACGTCGAAGAACATGGGCGCGAGGATGGGTATCGCCAAGCCGAGCCCTATCATGTCTATGAAAACGACCATGAATATGGGCAGCATTGAGGGTTGTTTTTCCTGCATGAGCCGCTTTCCTTGCACCATTTATTATAAGTATTTGTATTCCGCCACGGGCAAGAACGTGCTGCGCATCCACCGGGGCTTTCGCAACGCCAGCGCCGCCCCGCTCCATAAGATTTTAAACCCATCCCCCCCTAACCCGTCTGCTCTTCCTAAAAAGAGCCTATGAAACTCCCTTTGCCAAGCAAGGGGAATTGAGGTGGAAATATGTCAAAAAGTTACGTGAAGTTTGAGACCCCAGCCGATGTCAAGGCAAAGGCGCTTGAGGCAATCACTGTCGCAGCCGACACGGGGCGCATCCGCAAGGGCGCGAACGAGGCAACCAAATCCATCGAGTCAGGCACGGCCACGCTCGTGGTCATCGCAGAGGACGTGGACCCTGAGGAAGTGGTCATGCACCTGCCCATGCTCTGCACCGAGAAGAACATATCATACTGTTATGTTACGACAAAGAAGGAGCTCGGCACCGCCGCAGGCCTTCCTGTCACATGCGCGGCAATCGCAATCGAAAAGCCGGGCAACGCAGCCGAGCTTGTGAAGAGCGTCCAGGAGAAGGTCGCCAAGCACGCGCCTGCAAAAGCAGCCCCCTCCGAGGCAAAGAAAGAGGAAAAGAAGCACGAGCACAAGCATGATGAGAAGAAGGAAGCTGCTCCTGCCGAAGCAACGGCTGCCAAAGGCGGCGCCCAGTCGCCGAAGGCGACTCGGGAGCCCGATGCTGCCAAGGAAGGCAAGCACGCGCCCGCCGAAGGCGGCGCCCCCGCGCCCAAGGCGAAGCGGGATGAAAAGAAGGCCGGCAAGCCCAAGAAGGAGGCAAAGAAGGAAGCTGCCCCCAAAAAGGAATAAACGGTGTTTGAATGGCTATTCAATCAGCAATACCAGTCGAGGTCGTGGAAGTGGTCGTCAAGACCGGCATCCACGGCGAGGTCTACCAGGTCATGTGCAAGGTCCTTGACGGCAAGGACAAGGGGCGCGTGATCCGGAGGAACGCGAAGGGCCCGGTGAAGAGAGGCGACATCATGATGCTTCTCGAGACCGAGCGCGAGGCCAAGGAAATCAAGGCCAAGTAGGAATCATGAACACAAGGTGAAAATATCAAGTTGCCGCTTCGGCGGCAACTGCTGTTTTTCCCATCAAGGTGAAAAAAATGGCATATTGTTCGTTCTGCAACAACGAGGTGCTCAAGGGCACCGGCGAGATTTACGTTCTGAAAGACGGCACCACGCTCAACTTCTGCGGAAGCAAGTGCAAGCGCAACTCCCAGAAGCTCAAGCGCGAAGGAAGGCTGATGAAGTGGACAAGCAAGACGCTCGTCCTGTCATCCGACAAGAAGGCCCCCGAGAAAAAGGAGTCCGCGCTTTCCAAGGACATCGAGGCCAAGCTCGCCGAAAAGAAGAGCACGGCCAAGAAGTGAGGCCGGGCGCGACGCCCCGAGCACGCACGTGAGGTGTTTTCATGGAAAGGACGCTTATCATCCTCAAGCCCGATGCAGTCCAGCGCGGGCTTGTGGGAAAAGTGCTTGCGCGATTCGAGGAGCGCGGCTTTTCCATCGCAGGGATGAAAATGGTGGTGCTTAGCCAGGCTCTCCTGAAGGAGCACTACGCGCACATTGCCGACAAGCCGTTCTTCCCCGGAATCGCGAAATTCATGTCCTCGTGCCCAGTCGTGGTGGCGGCAATTGAGGGCAAGGAAGTTGTGGAAGTGACGCGCGCGATGTGCGGCCCGACCAATGCAAGGAAGGCCGCGAGCGGCACAATCCGCGGCGACTACTCCCTTTCAATGCAGTGCAACGTGATACATGCGTCCGACTCGCCTGAGAGCGCTCAGAAGGAAGTCGCGCGCTTCTTTTCGCCCGAGGAGCTTCACAGCTACTCCCGCATGCTGCACGAAATAACTTACTCTGCGGACGAGAAGCAGTAAGCCGAGGCATCTCTTTTCCATTTTCCGTTTCTTTCCTTTTTCCGGTTTCCGTTGTTTTTTCCTTCCAGTCAAGACAGCAGCAGCCCGATTACAAACAGCGGGTCGGACGCCTTTTTCTTCGCCTCGCGGCTGGCAATCATGCCGGACAGCTCAGCGCGCACCTTTTCGCTTTTCCTCGCCTTGCCGATTGCAATGTCGAGGAGGAAAGGCAGCTTCCCCAGCCGCTGGAGCGCATGCGAGCTTTTGATGTCGTTCCCAATCTCTTCCCAGAGCGCGCGCTCGTACTCCTTGCATTTTTCCCCGCTCACCGCGCCCGCCTTTGCAGCTTCCGCAAGGGTGTCCGCGCAAATCGCCGCGCTTTTCATCCCGTTGCCAATCCCTTCCCCTGAAAACGGGTCCACAAGCGAAGCCGCGTCGCCGACAAGGGCGAATCCGTTGCCGGAACACGCGCGGTGCGCGGACGCAAGGGGTATGCTCCAGCCGCCCACCGCGCCCTGCAATTGCGCGGACTCGAGCCTCCCGGCAAATCGCGGGCTTTTCATGCACGCCTCAAGCACCTTCTGCAGGTTCGCTTTCTTGGCAAGCATGTCCGACAAAAGCATTCCCACGCCGATGTTCGCCTCGTCCCCTGAAAGCGGGAATATCCAGAAATATCCCGGCATGCACTCGGGCAGGAAGTGTATTTCCACATTCCCGCGCAAGCCCTTCACCCCTTTGTAATAGCCGCGCACCGCGGAGCAGCAGTGCTCTGCCTTGGATGAGAACACGCCCGCCTTCCTCGCGACAAGCGAGGTTGCGCCGTCCGCGCCCACCACCAAATTCGCGTAAAAGTCGCGAAGCGTGCCGTCCTCCATCTTCACTTTCACGCCAGAAATGCGCGCGCCTTCGTGCAGCAAGTCAACAGCCTCCGCGTCTTCGATGGCGGTGCACATCTTCTTCGCGCGCTGGAATATTATGTTGTCGAATTCGTGCCGCCTGCACACAAAGCCCGAGCTCCTTTCGTCGCTGCCTGCCGCAAGCGGGATTTCCACTTCGGTGCCGTTGGGCGAGGAAAAGACAAGCCCCGAGCTTCTCTGGAACCCTTTTTGCCGCAGCTCCTCCTCGGCGCCGATGCGCGCAAGCACGTTCAATGCCTTGCCGCCAATCGCATCCCCGCACACCTTGTCGCGCGGAAAGTGCGCCTTGTCCAAAAGAAGCACGCGCACCCCCTGCTGCGAAAGCAGGCACGCGCACGCGGAGCCTGACGGCCCGGCGCCGACTATAATCACGTCGTATTTTTCCATGGAAACCACTCGTTGTTTAAGGGCGAACCTTTATAAACAAATTGTGTCAAAAAAAGATTATAAGTGTGTGGAGGGGTCATGATGAACAAGTTATTCCTATTTGCAGCGTCTGTGCTGTTCCTGCTTTCCGCATCGTTTGTTTTCGCAGGCGATTCCAGCAGCGCAGCGGCACCGGCAATTTCCAGCTCGGCCACGCCATCGGCAGGCACTTCAGGCTCGGCGCATGCAACTCCTTCCCCTTCCACTGGCACAGCGCAGGCGCGTGCTGATATTTCCCCCCGTACGGCAGCAGTGCAAAAAGCAAAAGTTGCCGCCCCTAGGGCAGCAACAGACTATTCCCTTGTCATAATCCCGCAAAACACAACGCTTTACGTCGGCGATTTGCAGCAGTTCACAGTATATCTTTACCAGCCCAACGGCTCGCTTTCCGAGATATCAAACAGCTATCTCTCATGGTCCACTTCGGGCGGCATAGGCACCATAGACTCGACCGGCATGTTCGTTTCAACAGCGCTGGGCAACGGCAGCGTCACCGCCGACTATATCGGGCCAGCCCTCACCAACATGACGTCTGTGTCAGTCTCCGCAGAGGTGCAGGTGGTCAGCAACGCCCCATCCCTCACCAGCGGCTCCTATTACGTCCTGATATCCCCCTCGTACGCACGGATTGCCGTCGGCTCGTCCCAGCACTTCATGGCCAAGCTTTACGACAGCAACGGGACATACATGGGGCATGTGCTCGACTCCGATTTGAACTGGTCGTCAACCAATCCATCAGTCGGCGCGATTGATTCGCTGGGCGTGTTTTCCGCGCTTTTATCGGGCAGCGCATTGGTGAATGTCGCCTATGTTGGAACCAACCTCACGAACGTTTCTTCCCAGGGCCCTGCGAACATCACGGTCTTTTCGCTTGCATCATCCAACATTTCAAGCATTGCATTGTCCCCGAACCCGGCATCTCTTTTCGTCGGGCAGAGCCAGCAGTTCGTGGCAACCGCGTATGACGCATCGGGCACTGCAATAGGCGTGCTTCCAGGCTCAAGCCTGAACTGGTCCTCGACTTTCGGCGCAATCAACACAAACGGCACATTCAGCGCAACCGCCCCAGGGGCCGGCACAGTGTCGGCAGCCTACAATAACGCCGGCATCTCGACACTCCATGCGAATGCGAGCGTGTCAGTTTCGCAGATGGCGCCCTCCACGGGCGGCAGCGGCTCGGGCAGCGGCAACGGCGGCGGCTCCTACCAGACGTCTACAACCGTTTCATTCTCATGCGTGGGAAAGGTCGGCAGCGTGAAAATCACGGTTTTTGACAGCAAGCTGCACAACGCAACTGTGGACATATTCTACCTGGGCGACGCGCGCACCAAGGTGTTCACGCAGGAAATAAGCGGCACCAGCGAGGTTTCATTCACTCCCAAAACCGCGGGGGATTACGAGCTGCGCGTCTTTGCAGGGGCTGACCAGTCCAGCGCGCGATTTTCCGTGCCTGCCTGCGGCCCGCAGGCGACAAACGTGACGCAGAACATCACGGTGCGCCTCGAGCCTTCCCGCGAGCTTGTGCTCTCCAAGCTTGTGAATTACGCGGGCGGATTTTCCAAGCGCTTCTCGGTGTACAAGACAACCGACGGGCAGACCGAGTCGTTCGAGTCCGACGTCGTGCTTTACTTCAACTACACCGGCAACTCGACGAAGTACAGCTTTGACATAATTGACTCGGTGCCCTCCTCAGTGCTGTCCCGCTCCAGCCAGATAACCTTCGCGGACAGGCCCAGCGTGGTGTCATCCGCGCCCAACTTCGAGTGGCATGTCCAGTCCATCCCGAAAGGGGGCAGGCTCTCGTACACCTACAGCTTCTCCCGCCCGCTCACCGCGCAGATGATAGCGCTGTTTGACGCGCCAGCCATCCGCTCTTCAGAGGTTGTGCCTGCGCAGGCAAAGCCATCCTCAGGCCAAGGGCTGCTTGCGGCGAGCATTGGCCCGATATTCGGCCTGACGCTCCCGCTCCTTGGCGTGGTGTTCGCGTTCCTGGTGCTGCTCGCGCTCCTTTACTTCTTCCTGTTCGGGAAGAAAAAGGAAGACGAGTAGGCGCGCCTGGCTTTTTTCCGTTTTCTTTTTCCCGCTTAGCCAGCGCGCGCTATGGCGAAAACAACTGGCCGGGCCGCTTTTGCTTTCCGGCTCATTTGTGGCTGGCTTTTGCTTTTGGGCTCTATCTTTTCTTTTTCCTCGCAAACATGAACATGGCAGCTGCCAAGCCTATGGCTGCGGCAATGGCAACCACAGCCATCACCAGCGTGCCATTCCCCTGCTGGCCTGCAGCCTGGCTTTGCTGCTGGCCCGAGGCTGGCGGCTGCGCAAGCGAGGCGGATGGCGGGGCCGGGGGAATTTCCTGCTGCGCGGCCTTGCGCACAACAACAACCTCCACGCTTGCCGACGGGCATCCTGCCGCCATGAACTCGCACGCCGCAGTGGCTTTCACCATGCCGCGCCCTGCTTGTGCCGCTGTGAAAACCCCGTCGGAGCTGATGTTCCCGATGCTTCCGTTGACGCTCCACGCAGTTGAATCGTTTATGCTGTTGCCATATATGTCCGTCACAAGCGCGGCAAAGGAAACCGCCTGGCCGACCTCGAGTGCCGTTGCGCTGTTTTGCGAAATCGCCACTTTCGAGGCCGAACCTGGCAATACTTCCAGCGCCATTTCGCAATACGTGGCGTTCGGGTCTGCAGGTTCGCCGCTTATTGCGTAGAGCTTGTAATTCCCTGCGTATCGGCTGGAAGTGTAATCCACCGCCTGGGCCCTCGCCAAGCCCCTGTTGATTTCATGCTGGTTGGAAAAATTCCCGCCAGTCCCGTTCCATTGCAATTCCGGGCAGTCCGTCCGCGTCCCGTTCAGGCTCGAGCAGTCTGCGGCAATTTCCTTTTCCTGCATCGGGTGCATTGCCTGGAGCTTAGGGATGATTGCGCAGCGCGCCGGCTCCACCGTGATGTTTATTGTGGCGCTCAGGTCATATCCGAAGTTGGATGCCCTGTAAAAATAAGTGAGCGTTCCTTCTCCGGCCTTTTTTGCATGGAAGTAGCAGGCGTTTATTGTTGCATTGGCTTCCCCCAGCCCTCCGGTAACGACGCATCTTGCGCTGCCGCTTCCGGAAGTTTCCTGCCCGTCAGCATCAAACAGCCTGAGCGTGAAAAAATAATTTTCGCCAACCGTCATGTTTTTTGCCTCCAGGCCAACGCCGTTCCTTGGGATGCTGGTGTCGAACCTGACATTGACCGCCGGCAGCTCTGCAAAAACAGTGGTGGCCATCAGCAGCGCCACAATAACTGCGGGTATCGGCAATTTCATAATATCCCCCTCTTGCTAACCTATGCCTTGGCAAACAGGAACGGCTTGGCGCCCGCCCACACCCTCAGCGTGTTTTTCGAGGTGAATGCGCGGAAGCAGTGCCCGTCAATGAAGAACTGCGCGCGCTCCGGCGCGGCGAGCCTCAGCGTGCAGCGCGCACTGCGCGCCAGGGCGAGCGGGCGGAAAATCCTGCGGAACGGCGAGATTGCAACCGCCTGGTAGCGCGCGTCCCCCTTCCTCATCTGCTTCCCCCCGCACGAATAGCAGTAGGCCGGCGAGCCTGTGGGCGTGCAGAAGAGAAGCCCGTCCGCCCGGAACGCGAAATGCCTTTTCCCTGCCGCCAGGTGCAGCGAAAGCACGCGCGGCTCCGGGTTCCTGACGCCTATCTCATTCAGGGACGGCGGCATTTTTTTCCCGTCTATGCTGCACTCAAGCACAAGCCTCTTCTCTCCTTTAAGGCTGGACAGCACGCGCGCGAGCTTCCCGCGCCAGTTGGCAAACGTGGATTGGCAGATGAAGCTCGTATTGCTCCCTATTGCAAAATACGGCGTGCCGTAGTATTTCTTGTGGTAAAGCACCGTGCCGTCCCCGCCAATCGTTATCGCGAGCTGCGGCTTCACCGCGCGGAGCGACACGCCGCGCGCAACGAGGAATTTCTCCACCTCGCGCCTGAGCGCGGCGGTCTGCGGCTTTTTCCGGTTTGCAAGCACGATTGCGCATTTCACCTTCATCAAAGCACCAAAATCAGATTTTGAACCTCTTCTCGATGAAGCGGCGCGATGGCAGCGACTGCGCGCCCTTGCGGAGCACCTTTGCAGCCCCGACCGCATTTGCAAAGCGGACGGACTCGAAGACCGAGCGCTTCTCCACCATCCCGCAGACAAAGCCCGCGCAGAACGCGTCGCCCGCCCCGAGCGTGTCCACCGGCTTCACGTTGAATGGCGGGACGGTGAAGGACGACATGTCCTTTGTTTTCACTATCACTTCCCTGCCGCCCTGCTTTATCACGCAGACCATGTTGTACTGTTTTGCAAGCCTCGCAGCTTCCGCCTCCTCGCGCGAGCCGGTGATTGCAAAAAGCTCCTTGCGGTTTATTATCAGGAAATCGCAGCGCTCGAATATCGGCGCCAGCTTCTTCTCGCCGAGCCGGGACGCCGCCCTGCCCGGGTCGAATGAGATTGGTATGCCCACCTTGTGCGCAATCCTGCTCCCTGCGTCAAGAAGGGAAAACGCGCAGCCGCTCATGTGCAGGAACCTGGCGCCGCGAACATAATCCTCGTCAATCGCGCGGCGGCGGTCCGCCACGCCGAGGTCCTCAATCACGCGCACCTCGCCGGCGGCATCAATCAGTATCACCGAAAGCCCGCTCATGCCCTTGAATACCTTGACCTGGGAAACATCAACATTGCGGCGGTGCAAATCCGAAAGCAGGTACTTGCCGTGCCTGTCAGATGCCACGCTCCCTATCACGCCTGCGGAATGCCCCAGCTTGACAAGGTTCACTGCCACGTTTGCCGCGGAGCCGCCCCCGCTCACTGACGGGTGCATGCGCATAAGCGCGGTCTTGTCGGGGTCGGGGAACGCCTCGACGTAATTCCTGATGTCGTAGACTATGTGCCCGATGGCCGCTATTTCCGGATGCATGCCGCCAATTCACTGCCAGATAATTTAAACATTCGTGGCATTATCATGCGCATGGATGCGATGCCGAAGGAAAGGCCCGGCGCTGGCGCCATGCCTGAAGAAAGCCCCGAGCAGAGGCTGTCGCTTCTCCTGGGCGGCGCGCTTGAGCAAAAGGTGAAGGAAAAGATTGATTCATTCGGCGGTCTCCTGTCGCGCGAGGCGGCGGTCATCATCCTTTGCCAGGAAAACGGCATTTCCGCCGAGAGGAAACTGCCCCTCTCCGAGGCGCGCGCCTCCATGCTGCCATTCTCGTTTTCCGCGCGCGTGGACAGGATATTTCCCGTCCAGCAGTTTCCCGGCGGCTCATTTCGCACGGTGCGCCTCCACATTTCCGACCAGTCCGGCGAGGCGACGCTCGTGCTCTGGAACGAGCAGGCAAAGCTCGCGGAAGGCGGGATTTTTGCGGGCGACGCCATAGAATGCAGCGGCGCCTATGCGCGCGCAGGGGAAATTTCCATCGGCAGGGGCGGGGGCATCTCGCGCGCCGGCAATGGCACGGCGCTTGCAGTTGCAGGGCTCAAGGCCGGGCTGTGCAACGTGCGGGGGATAGTGGAAAAAGCCGAAAGCCTGCGGGCTTACCGCGACAGGAAAACAGGCGCGGAAAAAAGCATGCTCCAGTTCTCCATCTGCAGCGGCGGCAAGTGCTGCCGCGCGGTCTGGTGGTCCCCGCCGGGCGACGCGCCGCAACTGCGCGAAGGCGCAGAAGTGGTGCTAGAAGGAGCAAGCTTCCGGGATGGCGAGCTCCACCTGAACTCATTTTCAAGGATTGTGGCGGGCAGCGGCCCGGGCGCAAGCGGGAAGGCCGGGAAATTCCTTGGCGCAGCGGTTGACGGCAACGAGGCAATCCTCTCAATCGGCGCTGAAAAGTTCCGCATGCCTATCGGCAATGCCCTGCCCATCCTCGGCGTGCAAGCAGTGCCGCGCGGCGTGGCAGTTGCCACTCTCCTGTCAATAAAGGCGCGCGCGCTCGAAGGGAAAGAGGCGCACTATTTTTCGGAAGGCAACAGCCTGGCGTCCCTTAAGTTTGAAAACTAGGGAAAAAATAAAAAGGAAAAAAAAAGCTGAAAAATTTCAGATGCACTTGCCTATCAGGTTCTTGGTGCCGTACTGCTTTCCGGTCACTCCGTTCGGCGTGGTGTAGCTGATGGTTACGTTGTAGTCATAGACCGAAGCAGAAGTGCATGTCGGTATTCCGGCGGTGACCACCAACGTCTTTGTCTCGCCTGCTGCGAATGTAGCATTGGTGCCAGTGATGGTAACTGCTGCTCCACCGATTGTCATTGAAGTAAGGACATATGGCCCGTTCGCCTCCATGTTCTGCACGCTCAGGTTTGCAGCTGCGCCCGACAGGCCGGCGTCCAGTATCGCGAACGGCCTTGCCTGTCCTCTCCAGTAAGACTGGCTCTGCGTAATCCTCGCGTCAGCCGCCATCCCAGGGAAGAACCCGAGAAGCGCAACAGACACAAGCGCCACAATCAAAACCACTGCC
>JBAYMR010000020.1:0-10377 GCA_041663445.1 Candidatus Micrarchaeia archaeon
CCAATGCAGCCGCCGGGGCATGCCATTATCTCGATGAAATCATATTTGTCCTTTTGCTCTATGAGCTTGCGCGCGTTCGCCCCGCCGTGCGCGCAGGCAAAGCGGATTTCCTTGCCGTTGAGCGTGATTTTGCCCTCCTTTATGCCTTTCATGCCGCGGATTTCATTAACCTCGATTTTCTCAAGCTCCTTGCCGGTTGCCAGGAAATGCGCTGTCCGCAGCGCAGCCTCCATCACGCCGCCGGTGGCGCCGAATATCACGCCCGCGCCCGTTGAAATCCCGAGCGCAGGGTCGAATTCCTCGTCGGGGAGTGAGGCAAAATCCACCTTCTTCATCTTCACGAGCCTTCCAAGCTCGCGCGTGGTGAGCACATAGTCCACCCCGGTCTCAAGCTCGGCGCGCGTGGACTCGAATTTCTTCGCGGTGCACGGCATGATGGACACCACGACTATCTTTTTCGGGTCTATGCCCGCCTTCTTCGCATAATACGTCTTGATGAGCGTGCCGAGCATCTCGTGCGGCGAGCGGCAGGTGGACATGTTTTCTATCAAACCATGGTAGAAGAATTCCATCATCAGTATCCAGCCCGGGCAGCAGGTGGTAATCATGGGCAGCGGGCCGCCGGTCTCCACGCGGCGCAAAAGCTCGCTCGCCTCCTCCATTATGGTGATGTCCGCGCCAAGGTCAACGTCGAACACCTTGGCAAATCCGCACCTGCGGAGCGCTGCGACTGTCTTTCCTGTCACCAGCGTGCCCGCCGGCATGCCGAAAAGCTCGCCGAGCGCGGCCCTGATGGAAGGCGCAACCTGCGCCACCACATGCTTGTCCTTGTCGGCAAGCGCAGCAACCACTTCATCTATGTGCGACCTTTCCGAAATCGCGCCCACCGGGCAGTTGAGTATGCACTGGCCGCACCTTATGCATGCGACGTCGGCAAGGTTCTTTTCGAAGTAGGGGGTGACATGCTCGTTGTGCGCGCGGCTTGCGAAGTCAATGGCATAGACGCCTTGGATGTCGGCGCACACGCGCACGCACCTGCCGCAGTTTATGCATTTGTTGTTGTCGCGTATCACGGCGGCGCCAAGGTCCGGCCTGTACTCCTTTATGCTGGAGAACCGCGCGGTTCTCATGCCCACTTCCTCGTAGATTCCGCACACTTCCAAATCGTCTTCCTTCCTGCACGAGGGGTTTGGCAGCATGAGCTCCATGTTCAGCCTTCTCGCCTTCATCACGTGCTCGTTGCCGGTTACAATGCTCGCGCCCTCGCGCGGCTTCGTGGAGCATGATGTGACAAGCTTGCCGTCCATTTCCACAAGGCACACCCTGCAGCGCGCCTCGGGAACCAGGCTGGCGTGGTAGCAAAGCGTGGGCACGTTGATGCCGTTCTCGCGGCAGATGTCAAGCAGCGACTTGCCCGACTCGACCTCGATTTCCTTGCCGTCCAGCTTGATTTTCATGCAAATCACTTCTTGCCCTTGCCTTCGCCGATGTTCTCCCTGTTCTTTTTCAGGCAATAATCATAATCTTCCGGGAAGTGCTGGATGCTTGTGAGCACATGGTTGCCGCACGTCTGGCCCAGCCCGCAGAGCGCGGTCTCCTGCACGTGCGTGGCAAGCTCGCAAAGCACCTGCAGGTCCTTCTTCACTCCCTTCCCATCCCTGATTTTCTTGAGCAGGTTGAGGATGCGGATGGTGCCCTCCCTGCATGGCGTGCACTTGCCGCACGATTCATAGGCGTAGAACTTCGCAATCGAGCAGGCAACGTCCACCACGTTGTTGCCCTCGTCAATGAGGATTATGCTGTACGTGCCGTGCTGGCACCTCTCGATGCAAATCGCCTCGGGCGTGACCGCCATGCCCTCGTCCACCGGCATGATGCCGCCGAAGCAGCCGAACGACATCGCCTTCAGCTTCCTCGCAGGCCTTGCAACATCTATGATTGTGGACATCTTCACGCCGAGCGGGAACTCGTACACGCCTGGGTTCTTGATGTTGCCTGAAAGCGAGAAGAGGCGCAGGCTCGGGTCCCAGTCGTCGAAAAGCACCGCCTGCGCCGCGCACGCCAGCGTCTCCACGTTGTTTATCACGGTTGGCTTGCCCCACAAGCCGCAGGTGGTGGGGTTGGGCGGCTTGTACATCGCCGTGCCCCTGAAACCCTGTATGGACTGGAGGAGCGCAGTCGCCTCGCCGCATACATACGCGCCCGCCCCCCGAACAATCTCAACAGCCACGCCGTCCATCCTCGCGCGCGCGAGCACGTCGTCAATCTGCTGCTGCAGGCGCGGGCGCAGGCATTCGTACTCGCCGCGCAGGTAAATGAAGCACCTTTTCGCCCCGACAACGTAGGCTGCGATGAGCATGCCCTCAATCATCGTCTCGGCGTTGTGCCTGATTATGAACTTGTCCTTGAAGGTTCCTGGCTCGCCCTCGTCGGCATTGCACACCACGAACCGCTCGTCGGATGGCGCATCGCGGCAGCCGCGCCATTTCCTCGCGGTGGAAAACGCCGCGCCGCCCCTGCCTTCCAGCCCCTTCTTCTCCAGGAGCGCCAGCACTGCGTCCGGGCCCATTGCACGCGCCTTTTCCAGCGCCTCCATCCTTGTCTGCCGAAGTATCTGCATCAATATCACTTTTTCTGCGGCTTTTTCCCGCCCTGCGCCGCCTGCAATTTCTGCAGCAGCGCCGTCAGTTTCTCAACAGTCAGCCTGGTGTGCGGCTCGCCGTTCACGAGCATTGCCGGCGCCTCGTCGCAGCACCCTATGCACGATGTCTTGTAGAGCGTGAACATGCCGTCCTTGGTGGTGGCGCCAACCTTTGCCTTCAGCTCCTGCTCAAGGAACTTCTCAAGCCTCGTTCCGTCATTGAGCACGCATGACGGCGAGCCGCAGAACTCGATGACGTACCTTCCCTGCGGCTCGGTGTGGAACATGGTATAGAATTTCACCACCCCGTAAAGCCGCGCAATCGGTATGCCCTGGTCTATGGAAATCTGCTTGAGCATGTGCTCGGATATGTAGCCGTGCTTTTCCTGCGCCTCGTGCAGGATGTTCATCAGGAGCCTGCCGCCCTTTTTCCCCTTTTCCATCAACGCAGAAAATCTCTCGCACCTTTTATATTCTTGCGCTATGTACGATTGGCGTGATATCATGAAATTCGAATACGCGCAAATCTCCGATTCGCTTTTCCGCCAGGATTTCCCGCTTTCGCGCGCGCAGGAATACGTTGAAATGGCAATCTACGCGGCAATCTCCTTCTCGCTCCCGTTCCTTCTCGGGCACGAGCAGCTCCTTGTGGGCGCCGCCGTGAACTGCGCCCTTGTGCTCGCCGCGCTCAACCTGAAGGGCGCGCGGTTGCTGCCGGTAATCATCCTTCCGAGCATCGGCGCCTATCTCGCAGGCCTTGTCTTTTGGGCCGCCTCGCCCGCGCTCCTCTGCATGATTCCGTTCATCTGGGCTGCAAACGCCATCCTGGTGGCCACCATAAAGCATTTTGTGCTCAATAAACGGGCGAACAGGCTTTCCGCGCTCGGCCTCGGGGCGGCGGCAAAGGCGGCATTCCTTTTCCTGTCCGCGCTCGCGCTCCTCTCATTTGGCCTGGTGCCCGCGGCATTCCTCACGGCAATGGGCATTTTCCAATTCACCACCGCGCTCGCAGGCGGCGCTGCTGCGCTGGGGATGCAGGAACTCAAAAGAAAGATTGCGTAAATTTACGCGCGCCCAACTGGCTGCAGGAAAAACGGGTAAAATGCCCCGACAGCCAGCAGAGCCGTGTCCGGCGTCCTTCCCATGTTCAGGCTGTTAAGAAGCCCCTGCTTTGCCGTCCATGGCGTTATTTCCCGTATCGCCACCACTTTCTTCCTGTCGTCCACCACGCGCGGCAAGGGCGCGCCGAGAGGGGCCAGCTCAAAAATGTCAACAGCCGCTTTCCGCCTGCCCAGAGAATGGTACATTACAATGTAGGATTTGCCGCCCTTCTCATTCACATGCACATAGCTCACATTGGGCTTGTCGTTTTTTTTAACAGCGTACACGCGCATCCCCCCTAAATTCTCTTTATGAAATTCTCAAGTATCCTCTCGCCGTTTTCCGTGTGCCACACTTCCGGGTGGAACTGGACGGAAAACAGCTTGCGCGAAGGCATCTCCATGGCCTCGTGCGCGCACGTTTCCGAGTGCGCGAGCGAAGCAAAGCCCTCCGGCATTTTCGCCACTTCATCGAAGTGCGACACCCAGGCATTGAAAGAGGCTGGCACGCCCTCCAGCAGCACGCCCGGTGCATCCACCTCGATTTTTGAAATGCCGTACTCCGCATTCTTGCCCTTCACCACAACGCCTCCCAGCGACTGCGTAATCAGCTGGTGCCCCAGGCAGATGCCAAGCAGCGCCTTCTCATCCGGCTTTTCCCTGATGAAGCCCGGCAGGAAGTGGAAATTGTCCTTGGTGACGGATGATGGCCCGCCTGACAGGATGACCGCGTCAGCCGCATCCAGTTCCGCGCGCGCAACGGCCTTCGGCACGATTTTCCCGTCGTGCCCCAGGTCGCGGCAGGTGCGCCAGATGACGTGGGTGTATTGCGAGCCCATGTCAACAATCAGAATCGCCATTGTCTCAACTCTAACCCCTATTCCAGCTCCACCGTGGACGGCGGCTTGTTCGTGATGTCGTAAAGCACGCGCCCTGCCTCGCGTATCTCGTTTGTTATGCGCGTAGAAATCTTCTGGAGCACTTCCGGCGGGATGTGCGAGAAATTCGCAGTCATGCCGTCAAGCGAGCGGACCGCGCGCACAACTATGGTGTATTGGTACGAGCGCTCGTCCCCCCGCACGCCCACTGTCTTTGTCGGCAGGAGCGCTGCGAAATACTGCCACGGAAGCTCAAGCTTGCCTTCCTTTGCCGCAGCTTCCAGCTCTTCCTCCACAACCGCGCAGGCAGCGCGCACAATGGCTGCTTTTTCAGGGGTGATTTCCCCCACAATCCTCACTGCAAGCCCCGGGCCGGGGAACGGCTGCCTCTCGGACATTTCAGGGGGCAGGCCAAGCGCGCGGGCGGTTATCCTCACCTCGTGCTTGTACAGGTCCCGAAGCGGCTCCACAAGCTTCATGCCCATCTTCTCGGGCAGCCCGCCGACATTGTGGTGCGACTTTATGGTGTCCCTGCTCCCGCCGCCGCTCTCAATCCAGTCGGGCGCGATGGTGCCCTGCACCAGGAATTTCGCGCCAAACTGCGCGGCCTCCTTCTCAAAAACGCGTATGAACCTCTCGCCGATTATCTTCCTTTTCCTCTCGGGCTCGTCCACCCCCTTGAGGGCGGAGAAAAAGTCAGCGCTGGCATCCACCACGTCGAGCTTGACGCCTGCGCGCGAAAGCATGGCCTTCACGAGCTTCCCCTCGTCCTTCCTCATGAGCCCGGTGTCCACGAACACGCATCGTATGTTCTTCCCCAGCGCCCGGCTTGCAAGCGTGGCTGCAACCGAGGAGTCCACCCCTCCCGACACTGCGATTATCGCGCGCCCGTCGCCCACGCTGCCCTTTATCGCGGCAACCGCGCTGCCGATGAACTTCTCGGTGTTGAAAGGCATCTGCTCACTTCTTGTGCTGGTGCGCATGTGCATGCTTGTGCCCATGCGGCTCTGCGGATGGCTCATGCGCCCCCGCGCCTTCCTTCGGCCCCTGTTTCTTGGCGATTTTGCCCGCTATGAAAATGACGATTCCAATCACCACAATCACGATTGCCATTGCAGCCGCGACAACCCAGGTCAGCAGCCCGCCGCTTTCCTGCGTTTGTTCGGGCGCTGTTTCAATCGGCGCAACAGGCTCGGTATCATTCACAACCGGCTGCACAGGCACAACGGTTTCCCCTTCCACCACGGTTGTTGATGTAAGGTTGCCATACGTGAAAACATATTTTCCCGGGGCCACTGCATTCACGTGCGCTTTCCCGTCCGCGCCTGTAACGGCTTCAATGTCCCCCGCAGGGGTCTTCACCTGCACTGTCTGCCCTGGCATGGGCGAGCTTCCATTCATGACCTGGATTTCTATGACCGACTGCTTCTGCACCGATGATGGGGCCGTGATTGCCGGCTGCGACACGGGCGCAACCGGTATCTTGCCGAGCTTCACGTTCGCCTCTGAAAACTGCGACGCGAACAATGTGATGGGCTCATCCTCTTCCACAAAGCCCGGCGCGGCAAAGACAAGGTCATAGTTCCCTTCAGGCAGGTATGCCATCAAATAATACCCGTCCTTGTTGGGCGTGGCGCGTTTTGCGATATTGCCATTGGAATACGCCGCCACCGACGCGCTGCTAAAATCGGTTGGGCCCGTTACCTGCCCGTACACGCTTGCGTACGAGATTATCTGGCGCATTGTGTACGTGATGTTCTCGGCACTGCCGACTTCAAGGAGGTTGACGTGCCTTGAGTAGCCGCCCCTGTCAAGATACACAAAATAGCTGCCGGGGTCAAGATTGAATGACACGATGCCGCTTGCCCCCACCTTTGTGTTGTAGAGGAGCGTGCCGTCCTTGACAATGGTGACGTTTGTGCCCACCGCGAGCGTGTCCTGGGACACTGTGACCTTTATCGCCACGTCATAGGCAAACACGGGCGCTGCAAAAAGCACGAACATTAGAAATGCTGGAAAGAACCTCACGCAAACCACCTTGAATTGCTTGCGATGGAAACAATAAAAAAGCGCTTGGGCGGCTCATGGTGCCCGCCGGCATGCCACCTCGGCATTTTCCACCCGCCCCTCCCTCCAAACTGGGAACGAAAAAGAGTATTTTTCTCCCGTCTCCCCCCTGTTTTCTTTGCACGATGACGCGCGCACCCCTCCCGCTTCCGCCTCCACGCACGCACCCAGAAGCGCGCCAGCCTCGTCCACAGCCGCCTGCAACGACGCCTGCGAGGAAAACGCGCGCAATTCCACAAGCGCGCCCGCGGCATCCGAGCAGGCAAGGAATTCCCCTGCGCTTTCCTTTTGGGGCGCAAAGGCAAGCAGGTACGCCGAGGCAACAATGACGAGCGTGAGCGAAAAGGCAGCCTCAAGGCTGAACAGGAACGCAAGCCGTTTTCCTGCCGCGCCCGCCCGTTTCATCCGATGCACGCCTCCAGCTTCACCATCCTACCTTCCCTCACATCCAGCCTCGTCGTGCAATAAACTGCACCTGGTTTCTCCCCTGCCGACGCAAACGAGAGCTCCCCGCCGGAATCCGCCACTCTCAGGCTCGCATATTCCCTTCCCATGCCCTCGAGCAGGGCTTGCAAATCGGCTTCCTTCCCGCCATCTGCCTGCGCCAGGGCGTAATATGAAAATCGCGCGGAAAGAAGGGCGCCCGACGCTTCGCCCGCGCCATCCAGCGCCTGCATGCCTGCGGCGTAAAGCACTGCTGAGAACATGGCAAACATCGCAACCGAGAGCACAAGCGCGAAAGCCGCGTCAATGGACCAAAACGCGCGCGTGCGCTTCGCGTCATTCATTTTGCACATAATATCTCCCCTTCGCGTCAACCGATATCCTATGGAAAAGCGGCTCGCGCACCGCCCCGATTCGCCTGCTGGCAAGCCATTTCCCATCAGAGATGGGCACTCCTGACAGGTTGCGCTGCAGCTCGGCGGTGGGCACGATGCTCGCCGACAAGTCAATGTAAAACGCCTCGCGCGCAAGCGACGTGCGCGCATCAGCCTCCCCCACCGCCGATGCAAAGGCATCTGACTGCGCCCTTGCCGCATGGGCAAGCACTGCAAGCGCGCACAAAAGCGCGGCAAACGCAAGCAACGCTTCCAGCGAGGACTGCCCTCTTGCGCCCCTCGCGCCTTCCTGCGATTCCTGCCTAGCCACCAATCCCGCCCCCAAACCCTTCAGGCAGCGCCACCGCCTGCCCCATCCCTGCCGCCCCTGAATATAGGGAAAATCCGGCATCATTCACGCGCACTTTTTTCCTGAGAAGATTGGCGTCGAAAGAAGGCAGGCAAGCCGGGTTTGAAATCGGCAGCGCCCCTTCGGGAACTATCGCGTTCCCTTCCGTTGCCATCCTTACAGACGCCTCCTGCAGCTCTGCCTCTGCAGGCTTTCCGCACCAAAACACGGCGTCATATCCTTCTGTGCGCAGCTGCGCCTCAAAATCCAGCGCGGCAAGATAGACCGCGGCCTTCACTGCGGCTGGCGCCTCGGCTCCTGACGCCTGCGATGCCAAAAACGCCTTGCCCGCAGCATCGGACAGCGCGTCTGAAAAGGCAGCCCCCACAGCCTCCTGCTGCACATGCATGGCTACGAGTGGCTGGTAGGAAAAATCCTGCGCCCGCCCCTGCAGTCTTGCGGCTGACGAAACGAGAACAAGAAGGAAAACGGACGCAACCAAGAACGATATTACGCCCTTCATCGTGATATTCAGCCAACTGCGGCTAGACGAGCGCTTCCACGAACTTCACGAGGTAGCTCGTCGTTTTCTCGATGTCGTCAAGCGCGCACACCGCCACGTTGGAGTGGATGTAGCGCGTCGGGACGCAAACCGCGATGGACGGGATGCCGCCCCGCTCGCCGTAAACCGACGCGGCATCAGTGGCTCCGCCCTCTATCACTTCTATCTGGAACGGTATCTTGTTTTTCTTTGCAACCTCTATGGACGCCTGCTTGAGCTTGGCATCTGCGAAGTTCCCCCTGCCGCCCGCCTCCACAAGGCAGAGCGCAGGCCCCTTCCCGAGGTGGATGAGCGACTCGTCCTCGCTCATCTCCGGGTGGTCTCCAGCGATGGAAGTATCCACCGCGATGAATGCCGACGGCTCAAGATTGTACGCGGCAACCATGGCGCCCTTGCCGAAAGTGGAAACCTCCTCCTGCGTGGTCCCCACAAGCACCACGTTCCTGTTCTTCAGTTTCCTGGCAAGCTCGAGCAGGACGTAGCATCCCACGCGGTTGTCAAGCGCCTTTCCCGTGACCAATTTTCCGTTGAGCACCTTGGTGGAAATGTCGAAGCATATCGGGTCGCCGATGTTCACGCCCATCTTCTCGGCGTCCTTCCTGTTTTTTGCGCCGATGTCTATGAAAAGCGACTTGTTGTCTATTGCGGACTTCATGTCCTCTGCCTTCTGCATGTGCGGCGGCTTGTTGCCAATCACGCCGTATATCCTGCCCTTGGAAGTTTCCAGCACCACGCGCTGGTTCACAAGCGCGCGGTTGTCAATCCCGCCCACCTTCACGAAGCGGATGAAGCCCTTCTCGTTGATGTACTTCACAAGCAGGCCAATCTCGTCCATGTGCGCGCCGAGCATGAGCGGCTTTTTCTTCGTGGCGCTTGAGCGCGCAATCACGTTGCCGAAAGCGTCAATTTCCGCCTTGTAGCCCGCTTTCCTGAATTCCTCGACCATGATGCCGGCAACCTCGTGCTCATAGCCGGGGATGCCGAACGATTCGGTAAGTTTTGACAGAAGTTTCATGTCCACCATTGATACCACCTTCATTTGTCTGCCATGAAATTGGCAGGCAAGCATAAAAAGGCGTTCTCACGCCTCCCATGGCCTGCTGCCTATTTTTTGCGCCCTGCATTCACGCCCGCTTTCATCACTGCCCTCTCCTCGGCAGCATCCGCCGCCTCGCGGATGAGCGTGGACTCGATGTTTTTGAGCAGCACCACGAGCGCAGACTTCTCATTGAGCTGGTACAGCCTCGCGCGCCCAACCACGCGCGTGAGCTTCACAATTTTCTTGCGTTCGATATCGCCCCAATGCTGGTATAGCGACGCCCAGCTCAGGTTCGCACCCTTTGCAATCTCGGTCTTGGTGAAGTCCCGCAGCCTGTTTTCCAGCAGGAAATCTATCACCCTCCATTTTGGCTTGTCGCCTATGAACTGGAGGAACAATGACGGTTCGTTTTCACCTTCCAATCAATCACCATCCATATTAATGGATAGCAATGTTTAAATATTTATATTCCATTATATATAGTAACGAACACTCGGAAGGTGTTTCTATCTCGCAGCAAGAAATAAGCAGGGAACAGCTGAAGGCGCACATCCTTTACAAACTGGCAAGGCACAGGCGATGGGGCGGCAAACACACCGAGCTTATCCATGCAAGGTCAGCGCTTCCGCGCGAGCACCAAATGGAAGCGGAAAGCCTCGCACATGAGCTTGCAAATGACGGCTTCCTGATTTGGCTTCCAAAAACAGGGCAAGTTCACATCTCGCTAAACTCGCGCAAGAAAAAGGAAATTGTCGAAATGGTGGAAAAATACCTGCAAGAGAGAATATGGTGATGCTCGAATTAGTTGACGGGGGCGCGGGAAACCCAATGCCTTCAGGCGTTGGATGAAAGCGCCCCATTCTCTCTTATTTTTTGCATGAAAAACAGCTCCTAGCGGCGGCGCGCGGCGCTGGCGCGCCGCG
>JBAYMR010000021.1:0-10064 GCA_041663445.1 Candidatus Micrarchaeia archaeon
ACGTTCGCGCGTGCGCGCGTTTCAGCTCCCATCATCTGGCCTGCCGCGTAGATGACGCCTGCAAGCACTATCATGAGCATGGCTGCGACGGGAAGCATGGACTTGAGGCCGATGCAAAGGTCGTTCACGGCTATTACTACATTAGTCAAGCCAGACGCTGCAAAAACAGATGCTGTTAAAACTGCCAAAACTGCAAAAATGCCCAATTTCCTCATAATACACCCCTTAGAATCGCCTTGCAAGGATAAACGCAGTCAATATTTTTAAACTCTTGTGGGAGTTTGTGAATCAAATCCTTCCGATTTCGGAGTTCATGCGCGCTATTTCAGCAAGCGCTGCACCCACAAAATCATCCGTCCCTTTCTTCCTGTGCGCGTAGGCTATGGCGCTTGAGCTGTTTATCCTGTGAAGCGAAAATGAATCGGGCCACACGCTTTTGAGCACTTTTGCAGTCTCCGCCGCCGATGCGCCCTGCGCGCCAACCCCCGGCACGAGGAGGGGCAGCCTCTTGTTTGCGTCGTAGAAAATCCACATCGTAGCCTCAAGCTCGTCAAGGGCGGTTGCGCCCATCACCATGCCAACGCCGTTTGCATGCCACTGCTCCACTTTGCGCGCAACCTCGAAAAACAGCTGCTTGCCGTTTTCTATGTTGAGTGATTGGAAGTCCGCCGCGCCGGAGTTCGAGGTCCTGCACAGGACGTAGATTCCCTTGCCCGCCTTGCAGCGCTCGAAAAACGGGGAGAGGCTGTCACGGCCCATGTAAGGCGAGACGGTGAGCGCGTCCGCGCCCCAGAAGTCAAAAGCCTCAGCCGCGTATGCCGCACTGGACTTGCCGATGTCGCCGCGCTTGGCGTCAAGTATTATGGGGAGCTTGCCGCTGTAGCGCCTTATGAGCGCCTCAAGCGCGCGGAGCCCTGGGAAGCCGTATTGCGCGAAGTAGGCGTAGTTCGGCTTGAGCGCTGAGATGGATTTGCCCTCCGCCAGCGAGGCGTCTATTATCTGCGAGAAGAACGAGGTGATTTTTTCCTCGTTGCCCTGCGCAGGCATGTCCGGGAACTGCGCGATGTCAGGGTCGAGCCCGAAGCACGCTATGCTTTGGCGCTCCTGCGCGGACGATGCAAGCAATTCGAGGTAGCCCATTCAAATCCCGTATTTTTTCCTGTATTCCTTGTACTGCGCAAGTATCTCCGGCGTGACTTGCAGCGTGCCGTTCACCTTGTTCTTCGAGAGGTGGTCGAAAACCTCGTCTGCTGTTGCAATCGCGTGCACGCGCGTCTTGTGGCGCGCCTCGAAGCTGGCAATCGCGTTTTTCCCTTCCTTGTCCTTTTCCTGCCGGTCAAGCAGGATGAAAACACCTGTGATTGACACCTTTGCCGCCGACGAGAGCTGCGCGATTGCCTCCTCCTTTGCCCCGCCCGTGGTGAAAACGTCGTCGAGCATGAGAAGGCGCATGCCGTCCTTTATCGGCGCGCCCACGAACATCCCGGCGTCGCCATGGTCCTTCGCCTCCTTCCTGTTGAAGCACCAGGGCTTGTCCACGCCCAGCTCGGCAAGCGCCATGCTCGCTGAAACTGCAAGCGGGATGCCCTTGTAGGCCGGGGCGAAAATCGCGTCGTACCTGTCTGGCTTCACCGCGCGGTTTATAGCCTGGGCGAACGTGCGCGCAAGAGCGCGGCTAAGCTCGCCAGTGTAGAAGATTCCCGAGTTGAAAAAATAGGGGGACTGCCTGCCGGACTTTAGGGTGAAATTGCCGAACCGAAGCGCGCCCGCATAGACCGCAAGCTCGATGAAATCCGATTGGTATTTTTGCATATCATCATTTCGCGCATGGGCTTTTTAGCCATATCGGAAGCCGGAAGCCGGGCTGGCGCCGTTCGCCATTCAATCCGTTTTCGCGCCCTCTTTTGCGATTGAAACCAGGTGGCAGGCAAAACCAGTGGCGTCCGTGACCGATTGCGAGATTCGCTGCGCCTGCGCAGTGCCGCAAAGCGCGAGCGCGGCGCCGCCCTCGCCCCCGCCGCCGGTGAGCTTGGCGCCGTATGCGCCAGCTGAAAGCGCGGATGAGACCGCAAGGTCTATGCCCTGGGAGGAGACGCGGCGCATGCGGAGCAGGACGTGGTTGCCGTCCATCGCCTTGCCAAGCTCCTGCGCGGTCCTTGCGGAAAGCGCCGACTTGAGGACTGGCGCGAACTCGGCGCGCACTTCCTCCCTTTTTTCCTCGGGCGTTGCCGCAGGCAGCGTGGCGATGCCAAACGAGCGGGCAAACGCGGCAAGCGTCGCGGCGGTGCTGCCCTTGTTCCCCTTGCAGGTGTCAATGAGAAGCAGCGAGCAGCCGGAAGGGAGGGAGAATTTTGCCGAGCGCACGGAAAACTTCGGCGGCGAGAATTTGCGCTGGAAAATGATTGGCTTCCCGTACGCCACCGTGCGCGCGTCAATGCCGGATGCCTTGCCCTCGTGCGCCACAATGTCGCCAGCCTGGGAGGCGAGGAAGATTTTCCTTGCTGATGCGCGCTTGGCGGCAAGCGAGAGCAGCCCGGCTGCAAATGCCGCGCCAAGCGAGGATGAGGTGCCCACCCCTTTCAGGCTCCAGCTCGGGAGGAATTCCGCGCTGCACGAAGGCAGTGGGCGTTTGCCGCATGCTTCTTGCGCCACGGCGGCAAACTGGGCAAGGCGCGGCTCGCCGGAAAAGGAAAAGTCAGGGGAAATGCGGGCGCTGCCAAGCGAGGAATGCAGGGCTATGCCCGGCTGGCTTGAATCCGAGAACTTCACACTGTTCCTCGGCTCGATGGGGACGGCAAGCGCGGAGGCGCCGTAAACCACATAGTGCTCGCCGAACAGGATTGCCTTGCAGGGAGCGGATGCAAAAAACTCCATGCGGGCTACTTGGCATTGGTATTTAATATTTCTTAGTGCTTGACTTGCCATGGACGATGTCATATTGCTAGTGGCAATTGCGTGCGTGGCGCTAGCCGCGCTTGTTTGCCTCATGTGGCGCGCAGCAACGAAAAGCGAATGGGGCGACTTTGCCAGGAAGGAGAAAACGAAATGGAAGGCGGAAGAAGAAGGGAGGAAAGAGGCAGGCAAGCAGAAGTAAGCGGTGGGCGCATGATGAAAAAAGGGAAGAAGAACACGGATGCCGTATCAGGCATTGGAAACGCGCTCGCCTCGGCTTACCAGCATGTGCCCGAGTTCCCGTATCTTGACAGGATGACCACGCTCATACTCATTGTCTGCGTGCTTGGCTATGCCGGCTTCACCGCATACATTTTCTTCAGCACCCCGCCGGTGGAGATAGAGGCGATGATACTGGAGGGGAATTTGACAAAAAATTCAGCGCTGGCGCTTTCCCAGGGCGAGGAATACCTGTACAGCCTGGAAAGCCCGGATGGCGTACAGCAGGTGGCGTATGCGATTGGCTCTGAGCCGACATGCCCGGGGGTGATGGTGGCGGAGCAGTCCGGGGAGAAAAGCCAGACAATCTGCATCCTCAAGAACGGAATGCTCTCCGGCCCGGCTGGAGGCGCCATCAACTCGAACTTCGGCAACCAGTCAATACTGCTTTTCTCGCCATGGATGCTTGCGGCTTCGGAGAATTTCAGCTGGAAGGTGGACACCGTCTATTCCGCGAAAGGAGTGGAAATGACAATCCCGACCCGCTTCGAATCAAAAGGCATGCAGGCGATGGCGGGAAGGGAAGCGTATGAAATAGACGTCGGCGACGAATCAGGCGCGCCGCCCGCGCGCTTTTTCATAGACAGTGAGAAGCGCGTGCTCCTCTATGCCGACCTCGGCAACGTTACGGTGAAGATGGTCGGAGCCCCGTTTGCGCTGAATTGGAGCACGGCCGCTCAAAATTAGAAATTAGTCGTGTTTCCTTCTTTCAAGTAATATCAGCAAAACGTGGCTCACTGTTTGCCCCTTGATGCAAGCATCGCCAGATTGGGATTTATTTCTTTTTCTTAAGGCACGCCTCTGTGAATGCCACGAACAGCGGCGCGGGGCGCTCGAGGCGCGACTTCAGTTCGGGATGCGCCTGCGTCGCCACGCCAAACCCGTCGGGCCACTCAATCACTTCCACGATGTTGCCGTCCGGCGAGGTGCCCGACACCACAAGCCCGCTTTCGGACAGCTTGGAAACAAAATCGTTGTTCACTTCGTAGCGATGGCGGTGCCTCTCGAAAATAGTGTCAAGCTTGTAGGCGTTGTACGCGCGCGTGCCTTTCCTCAATTTGCATTCCCATGCGCCAAGGCGCTGGTTCGCGCCCTTGTCCCGCACGCTCCTCTGCTCGGGCAGGAAGTCAATCACTGGGTATTTCGTCTTCTCGTCGATTTCCGTGGAGTTCGCGCCTTCCATTCCGCATTTGTGGCGCGCCCACTCGATGACAGCCATCTGCAATCCATAGCACAGGCCCAGGAACGGCAGGCCGTTCTCGCGCGCATATTTTACGCACGCAATCTTGCCCTCGGTCCCGCGGCTCCCGTACCCGCCCGGCACGATTATCCCGTCGCAGTCCGAGAGCAGTTCCTTGGCAGTCGCCTTGCATGAGTCTATGTCGGATGTTTCCACCCATTTCACGTTCACGCGCACGTTGTGGCGCGCGCCTGCGTGCACAAGCGCTTCCTTCACGCTCACATAGGCATCCTTCACCGCGGTGTACTTGCCCGTGATTGCAACCGTGATTTCGCCGCCTTTCGGGCTCTTGATTTTGTCCACCGCGGCGCGCCATTCGCGCATGTCCTCGCCTTTCTCGTCAATGGAAAGCTCCGAAAGAAGCAGCTCGGTCATCTTCTGCTTCTCCAGTATCATGGGAAGCTCGTAAATCGTGTCAATGTTCGGGTCGTCAAACACGTTGTCAATGGGCACGTTGCAGAACATCGAGATTTTCTCCTTTGCGTCCCGCGTGAGAAGCTCGTCCTCGCGGCACACGATGATGCTCGGGCGTATCCCCAATGAAAGTATGAGCTTGTTGGCGTGCTGCGTGGGCTTGGTCTTCAGCTCGCCTTCCGAGAGCGAAGGCACGTAGGTAAGCTGCAGGAAAACAACTTTCTCCTCGTTGGCAAACTGGCGCATGGCCTCGAGGAAGTAGCCGTTCTCGAGGTCGCCAACCGTGCCGCCAACTTCCACTATCACGACGTCCGCGTCCTGCTCGTCGCCCGTCCTTCTTATCCACGCCTTGATTTCGTCGGTGAGGTGCGGCACAATCTGGACGTCCCTGCCCAGGAAGCCGCCCTTCCTTTCCTTCTCGATGATGTTCCTGAAAAGCTTGCCGCCGGTGATGCTGTTGTTGCCGTTGAGGTCAACGTTGAGGAAGCGCTCGTAGGTGCCGAAGTCCATGTCGCATTCCGTGCCGTCGTCGAGGACGAACACCTCGCCGTGGCGGAACGGGTTCATGGTGCCGCAGTCCACGTTGAGGTAGCCGTCGAATTTTATCGGCGACACTTTGAGCCCCTTGGTCTGGAGCAGCTTGCCCAGCGAAGACGTGACGATTCCCTTGCCGAGGCCCGACATGAGCGAGCCTAGGACAACGATATACCTTCTTGATTTGAGACGCATACGGGAAATGGCTACAGGGCTAAAGTATTTATACCTGCATTTTTACGCCGAAGCCATTTTTACGGCGTAGAATCGGCGTGAATGGTGCAAAGCCCGCATGCGCGCGGAGGGCCGCCCGTTCCAGAGTAGATGCATTTATATACACACCTAGACACAATAAGACAGGAGATGACGTCCATGCAAAAAAACAAGCTTACTATGATTGCGGCAGCTGCAGTGATTGCCGTTACAGTTGGGATGGCAAAGCCCTCGTTCGCCCAGAACATGCGCCCGAAAGTGGAAAACGGGTACAATATTATGCCAAAGGATATGCCAAAGAACGAAACGGGAAAGAAGGGCGTGGCTGCAATGATGCAGTCCGACAGCGCGCAGCGCCACACCACGCTCGCAAAAGAGGCGTTTGCCAGGAAGGACTTCCAGAAGGCAATTTCCGAGGGGAAGAGCGCACTGTCGGCAGCCAAGGAGGATGCCGGAAGCCTGCTGAACTGCGCCGAGGCGTGCTGGATAATTTCAAAGGCTTACAGGAAGCTCCACGACAAGGAAAATGCAAGGCTGTACCGTGAGCTTGGCGCGGCGTATAACGACTGCTACCATAAACTGACGGGCACCCCGGTCACTGGAGGGTCCATCTACAACTGATGGCGCACGGGAAGGCAAGGCGCGCCGGGAGCCCGGCGCAACCTTCTTATACCTTTCCATGCACCATCACCACAGACAAGAAACATATCTTGGCTCATTTTGTGCGGGCATCCCTGGCAATAAAGCTTTGGGGTGCAGCCCGTCCGCGGGCTTTGAAGCATCAAGGGATTGCCAAGGGAGTGAGAGAATGGGATTCAGCAAACTTGGCTTAAGCCAAAACATACTTAGCGCTTTGACGGGAATGGGTTTCAAGCAGCCCACGCCAATACAGACGCAGGGAATACCCCTGCTTTTGCAGGGCGAGGACCTTATCGGGCAGGCGCAGACAGGCACGGGAAAGACCGCGGCTTTCGGCATCTGCATACTTGAGAGGATTGCGCTCACGCCTGCGAAAAAGGGCAAGGTGCGCGCGCTCATACTTGCGCCCACGCGCGAGCTTGCGGTGCAGATTGCGGGCGAAATCGGGAAAATCGGCGTGAATTCCCAGGCGAGGATACTTGCGATTTACGGCGGGCAGGACATTGAGAGGCAAATCGGCCCGTTGAACTCCGGGGTGGACATCGTGGTGGGCACGCCGGGACGGCTGCTGGACCACATCGAAAGGAACACCATCAGGCTCGACGCTGTCGAAGTGGTGGTGCTGGACGAGGCGGACAGGATGCTGGACATGGGCTTCATTGACGACATCGAGAAGATACTTGACAAGACGCCCAAGAACAGGCAGACGCTCATGTTCTCCGCGACCATGCCCCCCGCGATACTCGAGCTTTCCAAGAAGTACATGCATGCGCCGCAGGAAGTGCGCGTGTCGGAAGACTCGCTGTCGGTGAAGAGCATAAAGCAATACTATGTCGAGACCTCGAAGTTCGACAGGCTGAACATGCTGCTTGCGCTTCTTGTCGAGAAAAAGCCCGCCCTGGCGCTCATCTTTGCAAGGACAAAGCGCGGGGCGGACAGGCTGAACGACATATTGGTGGACAGGGGCTTCCGCTCCATGGCATTCCACGGCGACATGAGCCAGAACCAGCGCGACAGGTCAATGGAGGCTTTCAGGAAAGGGCGCACCAACATACTGGTGGCAACCGACCTGGCAAGCCGCGGGCTGGACGTGACGGGCGTAACGCACGTGATAAACTACGACACCACCGACGACCCCATGACGTACGTGCACAGGATTGGGAGGACGGGCAGGATGGGCAAGGACGGCGAGGCGATTTCGTTCGTCTTTTTCGACCAGACCAGCATGATTTCGATTATCGAGAAGGTGACGGACAGCAGGATAGAGCAGCTCAAGATAGATGTGAAGCCCGAGCTTTTGCCCAGGCGCGTCAACTTCTCGCCGCACCCGGACGAAGGGAGGAGAGGGCACGGCGGCTCGCCGCGCGGAAGGTTCGGCGGCAGGCACGAGGGAGGGGAGCGCCGCGGCTTTGGCTCGCGCGAGCATGGGAGCGGCGACAGGCGCGAAGGCGGCAGGGGCGGATTCGGCTCGCGCGATTCGCGCGGCGGGCATGGAAGCAGGGATGGCGCACCGCGCGAGGCAAAGGAATACGATTCAAGGGGCGGGCACAAATTTTTCGGAAGGCGCAACTGATTCAGGCACGCGTTGACCGGCTCGGCCTCAAGCGGGGCTGGCACAATTTATTCGGAAGAAGGAAGGCTTCGCCGTCCGCAGGCGCATTTATTAATTTTCCATCCGACCCTACTGCGGGGTGGGAAGATGGGTTTTGTGGACGAATTCATGGCTTTTTTGAACAAGCACAAGGTGGTCGGGCTTGCAGTGGCATTCATCATAGGCGCAGCCGCCGCAAAGCTTGTTTCCGCGCTGGTGAGCGACATCATAATGCCCATAATAGCGGCGCTCATACCCGGCGGCGACTGGAGGTCGTTCGTGCTCCAGGCAGGGCCCGTGAAATTCCTTGTCGGGGACTTTGCAGGCGCGGTGATTGACTTTGTGATAATCGCGTTCGTGATTTTCATGATAGTCAAGTACGCGGTGAAGGACGAGGCTGCGAAGTAGGCGCGAAGCACCTGACTGTTTTTTAAGATGTAAGTGCGCATGAAAGTCATGCGCGCAAACATGCTTTTTCTTTCCCTTTTTCTGCTGGTTCTCCCAGCGCTGGCGCTCGCGGACAATGGAACGTCTGGCACGGAGGGCTTGCTTCCGCCATCAGTGCCGCAGGCAAACGGGCTGATGGTGATAAACGCGGTGCTTGTGAACGGCTCTGTTGCGGCAGGCATGCCCCTGGCAATAACGGTCTCGCAGGGAAACTCGGATGCGACCACCACATACAGGCTCATCACCGGAAGGGACGGCACCGTAATCATCACGCTTGACGCGGGAAGCTATAGCCTCAATGCCGTGCTTGACGACATGGCGACGAGCGGCGTGGACTTTGCCTCCAGTGCAACGCTCACTGTTCCGGATGGGAACAACCTCACGATGGTTTTCTACCCGGCGGGAAGCGTATCGGGCATTGTGCTGGAAGACGGGCGGCTTGTCCCGGGCGCATCGCTTTCTGCCTCGTGCGCATCCGACTGGTTCGATTATGGGAAAATGGACGGGGCTGATGCAAAGACAGGGGAAGCAGGGAACTTCTTGTTCCGCGCGCTTCCAACTGGCACATGCATAATATCGGCCTCAACGCAGGCATCGGCAGGCTCTGCGCAGGTGGATGTGGGGCAGGGGAAAATTTCCACGATGCAGCTGGAGGCCAAGCCAAAGGCGTTGGCGCTTTCGGCGATTGCCCTGGCGCTTGGCGCAATCGCAGTGGCAGCGGCCGCTGTTTATCTCCTGTTCTTCTCAGGCAAGAAGCGCCCTGCAGGAGCCGCGCCAAACGCGCAGGCGGAAAAGGCGCCTGCCGGAAAAAACAGGAAAGGCAGGGCAAGGGCGGTGGCAATGAAAGTGCGTGCGCCTGCGCAGCATGCCATGGCGCGCGCGGCAGCTCCGCAGAAGGCGCCGGCGTTTGACGCAGACAGCGAAAAGGCGCGCGCGGTGCTTTCCACGCTGTCGGAGCGCGAGGCTGAAATAGTGCGCTTCCTCTGCTCGGCGGGAGGGAAGGCAAAGCGCTCCACCATGCAGCACAAGCTGCTCATCCCGAAGACATCGCTCCTGAGGAACCTGCGCTCGCTTGAAAGGAAGCGCATAGTGAAAATCACACCGTTCGGAAGGAACCTGGTTGCCGAGCTGCAGGGCGAGATGTTCTAGCGCAGCCTTCGGCGTAAAATGTTCATCGGACCACGGAAGCTTTATAAATGGGGACCGGGCGGGAGCCGGGGCTCCTTTTTAAAGAAAAACCGGAGCAGCATGGATAGTGAAGCGCATGTGCTGCGCTTGGAAAAAAAATGGAATGAAAAAGTTGCAGACAACTTTTTCAGCATTGGAATATAGAAATTCCAATACAGTGAAAATATCTGAAATGGAAAATGGAAGGTGAAATTGATGGAATCGAAACAACTGTTCACGATAATGGCATTTGTGCTTTTGGCACTGCCCACGGCTGCATTTGCCAGCTGCGAGGGTTACACCATGCTGCACCAGGGCGAAACGATTTCTGGTGGCATATACACGGTTTCTCTTGATGACATTTCAGTGTCTTCCAGTAGCTACCCGGCGATAATGAACGGAATATATATTGGGCCGGGCGGCTCTTATGTGTTTGACGGCGCATATAATTTATCAGTATGCGAAACTCACCCAGGGATCACGTCTTCTGCAAAATGGGCCATGGTAAAAATGAGCGCAATAGAGAATTCACCGAACACCGCGCCTGACCTTTCGGTTTCCACCCTTACAGTTGGCTCCCAAATCACTACCGACACCAGCAGCAGGGCAGTGCTTCCGTTCAGCGTGGTTGTGAAAAACCTTGGCGGC
>JBAYMR010000022.1:0-8240 GCA_041663445.1 Candidatus Micrarchaeia archaeon
GGATAACGACGGGCGAGATAGCCGAGGGGATAGGCGTGTCCCAGCAGACCGCGAGCAGGAAGCTCATCGCGCTCGAGCGCGAGGGCGCGGTGGTGCGGGAAGGGGGCGCAATCTCCCTCACGCCCAAGGCAGTCTCGCGCGTGCGCGCTTTTGTTTCGGCAATCCTCTCCTCACTTCAGGGCGAGGCGATGTCATTCTCCGGCACGGTGTCGTCCGGGATTGGCAAGGGCGCGCGCTTTGTTTCGCAAAAGGAATACATGGAGAGCTTCAAGCGCCTCCTCGATTTTTTCCCGTTTGCCGGCACGCTCAACGTGAAAATCGAGGGTGGCGACATCGAGAAGCGCATCACCCTCCGCGAGCAGCCGCCCATCCGGGTGCCCGGCTTCGCAAAAGGCAAGGTGTCGTTCGGGAAAATAGACTGCTACCGCTGCGTGATAGGCGGGCTGCCGTGCGCGGTGATATTCCCCGAGATGTCCGTGCACGGGCTCCAGGTGCTGGAAGTAATCTCGCCATTCAACCTGAGGAAGAAGCTCTCCTTGTCGGACGGCTCGAAAGTAAGCGTGGAAATGGTATAGCCCCGCCTGCGCGATTTACGCCGCCATCCCGCCATGGCTTGCAGGCGCGCATTTCTGCATGCCCGCCCGGGTGTGTGCCGCTGTCACTGCCACGAGCCGAGCCTTGTCTGCGCGCCCACTTCCTTCATGCTTTTTTCCGCAGCGGCGCAGGTGCGCGACACCCTTTCCTCGGAGAAGTCATGCCTGCCGCACAGGAACTTCACGATTTTTTCCCTGTCCATCTTTTCAGATGGCACCTTCACTCCCTTTTCCACCGGCGGGTTCAGGAAGAAGTTCTCCACAGCCTCGAACAGCTCCAGCTCGTCCGCAGCGCCCGCTTTCTCCGCAGCCTCGCGCAGCGTCTTGCACTCGCGGACGATTTTGTGCGCCTTTTTAGGCCCGATGCCTTTCACTCCCGCGTCAAAATCAGTGCCAATCAGGATGCCCATCCACACCAGCTGCTGCCTGCTTACGCCGAGCGCGTCAAGCGCGGATTGGAGCCCTATGAACTCCGGCTCAATGTCAACATACTCGTTCCTGCCGGGGAGCTTCCTCCTTCCGCCCACCGACAAGTTCCTGAGCAGAAGCGGCGCGCCAAAAAGCAGGCAGTCCATGTCCTGGCTTGCAGCCGCATCAGCCGAGCCTTCGATGACAAGTTGTGATGCCTGCGCCTCGCCTTCGGACGGCGCCTCGACTACGGGTATCCCCATGGCGCGCAGGAGCGTCTTGCTCTCCTCCACCATGGCGTGCGTGAGCCGCGAGGTCGCCTGCGCATATTTTTTCGCGGAAGCCATGTCCCCCTTCTCGAGGGCGTTCTTCCAGTTCGCCTCCGCCTCGGCTTTCCTGCCCGCCCTCTCCGATATCACGCCCGACTTGAACTCGGGCGGCTTCCCGTCAAAAACGTAGATTGGGCGTATGCCATTCTCCAGCAGGCGAGCGTTCCTGTAGAATATCCCCGTCAAGTGCGCAGTGATATTGCCTTCGGAATCCTTGAGCGGGGTGCCGTCGGGCTGCCTGATTGAGGACAGGAACTGGTAAATCGCATTGTAGGCGTCCACTGCAAAGCGCTTGCCCGACAGGTCGGAAAGCGCAACCGCCTTTTTCGGCACGTCGCCAAGGTCAACTCCCATAGGAACCAATCGGGTTTTTGGCGCGCGCTAATTTAAATTGTGCGCCACGCTAGCCGCCAAGCGTGCGCGCGACGAGCCAGATTGCCGCTGCGCCTGCGAGCATGGCGGCGAGCTGGAGCGCGGATTCGCGCGTCCTCTTTTCCTTGTGGAGCTCGGGCATGAGGTCTGCCGATGCAATGTAGATGAAGTTACCTGCCGCGAAGGCAAGCGCATAGCTTTCAAAATTTGCCACCAGGCCCGAAAAGAAATAGAACAGCACGCCGCCCGCGATTGCTGTGAGCGCCGTGAGCAGGTTGAAATAAATGGCCTCTTTCTTCCTGTAGCCGCTGTAAAGGAGCAGGCTGAAGTCGCCCAGTTCGTGGGGTATCTCGTGGCACGCCACTGCGATGGTGGTGGTGATTCCCAGCGGCGCATTTACCAGGAACGCCGCGGCAATCGCGACCCCGTCGAAGAAATTGTGGAATGCGTCTCCGAGCAGGCTGAGCATGCCAAGCGGGTGCTTGTGCTCGTGGCTGTGGTCCATATGATGGTGGTGGTGCCAGTGGATTATTTTTTCCATCACAAACGTCCCGACTATTCCGAAAAACACGAACTCCAGCGCAGGGGGCGCGCCTATGCCCCCTATTGTTTCAGGGATGATGTCGAAAAATGCCGCGCCTAGCATGGTGCCTGCGGCAAAGCTTATCAGGTAGAACATGGCCGCGTCAAGCTGCCCTTTCCTGAGGAAAAAGAGCGAAACTCCGACGAGCGAAAGCAGGCTGACGAATACCGTTGCGGCAATTATCTCGAAAAGCGCCATTTACGCACCCGCCACTGTTTGTGGCAAACTGTTATTAACCTTTTCTACAAATGTTATTAACATTCGGCGTGTTTTGCGCCAAAAATTATTAAGAGGGGGAAAATGCCGGTAATCAGCGCCTCGATTGACAAGGAAACGCTTGCCGAGCTTGACTCGCTTTGCAAAACGCTTGAATTCTCCGGCAGGAGCGAGGCAATCCGCGCGGGCATCCGCTCCCTTGCCGCGGAGAACAGGAGCGCGGATTCCATGGGCGGGGAAATGAAGGCGGTGCTCCTTCTCGTCCACGAGGAAAACGCAGAAAAAAGCGCATCATTCCTGGCGCACGAATTCGAGGACGTGGTCTCCACCCACATCCATTCCAACCTCAAGCGCGGCAAGTGCCTTGAGATATTCGTGCTCGACGGGCGCGCGGAGCGCATCCGCTCGCTTTTCAAGTCGGCAAAATCAAGCAGGAAGATGGAATACGCAAGGCTCGTGGTCCCCTAGCCGCTCTTTTTCTTCTTCAGCTGTATCTCCAATATGTCGCCGAGCGTCATGCCCTTGCCCTGCCCGTCCTTCGCATTCACCGCGGCGCCAGACGAAACTTCCTGCAGCAGCTTTATGCCAAGCTCGCGCTCCAGCTTGTGCGCGAGCTTCTCGTCAGGCAGGGTTTTCTCGTGCTCCACGCGCTCCAGGAACGAGTGCTTCTCGTTTATCCTTTCGGCAAGCACCTCAAGGGGCAGGCCCATTTTCTTGCGCGCATCGGCAATGACTGCCCCGAAGCCATCCACGACTTCCATCTCAATCTTTCCTGCGTATGCAGGCGAATTTGCCGTGTCGCGCACGGGCTGCGGCGCCCGGAGCAGCTTCCCTGCGCCTGAGCAGTCCTGGCACACGGTGAGCTTCGCGCCTTCGACAAGAACAATATACCCTGCGCCTTCCGCGCCGCAAATCTCGCATTCCATGGGATGCACCCCTGCTTATCGTTTCCATTCAGGTTTGTTTTTGTATTGGAATTTCTATATTCCAATGCTGAAAAAGTTGTCTGCAACTTTTTCACTGTCTCCATTCAGATATGTTTCCAATCCCGCCTTCATTGCCAGTTGGGCGATACCCCGCCGCTTGCGGCGAGGCCCAACTGGCAATATTTCGACCGAATGGCGATGATACCCCGCTGCTTGCAGCGGGGCGCCTTCGGTCGAATTCATTGCCTTCATTTCCAATCCCCTTATCATATAACAATCCTTATATATTGTTTCGGTGGTGTTAGGCGCATGAAGAACAAAACAACCCATCTAGATTTGGCATTCGCGGTTTTCCTCCTTGCGATTTCCGTATTCCTTTTCCTCGCAGTGCTGGATTCGTCTGTCTCGGCATTCCTCAAGTTCATCCTGTGCGTTGTGGTGCTTGTGGGGTGCGGCTACGGGCTCTCGCACATTTTCAAGTATGAATGCTGGTACGGCGTTTTCCTCTTCAAAAGCCAGTACGGGCTTTCCGTGCTTGACGATTTGGCAAAAAAATGCCCGAAAGTATGGCAGTCCATTTACGAGCTTGGCATGGTGATAGGCTTCGGCTCGTTCGCCTATTTCCTCCTCCCGAAGAAAAATTACCCGTGGAAGCGCATCGCCTTCATCTACGGGCTCGGCACCATCCTCATGGTGGTATTCTCATACCTGGTTTCGCCCCTCGCCTCCGGCGCGCTTTTCTCCATGCTCTCCGGCGGGGATGAATTCGTGGCCGCGGGCCATGGCCTGCAGACGTCCATCTCCCAGTTCGCATTCGTGAAGTACGTGTTCCTCGGCCTGCTGGTCCTTGGCGGCCTGTCGCTCCTGATGTCGGCTTCGCTGCTCCTCTACGCACTCGTGGTCGTTGCCTCGCTTGTGGGCGCATTTGCCGCAGGCACGGCGCTCGCAGCAGTGTCGCCTGGCGGCACGCCCATAATTCCCGGCATCAACCTGCCGCTCATCGAGGGCATCGCAGCGCTTGCCGTCGTCCTCGTGGTGCACGAGTGCATGCACGGCATCGTTGCGCGCATGAACAATTTCCCGCTGAAGTCCGCAGGGCTTGTTTTCTTCGGCTTCCTGCCGTTCGGCGCATTCGTGGACATTGACGAAAAGAAAATGTTCAAGGGCAAGAAAGAGGCGCAGAGCGCGGTGTTCGTTGCAGGAACGGCGGCCAACTTCTTCACCTCGCTGGTTCTCATCGCGCTCCTCATCGCGTTCTCAGCAGGCACCGCGCCTTTCCGCCTGGATGGCTATTACGTCGAGTCCGGCAGCCTGCCGCATGGCGCCATCCTCCAATCCATAAACGGCACGCCCATCTACGTGATGATGGGCACCAACCTTTCCGCCAACACCTCCTACTCCCTCCAGACCAGCAAGGGCGAATATTCCCTCTCCACCGACTCCAACGGCAAGCTCGGCGTAACGACCTCATTTGCAGACAGCACCGGCGAGTACGGGGTGTTCCGCTATGCCGACGGGTTCGGATGGATGGCGTCCGTGCTGCGCTTCCTCGCGCTCGCATTCGCGCTCAACTTCGTTGTCGGCGCAATAAACCTCGTGCCGCTCCCGCTTTTCGACGGCTACTACCTCATGAAGAACGGGGTGCAAAACGAGCTTGCAGCAAAGCTTATCGCAGGCACGGTGGCAGTCGCCTTCATCCTGAACATGCTTCCCTGGATTTTCAGGTAGGCACGCCAGGCCCGGGAACGGTGGCGCCCATGCCTGGATTTTCAGGCAAGCGCAACGGGCAAGACAGGGGACCCACTCGCCTTTCCCGGCAAGGTGCGCGCCCGCGCTTCCGCCAGCCGCCTGCGTTGTGCGCCAATCAGCAAGAGTGGTTGGTTTTCTCCACATTCTCGGCAAGCAGCCTTGCGGTCCAAGCATCAATCTCCTTGCGCGAAGGCTTCTTTACCTCCATGCCCGCCGCTTTCTCGATGATTCGCCTGCCCAGCTTTTCCCTTTCCTGGATGGGCAGCGCGCCCATGCCCGCTTCCGCCCAAGCACCACTGCCCGCCCTTCCCGAGCACCAGTTTTTCCTCATGCCTTCCTCGCCCTTGCCGGTCAGGCTGCTCCACGGCTGCCTGGAGAGCGAATCCTTTTTCATTTTATTGGAATTTCCACATTCCAATGCTGAAAAAGTTGTCTGCAACTTTTTCACGGCAGCAATTCCCCCATTCATATGAACACCTCAAGTAATTTTTCGTTATGCGGCCCAACTCGCGGGAAAGACCAAATCAGGAAAATTTCCGGGGGCGCGCCGCACTTGCCAGGCCACGGCTGCCCGAATCACTGATAAAAGAAGAAGCCGAGGCTGGCGGAGTTGGAAGCAGCCGCTGAAATGTTCGCTTCGCCCATGCAATGCCCCTGATTCCATCTGGCCGAGATTGCTTATAAACAAATGTAACAGAATGCCGCGCGTGCGCGCGCCTCACACCTTCACTTTTATGCCGTCGGAATGCACTTCGTAATTGTGCCAGTAAGGCGAGGCGCCCATCAGCCCGCGCACGTGCAGCTTGTCCTCGTTGAACTCAATCACGCCGTCCATGAGGTGCTCAATCATCTTCACGTGCTTCTCGTCATGCATGCCCTTTTCCATCACGTACATCGCGGTGGCGCCCATGCGGCGGAACTTGCCGGTGATGAACTGCATGAACCTGAACACGCTCTCGGGCTGGTTGGTCTCAAGCAACGAGGACAGCGTATGGAAGCCCAGGCGGTGGTTGTCCGCTATCTGCACAATCTGCTCCTGCAGGCCCGAGAGCTGCATGGAAATCGCAGACAGGTCGGACGAGCCGTCCACGTAGGTAACAATTCCCTCGTCCTCCAGTTTCGGGTTGTACTGCTTCGAGTAGCAGTCAATGACCTGCAGCATGCCGTTCTCCTCATACTCGGATATGTCCCAGCCGGACTGCGCCATCATCGCCTTCCAGTCCTCGAACCCGAAGTCGGTGAGCACGAAAATCCCCGGGATGTTCATCTTCAGCCCCTCATAGACAAACTGCATCATCAGGGGCTTTTTCCCGCAGAGCGGGTCGCCGTAAAGAAGCACGTTCCCGGCAGGAGGCATGCCTCCCCCGAGCACCTTGTCCAGGCTTTTTATGCCGGTTGGATAAATTTCTGGCACAGCCATCAAACCACTCACTTTTTCAGTCGTGGGATACTGGCTGTGCATCTTTATAAAAGTTCTGAGCGAATGTGCGGCATGGCATCCTCACCTGTCAAGCAAGCCGCAACCGCGGCGCCTGCGAAGCAGGCGAAGCCGCGCACACCATCCGACCGCACGCCCTCAGGCATTTTCGGGCTTGACGAGCTCATAAACGGCGGGTTTGAGCGGGAAAGCACCACGCTTGTCATGGGCGATGCCGGCTGCGGGAAGACAACGTTCCTCTCGCAATTCCTCCACAACGGCGCGGCGCAATACGGCGAGCCGTCCGTCCTCCTTTCCTTCGAGGAGCCCAGCGCCTCGATACTGAAGCACATGGGCAGGTATGGCTTTGATTTTCCCGCGCTTGAGAAGCAGGGCCTGTTTTCATCCATAAACTACCGCCCGCACGAGGTGAAAAAGCTGGTGGACGAGGGCGGCGGGCTGATTTGGGACACGATTTCCTCGATTGGCGCCAAGCGCCTCGCAATAGACTCGCTCACTTCCTACGCAATGCTTTTCGAATCGCTTTACCAGGCGCGCGAGGCCGAGCTGTTGCTGTTCGAGCTCCTGCGCAAATGGAAGTGCACCACCCTCCTGTCCGCCGAGGGCATAAACACCGAGAAGATGAGGATAACGACTGGCATGGAGTACCTCTCCGACGGAGTAATCCTCCTGCACCACCCCCGCTACCAATCGGGAAGGTACCGCGCGATAGAAATACTGAAAATGCGCGGCTGCAAGCACTCTGAAAAGCTCTGCCCCTATGAATTCGTGGAGGGCGAGGGCATCCGCGTGCACCCGGGCGAGACTATTTTCTACGACGTCAATGAAAAGGAGTAGCTGCCTTTTCCCATTTTTTTTTCCAAACATTTTCCATGCGCCGCTCAGCCATGCGTTTATATTTATTACCATATAGAAAAATGCCTGTGATTTTTGTATGACGACCAAACAATCAGTTCCAGTTACCCCGGCCATTCAGAACAACGGCAACGGCCCTGCAAAGATGTACGCCGTGATTGCAAGGAACGGTGCGCGCTTCACGGTGTCCACCGTCCTATCCTCCAAACCCGGCAACGGCGTCGTGGCTGACTTCAGGAAAACGTCTCCAAACGCCTGTTCTTCAAAAACAGTGGCCAAGGAGCTTCCCCGCGGGCTGTTCCAAGGCGCCATGGTGGGGTCCGCCTCAATGGACATCGAAAAAGAGTCCGGCAAAGGCAAGTGCACATTCATCGTCACGAATTCCGAGAACCTGCTGGACTTGACACACGGCGAAAAATGGCTCGCCCAGATGGAGTTCTTCAAGTTAATCCTCGCACGCGAGATGAAAGACCACTGCGGCGCCACATTCATCAAGGTGATTGCGACTTCCCGCGGCTATGCTTTCAGCATGGCCGAGGCCGAGCTGAAAGGGGAAACTGCCAAAAAGGGGGCAATGCCGCTCAGGCTGGAAGACGTGATTGCAAACCTGGAGCGCAGAATCGAGGGCCTCTTAGGCGAGCGCCCGCATTTTTTCTAATCCTAGTTGGGGTTAGTTCCCCACTGCTTGCAGTGGCTAAATAAACAATTGCCGTGAATTTGTGGCATGCGCAACCTTATGCATGCATGCCACAAAGTGTACGAGATAAAATA
>JBAYMR010000023.1:0-4761 GCA_041663445.1 Candidatus Micrarchaeia archaeon
ACCTGTTTTCCCCCATGTACTGCCCGTCATATCCCTTATGCGCCGCGCTTTCCAGGCGCATGAACACAAGCTGCATCACTTTCGCGTCCTTGTAAAGCGTTATCCCGTGCTGCGAGTTCACCACGAGCAGCGACTCGCTCCTGCCGTGGTAGCCAGGGTCCCATACCGCGCAGCGCACGTCGGCGCCGCAGCGCAGGAGGGAGGAGCGGGGAAAGCCGAACGCGCACGCGTCAATGGGGACGGAAACGTATTCGTTGTAGATTATCTTGTAGCAGCCCTGCGCGAGATGGAGCTTCCCGCCTGAATCGAACTCGAGCTTCTTGCTTGCCGAGATTTTCCTCTTGCTGTTGTCATAGTCTATTGCGCCGGAATCGGTTAGCCCGTGCACTTCGCGCAGCGTCAGGTCAACGCCGCAGGGCTGGAGCTGCCCCTCGCCTATTGCGTCCTTTATGAAAGAGAATGACTTTGAGCCGGGAACTATCATAGAAATCGGACAAGATTGCCCCTAAAGGGTATAAAAAAGCCGCAGATGGCTTTTTTAGAATTGGAAAAAATCCCCAATCCATCCGCCTTCATCCGCCCATCAGCCTGAAAAGGATTATGCACACCACTGCGATTGTGAGGTTGTCGTCTATTTTCGACTCCGCGCTCTCCAAGAGCGCGGCTGCCGCAGCCACGGCAAGCGCAGGCAGGCCTGCAAAGCAGAAGGCAACGGGCGCGGAGGCGGCGAAGAAGGCGAGCGTTCCGCCATAGGTTTTGCGCGCGCTGTAGGGAAGCTTGCGCTTGCTCCGCCTGCCCACGATGGTGCTTGCGGCGTCGCCAATGCCCAATATGGCAATCGAGGCGAGAATCTGCGGCTGGGAGGAAAGGAGGGTAAGTATTGCAAGGGCGGCGGCATTGTAGGTGAGCGCGCCGTATCCTGCAAGCGCGCCGGGGCGCTCGAACCGCTCGAGCAGCCATTCCAGCCCATTGCCAAGATGCACGTAGGAAAGCTTGATGTGCACCAGCACAAGGCCGATTACAAGCGACACGCCGGCGAGGTAGGCGGAGATTTCCACTCCGGCAAGCTGCACCATGGCAATGAGCGCCAGGCCAATCGCAAGATGGAATAGCTGGCGTTCGTCCTCGTTCATGGTCATCACTGCCTGGCGCGCAATGCGCAATCTGCTTGGCGTTCGTCCTCGTTCATAGGCACCACTTCCCGGCGCACGGTGCACCGGCTGTTCGGAGTTCTTCCGCGTTCATCAAACCACTGCCTTGTTGCGCGCATGCCGCGCGCCATCTTTCATTTCATCCCTGAACCTATGCCTGGAGCTTTGCGGCGCTGTGCCGGATGTGTATGCCCGACGGGATTGGAAGCTTGAGCCTGCGCCAGAGCATTTCGCAAAGCACGCAGGCGAAAAACGCGAGCGCGAGGCCCGATGCCACCTGGATGATTGTATGCACGCCAAGGTAGACGCGCGAAAATGCCGTGAAAAGCGCGTAGACTAGGTAAATTGCAAACGAGCGGTTGCCCACCGCCAGGATGGCAAGCGTGAAGGTAAGGAGCGCGTGTATCGAGGGGAGGGAAAAGTCAAGGGGGCAGGGGATTTTGCCTGGCGAGTCAACGCACGGGCGCGGCTCCTGCAAAAATGCCTTCATGCCCACGCCCAGGAGAAGCGCGATTGCGACCGCCGACACCATGAACGGGAGCCTGCGCTGCTCCTTGAAGCGCCATGTTACGAACAGGACGAGCACGATTGAGAAAAGCGCGGCAAGCGCGGCGTCGTTGAGGGCAACCGAGGCAAAGTGCACTTCTGGGCGGATGAGCCCGAATGCGGACAGGAATAGCTGCGGGATGTCCATTGCCGGGATGGCGCATCCACCCTTTTTATCTTTTTGGTTGCATTCGTAATTGAAAATGATAATTTACGAATGCGGGCAACTTTTTGCGGAATTTGCCCTGGCGGATGCAGCCGAATCCAAAAACCCCGCGCGGGGTTTTTATCTTTTGCCCCTGAAAGTGGTGGAGTTGATTCTCATGCCTGAAAAGCCAAAAGCAAAAACACCCCGCCAGGTAAGCCTCCTTGACGCGGCAGAGGACAAGCCCGATGACCTGGACAGGATGGTGGCGCAGGCATTCGATTCTGACCCCGCCGTGCGGCTCAAGGTGGCAAACGGCCTGTCGAAAATAGACGATCCGCGCGCGATATTCGCGCTCATTGAGCTGTCATCGGACAAGGACGAGGCGGTGAAAGAGACCGCGCAGCGCGGGCTGGGGCAGAGGAAAGACGAGCAGGAGGAAATCGTTTCCATAGGCAAACTGCTTTCAGAGAGAAAATCCCAGCCTGCGCAGATGCCTTCCCAGCCAGGGGCGCAGCAGGCACAGCAAACTGCCAGGGCGGACATGATGCCTGCCATTGAAAGGCTGTTCGCGCATTACGAGCCAAAGAGGCGCGAAAGCGCAAAGAGGAAGCTGCTCCCGTCGCTCCAGAAGCTTTTCGGCTTCAGGCCCGAGGAGCTTGACCCGCTCCGCGAGCTTGACAAGATAAGCGCAGGGCAGCAAATGCGCGAGCTTGACAGGGCGGGCGCGGCACAGAGGCAGCCTGCGCGCGAGGAGAAGCGCGACGCCGATGAGAGCGAGGCTGCGCCGCAAAACGCGGCCAACTTCCCGTTCGGCAAGCATGAGGAGCCGCGCGAGCTGCCCCACAGGGCGGAGCACGAGGTTGAAGTTTCTGACGAAGATGTCGAGCTGGTGTCGGAAGAGAAGGAGCGCCATGAGGCAAGCTATGAAGAGGACATCCCTGAGCCGGCGCAGGAGACTGCAGAGCCCGGCGCAATGAGCAAATACTATGCGCTTGCCTACAGGATTGCCACCACGCCGGGCATGGGGAAGCCCGACCTCAAGCGCGAGTCAAACAGGCTGATAAACGACTTCAAGCGCGAGGTGGAGCTTGCCTTCAAGCTGGCGTCCGAAAAGGCGCGCGACGAAGGGCTGGCGACTTTTGCCAACCTCAAGCCGGGCATGAAGAGCCTCTCATTCAACGACATGCCGATTTCTGCCATTTCGGAAATAGCGTACGGCCCGCGCAGGAAGCCCTACGCGCGCATCGTGCTTTTTGACGGCAAGAAGGAAATTGCGCTGCTCGTCCCCAAGGAGCGCGCATCAGGCATCGCAGCGACGGACAGGCTTGCCGCGAAGAAAGTGGCGGTGGACTTCCTGATGGACAAGGGGGAAGTTGTGCTGCTTGCCACGGGCAAGTCGAGCATAGTGGTCTACAAGTAAGCATGCAAAGCATACGCGCGGGCTAGAACTTCTTGCTTCTGTCCATCCTAAGGTAGGGGTGCAGCCATCCGTAGAAGTCGCTTGACAGCACAGCTATCTTGTTGCCTTCCTTTTTCGCGCGGAAGCCAAGCCGCAGCAGCACCATTTCGTCGGTGTCGTCGCCCAGGAAGTAGCAGTATTCCTTGCCCTTCACTTCCATGGTGCCGCCCTTGGCGTCGAACACGCCTGCGAAGTAATTCGCCGCGAACTCGTTCTTGAAGCGCAGCCGCTCGTCGCGCTTTTTCATTTCGGAATCCAGCCACGCGCGAAGCGCGGAGTGGAAGAAGTGGCAGCTGCCATATTCCTCCGCATTGCCCTCGGAGAATTTCATCTTGTCGGGCTCGGCGAATTTCTCGTCCAGGCAGAGCTTGATGAATATTTCCAGGAGCTCGCGCTTGCCCTCCACTCCGACGCCGGAGGCGGTGCGGCGGGACTTCCAGAGGCCAAGGAAATACGCGCGGCTTGGCGACATTGTGAATTTCATGCCAATAGAAGGATGGGAAGGAATTAAAAGCGCGAAGGCAAGGCTCGCGCTAAAGAGAATGTGTTGCGGAGCAGAATGCTCGCGCTAAGGGCAATAAAAAATAAAATTCACGCTTCAGGGCATTAACTGGGAAAGAGAGACAAAAGCCTACACCTTGCGACACTAATTCCTTCTAAGGTTCTCCAATCAACACTGTTATTCCATTCCGACGACGAATCGTCAGGATAGACATCCAATCATTGATTATATTGGAGGTGATCTATCCGCAGGTTCCCCTACGGATACCTTGTTTATCGTTCCCGGAACTCTTTCGAGTCTTGGGAATTACGACTTAGCCCCCCTCACGAATCTCTAGTTCGACAGCGCCAAGAAGCGCTGCCTCACTAAAAACTCGCTTGGGTGACTTGACGGGCGGTGTGTGCAAGGAGCGGGGACGTATTCACCGCTCGATGATGACAAGCGATTACTAGGGATTCCAGCTTCATGGGGGCGAGTTTCAGCCCCCAATCCGAACTTGGGATGAGTTTGTGAGATTAGCTTCCCCTTTCGGGGTCGCAGCCCATTGTCTCATCCATTGTATGCCACGTGTAGCCCGTGAGATTCAGGCCATACTGACCTACCGTCGCCCTCTCCTTCCTCCCATTTAACACGGGCAGTCCGAACAGGGTGCCTCTCCCCCGGAGGGGAAAGTAGCAACTGTTCGCGAGGGTCTCGCTCGTTACTCGACTTAACGAGACAGTTTGTGCATCGCAGACGCGTATTTCAGACGCTTTCGCATCCGCAATATCGCACCACGAGCTGACGATGGCCATGCAGCACCTCTCGGCTCGTCTGGCAAGATCTTCAGTCTGGCCGTCAACCTGCCGTCTCTCCCGGTAATATTCCTGGCGTTGTATCCAATTGAACCGCAGCATCCACCCCTTGTGGTGCTCCCCCGCCAATTCCTTTAAGTTTCAACCTTGCGGCCGTACTC